>NZ_WIAQ01000024.1 GCF_009466385.1 Peribacillus tepidiphilus | reverse complement strand
TGTTCCCTTCGCCCTTGATGGCCGTATCGCAACCTTTTTCGACTGTTTGTCAAGAGCGATTGCGGACTTGGCTATTCCTGAAATCCTGGCGGAGATGCCTAGAACTAGTTTTTCATAGAACTTTTGACACTACCTTATTTGTCATCTATGTGTTATTTCATTGATGCCAGCATTCTTTTCGCTCGCTCATCCTGTAGCCAACAATCTACAGAATGATTCTTCGTAAGTTTTGTTTTATATGGATAAACATGATCACAAACCTCCATGGCGTAAGCACAGCGGGCTGAAAACGGGCAACCCTTTGGAGGGGAAAATAAGTCCGGCGGTGAACCGGGAATTGGTATTAAATCATCGCCATCCATATCCAATCTCGGGACTGAATTGAGAAGCCCTTTCGTGTATGGATGCTGGGGATTATAAAATATCTCCCGCCTATTTCCTATTTCCACGATTTTCCCGGCATACATAACGGCAATTCGATCCGCTACCTGGGCCACTACACCTAAATCATGTGTAATTAAGATAATGGAAACCCCTGTTTTCTTTTGGATATCCTTAAACAACTCCAAAATTTGGGCTTGAATCGTTACATCCAATGCTGTCGTCGGTTCGTCTGCTATTAAAACCTCTGGCTGGCATACAAGCGCCATTGCAATCACGATTCTTTGGCGCATGCCTCCGCTGAATTGATGAGGATATTGCTTTAAACGAGTTTCAGGGCTGGGAATTCCAACAAGTTCAAGCATAGAAAGAGCCATTTTCTTCGCTTCTTCCTTGGAAATATTTTGGTGCTGAATAAGTCCTTCTGTAAGCTGATCTCCAATGGTCAGCGTTGGATTTAGGGCAGTCATCGGATCTTGGAAGATCATTGAAATATCGGCACCTCGGATGCTTCGCATTTCTTTGTCGGATAGCCTCGTCAAATCCTTCCCTTTAAAAAGAATGGAACCATTTGTAATTTTTCCAGGAGGCGTTGGAATCAGCCTCATAATGCTCTGGGAGGTGACACTTTTCCCGCATCCAGATTCCCCAACAATGGCTAATGTTTCACCTTTATGTAAGTCAAAAGTTACACCACGAACTGCTTTTACTTCCCCACCATATGTGGTAAAAGAAACATGGAGGTTCTCTACCTGCAGTACTTTTTCCATCATCCTACCTCCTTAATTTCGGATCGAGCGCATCCTGTAAACCATCACCGACTACGTTAAAGGAAAACATGGTCAGAGAAATAAATAATGCTGGAAAAAATAGGCGCCACCAATGCCCAGATAGGATGGTAGGCAGTCCCTCATTTGCCATAACTCCCCAAGATGCAAAGGGAGCTTGGATTCCCAAACCAAGGAAGCTCAAGAACGCTTCAGCAAAGATTGCAGAAGGAACGGTCAAGGTCATTTGGACAATGATCGGTCCCATTGTATTAGGAAGTAAGTTTTTTACTAGAATACGAGGTGTTTTTGTCCCAAACGTTTTCGATGCTAGAATAAATTCATAATTTTTAATTTGCATCACTTGTCCTCGAACAATTCGGGCCATGCCGAGCCATCCGGTTACGGTCAACGCAACGATAATGGTAGAAAGTCCTGGTCCCATTACAACCATTAGTAAAATAACCACCAATAAATATGGTAGACCGTATAAGATCTCGATCACTCTCATCATGTAATGATCAACTCTTCCACCTTTATAGCCTGCAATCCCACCATAAATGACGCCAATCAAAAAATCGATAAGAGCTGCAACAACCCCTACAAATAAGGAAATCCTTGCACCATACCAAGTCCGAGTGAAAACATCTCTTCCCAAATTATCCGTACCAAACCAATGCTCAGCTGAAGGAGGTAGATTTTGTTCAGAAAGAACTCCTCTATCTACCGAATAAGGAGACAGCATAGGGCCAAATATAGCCATAATGGTAAGAAAAACCAAGAATATCAATCCAAGCATCGCCAGCTTATTCTTTAATAGTCTACGCCATGCATCCTTCCAGAAAGAAAGACTTGGCCTTACAACTGCTTCCGCTTCGGCCAGGTCCCTTTCCTTTGGCCTGAACCATTCATTGGGAATATCAGAAGCTATGCGATGATCTTGCTGTTCTCTTAGCTCCATCATCTTCCCTCCTTTTTGCTCAGCTTAATACGAGGATCTAAAATACCGTACGCAATATCTACAAGAAATAACATGACAATCAGAACAGCCCCATAAAAAACAGTCGTTCCCATGATAACCGGATAATCTCGCTGATTAATACTCTCAACGAAATACTTACCCATTCCTGGAATCGCGAAGATTTTTTCAATGACAAAGGTACCCGTCAGAATCCCTGCTGCCAATGTTCCTAATACTGTAATAACGGGGAGCAGTGCATTTCTTAGTGCATGTTTAAAAACGATTTTGAAAGGAGATAATCCTTTTGCTTTTGCTGTTCGTATATAGTCTTGAGTCAATACTTCCAGCATACTTGTGCGAGTTAAGCGGGCAATAATCGCCATTGGTCCGGTTGCAAGTGCCAGTGTTGGCAATACCATATGTTTCGGACTTGCCCAAGTAGCTACTGGGAAAAGAGGCCAATTGACCGCTAATTGCTGGATCAGAAGTGTGGCCATTACAAAGCTTGGCACTGAAATACCAAGAACAGCAAAAGTCATGGCTAAGTAATCGATGAGCCCATTATGACGCAAGGCTGCTACCACCCCTAATAATATTCCCGAAATCACAGCAACTGTAAGGGTCACCATTCCAAGCTCAAACGAAATCGGAAAACCCCTGCCGAGCATTTCATTTACGGTTTGGGACGACTTTTTGATGGAAGGTCCTAAATCTAATGTAAGTAACGATTTTACGTACATTCCATACTGCACCAATAACGGTTGATCCAGACCATAATAGGCTTCTAGGTTTTTTTGGACCGCTTCACTCGTAGCCCTTTCCTCATTGAAAGGAGAACCTGGAATCAAATGCATTAGAAAGAAAGTGAGCGTTACGATCAGCCACAACGTAACAAACATGGAAAAAATTCGTTTAAAAAGATATGTTTTCATGTAGTGACACTTCCTATAGAAGTTTTTAGACGGAAAAACAAAACCGAGTTATTTCCCTATATTGTCCTTTTCTAGTACTCATTCCTGTCGAATGGTCATTCTGCTTCTTTCAAACCTCGATACTACGGACCGTCCTTTTTTAAAATTAAATCTCGTTAGTTCCGTAGAAGATTCGTTCTTAGCAAAAGGTCGTTTTCATAGCAAGCTCTGTCATTACGATCATGGCCTGATAGGCTTCTAGAATATTCTTTGCTTGGAATCGAACAGTGGTTGTACCCGGTTCAATTTCAGTCCCAGGCATTAAATGAGCCCACTCTGCTTGACCGTAGTTGGCAAATTCAATTCGAAGAATCGGTGCATCTGGCGGAACAAGCGGCTTCACTTGATTCTTATTTTTTAAAGCCTCGAACGTTTTTTCACGAAGAAGCTCTCCCGCTTTTGCCGGTGTAAGAGACTTAGCAGCCGAGCGGGAAATCGATTCCTTCACGATTGCTGTGGTGACATTTGGAATCAATTGTTCAGCTTCATGTGCCGCACAATCGTCTCCGGCAACCATAATGACAGGAACTCCGTAATACCCGGCAACATACGCATTAAATCCAAGCTCTCCAACTACAACATCATTTATGTAAAAATTCCGGACACCAAAAATCATCGAGTGGCTCATGACGCCTTTTTGCGAAGCTCTTGCATGATAGCCCACAAAGATGGCTCCATCAAAGCTAGAATCTAGACCCTGGACCATCGAAAAAGGCTTTACATCTCCAGTAATAAGCTGTGTTTCAGGGTGGAGTCTTTCAATTAAAAGGTTATTCATTTTTGAATGGCTATCATTCACAATCACTTCTTTACATCCGTAATCAAACGCTGTCGTAATGATGTGGTTTGCTTCATCCGTCATAATCATCCGGCTTCTCTCATAATTATGTCTGGATGAGTTGACTTGGGTTTCATCAATTA
The DNA here is from genome assembly GCF_009466385.1 of Peribacillus tepidiphilus. GTDB lineage: Bacteria > Bacillota > Bacilli > Bacillales > DSM-1321 > Bacillus_BN > Bacillus_BN tepidiphilus. The sequence continues at coordinate 118,455 of NZ_WIAQ01000024.1, read as the reverse complement.
ATCCCGTTATACCTTCCATGTCAACAGATAGATACAATTTCATATACTTCCCTCCTTTTTAATAGAGTAACAGTTAATAATTTTCTTAAAATTATAAATTATACTACTATTATTTTCAACACAAAAAAACCATCATGTATTAATACAGTCATTTTGATTGGCTATCTGTTTAATAATAAGGGCTAAAAAGAGTTAGAACGATTTTCATCAAATATAAAAGCGAATTTCTATAGTACTCACAGAAATTCGCTTCTTTTATGATTCAGTTTTTATTATGAGAATAAAATATTATTCTCAAAATACGAAAATATCGTATCAGATGCTAAATCCGGAAAATCAATAAATGGATTCCGGTTTCCCTGTAATTCATGAATAGCCAGATTACGGTGTTTTTCATAAAGTGTTACCGGGAATTTTTTATTCCACTCTAGTAATAATGAAAGATTGATTTTACCTTCCCAGCTTTCATCTATGATTGGATCATACCTAATAAGAAAATAAAGTGTCGCTCTTGCCACTACTCCTTTTCCGTATTCAGGCTCAAATTGTTCGCCTTCTACTTTTCCACAGCTAGAATGAATCGTTTGCCCACTTATTTCTGGTGTATAGTTTAAAAAATCGGTATAGGGAAAATTGCTGCGCCTGCTGTTACAGGTTGGCTCACAAGCAAAGAGATGATGAAGATCGCCTCTCATAGGCTGTTTTTTATCAAACCATGATTGTGGAACGACGTGCTCGCAGTTAAATAAAAAGTTTTTCTCATTAGCTGTTGTTAAGACTTGCAAATCCTGCTCAATTGCCTCTAGGGGCTCCATTCTATTACCTGAATAAAGACTTTTTAGCTTTCCATCTTCTTGAAGATCTACCCAAGGATACACGTATTTATACGGTTCATAGTTTAATTGGTTCCGGTGTGTTTGACTAACTAGCCAATGAAGCTCTTTTAACTGAAAAGATATTCCTGCATAGTACTCCGCTCGATACTTTTGATCTAATGATTGGTCATAGTATGGTCGAGACTGCTGCAATGATAAATCATAAGCACTCCATTCATTTACTTCCATAGTATTACACTCGAAGCAATTGGATTCTGACTTCTTGGTTAAACACTTCAGAAATATGGTCAAGTAATGTTAAATAAACCAGGCCATTCCCTTCTAATTTAGGTGAGTGTCCTAGCGGTACGGTTCTTTTTATTAATTGTGCATAAAGCTCTGGTTCCGTTAGGTCTCGTTCAAATTCTTTCTGAGTAAGGTCTTTAATGAGCGCAAGAGCACCCGCAACATGTGGGGTCGCCATCGATGTCCCACTCAGCTTTGCATACGTTCCATTTAAATAAGTAGAAAGAATTTGTTCTCCTGGTGCAACAACGTCAATCTGATTGTTTGAATTGGTAAAAGGAGAAGATCTACGTTCTAAATTTACTGCTCCGACACTAATGACTTCATTGTAAGAGCCTGGATAAGCATATTCATCTGTACGATGCTCACCATCACCTTCATTTCCGGCTGCACAAACTACTAATATTCCATTTTGAACAGCTGCTTTTATAGCTTGATGAAGCTCCTTTACATCCTGAGGGCCTCCTAGCGACATGGAGATAATGTCTACTTTTTGCTCGATGGCATAAGATATACCCTGGATGATCCACTCATAACGCCCAGAACCATTTCTACCAAGTACTTTCAAAATCATTAGATTTGCTTCAGGCGCAACACCAACAACACCTTTTTGATTCAATGATGCGGCGATGGTTCCTGCAACATGTGTTCCATGTCCATTATAATCCTTGAAAATATCAGGTTTTCCCCCATCATCCTTGGTAAAATTCCGACCGCCGATAATGCGTTCCTTCAAATCTGGATGCTCAACATCACAGCCTGTGTCTAACACAGCAATCGTAATGCCTTTTCCTTTTGTCTTCTCCCAAATGGATGGAGCTTGGATTAACTCAACTCCCATCGGAATCTCACTTACCTCTTCCAGCTGCTCTACTACTTTGTACGGGATTAAAGAAACAAGATGTTCCATACTTTTCCCTCCTAATAGATTTTTCAAGCTGGTCTATGTTGTTAAGAAAATTCTAACAATTTTATGTATTTTTTGACAGTTACTATAGACTTGTTTTATAGAAAGGGGTTGTAGGGCGGATGGACTGGTAAATGATGTGAATACTTTATTAATTCGCAGCTTTTTCCAAGTGTTATTTCAAAACTAAATTCAATCCACTAGGTTTTTACCAGCGAATCAAACTTTTCACTGACTGCTGGTATCTCTCAAGGTAAGTGAAAATAATAATCGCGGATTTTATGAATTTTCTCGCCGGTTTTGGCAAAATACTCGCCAAATTTCAGGAAATACTCACCGGTTTTGGCAAAATACTCGCCGACTTCCCAAAATTACTTGCCACTCTATCCATATACTCCAAATGGATTCAAAAAGGTTTGCCCTATTTCCATAAAAAAACTCGCAACCGTATTTCAGCTGCGAGCGAAATTTCTATTATGACGTTTTCACACCGAAGATTTTTGCTTCTAGCATTCTTCCAGTTGGAGTTGCTGCTAGTCCGCCTTCTGCTGTTTCGCGGAGGGCAACTGGCATAGTTTGTCCAATTCGGTACATGGCGTCAATGACCTCATCACAAGGGATGCGGCTCTTAACTCCAGCAAGTGCCATATCGGCTGCGACCATTGCATTCGCGGCACCCATCGCGTTTCGTTTCACGCAGGGCACTTCAACAAGCCCCGCCACTGGATCGCACACAAGTCCGAGCATATTCTTTAACGTGATCGCCATCGCTTCTGCAGCTTGGTTTGGTGTTCCCCCTGCCATTTCAACGATAGCTGCAGCCGCCATACCACTAGCAGAACCAACCTCAGCTTGACATCCGCCAGCTGCTCCAGAAATTGATGCATTGTTTGCCACAACAAATCCGAATGCAGCAGCCGTGAATAAAAATTCGATCATTTCGAGTCTAGTAGGATTTAGTTTTTCTTTAACGGCAAATAATGTGCCTGGAACGACACCAGCAGATCCAGCTGTAGGTGTTGCACAGATTGTCCCCATAGCGGCATTTACTTCATTCGTTGCTACCGCCTTACTAACTGCATCTAAAATAAGATTGCCACTTAACGCTTTACCCGATTGGATATATTTTTGGAGTAGAACAGCATCTCCGCCCGTTAATCCGGTGACCGATTGAACACCTTTTAACCCGCGTTCTACAGCTTCCTCCATGATTTTTAAATTAAATTCCATTTTTTCTATGATTTTTTCTCTTGAAAGACCGGAGACTTCCATTTCTTGCTGAATCATAATTTCAGCAATTTTTACTCCTTTACTTTCAGCAAGCTCTACAAGCTCTGCAACATTTCGAAACATTTGTTTCCTCCTTACTGCCTTGCACAAGATTCTAGTTGTAGTCACATGTTGTTTGTGAAAGGCATCTACTCTACCATTCTAATAATTTGCGTTACGTGCGGTAGAGCTTCTAGCTCTTGAATCACGTGATCTTCAATTTTTTGGTCGACTTCAATAACCATTAAAGCCATCTGACCTTTTTCTTTACGAGAAACCTCCATATGACCAATATTAATTTGGTATTTGGAAAGAACGGTCGTAACGGCTGATATTAAACCGAATTGATCATGATGAACAACTAATATAGCTGGATTCGCTCCAGATAATTTAAGTTTAAAAGAGTTCAGCTCTGTAATTTCAATCGTTCCACCGCCAATTGAAATACCGACCAACTCCAATTCTTTCTGACCATCAGATAGCTGAATTTTCACTGTATTCGGATGTTCCGTAATAGATTCTTCTACTAAAAACTCCACTTCCATTCCGGCTTCTTCAGCCAATTTTAAAGAACGTGGGATCCGTTGATCAAACGTATCAAAATCTAACAATCCGCCCACAACAGCGACATCCGTTCCGTGTCCTTTATACGTTTTCGCAAAAGAACCATAAAACGAAATGACCGCTCTTTTTGGAAGAGCTCCAAATAAGGTCCGAGCAACTCTACCAATTCTTGCTGCCCCCGCTGTATGTGAGCTGGATGGACCAATCATAACAGGTCCTATAATATCAAATGCTGATCTGTACTTCATTATACTAGCTCCTTTTTTTGTACAGTTCCATTACGCTGCTGTCTTCTCTGTCTCTACGCGAATTTGATCGACTGTTCTTATTTTAAAGTTTTTAAAGACAATGGAACCAATATAGCCTGCTGTTGCCCCTAATAGTGCACAAATCCCGGCAACAATTGTTACTTTGACCGGATCATTAAATCCATACATAACAGCTAATCCAGCGATAGGCGTAGCTGTTCCTGTTGCATTATTAATAAGACCTGCCATAGCAACAGCAACCCCCGCTGCTGCACCACCGAAAAAATTTGTCACATAAACCGGAATTGGATTTGCAGAGATAATATCTGCTTGCGTTAATGGTTCAATGGCAACTGCAATGGTTGTTCTTCGGTCACCGAACTTCATACGATCGAAAAGTACATAGTTCATAAAAGAAGAACCAAATACTGAAAGAGCTCCAATTGCCATAGGTAGTCCTGTTAATCCTAACATAGCTGTTAATGCCATAGAGCTAAGAGGAGCTGTGGCAACAACCGTAATGACTCCACCTAGGATAATTCCCATAATAATTGGATTACTGTTCGCTGTTTGTGTAATAATACCACCAATATTTAATAGCGTTGCTTTCACAACTGGTGTAATCATTTCTGCGATCAAACGCACAAGTGGTGCCGCAACAATAATAGTAACAATTAAATCAAGTCCAGCAGGTACTTTTTTCTCAATGACTTTAACAAGAAACGCAACGGCATATCCAGCGAAAAATCCTGGTAATAATCCTAAGCCTGCACAAGAAACACCAAGAAGCAATGCATAAACTGGGGACACACCCACAGCAAGTGCAACGAGAGCAGCTGCTGCTACACCTCCCATACTTCCAGCAGCATCCCCTACTTCACCTAAAAATTCAATCTTTAATAAATCCCCACCAACAAAACGTTGAAAAGCCTCAACAAGGAAAGCTGCAACAGCCGCATTTGCAAGCGCGCCCATTGCTTTCATTCCTTTAGGCGCCTTATAGCTGAATAAAGTAAATAGTCCAAGCACGAGTAGTAATAAAGCTGTCCCCTTTAAAATTTCCATCAGAATCTCTCCTCTAGATGTTTTGGTGCTTTCAAATGATTTTTTTAAAATAACTTCTTCTATGTATTTTTGAAAGCCTTTTCATTATGCGACTTTATAATATCATAGATTTCGTTTAATTTGTGACAAAACTGTGAAGTTCTAAAACTCTGATATTTTAGTATATTTATATAATTTTAATAATAAAAAAGGTAGTGAATGTATCCTAAGAACGGTCACTAAGACAGAGAAGGAATTTAGGCCAAATCATAAGGTTGTTGATCAACACTTTTGACCCATCATTTTTCTTATATATACGATTTTGTTTTTTATTTTAGCCAGTTTGTATAATATTTCCGTCTGTTTAGCCAAAATTTCGAACATCAGGTACAAAATATCGGTCATCAGCGTCAGGATATCGGTCGTCAGCGTCAAGATATCGGTCGTCAGGGCAAGATATCGGCCGTCAAATCCAATATATCGGTCATCAACTCGATATATCGGTCGTCAGATCCAATATATCGGTCATCAACTTGATATATCGGTCATCAACTCGATATATCGGACGTTGGAAACAAAATATCAGCCATTCATAAGGAACGAACTAATGCGAGGAGCGGAGTTACCCCAATGATTATACGCACCAGAGGCGGGACCATGACACAGTTTACAAAAAGACAGAACGCCCGCTATATAGCGAGCGTTCACTAATTATACAGCCGTTCGGGCCTTATCTTGTAAATCAACAGGTACTTGAGCGTCGAGCAGTTCTTTTTCTAATTCATCGATATATTTTTTCTTTTCGTTTTCCGTCCAGTTAAATACATCCGCCATGTACTGAACCACGCTTTCCTTCCATTCAAATACCCAGTCAATATTGAATAATAAGGCTCCCGTTCTTCTTAAGAAGAAATCGACCGGAGTGGCTACCATTTCTTCTTCGATTGCATAAGCAAGCTTTCCGAATACTTCCTTGGAGAAGCCATATTTTAAGATGGTTTCTTGATTATTACTAATCAAACTAAATACCTTTCCAATGTTTGAACCATACATGCGAGTCATTTGCTTCGCTTCTTTTACTGTAAGACCTAGCTCTACTCCTACTTTGTGAAGCTTTTCAATAAATGCATCGAGATTTTGTGAGCCGCCAACGTCTCCTCCTGAAATTTTCAATGTCTTTGTTTGGCATTCTCCAAAAACCTTATCGTTTTCCTCTTTCATTTGTTTAGCAACCAAGTCCACAACCGTTTCTGCCATTTTTCTGTAACCTGTCAGCTTCCCGCCAGCAATCGTAATTAAGCCTGAATCAGAAACCCAAATTTCATCCTTTCGTGAAATCTCAGATGGATCTTTACCTTCTTCATGAATAAGCGGACGAACTCCTGCCCAGCTGGATTCAATATCCTTTTCAGTAATCTTCGCATCTGGGAACATAAAATTGATGCTGTTAATGATGTATTCGCGATCTTCTGACGTCATCGTCGGATGCACGGGATCTTCTTCGTAAAATGTATCGGTTGTACCAACGTATGCCTTACCGTCTCTTGGAATTGCAAACACCATACGGCCGTCAGGTGTATCAAAATATACCGCCTGTTTCAAAGGGAAACGAGATTGATCAATGACAAGGTGAACACCTTTTGTTAAGCGAAGTGATTTTCCGTTTTTGGATGAATCCTTCTCTCGAAGCGTATCCACCCATGGACCGGCTGCATTCACTACCTTTTTGGCACGCACTGTATAGCTTTCTCCAGTTAAAACATCTTGCAGCTCGACTCCATTCACTTTCCCATTTTCATAAGTAAATCCGACGACCTTCGTGTAGTTCAATAAATCTGCACCAAATTCAGCAGCTCGTTTTGCTACTTCAATTGTCAAGCGAGCGTCATCTGTGCGATATTCTACATAATATCCGCCGCCTTTTAATCCTTCTTTTTTAATAAGAGGCTCTTTTTGTAAAACCTCATCTCGAGAAAGCATAACCCTTCTTTCTTTCTTTTTAACTCCTGCTAAAAAATCATACACCCGTAAGCCAATAGAAGTACTAAAAGCTCCAAAAGTACCTCCTTTATGGAAAGGAAGAAGCATCCATTCAGGTGTTGTAACGTGTGGTCCATTTTCATATACAATCGCCCGTTCTTTTCCAACTTCTGCAACCATTTTTACCTCAAATTGCTTTAAGTAGCGCAGCCCACCGTGAACAAGCTTCGTAGAACGGCTAGAAGTCCCCGCAGCAAAATCCTGCATCTCAGCCAACCCAACCTTCATTCCTCTCGTTACGGCATCAAGGGCAATTCCTGATCCAGTAATACCACCACCAATAATAAACAGATCATATTCTGTGTCCTTCATTTTTTTTATGGATTGTTTGCGATTTGTATTAGAAAATTTCATCATCCATTCCTCCTACCAGTATCATGTACCTTTTTTTAGTAAAAAATAGACAAAAAGAGACCACAAAGTACACGTCATCGAATAGAATCGATTCGTGTCTTAGTGGTCTCTCCGTTTCTCCAACCCTTTATTAACTTAATTCAAGTTTACCATAGACTGGATCGTTTCTCAAGTTATTTGAACGCAATTGCTGCCTTCACAGCCTTTTTCCAGCCATCGTATAAAGAATCACGCTTAGAATCTTCCATTGTTGGTGTGAATTCTTGATCCAGATGCCATTGTGTACTGATTTCTTGCTGATCCTTCCAGAAGCCTACCGCAATTCCAGCTAAATAAGCTGCTCCAAGTGCCGTTGTTTCATTAATAACAGGTCTCTCAACCGGTACGCCTAAAATGTCACTTTGGAACTTCATTAAGAAGTTGTTCTTTACTGCACCGCCATCAACGCGCAATGTTTTTAAAGAGATGCCTGAATCTGCTTCCATTGCACCTAAAACATCCTTTGTTTGATAAGCAAGTGATTCTAATGTAGCACGAATGAAATGCTCTTTAGATGTACCGCGCGTTAAGCCGAATACCGCTCCTCTAACATCACTGTCCCAATAAGGCGTACCCAGACCGACGAATGCTGGAACAACGTATACACCATCTGTAGATTCCACTCTTTCCGCATAGCTTTCGCTATCTTTTGCGTCCTTTAGCATTCTTAAGCCGTCGCGCAGCCATTGGATTGCTGAACCGGCAACGAAAATACTTCCTTCAAGAGCATATTCAACCCTTCCATTAATTCCCCAAGCAATCGTTGTAAGAAGACCATTTTGGGACTTAACTGCTTTTTCACCAGTATTCATTAACATGAAGCAGCCTGTACCATACGTGTTTTTCGCCATTCCGCTTTCAAAGCAAGCTTGTCCGAACAATGCAGCTTGTTGGTCTCCAGCAGCTCCGGCAATCGGAATCTCTTGACCGAAGAAATGATGTTTTACCGTATAACCATACACTTCTGAAGAAGGTCTTACCTCAGGCAGCATGCTCTTTGGAACACCCAAGATTTCTAGTAATTCATCATCCCATTTTAAATCATAAATGTTGTACATTAATGTACGGGAAGCATTCGAATAATCCGTTACATGCACTTTACCGCCGGAAAGCTTCCAGATTAACCAAGTGTCAATCGTACCGAATAAAAGATCTCCTCTTTCTGCTTTTTCACGAGCACCTTCTACATGGTCTAAAATCCATTTTACCTTTGTACCGGAAAAATAGGCATCAATTAATAAGCCTGTTTTATCTCTAAATACATCATCATAGCCTTTTTCCTTCAGTTCATTACAAATGTCGCTTGTTTGGCGTGATTGCCATACAATTGCATTGTATACTGGCTTACCAGTGTGTTTATCCCAAACGACAGTCGTTTCACGCTGATTTGTAATTCCAATACCTGCTATTTGCTCAGGCTTAATATCAGATTCCGTTAAAGCGGTTGCAATAACAGACAAAATGCTGCCCCAAATTTCATTTGCATTATGCTCAACCCAGCCTGGTTTTGGAAAAATTTGCGTAAACTCTTTTTGAGCTGTATGAACGATTTCCCCTTTTTGATTGAAAATAATCGCTCTTGAACTAGTCGTACCTTGATCAAGTGATAAGATAAATTTCTCCATTGTAATTCCTCCTCTAAACCCTTGTTCTTACTTTATGTCTAAAAAATTGTGATCTATGCCACTGATTTTTTATTCTTTACAACATGACCTTGCTTTTGGCTTGCTAATTGTGTGATGAGTAAAACCACAACAGAAACACCTAGAACAATCCAAAACTTAGAAGGATTTTCTCCCATAAATACGGCTTTGTAGAATGCTGCTGCAAGAGCTCCGCCTAAAATCGGTCCTACAACAGGAACCCATGCATATCTCCAATTGGAACTTCCCTTACCTGCAATCGGTAGAATGAAATGGGCAATTCTTGGTCCTAAATCACGTGCAGGGTTAATAGCATAGCCAGTTGTACCACCTAGTGACATTCCGATTGCTACAACTAATAATCCGACTACAATTGGATTTAATCCATCTGTAAATGTATTAGCTCCTATGAATAGAATACCTAAAACTAACACGAATGCTCCAATCATTTCACTTAACAAATTCGAAAAGTAGTGAGGAATAGCAGGACCTGTTGCAAATACTCCCAACTTTGTACCAGGGTCATCCGTCTCCTTCCAATGTGGAAGATAGTGAAGCCATACCAGTGCTGCCCCAATCATGGCCCCTAGCATTTGAGCCACAATATAGGCTGGTACATCACTCCAAGGGAAATCTCCGATCGTAGCAAGTGCAATGGTTACAGCAGGATTTAAATGAGCGCCGCTAAAGCTACCAACAGCGTATACTGCAATCGTAACTGCCAATCCCCAAGCTAAAGTAATGACAATCCATCCGCCGCCATTTGAGAACGTTTTTTTCAGGCTGGCTCCGGCTACTACACCTCCTCCTAGTAAAATCAAAATCATTGTCCCGATGACTTCTCCCCAAAACGCTGTCATCCTAATACCCCTTTCTTCATACTAGATTTTTTACGTTATTGACAGAAAAAAGAGATACACACAATAGACCTCTTTGAATACCAAAGGATCTTTTGCGTGTATCTCCAAATCTCCGTCACAAAATATTAACTTAAGGACAGTATAAAAACTTTTGAAAACGCTGTCAATATTTTTTTTGTAAAAAATTACAATGACTTCATCCCTTTTTCCTCATAATAATTCCATAAATCAACATTGGAGGTGGTAATACCAGTAGCTCCTGCTTTTAATGCATTGTCTACCTCTTCCGGTGTCCGAATAAACCCTCCAGCTAAAATTGGGATATTTACCATATCTTTAATTTCTTCAATAATCCATGGCATCGCACCGGGCAAAACCTCCAGAAAATCTGGCTGTGTTTTAGATACAATTTTCATATTTTTTTCTAATGCTTGAGAATCTAATAGAAATACTCTTTGGACAGAAAGAACACCCTTTTGCTTCGCTTTCATAATCACGCTTGCTTTTGTTGAAATTAACCCAGCAGGCTTAATTTCCTGACATACAAATTCTGTCGCATAATCATCATTTTTTAATCCATGAATCAAGTCCATATGATAAAACATTTTTTTACAATGCGCCTGCGCCATTCTATGAACGTTTTTTAATTGAGATATATGCAAATCGAGAAAAACACCTACTTCATAGCTAGACTGTAAAAATTTCTCGAAATCTCGCATATTTCTAGAAGCAGGAAAAATTTTTTGCATATTAAAAACTCCTTTATTTGCATGAGTAAAATAGTGAAAGAAACCTACTAGTATATTTAGTGTGTACCATCCATTATATATGAACCGTTTTAATATAATGGGTTTCATGAAGAACATGCCCATTGGATTTTATCTTTTCCCACAGATACCGGTCAAGAGCGTATGGACCTTCTGATTGCTTCAGTCTGCAAAGTACCTTACTTAATAGAATCATTTGAGGAGCTCCTTCTATGGTTAGGATCACTTTGTAGCATTCTTCTAATTCGTAACTCTCTAAACGTACATCATGATTCCATTCCTTCAGTTGTCTTAAAATGCAGTCTAACACAAAATGAATGAATTCCCCATTATTCATATTTTTCGCTAAGTAGCCTCTTGCCATTCCATTTGCATTCATTTACACTCACTCCTTCAAAAGATTGGTGAGCTTTCAATGAAAACGAAAAAAACTCCTCTCACTTTGAAAGTAAGAGGAGCGTCGCCGTTTCTTATCATTCAAAGCCCTTGCTTTGCTGGTAGGAGCACCTTATTCTTTTTCGAACAGGTTGCTGTGGAGTCAAAGAGCCAGTTCTCTCGTCCACTCTAGATAAATCACTATGAAATTAAATATATGGTATCATTTTCTTTTTGAAAAAGAAAGAAGTAATTCTTTAAAATTTTTGCATTAATACATACTATGATCGACCGGCTCCTTAGGACGACGGGCAAAGCATAGAATTCCAGCAATTAAGAAAAGTAAAGCCGGCAGCCAACCAATAAGAATGGTACCAATTCCAAGAAGCAAAGAGCTTCCGATTAGCAACCCTCCTGCTAATTTTGGCTTCCGATTTCCTCTTACTACGACTGCTGCGATGATGGCAAGGATCGTACTGATTGTCACAATAATGATAAAACCCCAACCAACGCCACCTAAAAAATCCATAATCATATTAATATCCACATCCGCATTACTAAGGGTAGGATCTTTCATTAATTCATCTTCCATCTCATTTCTTAACGTGACATCATTGAAAGCAAAGTTTATAAGAGCACCGATTCCAATCATAATAACGTTTAACACGATTCCTATTACGGTTAGCACGATTTCTGCTGTTCGTTTCATAAGATTCCTCCTCAAAGTTTTTTCGTTTCTTCACTATATTTTTACACTTGTTTTGGGTGAAAATGCAAATAAATGTTTTTTTTGCCATAAAATATATTGTAAAAATATAAAAAAAGTGTAAAATTACACTAATTAACTGAATAGATAATGATATAGGAGTTGTTAATGGTGGATCAAGAATTTGTTAACCATTTGATTTCAACGAAATTGAAGCTCATTCGAACGGAATACAATTACACCCAAGATAAAATGGCATCGATATTGGGCGTTTCCAAAAAAACTTTGGTTCAGGTAGAAAAAGGACGTTCATTAGCCGGCTGGACAACAGTTGTAGCGATATGCGCATTGTTTCGTGACAGTGAGGTCCTGCAAGCTTGTTTAGGAGGAGATCCTCTTGAAATTATTGAAACGATTGCCCATACAAGCATTAGTTCTCCAAAAGAAAAGACCATGGGAGGAAGGGTTTGGTGGAAGACCATTCAACAGTTTGGAAATTTTCGGTTGCAACAAAATATCATTAGTCAGCATTATCGGATTTTAGACAACGAGGAATATCGTTGGTACAGTTCTTTTGACCAAAAGGAAGCCTTGATCCGTTTGAAAGAGCTGCATGAAGAAATGAAAGAACCAGGGGATATGAAAAAATGAAGCTCTTTCTATTCTTTGGTATTATGGTGGTCTCATGTATTGTGACGCTTATGATAGGTAATTCTCACTATTATAAACGTTAACGAACTCCGAGTAGACCACCTTTTTTCTCCATCGAAAAGGCTGCCAATGAGTAGCAGCCCTTTCCCTTATCTTACCTTATATTGTTTAAATTTTTCTGCATCTGATTCCTTGCAGGAAACTTTCAACAACGTTCCATTTTCCTCATAGCTTGTTGCTTTAACATGAGCCACTTCATTCAAATAGGAAACAATATGTCCCTTGTCATAAGGAATCAACAGCTTGCAATCTACATAATTCGCGAATAGATGCGATTTGATCATGTCTGTTAGCTCGTGAACACCCATTTTTTGTTTTGCTGAAAGGTAGATGGTGTCGCCCATTACGAGGGGGATGTCTAGATCCGTTTGATCCGCCTTATTATAGGCATAAATCATCGGGATGCCTTTTACGCCGATATCTTCTAGCGTTTTATTGGTAATATCAATCATTTTTCTATATTCTGGATTGGAAAAATCCACGACATGGATGAGTAAATCTGATTCCGCTACCTCTTCAAGTGTCGAACGAAATGCTTTGACAAGATGATGCGGCAGCTTGCTGACGAAACCAACTGTATCTGTTAATAAAAAGGATTTATTTTCAGGCAGCTGTATTTTTCGCACGGACGTTTCAAGCGTTGCAAACAGCATATCCTTTTCGAACACTTGCTTTTCGCTTTCTGGCATAAATATTTCTAGCATCGCATTCATCATCGTGGACTTGCCAGCATTCGTGTAGCCAACCAGTGAAACAACCGGAATTTCGTTTTTTTTCCGCAGCTTTCGTTGAATTTTACGCTGCGCTACAAGTGTTTCTAATTCTTTGTTCAGAATATGAATTTTTTCTTCAATTCTCCTGCGGTCGAGCTCTAATTTCTTCTCCCCTGCTCCCTTATTCCTTGTTCCGACACCGCCGCTTTGGCGACCAAGAGATGCGCCAAGGCCAATTAATCTTGGCAGCATATACTGGAGCTCTGCAACCTGAACCTGCAGCTGGGCCTCACGTGTTTTTGCACGCTCAGCAAAAATATCGAGAATTAATACGGTTCGATCAATGACCTTACAATCTAAATCTTTCTCTAAATTACGAATTTGCGAAGGTGAAAGCTCATCATTAAAAATAACTAAGTTCGCGTCTTTCTCAGCAATTAAAGCAAGCAGCTCCTGCACCTTTCCGGTCCCGATATAATGGGAAGGGTTCACTCTTTGCATATTTTGCGTGATCACTCCGACCACTTCGACGTTACATGCCTTTGTTAAATTTGCAAGCTCCTCCATAGAGTAATCAAAGTCTTCCTCTTGACCAAGATTTACCCCTGCTAAAATAGCCTTTTCATTTATAACTTCCATTTGCTGTACCTCCAGTATGTTCTTTAAGATTTCCATACCTACCGCAAATGAAAAGTGTACAGATATGGACTAGACCTTTGTTCAGTAAAAAACAAAAAAACACAGATTTTCCAGTGTTTTTAACGGTTAGACAGCAAATAAACCTAATGCTTACTCATGGGCATTATAGTTTTTCTGTCTCATTATGGAATTGACTATTTTTCTATGGTTTTCAAAATAGGCAGACCAATCCCGTTCACCCTGAACACAGTCAGAGTCCCTTGAGCACTATTCAATTAGCGGCACAAAGTGTTTAATCGGATTCTTCCTAAGAGGAAGTTTGCTGCCATCAACTTCATTTCGAAAACCCTCCGTTCATTCTAGATAAAGCAAGTGTAACACATGACTAAAGTCGCTACAACAAGACAATTCTTTCGGAAAAGCCTATTTATTGGAATATCCTTAAATAACTTCATTTTAAGTCCTTCAAAATCAATTAGATGAACCCAATTACAATACAATTCATTTTCCCCTAATTTATTCCTGTATTCTGGACAAACTATATTCGAAACGTATTGCTAAAAAGGAGTGTATGTTTTGAAAGCAAAGTTATTTGTCCTAATTATAGTTGTATTATCATTAGTAGGATTTCACGGTCATTCTACAGAAGCAGCTCCTTCTCCTTCAAAAGAGAAGACTCATTGTTTTAGCAGATGTAATGACACGGTTATAAAGAAGTATTCGAAAGAAGGCTTTTCTAAATCTGAGATTTGTAAAGCAGTCCGACTTGAAAAATACAGCAAAAGTACGGTTCATGAGATTTTGACGTATTATGAAAAGAACGAAAAATCTTGGAAAAAGACAGCCAACCATTTTAATGTGGATGTGAAAAAGCTACATAAAAAAGGAAACCAACACACTAAATTTTGGAAAGAGCATCAAGAGGAAATCCTACAATCCTTAGCACAATATAACAATCAATCCGTTGAAGAGATTCAAGGCTATGTAAATGATCAAATTTCTCTTAAAGATTTAGTGATACTATCCACTATTTCTAAATTAAGTCAAACTAATGTAAAAGATCATATACAATCCCTTAAAGATGGTAAAACGGTTTGTGACATCGCCGATCAATTAAAGATTGATCGAAAAGAAATTAAACAAGAACTACATTCACTCAAACAGAAATACTTCTTTAATGGTTTATGAATGAATGCCTCAATCCCTTGTATCTTAGGGAATTGAGGCTATTTCATTGAATAGAGCTTATGCAAAACGTAAAGTATTATAGAAATAATTTCCATTTATTTTTTGTAACTTTATTCTTCCTTCTTCGTATATACTTGAAAAGTACATGTATTTGTAAAGGGGGGATGCAGCGTGTTTGAATGGATTGAAATTAACGAATGGACACCCTATCTCTTTGTCGCAAGCCTTTTCTTAAAAGGGACTGTGTTAGGCGGGTTGTTTTACTTCTTAAAAACTACATGGAAAAACCAATCCATAAGACGACCTAAAACAGAGTGCATAAAAAAAATGCCAGTTTTACAGCCACAGATTTTTCATTATGAAATAAATCGCATTGTATACTGGCTCGCTAAGTGCACCCGTTTGAAGGGATCGGCTGATGATCTTCCACCCTATCACCTTCTTGAAAAAAGAAACGATCATTATTTTCAAGGAGGACTTAAATGGTATTCAAAAATAAAGCTGCATTCTCTTTCAATAAAGGTTTGCTCATATTGATCGGAATCGTTTTACTATCTTTCATTTCTGGATGTCAGCAGGCATCTACTACAACAATGTCATCCATTGATGCAACGACTCCGGGAGTCTTTAATCATTACTTTGTATATCCTTTTTCCGTACTATTAAAAACCTTCGCTTCTTGGTTTAACGGAAGCTATGGACTTTCCATTATCATGGTGACATTGCTGGTCCGTACTCTACTCATGCCCTTCATGCTAAAGCAAACAAAAAGCCAAATGGTCATGAAGGAAAAAATGGCGTTAGTACAACCCGAGCTAAAGGTCATTCAAGAAAAAATGAAAAAAGCGGTAAATCCTGAGGAAAAAGCGAAGGTCCAAAAAGAAATGCTTGAGCTTTATCAAAAGCATGGTATAAATCCTCTTGCAACTGTAGGAGGCTGCTTACCATTACTCCTTCAAATGCCGATTTTAATGGGATTCTATTATGCCATTCGACGGACACCTGAGATCGCATCCCATAGCTTTCTCTGGTTTAATCTAGGCCATTCCGATGTATTACTCGCAATTTTAGCTGGTGCCGTCTATTTTATTCAATACAAGCTTTCACTCGTCAATATGCCTGAAGAGCAACGAAAGCAAATGGCTGCGATTGGTTATATTTCACCGCTCATGATGGGGATTTTTTCTTTATCAGCACCGGCCGCCCTTCCTCTCTATTGGGTAGTAGGCGGACTATTTCTAATGCTGCAAACCTATATCGGAAAACGACTGTACCAAAGCAAAAAGCCGGTAGAGCAAGTGAATATGTAAGTTATTGGCTGAATGTCGAATGGCTAATATTTAAAGGCTTTTGACCGTTATATGCTGTAAGCTAGCCAATATCAGCTACTCCCTTTTTACTCATTAAGAAATCGGTGTCCTAAAATACGTTTGGGACACCTTTTTTTATCCAATCATTTTTTTAGTGAAGAGATCATATAGTCCATAATCCAAGAAAGACATTCTTCTTGATTTGTAAAAATCTCATAATTGCCCCGTTTAATCTTCACGTGTTCAGGGGAAATAATAGCCACTATTTCGGTTAAATCTTCAATCAAATGAAGATCCTCTTCTTTACGTACTAAAACAATCTTTGGAAAACGTTCTTTCTTATAACCCTCTATGACCAGAAAATCAAATGAAACAAGAGCATAGAGGGCCATTATTTTATCGAATGGCCAATCCTCAGCCACGATAGAAAGCTGCAAGACACCCTCTCCTGCTACTCCAGCCATAACTGCTCCGGCTCTTTGATGTACTATACTATCGGTCCCTTCTGCAGCTTCTGGAGGTCCGCCATGTCCGTGATGCTTTAATGCCGCCACTCTTATTCCTCGCGACGTTGCTTCTTCAATGATTTTTATTACCAATGTCGTTTTGCCGCTTTTTTTATATCCGACAACCTGAAGAACTGGGATGCTTACCTCCACTTTCTCCCTCCTTCTTTAAACATTTTTTCTTTCATCCTCTGAGCACCAGAGGAGTGTTCGTGACGAAGAATACGAGCGTTTGCGGGCAGTTTGAGGGTAACTCCTCTCTTCGGAGTCACCCCCTATTCTTACCATTTCCCTGTTCCTTCTTGATCCTCTAGCAGTAATACTTCCACTTCCATACCTTTTTGAAAGCCTCTTGTTCCGCCTGGCAGCCGAATAAGTGCATTAGCAGCTGCTAGTGAAGAAACGACATTTGATTTATCTAATCCAGATGGCTTTGCTACTAGCTTACCTTCTGAATAAGTCAAGTGACCTCTTACGAAGCGATCAAATGGATTAGGCTTCGGAAAATCGATGCCTAAAAAAGCTTTTACTTTGCGCACAAACGGATTGGAAGAATGTAAAAATGTTTGAATGACAGGCCGTGCAAACAATTCGAAGCCCACATAACAGGCTGACGGATTACCAGATAAGCCAAATAGAAGCTTTCCATCCTTTTCTGCAATTGTCGTTACACTACCCGGTCTCATTCTCACTTTGTTAAACAATACCTTTGCGCCAAGTCGTTCATATAACTCAGGTAAAAGATCGAAATCTCCTACTGAAACGCCACCTGTTGTAATAAGAAAATCGACTTTGGAAATAGCTTCTTTCATATTTTCATAGCAAACTTCCAAATCATCGGTGAACTGGCCCAAATTAACAGGCTTTCCACCAGCTCGCTCAATTTGTGAAAGAATCATGTACCCATTGCTGTTACGGATTTTTCCTGGTTCAAGAGGCTCCTCAATACGAAGCAGTTCACTACCTGTAGCCATAACTCCTACAGTCGGTTTTTTTGCAACCGTTACCTCAGCATATCCGAAGGTCGCTAGCAAAGCTGTAATACCTGGATTGATTCTTGTCCCTTTTGCAGCAAGAATCGTTCCTTTTTTTGTATCTTCTCCGGTAAACGATATATTCTCACCTTTTTTTATAGAACGTTTTACAACAATCTTATTTTCCTGTTCAACTACAAGCTCAAGCATTACTACAGCATCGCAGCCTTTTGGAATTGGTGCGCCTGTCATAATTCTTACTGTTTGGCCAGCTTTTACCTCAGCTTCATGTATACTACCCGCTCCGATTGCCCCAACCACTTCAAGTGTTACCGGGTTCTCTCTTGAGGCTGTCTCTAAATCTTGTGAACGGACTGCATATCCGTCGAAAGCAGAACGATCAAAGAACGGAATATCATAAGTCGCAATTAAATCTTCACCTAGAAATCTACCGTACGCCTCATGAATAGCAACTTTTTCTGTTCCCCCAACATGGGCATACTGCATAACACGATGGACAGCTTCTTCAACTGAGATGGCATCTCTTTTTTCGATCATTGAAATCATCATCTCCATTTTTTAACCGCTAATAAAGGAAGGTTCAAATGCTTCTAGTTTATAATGAGTAGAAATTATATCATATATTTGTTTATTTGTTACTCCTTTTAAGAGAAAGTCCATCTGCACCTTATTAGCAGCTTGAACCGAACAACCTATATGAACGATAAAGGGCTGAAACAATCGTGTACTGCACGCGATTGTTTCAGCCTCTCTTTACCGTTCTTTCCTATTTTTAATTTTGTAGTGTATATTTTGTGAATCCTTCACAATTTGAAAACCTACATGAGAATCATAATAAAATAGCCTCATTTTATCCGGCTCTTCGATTTTTCTTTTTAGCTCTCTCGTTCTTTGAATTTTCTCTTTCAGATACTTCTCTTTCAAATCTAGCTCTATGGTATGCCCAAAGTTTAAAACAACTTCCGTTTTATTTTTATTAATCGTCCTTGCATCCAAAATATGATGAACCGCAAACCAAGTACAATCCAAGCTTTTCGGAGACTTATGGGGAAACCAATAAATATCTTTAGAGGAGCTTATTTTAATTGGCAGCATATTTTTATTTCCCAAATGATGCTTCGCTGCATTCTGTGCCCCTTTTAAATCACAACCGTATTGCAATAACGAATCATTTATTATATGTAGAGGGCTTTGTTTCACATAAAATACATCCATCCCTTCGAAAGCATGTGAATAGAGATGGCCGAATTCATCAAAAGCAGGCAAAATCATGATCGTCTTATGGACAATGCAATACTGATTAAGCTCTTTCACAAAAATACTTCCTTTCATGTAATTTTTACAATCATCAATTACCAGTGAAAGGTATAATCCCTAACTGCACTCTCTGCCAAATAAACCGTGTGCTTAAAGGTTTATCTCACCTCCTGAATGAAAATTCGAGAGTAATAACTCAGTAGGAATATAGAATACTGAAGCAGAAGTGAATAATGCGATGTAAAAAGAGGTGAGCAAAATTCTGTATCTAGTCTTATTATCCAATTATTTCTAATATATGTAAATATTTAGTCTGATTTTTCCTTATGTTTTTCTAATGAAAGGATCTTACCTTAGAGCCCTTTACAATAATTAGATTCTTTCGTTTATAGAAATCAGGCCATGTAAACCATACTAATTTAGGAAAGGATTTTAGAATATGCTTACAGCAATCATTCATGGGCTTGTTTTAGCTTTTGGCCTTATTCTCCCTTTAGGTGTACAAAATGTGTTCGTTTTTAACCAAGGGATTACCCAGCCAAACTTTATTCGTGCCTTGCCTGTTATTATCACTGCTTCTCTTTGTGACACTTTGCTGATTACACTTGCCATATTAGGGGTCTCCATCATTGTTTTTGGGAATCCAATCATAAAACTATCGATTTTATTAATAGGAATCGGTTTCCTCATCTATATGGGATATCTTACTTGGAAAAGCAAGCCAAATCATCAAGCTTCCGAAGAAAAAGCATTATCACCCAAAAAACAAATGGCTTTTGCAGCTTCCGTTTCGTTATTAAATCCACACGCTATAATGGACACAATTGGTGTGATCGGAACAAGTTCTTTATCTTATAGTGGAACAGAAAAACGACTATTCGCCTTATCTTGTATTTTCGTATCCTGGATCTGGTTTTTCGGATTGGCGTTTATAGGTAGAATGACGGGGAAATTCTTTGATTCCCGACGGTTCATCAATATCGTGAATAAAATTTCCGCCATCATCATGTGGTGTACAGCGATCTACCTAGCTACCACACTATAAAAAAGTGCCAGCCACCATCCACATAGTTAGATGATGACTGGCTCTTTTTTTAAGTCTAAAAGGTTATACCTCTCTCCTCAACGCACGTAAGACATCAACCTTCGTTGCTCTTTTCGCCGGTCTTAACCCTGAAAGAATGGTCACTATGTAACAGATGATAATACAAATAAGTGGTAAACGGAGAGGGATATGACTAAATTTTAGCTCGTCTGGAACCTGTTCTTGAAAGGCTGCTTCAATGATGAGCGGCAGTGCGAAGTTCACCCCATAACTAATCGCATAGGATACAACCGTACCGACAATCGCACCAATCATGCCAATATACGAGCTCTCTAATAGGAAAATCCGTTTTATTGTGGCAGGATTTGCCCCAATCGCTTTCATGATGCCAATATCGGGTGCTCGCTCTGTCACAGCCATCGTCATCGTATTATAAATCCCAATGGAAGCTATCAGAATGGCGATTGTTCCAATTAAGATGAGGCCAATTTTTACAATGGTAAAAAACATATTCACCTGCTTGAGTTCATCCATCACTGAGTAGGTCATATACTTTTTACCCTTCAGCTTTTCATTAATGCCTTTGACTGTATCTACGCTTTTGGCATACACTACAACTTGATCATAGGACTTTGAATCATTCAGTTAGAATAAATCTTAAGAATTTCTTAAATTAAAAAAATGCCTCCAAGCCTTTTTTAGACTCTTGGAGGCATCCTTTTTATTTTCGCAGGTCCTTTTTCGTGATATCACTTCTAATAGAATCGTCTTTTGAAAACTCAACGTCTTGTTTAAGATTATTGGGATACTTATTTTTTCGTTCGCGATTATCATTACGGTTTGTCATGGTAAACCTCCTTTCTTTAAGATTCGAAATTATTTTTTACAAATCCTTGTATTTTATGAATCCGCTCTTTCTCCCATATCATTTCTTAATATCCCATCTCTTTCAATAACTCCAGCATTAAATCAGGTCTGTTCGTAATGATTCCATCTGCTCCTTTTTCAATCAGCTTTCTCATCGTTTCTTTATCATCAATTGTCCAATAATGTACGGCTATTCCTCGGCGATGCGCACCGTCGATCAGTTTTTTCTCTGTTAAATCAAACTTACCCTCTTTGATCGGAATTTGGATGGCATCCACTTTTGGGATGTATAAATTTCTCATAAATAATGTATGAAGAACTACAAACTTTTTAATTTCCTGCCTTCCACCGGCAACCAATGCCTGCCCTTTTGAATGGTTCTGAAAGGTATCGACAATCTTTTGGTCAAAAGAAACAACAAGAGTCTTGTCCTTTCGATTATATTGCTCGATTAACCTCCATAGCTTCTCTGCTATTTCTTCTATTCTGTAAGAAGGGTTGTCATCTTTGATTTCAATATTCATCCTCATATTCGGAAATGCTTTGAACACTTCATCCACTGTTGGGATGTATACACCTTTGTCGCGAAAACTGTAATTTCCGTGTAAATCTATAAAGTGGTATCCTGCATCAAGTTTCTGAATTTGTTGTAATGGCAAATCTGCGACTTTTCCCATCCCATTTGTCGTTCGATCGACAGTTGGATCATGAATGACGACTAATTCTCCATCCTTCGTAATATGTATGTCAAATTCAAGCACATCCACTCCCATGTCCACAGCCTGCTGAAAAGCTACCATTGTGTTAGATGGGGCTAACAGCGCTCCTCCCTGATGGGCAATGACAAGAGGACGTTTATTTTTAAAGAAAGATAGCTCTTCCCGCTTAGAAACAGGAAAAAAATTCACACTCAACATAAACAAACATAGAATAGCTCCAAATATAATAGGCTTTTTGTTTCTTTTTTTCGGTATGATTACAGGATTTGTCTGCACGGTCATTCCCCTTTATTCTGTTCTTTAGTAAAAAAATTCGAGAACATGTATTTATTTCCTTTATGATGAACGATCGAGTTAATGGATTGTTGATTAGAAATGTTAAGAATAAACTGCAGGACCATAGAATGTCAGTCTCGATTGAAAAAGGATTTTAGCAATAGATTTAGAAATGTCTTTTATATGAATACGCAGGGAAGAGGGACAACATGAAGAAAAAACAGTTTTTATTTAAATGAAAGTTAATCCCGGAGCTTTTACATGAGGAAAATTGGACAGATCGAGAGAATACGATTGTAGCAGAACATTTCGTTAAGCTTTAATGAATGTTTTACTTGTGCGTTCAATTTGTAGAGAGAGTGAAAAACGGAAGCTAATACTACAAATTGATCTAGCACTTTTAAGATAAGCAGTTCTATTTTTAAAAATAGCTTGGAGTCATAAAGGATAGGTTCTTACCATTCAAAAACCGCCATAAGCTTTTTTTTATTAAAAATTCATTTTACGCCTTGCGTATTTGCCTATTTCCTGTTATGATTAAAGGAATTATTTTTGCTCCGTATATTGGGTATAAAAGTTATTTCTTTTTCCTGAATATCACTTAGGGCAAGGATAGTAATATTTTGTGTGTTTTACGCACTTGGAGGCAACAAACATGGAACAAGGTAAAGTTAAATGGTTTAACGCAGAAAAAGGTTTTGGATTTATCGAACGTGAAGCTGGAGATGACGTATTTGTTCATTTCTCTGCCATTCAAAGCGAAGGCTTCAAATCATTAGACGAAGGTCAATCAGTCACATTCGAAGTTGTGCAAGGTCAACGTGGTCCACAAGCATCTAATGTGCGTAAAGCATAATCATATATGCAATGTGATCAAACAAACAGACTCTCTAGCAGAGTCTGTTTGTTTATTATAGAGTGTAGACAAGGTATATTTTACGTAATCTGAGACTAATGACGACCGAAATTTCTGAATGACGACCGATATTTTGGATCTGACGACCGATATATCCGAATGACGACCGATATCTTGGATCTAATGACCGATATATCCGAATGACGACCGATATCTTGGATCTGACGACCGATATATTCGAATGACGACCGATATCTTGGATCTGACGACCGAAATTTCTGAATGACGACCGATATTTTGGATCTGACGACCGATATATCCGAATGACGACCGATATCTTGGATCTGACGACCGATATATCCGAATAACGACCGATATCTTGGATCTGACGACCGATATATCCGAATGACGACCGATATCTTGGATCTGACTACCCCTATATTTTCTTCTCCAAAATGAAAAGCAGCTTCACTTTTAAAAGCAAAGCCGCTTAATGATATCTGTACCTAGGGAAGAAGCTCTTATTTGAGAACTTCCGTCAAGACCTGGATATCTTTTTACACTTATAATAACGATAAATTCCGGTTTTAAAGGTAACTTTGATCATCTCTTCTATGCTGTTTTTCCAGGCAAGATGGATGTTATTCGGGTTAAAAAAGGCCATTCCATCTTTCAATTTAATCCATTTCTTTGAGTCTTCATCCTGGAAATATCCAGTGACGGAAGTTGACAAAGGATGAAAGGGTTTATGGCTTGAATACACTGTCCCATAGTATATGTAGCTTTCCCCATACTGGTCATGGATCCAGTCATCATGAATATTCAGCAGCCAGAGCACGCCTTGATCCTTGCTTCCCACTAATTTTGCTTTTTTTTCAAAGATCGCTTGCATGGAACATTCCCCTTTTGGCTTATACAAGCATTAAGCTTTCTTTTAAAGCAGGGATGGCATCCACCACATGTCTTTGAATGGCAAGCTCTTCTGGCTCGAATCCAAGGGCAAGACCAATTAATTGCGGCAAATGAAGAATTGGCATCGTAATATCCTCTTTAAATCGTTTCTGTGCATCTGGTTGATAGGCATCTAGCTGCATTTGACATAAAGGACAAGGCGTGACGATGCAATCTGCACCTGCATGTTTTGGAGATAAACAGTTTTTCCCTGTCAGTTCCATAACTTCTTTTTCAGCTGGAAATACGGAATGGAACCCGCAGCAAGCTAATTTTTGATCAAAGTCCACGCTTTCTGCACCTAATACCTCTGCTACCATTTCCATCGATTGAGGGTTTAAGTGGTTCTCGAAGCCCATGATGTTAGGTGGCATTAAAATGTGACATCCATAAAAATTAGCTACTTTCAACCCTTTTAAAGGCCGCTTCACTTTTTTCTTAAGGTTCTCTAAACCGTAATCCTGAATTAATGCCCATAATAAGTGGGTTACTTCGATCGTGCCGTTATAGTGAAGCCCAGCTCTGTTTAGACCTTCATTTACCTTTGTGCGAAGCTTTTCATTTTTATCCATTTTTAGTTTGGCAGTACGAAGCATGAGTGTACACGTATTGCAAACCGTTAATAGCTTCTCCGTTTTCAACTCTTCCGCTAAGGCTAGGTTTCTCGCATTGATGGAGGTAGCGAGGAAGTCATCCACGTCTTGAATATGGCTGGCACCGCAGCATGTCCAACCGTTTATTTCAATTAATTCGATTCCTAAAGCGGAAGCAACTTTTTTTGTTGAAATCATTAATTCTTCCGCTGCAGATTCTAATGTACAGCCCGGGAAAAAAGCATATCTCATGACTCGCTAACCTCCTCTGCATACTTATAAATTTCTCTGACCCCTTTGATTCCATCAACAGCCTTAGGCATATGGAACGGATTAATCTTGCCTTTTTTGATCATTCTTAACGCAAAAGGAATCCTTGACATGGTGTTTATGACTCCTTCTGTTTTCACTGGGAGCATGACTTCATTTAATCGACCTTTCTTTTTCACGTCGTCATAGAATGCAAAAGCATGCTTAGCACCTTTATTGTTCACTTCTCCCATTTTGATTGATTCCTGTCTTAAATAAGCTACCTGTTCATGTAACGGGATTCCTTTCGGACACTTTGTTACACACTGCATGCAGTGAAGGCACTTCCACAATTCATTTTCATAAACTGGGCGAATATGCTCCTCTGGTGCGCAATCCCTGGAATCGACGGCAAAACGGTATGCCCTGTTTAAAATGAATGGGTCTAAATACGTTCCATCATTAACGGCAAGCTGATTACATTCTGATGCACAAATCCCGCATAATATACAATCAGTTGGTGCGGCGATTTGATGATACTCCTCTTCACTTTGGATAAATCCCTTTTCTTTGCTGCCTTCCTCGGATGGAATAAGCCACGGTTTGATCTGCTCCATTTTTTCCATTTTAGGCTCCCAGGCAACAACCAAGTCTTTGATTACCTCGAAATTTTTTAACGGTTCAAAGGTTAGCTCGTTCGTATTAAACGTTTCTAATACCTCATCAAGTGATGTTTTACAAGCAAGAAACGCATGACCATTTACTTGAATGGCACAGCTTCCACAGATGGCATGCCGACAAGCTGAAGTAAAGTTAAATGTCGGGTCAAACTGTTCACGAATGGATGTTAATGCCCATAGAATGGTTTTTCCTTTTTCATATGGAAGCTGAAAATCCTGATACCATTCTTTTTCTCCATCAAATCTCTTAACCTTGATATTTATGGTTGTGTGCATCAGTACTTACGCTCCTCCGGTTGATATTTTGTGATGGTAACTGGTAAATAATCCAACCGATAATGATCTCCTTCTTTATAGATCATCGTGTGTTTTAGAAACTCAGCATCGTTACGCTTTGGATAGTCCGCTCTGGAATGGGAGCCCCTGCTTTCTTTTCTGTTAATCGCCCCGATTGTGACAGCCTTGGCAAGTTTTAACAGGTTTCCTATTTCTACATAATTGATAAACGCCATATTGTAGGTTTGAGAAGGATCGCCAGCATAGGCATCTTTATATTCTTCCAAAAGCTGATCCACTGTCTTTAAAGCCTCTACCATTTCATGTTCAGTACGGAAAATCCCGACGTTATTCCACATGGTTTCTGCCAATCGATCGCGAATGCTGAACATGTTAATACCTGTTTTTTTATTTCGGATGTGCTTGAATTTTTCAATCCATTGTTTCGCTTCATTTTCCAGTTTTTTTGTACCTGAGAAAGCACGTTTCTTGGCAGTTTCCATCGCACCAATTCCAGCATATTTTCCGAAAAGCACCACATCTGCGACAGAATTTCCGCCAAGTCGGTTAGCACCATGAATGGATACACACGCACACTCTCCTGCAGCGTGAATGCCTTCAATTGGTGTGCTGCATGTCCTATAGTCACTTACATGAATTCCGCCCATCATATAGTGACAGCTCGGACGAATCGGTACCGGTTCGTTCACTAAATCAACGCCTTCAAAGTCCATGGCTAGCTCTCTCACTTGAGGAAGACGTTCCATGATTTTCTTTTCGCCAAGATGTCGGAGATCCATCAATACATAGGAACCCATTCCCTCACCAAAGCCACGGCCTTCTTTAATTTCTGTTTCAATTGCTCTTGAAACCAGATCTCGAGGGCCAAGCTCCATTTTTTCAGGAGCATAGCGAGCCATGAATCTTTCACCGTGTTTATTTAATAAATATCCTC
The DNA here is from genome assembly GCF_009466385.1 of Peribacillus tepidiphilus. Lineage (GTDB taxonomy): Bacteria > Bacillota > Bacilli > Bacillales > DSM-1321 > Bacillus_BN > Bacillus_BN tepidiphilus. The sequence goes on along the minus strand of NZ_WIAQ01000024.1, from coordinate 91,732 downwards.
CCTCACCGCGGCAGGCTTCAGATAATAGTACACCTGTAGAGGCAAGGCCTGTTGGATGGAATTGGACAAATTCAGGATCCTTGATTGGAATTCCTACTTCAAGACAGGCAGCTGTTCCATCTCCAGTCATATTGATGGCATTCGTCGTTCTACTCCAATAGATACGGCCAAAACCTCCCGTTGCGATCACTACCGCTTTCGCTTGAATCGGATGGATCTCTCCACTTCGGATATCGATGGCAACTAATCCTTCAAACTTGCCATCTTCCACAGCCAATGATAATAAATACCAATCATTATAGAACTTCACTTTGTTTTTCAAGCATTGCTCATACAAAGCATGCAATATGACGTGACCCGTTTTATCCGCGGAATAGCAAGTTCTTGGACTTGATGCACCACCAAATGGTCTTTGGGCAATGCGGCCGTTTTCATCCCGAGAGAAAGGTACACCGTAATAGTCGAGCTCTGAGATGATCTCTGGCATTTTGGAAGTGAAGAATTCTACTGCGTCCTGATCAGCTAAAAAATCACTCCCTTTTACCGTATCTCTAAAATGCTGTTCCGGGGAATCGGAGGAATCACGATAAGCCATTGCAGCATTTATTCCTCCTTGCGCTGCCCCTGTATGGGATCGTGTTGGAAATATTTTAGAAAGACAAGCTACACGCAAATCTTTATCTTCACTGGCTGACAGTGCGGCCATCATGCCCGCACCGCCAGCTCCTACTACTACAACATCATAAGAAAGCATGGAAATTTCCACCTCTGCATCTGGAATTTAGTCTTCAACTCTGTATTGTTTTACACCCATCTCATAAAGGTCATTACCCTCGCGATCAATTGCTACGATACATGGGTAATTTTCTACTTCCATGCGCCGGATGGCTTCAGGTCCTAATTCCGGGTATGCAACAATATCCACTTTTTTAATCGTGTCAGCAATTAATGCAGCAGCGCCTCCAATGGCAGCAAAGTATACAGCCCCATTTTTCTTCATGGATTCGATGACTTCTTTACTTCTTGGACCTTTCCCAATCATTCCCTTTAGTCCATGCTCCATCAAGGTTGGAGAATAAGCATCCATTCGCCCGCTAGTTGTTGGCCCGCATGAACCGATCGCTTTTCCAGGTTTTGCAGGCGTCGGACCGGCATAATAGATGATCTGATTTGTAACATCGATTGGTAAAGGTTTATTTTCTTTCAAAGCATCTACCATATTTTTATGAGCGGCGTCTCTGGCTGAATAAATGACCCCAGTAATGGATACTTGATCACCAGCTTTTAAATCTTTAATTTGCTCTAAAGTTAAAGGCGTAGTGAGTTGCTTAATCTTTGTCATTTTATTCCCCCCTATAACACTGCCTCGGTGTGACGCGCAGCATGGCAGTTTAGTGTAACGCAGACCGGCATCATGGCTATATGAGTTGGATATGTTTCAATGTGAACAGCCAAGGCCGTTACTTTTCCTCCAAATCCTTGAGGACCAATTCCTAATTTGTTAATTCGTTCTAGGAGCTCCTTTTCAATTTCCGCATAAGTTGGATTCGGATTCGGCTCTCCTGCTTTCCTGGCCAGTGCTTTTTTCGCTAATAATGTGCATTTATCCATTGTTCCACCGATTCCAACACCAACGATAACTGGCGGGCAAGGATTTCCACCTGCCTGCGTAATCGTTTGGACAATAAAATCCTTCACTCCTTCAATCCCTTCTGAAGGCTTGCACATTTTAACCGCACCCATGTTTTCGCTGCCTGCACCTTTTGGTAAAACCTGAATTCTAATTTGGTCCCCAGGTACGATCTCCGTGTGAATAACAGCCGGCGTGTTATCCCCTGTATTCTTTCGATCTAAAACAGGATCTGCAACAACAGATTTCCGTAGATAACCTTCTTCATATCCTTGACGGACTCCCTCGTTAATCGCTTCCGTAAAGTCCCCGTCTATGATCCGGACATCCTGACCCAGTTCTACAAGAATAACGGTCATCCCAGTGTCCTGACACATCGGTGCTTGTTCATCCCGTGCCAGCTTTATATTTTTTAAGATTTTCTCTAAGCTATATTTTCCAAATTGCGATTCTTCCTTTTCTAATCCTGCTGCAATGAGTCTTTCTACATCTTCCGGAAGATCGCATGCAGCCTGGATACATAGCTTTTTCACCGTATCGGTGATTAATTTTGCAGAAATTTCCCGCATGATTTCTCTCCTCCTATTAAAGCCACCGGTTTTCATGTACTCGTTCAGAAGCTGTTAAAACCAAATTCCCGCATTCTGAGCAAAAAAGAAACGGCAGGACTAGTTCATATTCGTCGTCAGAGCCATGATATAGTTCAGGTAAAACGTGAGTTTCCAAATCAGCCAAGCAACATGGGGACTTCATTTGTTTCGTCTCCTTTTTCATGGGATAATTGATCTTACCAGAGACCTAATAGCTTCCACCATAATCCGCCGATTCCAATCCACACAATGATGTGAATGATAGAAATCAAGAATCCAAGAGACCACCATTTATTCTGTGTCACATATCCACTTCCAAAGAATACAGGAGCTGGACCACAGCCATAATGAGTCAAACAGCCAAATAAATTACTAAAGAACGCAAGGATCAATGCAGAAACTAAAGGCGGCGCTCCGGCTGCAATTAATACGGCAAGAAACGCAGCATACATCGCACTTACATGGGCTGTATTGCTCGCGAAAAAATAATGGGAGTAGAAATACACAACGGATAAAATCACTAAAGCCCATACCCATGACATTCCGCTGACAGCACCTTGCATGGCTTCACTGAACCAAGGAATCATACCTAGTTCATTTAAGAAGCTAGCCATCATGACTAAAACAGCGAACCAAACGAGCGTATCCCAAGCTCCTTCTTCTTTCTTAATATCCGACCAGGTCAATACTTTCGATACTAGCAATGTTCCGAGACCAATAAATGCCGTTGTTGTAGCATTAATGTTCAAGCTTGTTCCAAAAATCCAAAGGAATAAGATTAATAGAAAGACCCCAATCATATACCATTCTTCTTTTTTAAGTGGACCCATTTCTTTTAGCTTTTTGTCCGCCATTTCGGTAGCAGCAGGAGTTTCCTTTATTTCAGGAGGGAACACTTTGTAAATGACATAAGGGATGATGATTAAACTTAGTAAGCCTGGAACAATGGCTGCTGATGCCCAGCCGATCCACGTAATCGGTTTTCCGGTTAAATCCTCCGTGATTTTGGCAGCCAACGGGTTAGCAGCCATAGCAGTCAAAAACATTGCTGAAGTAATCATGTCACCTTGGAACGAAACTTTTGTTAAAAATGCCCCCATTTTTCTTTCTGTTCCATCCCCGACTCGGGAACCATAGGTTTCAGAAAGGGAACGGATGATTGGAAGCAGGATCCCTCCAGCTCTGGCGGTATTCGATGGCATTGCAGGCGATAAAATCAAGTCGCTAGCAATAAGAGAATAGGATAATCCGAGTGTCTTTTTACCAAACTTCTTTACAAACATGTAAGCTACACGTGTACCTAATCCAGTTTTAATAAATCCCCGGGAGATAAAAAAAGCAATCACAATTAACCAAATCGTAGTATTTTGAAAGCCGCTTAATGCATCCTCAATCGTTAACGTATTAGTCAGTACCGTTGCTGTTAGAGCGAGAATAGCGACACTACCCATTGGCAGCGGTTTAATAATTAAACCAACAATCGTAGCAACGAATATAGCAAACAAATGCCAGGCCTTTGCCTCCAAACCAGCCGGAGGGTTAATATTCCATAATAAAAGTCCAATCGCAAAAGTAATGAGTAATGGGATGATTTTGACTTCACCAACGTTTTTGCTTTTTAGACCTTGTGTTGCCATTCCTTGTTTCCTTTGTTTTAAAGCAGCTACTGCCATTATTTTTCACTCCTTTTGGTGTGATGTTTATCTGATTCGTTCAAAAAATGTTCAAGATTGTGAAATATTTCACAAATACAAGTAATAAAATAGCTGCTAATCATGAATTAGAAGCTTTATACACCTCGTTCTATGAGTTTAGGAGCTTACCTTACTTTTTCACCTCCAATAACCTGGGTTTTGTGAAAACGTTTTTGCAACACTTAGAATGTACTGCATCCCTCAATCCTTTAAAAGTTAATGAAAATTTAAAAATCGTTTTGTAACTAAAGTAAGTAAGGCTGTCTATCAATCTGTCACAAATAGAAAACAGACAAAAGGTTCACTCTGTCCGTTAGTGGTTTAATTATTTTATTCGATATACTTTTTAATTAATTTATGGTCTAAATTTGCAACTCGATGCATATAGATTGGCCTGCCAATTGTCCCATAGACGACGTCCGTTTCTACTATATGTATGTCTGTTAAAAAGTTCAGGTACTTTCTCATAGATACTCTTGAAATTCCTACTTCATGAGCGATTTCTTCTGTAGAAAATTCGCAGTACTGGAATTCAACAAGCTTCCTCCAAACATTGATCAGTGTGTTTTTTGTAAGTCCTTTGGGTAGATGATAAACCTTTTCGTTCCTTTGATCCTTATGAAGAAGGATTTGATCCAATTCGCTTTGACTAATCTTTTCATGTTCATTCAAAAAAGATTGTCCCTCTTTGTACGAGGTAAGTGCCGCCTGGAATCGATCAAACTCAAAGGGCTTTATCAGGTAATCCACCACTCCATACCTTAATCCTTTTTTTATGCTTTGGTTATCGCATGCTGCAGTTATTAAAATGACATCAATTCCTTTGCCTAAAGTACGAATTTTCGACAGCAGGCTCCAGCCATTCTCCCCAGGCATATAGATATCTAGCAAAATAAGATCTATAGGCTGCTTTTCGATGATCGGAAAAGCCTTTTCTACTGTAGAAAACATACCCACTAATTCGAATCCATCTATTTTTTCTAGATACCGGCGATTAAACTCAGCAACCATTGGATCGTCCTCAACAATAATGGTTTTAATCATCGTTTTCACTCCTTCTCTTCATATGGAAGGGTAACAGTAAACTTCGTTCCCCTTCCTAATTCAGAAGAAATTATAATCTGCCCATGTAACTTCTCTACACTTTGCTTCACAAGATGTAAGCCTAGGCCTCTATCCTGTCCTTTTGTAGAAAATCCTTTTTCAAATACTCTTTCTTTAATATCAGTGCTCATTCCAGGTCCTGTATCAGAAACGGTGATGGAAAGCTTCTTATTACATACCGGGATAATTTCTACTTCAACCTTCTTTTCTTTGCTCCCTATAACTGCATCAAGAGAATTATCCATTAAATTACCAAGAATTGTAATAATTTCCTGAATGATATCCTGGTCTTTTGGTTTAGGCATAAAGCAGTTCTCGGAAAAAACAAGCCTAGCACCTTTTTCTCTGGCGTAACTCACCTTACCTAAAAGAAAACCAGCAATAACTGGATCCTTGAAACGGTTCGTAACAAACCCGACCTCTGAATGAAATGTATTTGTTACACTTTTCACAAATTCAACTAGCTGATCATACAGCTCTAAATGAACCATACCTAGTATGACATGGAGTTTATTCATGAATTCATGTGTTTGAGATCGCAAAGCTTCTGCATACGCTCGAACTCCGGTAAGCTGTTCCGCCATTAGCTTAATGTCGGTCTTATCCCTGAAGGTTGCGACCGCCCCTACAATCTCCTGATTCACAAAAATGGGAACGATATTAGCCACGATCATTAAACCATTAAGCGAGTATTCTTGATCAATTACTTTCTGTCCTTTATCCATTACAGCCTGTAAATGAATGGTAGGAATAAGATCTACAATTTTTCTATCTATATATTCTTCTATTCCCATGGTTTTAAATAACCGATTAGCCTCTTGGTTAACCAGCGTGATGTTTCCATCTTTATCAACTGCAATCACACCTTCTCTTGCATACTCCAGCATGGCACTTCGCTGCTCGAGTAATCTTGCAATTTCATCCGGCTCCATCCCAAACATGATGTTTTTTACCTTTTTAGCTAATAACACGGCGCCAATCAAGCCGATCATAATTCCTAGAAACATACTGATAAATATGATCCTATTACCCTGATTGACTTGGTTTTTCACATCATCTAGTCGTATCCCAACCGCAACAGCACCAACTTGTTGTCCTTTCTCATTCATCACCGGTGTAAAATATCGAAAGGACATCCCCAGAGTTCCTTTTGCGGTCGATTTATATTCCTCTCCTGAATAAACAGGATCTTCATCTCCCCCAACGAACCTTTTTCCAATTTTGTTAGGATTAGGGTGGGATTTCCTCATTCCATTCATATCCAACACAACAATGAAAAGAACATCCGTTGCTTTCCGGATTTTTTCTGTATATGTTTGGATGGCCTCTTCATCCCTTTTTCCGCTTAGTCCATCTATTACAATTGGAGAAAGAGCCACTGTCCTAGAAATATTTCTTGCTTTTTCTTCGATCCGTGCTAACGTAGTTTCTTCTATGTATTGTTTCGTTAAATAATTAGTTACTAGTAGGCAAAAAATGATGACCCCTGAAACAAATAAAGTAATCGTTGTTTGTAAACGAAGTTTGATTTTATGTTTTTTCATTGTAGACAACTCCGTTTTACTCTTTTCCCCTATATGTTATTCACTTATATTGTAAGAGCAAAATTACGAATGCAATTCCAAAAGTGTTTCAATATTGTGAAGGAAAATTAAACAAAATACAACTTGGGCACTACGCCTATGGGTGAGAATTTCGGATGATCGTGGAACGGTTTTTCATGAGAGTGCCCCACTGATTTAAGCAAAAATATCAGTGTTTTAAGCGAAAGTTCTCTTGATTTAAGCGAAAACGATTGTGTTTTAAGCAAAAACTCTCTCGATTTAAGCGAAACCTTGTTGTGTTTTTCTATTTTTTTTGAAAACCAAATTCAAAATCTGCTACAATGAGCCTAATCCATTCAAGAGGTGAATCCGATGTGCGGAAGATTTACACTAACTGCATCATTCCAGCAAATTATTGACCGCTTTGAAGTAGAACAATTCATACAAGAAGAATTATATAGTCCTAGTTATAATATTGCCCCATCTCAATCTGTCATTGCCGTCATAAATGATGGGACTTTTAACAGAATGGGTTATTTAAGGTGGGGATTAATTCCTCCATGGGCTAAAGACCTGTCAATCGGACATAAAATGATTAATGCGAGAGCGGAAACTTTACATGAAAAGCCTAGCTTTCGAAATGCTTTTCAGAAGAAACGCTGTTTAATTATCGCTGACAGCTTTTATGAATGGAAACGAAACGGGCAAAATAAAACGCCTATGCGAATCAAGCTTAAATCTGATGACCTTTTTGCAATGGCTGGTTTGTGGGAGCATTGGAAGTCTCCAGAAGGTCAATCCATCTATTCTTGTTCGGTTATTACGACAACACCTAACGAGCTTGTAAAAGATATTCATGACCGGATGCCAGTTATCTTAAAACCTGAGGATGAAAAAATTTGGTTAAATCCTTCTATTAGAGACACCAATGAACTAAAACGTTTATTAAAGCCATTACCTGAACATCTTATGGAGGCATATGAGGTCTCCTCTCTTGTGAATTCACCAAAAAATAATTCAATTGAGCTCATCCAAAAAATTTGTTAAGAAAATAATGGATTTTCTATTAGGAACCCCATCTAATGATTTGGAGGTAGTTTTCCTAATCCTAAATTTCGAACAGGAACCACAACATAAGAAAGCAGGCACCCATATCTGGGTCCTGCCACTTACTACTATTCATGATTACCTTACATCTCTTTTTTGCTTTTTTCTTGAAGAAGATTTGGAAATACCGGTTTCGGATGTTGTCGTTCCTTGCCCCTCCACCTGAGAAGAACCTAAACCAATAGTTGATGGATCTTTTTTGATTTTGCTCATTATTACACCTCCATCCTTACTTTCTCAGTGATGCGGTGTCTCTATGCATCCAGATTAGTGTTTTTCTTTTCACTTATAATAAGTCCAGATGAATTCCACCATTTGAATAAAAAAACTGCATCCATATTAGGATACAGTCTGGTTATCGTTTTTCTTACTATATAAATCAAGTAGTTGCTCGTTAAAACAAACGAATTGTACTAATGTTTTTGTAGAAAGCATCCGTTAAAACAACTATTTTTTGAATCTTCTGCTACATTACTTTATAAAAAAACAAGAGGTTAGGTCCTCTTGTTTTAGACAATAAGCTGTGCATCTGCGTTTTTCTCTTTTCTATTGAAAGGAGCTTTTAATCGAATCGTACAAATGATGAAATAACCAATCGAGAGGATCAATACGTATAACCATAAGTGTGAAACGAAAGCTGTTTTCCACACGCCAGTCATGGATAAGAGTGCTGGTATAGTGAGCGTGACCCATGATTGCACAAACGCCACTTTTCCAATATAAGCATCAATTTTTTTATTAAGCGACATGGATAAAAAGAATAAGAACCATAAATAAGCCCACATCACCCATGTTATCGCATTGACCATGTCATGAAAATGAATAGCAGATACAGCTGCATATACGATTGCTATGATGGCCACCCAGAGAGAAAACCATCCCAATCCGTTGCCTTCAAGGCCTTTAAGCGAAATAATCCCTACATATAAATAGGTAAAACCAAATAAAAAGACACAAGCGAGATTAAAAATAGTCCAATGGTTTTGATCTGAAATGGCAAGTAAATAAAATGGAATAATGACTTGCAGAGCCCCTACAAACAAATTGAAAACTCCTACACTTTTACCATCCGCTTTTCCAAATAACATTAAACTGTTTAAAAACAATGTCGCTCCTGAAAGAAATAAACCTACATCACCCATAACGATTGCCGTGAAAAACTCATCCAGTTTCTCACAGCCAAATACACCTCACTTTTCCATTCTTTCTTCTGAAAATAGAAAAAGCAGCTCCTTCCCGATGAAAAAAATCGGAGAGGGAATTGCTTTTTCTGATTTATATTACAGAACAAAACTTACAATAACCGCTGATAGTACACTTACTAAAGTAGCTCCGTATAAAAGTTTTAAACCAAATCGTGCTACTACATTTCCTTGCTTCTCGCTAAGACCTTTTACTGCTCCTGCAATAATCCCAATGGATGAAAAGTTTGCGAATGACACAAGGAATACAGAAATGATTCCTAATGTACGCTCGCTCATTGCGGATTGAACTTTTGTCAGCTCCATCATCGCTACAAATTCATTTGTCACTAACTTTGTAGCCATAATTCCACCTGCTTTAACAGCTTCAGACATTGGAACACCCATGATAAATGCGATAGGAGCAAAGATATAACCTAAAATTTGTTGGAAGCTAATTCCGAATACTAAATCAAACGTATGATCGACAGCGGCCATTAAAGCAACAAATCCAATTAACATGGCACCAACGATAATGGCTACTTTAAATCCATCAATAATATATTCTCCCAACATTTCAAAGAAGGATTGCTTCTCTTCTTCATGAATTTCTAGTATATCTTCACTTTCTTCCACTGTATAAGGATTGATAATAGAAGCAATAATAAAACCACCAAATAGATTCAATACAATGGCTGTTACGACATACTTAGGCTCAATCATTGTCATGTATGCTCCAACGATAGACATGGAGACTGTTGACATGGCTGAAGCACACAAAGTATATAAACGATGCTCTGGCAACTTGTCGAGTTGTTTTTTCACTGTAATAAATACTTCGGATTGTCCAACCATTGCAGAAGCTACCGCATTATATGATTCTAGTTTACCCATACCATTAATTTTGCTGAGTAAAAGACCAATTCCTTTCATAATAAGAGGAAGGATTTTTACATATTGGAAAATACCGATTAAAACAGAAATAAATACAATTGGAAGTAAAACATTTAGGAAGAACGTGAACTCGCCTTCATTCATCAGTCCGCCGAATACGAACACGACACCTTCATTCGCATATTCAAGCAGCTTTTCAAAAACCTTGGCAATACCTTTAATTAATATTAAACCAAATTTTGTATTTAATAATAGAAAAGATAAAAGTAATTGAATAACTACCATTAGGGCAATTGGTTTAAATTTAATATTTTTACGATTATTACTTACCAATAATGCTAAACCAAGTACAACAACAAGTCCTAAAACTGAGATGATATATGTCATAAATGCCTCCACAAGTTGTAATGATTTCTTTGATGATTAGAACTTACACAAAATGAACTTTACAAATTTAGGCTCCCCACCAAACTATTTCTTATTCAAATCATTAGATGAGAAGTAACCAGGCAGAATTTCATGAATCGTTGTTTCTGCTATGTCACCTTTTAAATTTGCTAAAATAATTTTTGTATCTTTATCACAAAATTCGGCGATGACTTGACGGCATGCGCCGCATGGAGAGATCGGACCTTCTGTATCGCCTACTACGGCAATAGCTTTGATCTTTTTTCCCCCTTCTGAAACAGCTTTAAAAATGGCAGTTCTTTCAGCACAATTCGTCAGTCCGTAAGATGCATTTTCAACATTACAGCCAAGGAATATTTGATCATTTTCCGTTAAAAGGGCTGCTCCTACCTTAAATTTGGAATAAGGAACATATGCCTTTTCACGAGCTTCTATTGCTTTTTCGACTAGCATTTTAACATCCATCTTTCATTCTCCATTCCATATTTTTTGGTTTTAGTAAGAAGATGCTGAAGCCTGTCCCTTCATAATCGCTACTCCAGAGCTTGCACCGATACGGTTAGCACCTACTTTAATCATAGCTTTTGCATCTTCAAGACTTCTTACTCCACCAGATGCCTTCACTCCAATATTTGGTCCAACAACTTTTCTCATTAATGCTACATCTTCAACAGTTGCTCCTCCTGTAGAGAATCCTGTTGATGTTTTTACAAAATCAGCGCCTGCTTTTACAGACAATTGGCATGCTATTTCCTTTTCTTCATTGGTAAGTAATGAAGTTTCAATAATGACTTTTGTAAGGGCTTTACCTTTTGCCGCTTCGACAACTGCTTTGATATCGTTTTCAACAATCTCGTACTGCTTGTCTTTTAAAGCCCCAATATTAATAACCATATCAATTTCTGTTGCGCCGTTTTCGATTGCATTTTTCGCTTCAAAAACTTTAACTTCAGTTGGAGTCGCCCCAAGAGGAAATCCTATTACTGTACACACTTTAACTTCAGGTGTTTCTTTTAATAGTTCAGCTGCTGTCTTTACCCAAGTAGGGTTCACACAAACAGATGCAAATGAATACTCTTTTGCTTCCTCAACCAATTTTTGAATTTCTGCTTTTGTTGCATCAGCCTTTAATAATGTATGGTCAATCATACGAGCTAAATGATTTGTCACTTTTGTAATTCCTTTCTCAAATTTTTGAAATACTGTGCGATCTTCCTTTTCCTTTTTTCGACAGGAAACGCTTTCAGTTCATATAAAAAATAAAATTGTATTTTTCAGTGGAAATATTGGTTATAACCATTACACCATCACTATATCAACCTTAAGAACAAATGTAAATATTATTTTGAACAAATGTAAACGAATTTTTTTCCACTTCAAAAAAAAGACACAAAAATAAAAAACTCTCGAAATTAATGAGAGTTTTTTCAAAAACATGTATTATTTGTAGTCATTTTACCTGATGGATAAACGCTTGTCATATCGAGCATCCTTACAAAGTGAAGTCGAGTAACGATTCAAATGGCGCAAACGTTTTCAACAATGTGTATCCAGCTTTTTATCTTTATCAAGCAAAAACCGTGCGGTAAATTGATCTGTAATAAGGACATTGGCATATCCGCCCTTAAGTGCGCCATAAATTCCATCAATTTTCTGTGCTCCGCCTGCGACGAGAATAGAATGTTCTTTTTGCTTCAGGTTATCAAGTTCGATCCCTAACGTTCGATCATTTAAACTTTCATTTAAAATGTTTCCATTCTGATCGAAAAAGCGGGAACAAATATCCCCAGCAGCTTTTGAATAAATCATTTGCATATCCTCTTCTGTAAAATAGCCGAGTTGAAACAAGAGTGATTCTGATCGAATCGGACCTACCGTAAACACGGCAATGTTTGCCTCTCGCCCTAAATCTAGCACTCTCTTAATATGCCTGTCAGCTTCCATTGCCTGCTTTACCACTACATGGTCTACAATAGCTGGAAGCGGTAAATGGATGGGTGCCGTATTGAATGCTTTTCCGAAAAGATAGAGGATTTCAGAATAATACGTATTCGTTTCTGAGTGGCTTATTCCACCTTTTAGTTGAACAACCTTTATGTCTTTTACAAATTTTTGCTTAAGACTGGAGGCAACATGATATAAGGTAGTCCCCCATGTAACACCAATTATGTCTCCATCTTTCACAATGTCTTGTAAGTAAGCTGCCGTCTTTTCTCCAAGATAATTCTTAATGATCGTATCCTCATATTGTGGGATTGAAACAACCAATGCCTTTTTTAAATTGAACTTTTGTTCAAGTTTTTTGGATAAATTTTCAATCCCATCTGTTGGATCCATTATTTTTATTTGTACGATCCCTTCGTTTTTAGCGATTTGTAATAATCGGGAAACCGTTGGTCTCGAAATCCCCAATTCTTTCGCAATCTCATACTGATTATAATCCATCAAATAATAAAGCCTTGCAGCTTCGATTGCTTTATTAAGCTTCTCCTTCTCCATGTCAACCTCCTGCAATTGAGCTTTGTTTTTATTTTACCAAAATTTCTTAAGAATTGAACATTTGTAATTACTATTTTTAACAAAAAAAGAAATCTAATTGAAAAAGCACATCCAATCGTAATAATCGGATGTGCTTTTTAGAATCAGATGATGGAAAGCAGGGTCATCCCGTGACTCTACTTTCTTTAAACATGTTGCATATGTATGGATACATTTATATTTATAGGAATAAATGGCGTAAGTATAATGGATATTTTTTTGTACAAAAAAGAAAAATAACCCTATATGAAAGGAAAGGAGCATTTTTATGACAAAAAAATTTAATAGAAGCAGCAAAAATCAAAACTCCCCTAAAGCTGACACATCCAACATTCTCAGTGGAGATAACAGTAAAGGGAATAAAAGAAACAAAGAACAACAAGATAAAACAGATCTTGTGTAGCAAAGAAAGTGGAGTGTCAATAACTTCCGGAATTCCAACATACACTTGTATCATTCTTTTTCACTGTTGCCTACCCTGTTCCCCAATCATAATGGGAACACCCAACAACACACGATATTCAACATTCTCTCTATTTTATCATTAGGGGAAGTACGTGTGATTTTGTTTTTTAGAAAGGCTCTTTTCTAAAAGATTGTTGTTTTTACATAGGTTCTGGGAATGAAAACCTTTGATAAAAAAGTTGGTTGATTGGATCGCAAGGTGCGAGACTCCTGCGGGAGCAGCGGGACAGGTGAGACCCCACAGGCGCTGCGCGCCGAGGAGGCTCACCGCCCGCCCCGCGGAAAGCGAGCATCCTGGAGCGGAAATCAACCGATCCTCACTACTTGTTAAAAAGCAACAAAGTTTGCGAAAACAGCCTTTAGAAAAAAGCCTATACATCCTCAATGGACGCATAGGCTTTTTGTAAAGCTTCAACATTTCTTATTTTTCAGGCTGTTCTGCAGTTACAGATACATCATGCCAGCTATCTACTATTCCGCCGTTCATAGAGAGGCCTTTGACGCGTTTGTTAGCTGCACCTAAATTATAGCGGAATAATGTTGGAATGACAGGGACTTCTTCATGCACAAGTGCTTGCCATTCGTTGTACACTTGAACGCGGTAGTCTTCTTCGAATGCTTCAGGCGAAATACCTTTTGCCAGCAATTCATCCGATTTTTCATTTACCCAGCGAATATAGTTAAACATAGCCTGGCTATGCCAGATACCGGAAGGGTCTGGATCTGAACCTGTTCCCCAAGCTGCCAAATAAATATCTACCTTTGGATCATCTTTTTCAATCATTTCATAGAAGGAGTTGAATTCGTGTAAGCGTCCGTCAACCAGCTGGACATCCAATCCGATTTCTTTCCATGATTGAATATAGAATTTGGCTAATGGTTCAGCGATATCTCCGCCGCTCATAGAAGCAAAATTGATTTTAAATTCATTGCCTTTTGGATCTTCACGCAAGCCATCGTTGTTTATATCTTTGTAACCTGCTTCATCCAATAATTTCTTCGCTTTTTCAACGTCCTTGCTGTAGCCTTTGATAGACTTGTCATGATACTTAGGGAAGGACGGCGGTACTACTGTTGTGGCTGGGAAACGAAGACTGTTATACAGCTTTTCACCTACCTGCTTGTTATCAAGAGCATATGCCATTGCCTGGCGAAGACGCTTATCCTGGAACTTAGGGTTATCCATTTTCGTTACACCAGTGTCTGGGTTGCGATGGCCTAGTTTAAAGCCGATGTATGAGTATGCAAGGTCGATCGTTCCGAGGATTTCAATGTTATTTAGCTCTTTTGCTTGCATATATTGATCCACTGGTAGTTCTGAAAAATCAATGTCACCGTTTTTAAGAGAAGCAGTCGCTACCTGCGGGTTAACAATTTTTAAAGAAACACCATCGAGCTTTGGTTTACCTTGCCAGTAATCTTCATTCGCAACAAATTCAACAGCCTCACCAGGTACGATTTTCTTGATTTTGAACGGACCGAAGCCAATTGGATTTTTACGAATTTGATCGGATTCAACAAGCTTATCAACCGGGATGTTGCCTAAGTATTTTTTATGAAGCGGGTATGCCCAAAGCCCAGTCAATACAGATGGGTTTGCTTCTTTAAATGTAATGGAAATCGTTTTTTCGTCACTGACCTTGATCCCAGCAATTTTATCTGCTTTTCCAGCATGATAATCTTCCATACCAACAATCATTTGCATTTGTGTATCATAACGTGGTCCTTGATATTTAGGATGGCCAATTACGAGATACGCATATTCTAAGTCTTCTGCTGTTACTGGCTGTCCATCATGCCAATTTACGTGATCTTTAATTTTTAATGTGATGGTCTTTTTATCTTCAGAAAGCTCGTAATTTGCAGCTCCAGTTTGGTCATAAACGAAGTTTTCGTCTGCACCTAGCAAGGCTTCATCGAAGAATTGAAGCACTTCAAAGTCTGGCTGTCCATCATAGAAAACATAGTTTAAAATCCCTTCAAACGGAGTATCAGAGATTAGGCCGTAGTTTAAAGTGCCACCTTCCACCTCTTTTCCGTCATTGCTTGTTTTCTTAGGGAACGACGTTGTATCCACCTGCTGGGTTTTAGCAGGCTCCTTTGTTTTCGTTGTTGTTTTGTTTGAATTTCCACCATCGCCACTACACGCAGCTAGAAACAGTGTTGAAATGACAAGTGCACTAAGTACCTTGCTTACGCTTTTTAACTTCATGATTTCCTCTCCTCCTTTTTATGATCCTCTTCTTTGTCTTGCATCAGCCGCACGCTTTAACGCTTGGCCAATAAAATTTATACTCAGCATAAGCACAAGAATCATGCCTGATGCCGGTAACCAAATCCACCATTTGTTTTCCAATACATCTGGGTTGGTCGCATAACTGACCAGTGTACCAAGGCTTGGCGTGCTTTCAGGAAGACCGAAGCCAAGGAATGTCAACGCAGATTCTAGTCCAATATTACCAGCTAAGTTGAGCGTGAAATTTACGATAATTAACGAGCTGACATTTGGCATAATTTGAAAAAAGATGATTTTCCAATGCGGTGTTCCAAGTGTCTGGGAGGCTTGGACGTAATCCAATTCTCTTTCTGCCAGTACCTTCGAACGAATTAACCTTGCTTTTCCAGTCCAGAGGAAAGCGGACATAATTAAAATAAATGCAAAAATAGTAAAATTAGGAACAATTGTAACAAAAACAATGATAAACATGGTTTGTGGAAGGATTAATATAAAATCAATAATACGCATGATGATATGATCAACCGTACCGCCAAAATAGCCTGCGACAAGGCCTGTAACGAGACCCACAACCATGGTTATGCTCGTGATCGCCAAGCTGATCGTGAAGGAGTTTCTTGTCCCGATAATCAACTGACCAAAGACATCTCGACCGCCATAGTCCGTGCCAAGCCAATGCTCGGCTGAAGGAGGCAGATAGATTGATAGAAAGTCAACGGTCACGATTTTTTCTAAATCCATGAATAAGGATGTGCCATACACTGCTGCTAGAATGAGAAATAACAAGATGAATGATCCGAATGCTAATCGATCTTTTTTAATTTCTGTCCATATGATGTTCAAGCTAGAAGTCTTCGATTTTTTATATTGGATTTCCTGATTATGGGATTCTACTTTCATTTCCATTTATATGCACCCTCTTCCCTATTCTATTCGTATCCGTGGATCTACCACGCTTAAAATAATGTCTGATAGAAGAGTTCCAAGCAGTGTGGCGAATGAAGTCATCAAAATCAGGGCCGTGACAACACTGAAATCACGAAGGGATATCGAGGTGACGAAAAGCTGGCCAATTCCCGGGTAGCTAAAGATGGTCTCAAGAATGATCGAACCGGCAACTAATCCAGTGATTTCATATCCTAAAAAGGCAGCGATCGGCAGGAATGAGTTCCTTAAGATATGCCTGAAATAGACTTTTGATTCAGGAATTCCTTTTGAACGTGCTGTTTTTACATAATCCTTAATTTTCGTGTCAATAATTTCACTTCTTAAATACTGGATAATTCCAACAGTAGAAATAAGTGCTCCGCTTAGCGCTGGTAATAGCAAATGTTCAATCTTACTCAACACATAATCAATAGTACCGGGATCTGTCTTCGGATCGACGCTGCCGCCAGTAGGAAACAGATCGAGCGTAAAACCGAAGAAAAAGAGCATAATGAGTGCAAAAATGAAAGTTGGTGTTGCAAAGCCCAAGTAGCTATAGCCAGTAATCAAGTTATCGGCCCACGTATCATTCCATCTTCCGCTTATAATCCCTAAAGGAATGGCAATGAAGTATGTAATGATAAAAATCGCTAGAGCTAAGTAGACGGTATTCCAAATCCTGTCTCCAATCACGTCTGTTACTTTTATTTTATGAGTATAAGAAGTGCCCCAATCACCTTGTGCAACATGTTTGATCCAACGTATATACTGAATGTGCATCGGATCATTCAGCCCTAGCTGTTCTCTTAATTCGGCAATTCTCTCTGGATCTGCATTCGGATCTAATTGTTTTCCGGTCAGAGCATCTCCCGGCATGGCTTTTGCTAAGGCGAAAACGAGAATACTTACAAGAAACAATTGAGGGATCATAATGAAAAAGCGTCTAACAATAAATTTCAACATACTGTTCCACCCCTTATGGCAACGCAACCCAGTGGGTATTTGATACTGGCTTTAAATCATACACCCTTCCCGTTTCATCGAAATAGCTCGAATAAGACTCTTCGTATTCCTTCGCTACTGCTTGACGAAAACTTCCTTTCCTTTCACGCGTTTCCGGACGAATATCTGGGATGGCTGCTATCAGCCTTTTGGTATATATATGCTGCGGATTCTCATATATTTCCTTGCTTGTACCTTCCTCGACAAGGCGGCCTCTATACATGACACCCATCCTGTCACACATATGGCGGATTACTCCAAGATCATGACTTATAAATAAATAGGTGAGTTTAAATTCCTTCTGCAAATCCTGAAGGAAATTCAGTACTTGTGCTTGTACAGATACATCCAATGCAGAAACCGGTTCATCCGCAATAATTAGCTTCGGCTTTAATGTTAAGGACCTTGCAATGCCGATCCTTTGGCGCTGTCCTCCTGAGAACTCATGAGGATATTTATGAATAGAATCTGGACTCAACCCCACTTTTTCCAAATAAAATTGGACCTGGCGCCTTTCCTCATTCAGCGATAAACGTTGAAAATTCCTGAGCGGCTCTGCAATGATATCAAGTACTCTTTTTTTCGGATTGAGGGAAGAATAGGGATCCTGGAAAATCATTTGAATATCCTGACGGTAAGATCGCGCTTCTCTTTTTCCGAGCTTGGTCAAATCTTTTCCATCAAATAAAATTTCCCCAGAGGTAACTTTGTTCAAGAGGAGGATAGCTTTACCTGTCGTCGACTTGCCACTTCCAGATTCCCCAACAAGGCCGTACGTTTCGCCTTCCCGCAATTCAAAGGAGACACCATCGACTGCCCGGACTTGATCAATCACTCTTCGAAAAAATCCTCCACGAACCGGGAAATACACTTTTATATCATTTACTTTGAGTAATGCCATCTGTCAGTTCTCCTCCTTCAGCTTGAAAGTAAAAGTGCTGATAGCAGCTGCAGCGTACCCAATGGTCTTTTGATACTTCATGAAGGACTGGCGTTTCTTCATGCATCTTCTCTGATATCCAGGGAATTCTTTTTCTGAACCTGCAGCCCTTTCTAGTCATGTTCATAATCGAAGGGACCATGCCTTTAATTACGTGCAGACGGTTCTGATTATCCGTCCCTGAAGGAATTGAATTCAATAGCGATCTCGTATATGGATGCAAAGGACGGTTGAATATATCCGATACAGTGCCCATCTCTACAATCTGTCCTGCGTACATGACGATAACCCGATCGGCAACTTCAGCGACTACACTTAAATCATGCGTAATCAAAATAATGCCCATTTGTGTTTTTTGTTGAATAGATTTTAGTAAATCTAAAATTTGTGCCTGAATTGTCACATCCAGTGCAGTAGTAGGTTCATCTGCAATGATTAAGGATGGATTGCACGCAATCGCGATCGAAATTACGATCCTTTGCCTCATCCCTCCGGAAAGTTCGTGTGGATATTGCTTATATGTAAGCTTAGGATTACGGATTCCCACCTGAGCCAATATCTCAAGGGTACGTTCCTTTTTCTGCGTTTTGCTTAAATCGGTATGGTAATCCAAATTTTCTTCAATTTGCTTTCCCACAGTCATTAGGGGATTCAAAGCAGATAGCGGCTCCTGAAAAATCATCCCCATTTCTCCTCCGCGTACTTTGTTCATCTGTGCTTCATTCAGAGTGAGGAGATTCCGTCCTTTATATGTAATAGTACCTTCCAGCTTCGTTCGCTGCTTATGATGAAGCTGCATAATCGAGAGTGCCAAGGCGCTCTTGCCGCAGCCCGATTCTCCAACGACAGCAACTATTTCATTTTCATTCACCGTGAAAGAAACATCGTCCACTGCAGGGTAGTATTGACCATTGATGAGGAAAGAGGTAGTTAAGTGATTGATCTGAAGGATTGGTTTTTTCATGATGAATCCTCCTTCTTTTTATAAAAATAATTAATTTTCTGATAATTATTTTAAGTTTATACACTTTTTTACATAAATTCAAAAAAAATTTTTTTACAAAAATTGTCATCTACAGACTGTTCCGCATCGAATTTTGTTGAAGAATGATAGTTTTTGGAATAATGATGTATAGATAAAAAATCGTTCAATACATATCGTGTTATTACTGCTTGTTATTGCAGTTTTTTATTTGGTCCAGCATGAATCGAAATAAAGAAATGAGGCATCAGGGAAACGTATTGTCTCATGGTCATTCGGTTAATTTAAGTACGAGCAATCTTTTGGTTGCTCAATTTATCGTCGGGAGTGATGGATCATGGCGAGAAACAAACTTTTGGTACCTGGTGCAGCAAGTGCTCTAGATCAAATGAAAGAAGAAATTGCCAACGAGTTTGGAGTTCAACTTGGTGCTAACGCGACCGCACGAGCAAATGGTTCTGTCGGAGGCGAAATGACAAAACGCATGATCGCAATGGCAGAAAACCAACTTAGAAATCAACAAAATTCTTAATGTTGATTTGTAAGGAAGAAGAGGCTGTCCCAAAAATAAAACTTTTGGGCAGCCCTTTTTTGCATAAAAAATAAAAGATTCGTCTTTTTTGGTCTCTATTATTTCACCTCAATCAGTCCAACTCGAAAATCACCGACTGCATTTTCTTCATAAAGGTTTGTAATGGACGTTGAATAATGATTGATGGTTCCTCTAAATTCAAGATTCCTCTCTGGAACTTTCACAACAAAATTGTTTTCATATAATAACGTTGTAATTTTATGATAGTCCTCACTTGTTACTTTAAAATCAAATAAAATACTTTGTAATGACTCTCCTGTTTTTTTATCATGAACGACTTCTTCTTGATAGTTTGTGATATTTATACGAACATCATTTAATAGGACTTCTGTTACCATATCGATTCCTCCTCGTTTATTACAAGAGAAAATTTCCAACTAATAGTAATCCTAATCAAATAGTTGTTAATAAATCATAGCGTTTTACTGTCTTTCGAGCAAGAATACTGTTTGGAGTCATTTTATTTTGAGACCCGAAATAATATTGTTACAATATACTTGTGCATTTTAGAGAAAATATGATGGACACACTTGAAAAGAATTAAAAAAGAAAGAAGATGAATTGATGTCTAACATAAATAGGAAACGACTAAGTGACATTCCATTCTCAGTGCTTGATTTATCTCCAATTGTTGAGGGCGGTTCTCCTTCCGAATCGTTCCGAAATACACTAGATCTTGCCCGTCATGCTGAAAAATGGGGGTATAATCGGTACTGGCTTGCTGAACACCATAATATGCCTGGCATCGGAAGCTCAGCAACCTCTATAATGATTGGATATGTGGCCGCTGGAACTTCGAAGATCCGTGTAGGATCTGGCGGAATTATGCTTCCAAACCATGCCCCCCTCGTCATTGCCGAACAATTTGGGACTCTAGAATCCCTGTTTCCTGGACGCATCGATCTTGGTCTAGGTCGAGCACCCGGTACTGATCAGCTTACTGCCCGTGCCTTACGTCGTGATCGCAGAAATGATGGACTCGATTTTCCTGAGCAATTGGAAGAACTGCGTTCTTATTTTAATCCATCTTTGACTTCAGGGAACATGCATGTAAGAGCAATTCCTGGTGAGGGACTTAATATTCCTATCTGGTTATTGGGTTCAAGTGGTTTTAGTGCTCGTTTAGCAGGAGAACTTGGACTTCCATTTGCTTTTGCAAGCCATTTCTCACCAGAAAACACTCTCCCGGCTCTTGAACTATACCGTCATCATTTCCGCCCATCGGAAGTACTGGATGAGCCTTATGCAATGGTTGGACTAAATGTCATTGCGGCGGATACCGATGATGAAGCACGTCGACTTGCAACGTCGATGTATCAGCAATTTTTGAATCTCCTTCGCAATAATCCGTCAAGACTTCAGCCTCCAGTTGATAACATGGACAAGCTTTGGAGCGACTATGAAAAGGCATTCGTTCAACAGCAGCTTGGTTCATCCATTATTGGAAGTCCAGAAACAGTAAAAGAAAAGCTGCAATCCTTCTTGGATGACACACAAGCTGATGAAATCATGGTAAACGCCCAAATTTTTGATCACCAGGCACGCCTTCATTCTTTTGAAATTGTAGCGGAGGTTACGGAGAGAAGTAATCAAACACAAATGATTAAATATAGAGATAAAGAATAAACAGCAAAAGAAACAATTGTCAAAAAACATATTAGCCAAGTAAAGGATCAACTTCATCAAAAGACTTTTTAGTGATATTCAATAGTAATTTATGGAGACGTTCTGCATAGTGGGGAACGTCTTTTTATTTGATGCGTCTATTCGAAGCTTTTTTTAAAAAATATGAACTGAATTTTCTACTTCATTTTTATGTAATTTAACCTTGAGAAGCTCTATTTTCATTAAGATCTCTTCCGAAAAACCATTTAGAATGGAAAGATTAGTAATAAATCCTGCAGAAAGACAAAATCACTTCCCTGCAGGATTTAATTACTCTAGTATTTAGAATCTGGCCAAACTTTATGTTGGTATATTTCATGTTTAAAGTGTTACTGACCCGATAAGGGAATACATAACAATGGACTCCCTACTTCTTATTTGAACCTTTGCCATCCTTCGAACCTTTGTCTTTCTTATTTTCCTTGTCACCATGCGAGCCCTTGTCTTTCTTATTTTCCTTGTCGCCATGCGAGCCTTTGTCTTTCTTATTTTCCTTGTCGCCATGCGAACCTTTGTCTTTCTTATTTTCCTTGTCGCCATGCGAGCCTTCGTCTTTCTTTGAACCTGGGTCACTTTGCGAGCCTTTGTCTTTCTTTTTTTCCTTGTCACCATGCGAGCCCTTGTCTTTCTTATTTTCCTTGTCGCCATGCGAGCCTTTGTCTTTCTTTTTTTCCTTGTCGCCATGTGAGCCTATGTCTTTCTTATTTTCCTTGTCACCATGCGAGCCTTCGTCTTTCTTTGAACCTGGGTCACCATGCGAGCCCTTGTCTTTCTTATTTTCCTTGTCACCATGCGAGCCTTTGTCTTTCTTATTTTCCTTGTCGCCATGCGAGCCCTTGTCTTTCTTATTTTCCTTGTCACCATGCGAGCCTTTGTCTTTCTTATTTTCCTTGTCGCCATGCGAGCCTTTGTCTTTCTTATTTTCCTTGTCGCCATGCGAGCCTTTGTCTTTCTTATTTTCCTTGTCGCCATGTGAACCTTTGTCTTTCATACTAATTTCGGTCTTTAAATCATCTTCATCTTTTTCTATCGGATCGTTATCTAAATACTTAAAAAGACCATTCTGAATAGCTACCTCTAATAGATCATGATCAGTCACATTATTTTCCATTAATACCACACCCTAATAATAGTAATAAACAATATAATATATGTTAAATAACCATTATTTGTTAAGACCAAATGCGTATGAATTTGGAGTTCATACGCCTATTTTATGCCCATTTATTATCTTCATCGTTAAAACAGGCTATTGTCGTAGTACGTTGTCATTGTATGACACATATACATACAGGGAAATAGATTATAAGGAGGATAAGAAAGTATGAATAAAAAAATGATGCTTTCTTTATTGGGCGAAGTAATAAAGGTGAATCGAGGCGGACCAGAGTCACGTGTTGGAAAACTACTTGAAGTAAAGGATGACTTTTTTGTTATTTTAACAGAGCATGACGGTGTTGTTTTCTATAGACCGGAGCATGTTAAAAGCATTACATTAAATGCAAAAAATGGTTTTAAGTTTGATGTGTGTTTACCTCATGACTTCAAGTTTAAATCTGCGGCAAACTTTTTTAGCTTATTGGGAAAATTGCGCCACAAATGGGTGAAAATTAACCGTGGTGGCCCTGAGAAGGTAGAAGGGGTTCTTGATGGATTCAATGAAAATTTTGCAAGCATCATAAATAATGATGAAGTCATTCATGTTGATTTGTTTCATATCCGAAACATTAGCTTTGGAGAAAAAATAGAAAAACAGAAAGACGACGATTGCGATAAAAAAGACGATAGGAAAGATAAAAAAGACGATAAGAAAGATGAGAGTAGTTCATCAGAAGGTTGAGCTAAATAGACTTTTATAAATTGTCGCTTCTGTCAACTGGAAGCGACAAAGTCTTTAAAGCTTTTAAAATCAATTTCTACATTTGTCCCCAGATTACAGACTTTAAATTGTCCCATTGATCCTCTTAATGTAATCTTTGTTGATTACATGATTTCGAACTTCCATGAAAAAGATTGAATAGTCATAGTATGGTTATAGAGCTTAAAAAAATGCCTTCATTTGGGACAAGTATCTAATATTTTTTGGCGGTATTTATGATGAAAAATAATTTAAAAACTAGTTTGGTTCAACAAAAACTTCAAAGGAAGATTTCATATCATCTTTGTATATAAGCTAGAAACCTTCCTATAGAATAAACGTTTAGGAATAGAAACTCATTTTGAAGGGAGGGAAAGCTTATGTTTATGTTTATATACTTTACATTAGCTGGAGGAATTTTCTATTACTTGTTTATTAAACCGCCTCAACATACAAACGAAAATTTCAAAACATTACCAACCAATCAAAAGGCGGCCGAGGTGAATGCATAGTTCTCAACTTATTATTATAACAACGATTTTTTTATTTACCATCATACTCATGTTATGGAGACCATTTGGAATTAATGAAATAATCCCAACAAGTATTGGAGCAGCAATCGTATTAATTTACGGTATTGTTCCATGGAGTGATGTTTTAAATATCTTTGAGATTGTTAGGGGAGCCTCCTTAACTATTCTATCAACGATTATGATGTCTGTCGTTTTGGATAGCATCGGCTTTTTCAAATGGATTGCCACGAACATCATAACCCGTTCGAGGGGTTCGGGAATTAAACTTTTTGTCTATACAAATCTTTTATGCTTCTTTATGACAATGTTTTTTAATAATGACGGAAGTATTCTAATCACTACACCAATTATCATCCACATCGTACTGTTACTTAAACTAAAGCCTAATCAACAATTTCCCTATTTAATATCAGGTGCCTTAATTGCAACCGCAGCAAGTGCTCCTATTGCCGTCAGTAATATTTCAAATTTGATTGCCCTCAAAATCGTAGGTCTTAGTCTGAACAGTTACCTTCAAATGATGTTTATCCCCTCCATTCTAGGAATCATAACAATAGGCCTACTACTCTATTTATACTTCAAAAAAGAACTACCAGTAAAAATCTCTTCGACACCGGTTAAATGGAGAAATCAAACATCTCAGTTTGTATATTCACATCCATTTGATACGAAAAGAAAATCCGAACAAATTGATTGGCCTTTGTTTAAAGGCAGCATGCTACTAGTCATCGCAACCCGAGCAAGCTTTTTTATCTTCACTCCATTCGGTGTACCCTTAGAGGCGATTGGTCTAATCGGTGCTTTCTTACTAATCTTGTTAAGATGGTATCGGACAGGCAAAGGAATAACAGATATTATAAAGAAGACTCCATGGCATATCTTGTTATTCGCTTTTAATATGTATGTATTGGTTTATGGTTTAAAAAATGTTGGTTTAAATGATTTTATTGTAGAAAATTTAACAGGATTAATCTCAAACAATGCGCTAAATGCTACCTTTGTAATGGGAATCTTACTAACGATTCTATCAAATGTATTTAATAATCTCCCAGCCGTGATGATCGGTACCTTATCGATTGTTGAAATGGGACTAGATCCTGGTATTTTACAAATTGCTTATCTTGCCAATGTAATAGGAAGTGATATAGGCGCATTAATAACACCGGTTGGTACACTGGCCACACTGATTTGGATGTATATATTAAAAAAACACTCCGTCCCTATTTCTTGGAGAAAATATCTTCAAGTTACACTGTTAATCATCCCAATAGGCCTAATCATAAGCTTAATCAGCCTTTATTTATGGATAAGCATGCTGTTTATTTAGAAAGGGGGTACATTTTTGAATAAAATTATTCATCATTTAATAGGACAAACACTTAGTATTGAAGTGTCAGGAAAAAATATATTAAACGGAATTCTAATAGATGCTGGCAATGATGTGATTGTATTGTTTAATGGTATAGACTTTGTCTATATCCCTCTATTGCATATTCAAAATTTTAAAATTAGTCGAACCAATGAATATCAAATCATGCCTTCTACAGAACCGCCTACCATAGAAACAGAAGATGATTTGTCTTTACGAAAAGTCCTCACTTCTGCTAAGGGAATGTTCACAGAAATATATGTAACTGGAAATCAACGTATACAAGGATATATTACAAGCATCATGAATAACTATTTTGTCTTCAATTCTCCAGTCTATAAAACGATGTTTATAACATTAAATCATTTGAAGTGGCTCATCCCCTATTCCCAAAACCAGAAACCTTATGGTTTAAGCAATAAAGATCTGCCATACTCTCCATCAAATATTTCACTAGCAAGAACATTTGATGTTCAGTTAGAAAAACTAATTGGGGAATTAGTCATATTTAATATTGGTGAGCATTCGAACTTCATAGGGAAATTAAATAATATTGAAGATAACATTATAGAACTTCGTACAGCAAGGGAGGATCTCGTTTATTTAAACCTACAGCATATAAAAACCGTTCATCAAGCATAATTTTTGACATGCTTTCTAAATGGAAAAGCTGTATAAATCATAAGCTCAAGCTATTCGATAATAGTTTGAGCTTTTCATATTTTTTGATTTGCTTTAACTGTTTAATTCGAGCTAAATTGCTTGAAAAATTAACGTTACAATTAGGGTATGGTAGGCAAAATTCGGAGTTTTTTTATTGGGGAAGAACTTTTGGGTTCCACATAAAATAAAGCCAGCAAATCATTTTCGACTTGCTGGCTTCATAATCAATTGATTATTTAATTGGTTTTTTCAAGAATCCGATTAATAAAGCGGAAACAACAGATCCAACGATGATGGCTAATAAATACATGAACCAGCCGCCTTCTACAAGAGGTACAACAAACATTCCGCCATGTGGAGCACGGAGTCCGATTCCAAACATCATGGATAATGCACCTGCTACCGCTGATCCAGCCATGATAGATGGGATCACACGAACTGGGTCAGCTGCTGCAAATGGAATAGCCCCCTCTGTTATAAAGGATAATCCCATAATGTAGTTAGCCTTTCCAGCATCTATTTCTTGTTTCGTAAATTTGTTTCTAAAGAAGGTTGTTGCCAATGCGATGCCTAATGGAGGTACCATTCCTGCTGCCATTACAGCTGCCATTGGCTCATATACACCATTTGCCAATAATCCTGTACCAAATACATAGGCAGCTTTATTGACCGGACCTCCCATATCAAAGGCCATCATGAGTCCTAAAACAACCCCAAGTAAAACAGCATTTCCTGTTCCTAAACCTGATAACCATTCAGTTATGGCTGTATTTAGTGCACCCACTGGCTTGTTTACTACATATAACATGATAAATCCTGTTAAAGCAATTCCGAACAACGGATATAAAAGAATCGTTTTAATTCCTTCTAATGAAGCGGGGAGTCCAGCAAAAACTTTTTTCAATCCAACAACCAAGTAACCAGCTAAGAATCCTGCAATGATCCCGCCAAGGAAGCCTGCACCTCCGCTAGAAGCCAACATTCCTCCAACTGCACCAGCTGCAAACCCTGGACGATCGGCAATGCTCATGGCAATAAATGCTGCAAGGATCGGAACAATTAATCCGAACGCATTCCCACCACCAATAGTCATAAGAGCTTCAGCAATCGGATGATAGGATGGATCATCTGGTTTAAATGCGTTATAGCCAAACATGAATGAAATAGCAATCAAAATTCCTCCACCGACAACGAATGGAAGCATGTTTGATACACCGTTCATTAAGTGTTTGTAAATCATGGAACCCACTTTTTGATCTTTTTGTTCGGAAGCTTGGGAAACACCACCATCTCCCTTAAACAATGGAGCGTCTTGTTTTAACGCTCTTTCAATTAATTCTTGAGGTTTACGGATTCCGTCTGCGACTGCAGCTTGAATGACATGCTTACCCTTAAATCGGTTTGTTTCTACTTTCGTATCCGCTGCTATAATGACTGCGACAGCGTTTTCAATTTCTGAAGGAGTTAGGACATTTTTTGCTCCACCAGAACCGTTTGTCTCTACTTTTATATCTACACCCATTTCAGCTGCTTTTGCTTTTAAAGAATCAGCTGCCATATACGTATGAGCAATACCAGTCGGGCATGCTGTTACAGCTACGATAAATTGCTTTTTCCCTTCCATAGACTGATCTACAGACTCTTTTTCTTGATCATAGCTATCAATAATATGGAGTACTTCATTCTCTGTTGTTGCGTTCAATAGCTTCGTCCGAGCTTCCTCATTCATTAAGATCGTTGACAAGCGGGATAACGCTTCCAAATGAGTGTTATTTGCCCCCTCTGGAGCAGCGATCATGAAAAATAAGTGAGCTGGCTGACCATCAAGTGACTCATAATCCACACCATTTACTGATTTACCAAATGCAATGGCTGCTTCTTTTACAGCTGTTGTTTTGGCATGTGGAATAGCAATACCTTCACCAATTCCAGTTGTACTTTGTTCTTCTCTTTTTAAAATAGCTTGCTTAAATTGATTACGGTCTGTTAATTTCCCTGCTTTTTCCAGTACCGAAACAAGCTCTTCAATGACATCTTGTTTTTTTTGACCTTTTATGGACAGAGTAATCGTTTTTCTAGTTAACAGCTCTGTAATTCTCATGGTCTTTCTCCTCTCTTTAAGCAGGGGGATATCCCCCCGCTAAATCATGCTCCTCTTTACTGAATATCAACCAATTTTACTTGTGGTACTAGTTCTTCTACTTTTTCTTTCGTACATAGCCCGATCGAGAATGCAGTTGCACTTCCTGAGGCTACACTGTAACGAAAAGCTTCTCTTACATTTTTTGTTTTTTCATAGATTGCTAGAAACCCAGCAACCATTGAATCCCCAGCACCTACGGAACTTTGCATTTTTCCTTTTGGTACACTAGCCATCAAAGTTAGTTCTTTATTGATCAATACAGCCCCTTTTTCAGCGAGTGAAACGATGACATTTTCAGCACCCATTTCGACCAGTTTTTTCCCGTATGGAATCACTTCTTCACAAGTTGAAATCGAAGTATTAAATAACTCACCTAACTCATGGTGATTCGGCTTTACTAAAAACGGTTTATAAGGAAGAACATTTTTCAATAAATCTCCTTCTGCATCTACCACGAACTTTGTTCCGTTTTCATTACAGATTTTAACGAGTTCTTCATAGGTAGTAGCTGGCATCGTAGAAGGAATGCTCCCTGCAAGGACTAATAAATCTTCACTTGTCAGTTTTCGAATGTTCTCCTTTAAAGCTTCAAAATCAGCCTCAGTAATATTCGGTCCTTTTCCATTAATTTCTGTTTCAATTTCAGACTTTAACTTAACGTTTATACGTGTATCTCCATTTACTTGTACAAAACCCGTTTCGATTTGTTCGTTTTTTAGGTAATTATTAATGTATTCACCGGTAAAGCCTCCAATAAATCCAAGACATTTACTGTTCATATCCAATCTTTTCAACACTCTGGAGACGTTTATTCCTTTTCCACCCGGGAATTTGGTATCATTTTTTGTTCGGTTAAGTCCTCCTAAAATGACTTGATCTAATTCAACAATATAGTCTACTGATGGATTTAACGTTAATGTGTATATCATGATGTCACGACCTTAATTGTGGTTTTGCTCATATATTGTTCTTTTGTCTCTGGATCTAATTCATTTGTAATAATGGTTGCTTCATGCAGGTCCACAATTTTGGCAAAAGCAATTTCAGAAAACTTCGAGTCGTCACTCAGAACAAAAGCTTCTCGTGATAAAGAAATCGCTAATTGCTTAATCATGGCTTCCTCTTGATCTGGAGTTGTATACCCAAACTGTGAATGAATGCCGTTTACTCCCATGAAGCATTTATCAAAGCGATAATGTTCAAGACTTGCTAATGCACCTCGTCCGATAATCGCGTTTGTTTTTTGCTTCGCATATCCACCTATTAAATAGGTAGTAATGTTTCTTTCCAACAAAGGGTTTATATGCATTAATCCATTTGTTACAACAACGATGTCTTTCGGAAGGAAAGGAATGATTTCCATGACAGTGGACCCAGCATCTAAATAGATGCAATCTCCTTCTTCCACCAAACTTGCAGCATATTGAGCAATTTGTCGTTTTGGTTGAAGGTTTTTGGTGGATTTTTCTGTCATGCTCGGTTCTGAAAGCTTTCCTTGCAATCTTGCTGCTCCACCGTGAATTCTTTTTAAAAACTTTCCCTGCTCTAATTGAGTTAGATCTCGGCGGATTGTGGATTCAGATGTTTGCGTTAAGTCGACCAGTTCTTGAATTTTTACAATGCTCTTTTCTTTCAACAGCTGTAAAATCAAACGATGACGTTCGGGTGTTAACACTCCCTCACCTCCTTAACGGCAATCCTTTTATGTTTGTATTCATTGTACTGCAACCGATTTCAAAAATCAATCAAATTCTTTCATTTTCTATCAATAACAATCAAAAACTATCAATAACATTCACGAAAAATGATAGAGTTCAAGAGATGGTTCAATAACATGTAATACGTTTTTTCTGATGATCAAAAAGTCTAAGGGCCAGTCCGACTAGCATTGCATGACTAATAAAAAAAAACTCCTATTGTAGAAGTTGTTGACCTTGTATGGTTCCCTACAACATACAAGACTTCTACAAAGGAGTTTTTCTAATAAAAGAAAAGTATAGGTCCAAAATGATTTTTCTGGAGGTTCCTAAGCATTATAACCTTCATCAATCATTTCATAATCATCGGATCATGAACAACTGCTTCATCTACTTCTGTTTTTTCAGAACTTCCATTTTCAATAATCTCTGTTTCTTCAGAGCTACCATCTTTAACGATTTCTGTTTCTGATGGATTACCAGAATTCCCTGTGCTCTTATCTCCTATTTCCTGCTCTTTCTCATCCGTTTCTTGATTGGAAAGGGTCAGCATGGCTCCCTTTTTTTGCGCAATCGAAGCATCAAGCGTCTTAACTGGTAAGAAAAAGCCATTAATATATTATAAAATATCTGATTTGTAAAATATATTCAAAATATGACTGACGGCATTACAGCAATTGGCGGTCTTCAATCCGCCAATCAATTAAAAGAATGATTAGCCGATTCAGCCTTTCGGTAATTTTTACAATAGGGACAGAGGGCACCGTTAACTTTAGGAAAAAGGAAACAGGTATAAAACGGTTACATAAAAAAAGAAAGACTGTTAAACAATAGTAACGCTCGGTCAAAGTTTTATTATGAGGTGATGGAATGAAGGTATGGTCTACGTTTTTAATCTGTATATGTTTGCTATTTACGTTTCACTTACCTGTTCAAGCGCAAAAAATTGCCATCCCAAAACAAGTAGTAAATATCAAGCGTGCCGCAAACATAAAGAATTTAGTTAATGGTTCAACATTAATTGCTTATGGTTGGTACGATACTTCTTATAAGAGACAGCCGTTAAAAAAATCTGTACAAGAGGGGCAGCTCGTCAATTTTGTACAAAACTTTCATGTCGACAAATATTTAAAGGGAACCAGTGGCCGAATCATCACCGTGTTATCAACCGGAATTGAACCCCTTCCTCTTCCATTAAATCCTATTAATAAGATATACCCAGGACCGATGGGTGAGGGTCGATATGTAAGCTTTCTAAAACCTGTTCCAGGAACAAAAATTTATACCATTGTCGGGGGATGGCAAGGAGTTTACCCTGTTTACGAAGGAAAAACCATTACCCTTGAAGAAGAAGGTTTTCCAGAGTTAAATGAATTAACGCTCAGACAATTCGAAGCAAAAATCAAATCGTACTGAAAACTAATTTGGGTGTCAGGCACCACAGAAATACAATTGTCCATTTCGGGTGTCAGGCACCGTATAAAGGCACCGTAAAAATACAAGAAAACAGCTCTCAAAACATGATGTTCTAGATAGATCTCCAATCTGAATTTTATGCTTCTATTATTCAAAATAAAGAGCTACACTTATCTTGAAAGGATGATAAGAACAAACCTTATGTACCGCTGATTTTCCATTAAACATACATACGGGGAGGAAATGAAATGGGGAAAACACCAGAAGCCTTTATTTTTGATTTAGATGGAGTCATTACCGATACAGCTGAGTATCATTTTTTAGCTTGGAAAGCTTTAGCAAACGAACTTGGAATTGATTTTGACAGAGATTTTAATGAAAAACTAAAGGGTGTCAGCCGTATGGATTCTTTAGACCTCATCTTAGAGCATGGAGGTAAGAGAGAACACTTTACACCTGAAGATAAAGAAAAATTTGCAGCTCAAAAGAATAACCATTATAAAGAACTTATTAAAAACATAACCCCTAACGATGTTTTACCAGGAATCAAAACTTTTATCGAGGAAATAAAGAAGAACGGTTTCAAAATTGGATTGGCATCTGCTAGTAAAAACGCCTTTGCTGTAGTGGATTCTCTGGGATTGACCGAATCATTTGATACAATTGTGGATTCAGCGAAAATTTCTAAAGGTAAGCCAGATCCTGAAATATTCCTCACTGCCGCAAAACAGCTAGGTGTAAAGCCAGAGCAATGTATTGGAATCGAAGACGCAGCTAGCGGGGTAGACGCGATCAACTCAGCAGGAATGTTCTCTGTTGGAGTAGGGGACCATGAGATACTATCACACGCAAACTTAGTTTTTTCTTCCACGTCCGAATTACAATTAAAAACGATTCTAAAAGCTTTTAATGAAAACGCTTCAATTAGCGAGCCCATAGAGGCGTAGTGCAACCTATATCCGAATCCTAATTCCAGCGCCAATCTATCAAAAAATAAGATCAAACCCAATCAAAAGGTTTGATCTTATTTTTCTTATATATTTTCTAATTGAACTTCAATAGGTTCCTGAATCTTCACTTGATATTCTTTATCATAAATTTTCACTAATAAATCTTCCCCTTCTTCTAGTTGGAAGATAGCACTATTTTTCCCAATGGAAACTCGAAGCAAACGTCCTTCATACTGTAGAGTGAACGTAAAAGACTCCCACTGTCTTGGAATGGAGGGGTGAAAAGAGATGCCTGATTCCTTAATACGGAGTCCTGCAAAGCCAAAGACGATCGCCATCCAAGTTCCACCCATATTGGCCATATGGAGGCCATCCTTTGTGTTGCCATGTGTATTATCAAGGTCTAGACGAGCCGTTTCGATGAAATAATCATACGCTTTGTCATAGTAGCCTACTTTTGAAGCCATAATGCTGAACACGCATGACGATAAGGATGAATCATGTGTTGTCACTTTTTCATAGTAATCAAATGAGTCTTTAATGACGGAGAAATCTTGTTCATCCTCTAATAAAAAGTGGGCAAGAACCGTATCCGCCTGTTTACACACTTGATAACGATATAAGGTTAACGGGTGATAATGTAATAGTAACGGATAATGATCTTCTGGCGTATTTTCAAAATCCCACACTTCCTTTTGAATGAATGTATCATCCTGTGGGTTAATATTTAACTTTTCGTCATAAGGCAAATACATATGTTCAGCTGCTTTCTTCCAATCAACAGCCTCGTGATCATCTAACAGAATCTTTTCTTTAAGCTCATGGAATCGATCAGGATCATGTTCTTTTAAAATATCATACGCTTTTGCAGCCCAAGTTAAGTTGTACTTGGCCATTACGTTTGTGTAATAATTGTTATTTACAATACACGTATATTCATCTGGACCTGTCACTGCGTCAATTTTAAACCTGCCCTCATGAAAGTGACCTGTATCCATCCAAAGACGAGCTGTTTCCATCAGCAGTTCAGCACCGTAATGTGTCAAAAATTCAAAGTCTTTCGTCACCAAATAGTACTGAATATAGCTATAGGCAATATCGGCACTTATATGATACTGAGCAGTTCCCGCTGGAAAAAAAGCTGAACACTCTGTTCCAGAAATCGTTCTCCATGGAAATAAAGCTCCTTGCTTATGTCCCATTTCTCTTGCACGTTCTCTTGCTCCATCTAAAATGGAATAACGATAAAGGAGAAGCTGCTTGGCCAACTCAGGCTTTGTCATTAGAAAAACAGGAACCATATAAATTTCCGTGTCCCAGAAATAATGGCCTTCATACCCTTCACCAGACAAACCTTTTGCAGCGATATTAGAGTACTTGTCTCTACCAGCTGATTGAAGCAAATGATAAAGATTAAAGCGTATTCCCTCTTGAAGCTTGTCATCACCTGTAATCTGAATATCTGCATACCGCCAAAAATCATTCAAATAAGCTTCTTGTTCAAGTAAAATTTCATCAAACGTTTTATTCCTTAAGGAGTATTGAATTTCAAGTGCTTTTTGAAGAGGTTGATTCCCATGCCGTAAAGTATCTGTAAAAATGCTTGTTTTCGTCAATGTGATCGGCTGCTTTAAATCAAAGGTAATTGTTGTCTCAATCGATTTCTCCTTTTGAACATGATTCATATCACCGTAGGTTCCTAGTCGATGTGACACAGCACAGGCCGCTTTTAGCTTAGAACGGTAAGCTTCAACTTCAACTGCTGCTATATCGTTTTCAAGTTTCACATTGGTTACTTCTAATCTTTTTGCATGTCCCGATGCAACCCGGGGGTCATTTTTATCAACGAAATTTGAAACATCTCCATTGATTGTCGAAAAAATTTTAACCGTTCCTGTATAATTCACCGGTTCAATATGAACCTCTTGAATAAAAAGCTCTAAATATGTAAAGGAAACAATCCGTTTAAAACGAAGCTTTACTTCCATACCTGAAGGAGAGCGCCAATGGATGACTCTCTCAGAATATCCTTTATTTAAATGGAGCTTGCGTTCATAGGATAATATTTCTCCTTCTTCGGAAAAAAGAGAAAACCACTCTTCTTTTCCATCATGGACTAGGGCTATTTTGATCGTTTGACTATCGATGATATTTAAAAGCTTTTGTTGTGTTTCCGGAAAGGCATATAGCTTTTCCCCATATGATAGATCGATGATATCGTGAAAGGCATTTAAATAGGTTCCACGAATCGTTTTTACCTCTTCATCATACCCTTCTTCAAAGTTTCCTCTAATACCTAAATAGCCATTTCCTGTGAAAAACAGGCTTTCTTCTGTTAAGAGGTCTTCCACCTTTAAGCTATTTGATTGAATGGTCCAAGTCATAAAAAACACCTCTACCTCTTTATTCTTGGCTCTTTTAGCATAGATTGTTGTTTTCAGACTATAAAGTTTGCCCGTTGATTGCAGCGAGAAGCACTTGCTTTCCGCGGTCGGGGATGTCACTCCTCGGCGTTACCGCCTGTGGGGTCTCCCACTTCCCTCTTTTTCCCGCAGGACATTGAATAAGCTTCCTCGAATAAACACCGCACGAAGGAAATGCGAATGCATTTTCGAGGAGTCAAGTACCCTCCGCTACAATCAACTCAGACAGTTATTATTAAATTACACGAATAAGGAACAAACTTTACGAAAACAGCCCTATTCTTTAACACCACCAGATGTTAATCCCGATACAATTTGTTTTTGGAAGAAAAGAACAATAATCAATGTAGGAATCGTAACAATGGCTGTAGCTGCCGCTACTTCACCCCACAAAATTTCAAACTGAGTTCTCAAAAAAGAAATTCCAACCGGTACAGTGTGATACTTTTGATTTGAATTCAATGTGATGGTTAATAAAAATTCATTCCAAGCAGCAATAAAAGTGATGATAGCCGTTGTAAAAACCCCTGGAGCTGCAAGTGGAAAAACAATCTTAAATAGGGTTTGGAAAGGTGTTGCTCCATCGATACGGGCTGACTCTTCTAATGCCAATGGTATTTGATTAAAATGAGTCACCAAAATCCAGACTGCCATCGGAAGAGTGATGGTTGAATAAGGTAAGACAATCGCATAACTATTTAATAAATCTAAATCTAAAAATAGGTTATAAACAGGACCCGTAATGATCATTTGCGGGAACATAGATACGGCTAAAATCAGACCAAGTATGATATTCTTCCCTTTAAATTCAAAACGAGAAATAGCATAGGCGGTAAATGTCGCTACGATAATCACATATACCGTTGTTACGGATGCAACAATCAAGCTGTTCTTTATAGCATTCAATATGCCTTTTTCAAGGAGAACAATGATATAGTTTTTTAACGTTGGAGCATCCGGAATGATTCTAAAGGCACCTTCGCCAAAAATTTCTCCTGACGTTTTAAAGGAGGTTACAAAGATCCAGAAAAACGGGAAGACCATGGCAAACAAATAGACAACGACGAAAATTCCAAATGTAATCCAAAGCTTTCGTTTTGAAGCTTCCATTTGAACCCCTCCTTTAATTTTTCTCCAATAAGTTAGCTCCGAGAATTTTCACAAACAGAATCGCAATCAAAGCAACACATACGAACATGAGCATGACAATGACGGACCCATAGCCAAAGTTTGTTTGAGCAAACATCACCTTATATGTGTAGATCGATAACGTTTCGGTTGCACCTCCAGGTCCGCCACCCGTTAAAACGTATATCAAGTCAAATACTCGAAATGCATCAAGAGTACGGAATAATAAAGCCACCAAAATAGAAGGTTTTAATAAAGGCAATGTGACACGGAAAAACGTCTGAATTTTATTCGCTCCATCAATGGAGGCAGCCTCATATAAAGACTTAGGAATATTTTGCAGCCCTGCAAGAAGGAGAAGAGCCATATAAGGTGTCGTTTTCCAAACGTCTGCTAAAATAGTAGAAAACATGG
Organism: Peribacillus tepidiphilus; assembly: GCF_009466385.1. Taxonomy (GTDB): domain Bacteria; phylum Bacillota; class Bacilli; order Bacillales; family DSM-1321; genus Bacillus_BN; species Bacillus_BN tepidiphilus. The sequence goes on along the minus strand of NZ_WIAQ01000024.1, from coordinate 55,639 downwards.
CACCAGCACCTGTAAGCAGCAAATTTCTAGAATCCTCTACCAGCCCAATGTTTTCAAAGAAATGAGCAACAATCCCGCTGCTGCCGTCATATAGGTAACTCCACATGAGTGCGGCCACAGCCGTAGGAATAGCCCATGGAATAAGAGACGTTGTACGAATGAACCCTTGGCCAAAGATGGCTTTATTTAAGATGAGGGCCAATCCTAAACCAAGAATAAGCTCAAGAAAAACAGAAACCACTGTAAAAAGGATCGTATTTCCTAATGCAATTCCAATCCGTTCATCAGTAAGTGCTTTTTTATAGCCTTTTAAGCCAATAAAGTTTGAGGGAATAATACTGTGATCTAAGTCTTTAATTAGAGCAGGCAGGTCTTCTTTATGGATCAGGTCGTATTTCTCATTTAATTCGTCAATAAGGGTAGAAGCATCTGCATGGAGCTTTTCAATATCATCTCTTTGCTCCTTACTAATGGTAATAACACCTTTTTCATCTTGAAACTGCTTTCCAGCCTCATCAACCCGGCTTATCATTTTTGTTACTTGATCTTTGTCCTCTGAATCGGTTATGTTTTCTAGATCTTCATCTAAAAACATCGATACATATAACGTAGTTTCATTAAATAAATCCACATTAAAACGTTCCTTCAAATAGAGTCCTGCTTTTTGCTGATTATTTAATTGGTAGTCAAAAAACGTATAAGTAAAGGACTGTATCACTGGCCATAAGGAGAAAACTCCTAATAAGAAGAGAGTCGGCAATATGAATAGAAACCCCTTAAAACCAAGTTTTTTCATTGTTCTCACCCTTTCATATAGAAGAGCTTTCCAGATAAAAAGGCTCTAATTTTGTTATTAGAGCCTTTTTATTTAGGAAGAAAAATCGCTTACATTTTACTACTCCGTTTTTGCAGCTTCTTCAATCGCTTTTGCAGCGGTATCCAAGCCTTCACCAGAGCTTAAATATTTATGAGCTTGAACCTGGATTGTATCAGATACTTTAGAATAATCCGGTGATACAGGACGAGCAATCGTTGATTTTAAAGCATTTTGGAAGCCTTCATAAGAAAGCATATCATTTGCCGACTTTACTTCGTCATTTTCTAATAGAGCGTTATATCCAGGAAGGTATCCGCCTTTTGTAGACATGATTTTTTGGCCTTCTTCACCAGCTGCGAATTGGATAAATTCCCATGCTCCATCAAGATTTTTAGAATTTTTATTAATACTTAACAGCCAACCACCAACAGCCCCTCCATTTGGAAGCGGAGCAATTCCTACTTGATCAACTTTTACCGATACTCCTTCTTCTTGCCCTTTAATTCGACCGAATTGATATGGCCAGTTACGAGCAAAAACCGCTTTACCTTGCTCAAACGATGTATGAGTCTCTCCTTCCGTGTAGTTCAAAATATTTTTTGGAGTGAAAGGAGCCTTTACAAATTTATGCATGGTTTCAAGTCCACCAGCTACATCTGCAAATGATTTTGTGAATTCGGTTACATTTACGGTCAAGCCTTCGTATTGTTTAGATTGATAGACAAATCCGGATTCTGTTCCACCTTGACCCGTATATTTTTCTGCCATGGCATATAAGTCATCATACGTATAGTTACCGCTTTCAAGTTTTGCCGCATCTTCTTGACTTACAATGTCTTTGCGGTAATACAATAAGCCTAAATCAGGGAAGAATGGCAACGTATATTGTTTTCCTTTAAAATTACCGGACGCCATAGATCCCGCGTTGAAATCCTCTTTGTTTAGGCCTGCTTCTTTCATTCGTACATCAATTGGTTCAAGGTAGCCAGCGCCCGCAAATTCTCCTGCCCATACAACATCTAGAGACATAATGTCATATTCACTAGAACCACTAGAAAGAGAATTTAATAATTGATCATGCATCTGAGCAGAGTCGTTCGTCATTTCTACCCATTCCACATCATATTTATCATTTTGCTTGTTAAATTCATCAATTAATGCTTTAGTAGCAGGAGTGTTATCATTTTGTGCAGCAAACTTTAGCACAATCTGCTCTTCTGTTCCAGTACCTTTAGTACCTTCGTTCTTTTCTTTTGCTGCATCCTTATCGTTGTTACAGCCAACTAATGCTACACTTGTAGCTAATGATAGCGCTATCAATTTTGACTTCCAGCGTTTCATGAATGATTCCCCCTTTTACATTGTTTAATTGAATTTTAGTAATTAGCGTTCTACAATTATATTAAAAATATTATGTTTTTAATAAATTCTTAATGTAAAAGAGTGATAATTTATGACAAAGCCAAACATTCAAATTCATATTATTAAGAAATTTATGCAAACTCGTATCAAAAATCAACAAAATTTTTATTTCCATCCATCTTATTCACTAGAACAAAAATTATTAAATTCTATTTCCCGTGGTGATATTGAAACTGCTGAACAAACCCTTAATGAAATAAACAAATTAGAAAGGGCCAAACTTTCCAAAGATACAATACGATCTTTGAAAAACTCGTTAATTTGCTCTTGTACATTATTCACTCGTGCTATTATTAAAGGCGGAGTTGATCCAGAAAATGCTTTCAATTTAAGTGATGTTGTCATTCAACAAATTGAAGAAACGAATGACCCATATGATTTAGAGCAGCTAGAATATGAAATGCTTCACACCTTTATCAAGGCACTTCATGATGTAAAAAGGCCTTCCTATCAATTTGTTGTGAATAAAGCCATTGCGTTTATTCATCAAGAAATTCTGAATGACCTCTCACTTGAAAGAATCGCTGAATATGTACAAGTACACCCAAGTTACTTATCTAAAGTATTTAAGAAAGAAGTGGGTTATAGTTTAACAGAATACATTAGTAAAAAGAGAATAGAAGACTCAAAGTATTTTTTGATTCACAGCAATTCTCCTATATCTGACATTTCCAATTTATTCAGGTTTTGTAACCAGAGCTACTATACATCCCTGTTTAAAAAATACACGGATCTGACACCGAAACAATATCGGCAATTATACAGTGAAAACGTATCTCTTACGGATGAAATGTTATATGGTAAGAAAATTTGAAAAGGCTTTCATTTTGATTTGGATTACCTTGGGTGTCAGGCATCATCCAGAAATTTGGAAAATTATAAAATTGAGAACATTCCCCGTCACCATTCACCATGATTGATTTTTCATTAGAGCAACTCCCTGTTCCCTCTCTAACAATCTAAAAAAGAAACATTTTTTAGTATATACGTAAAAGGGGGACAGGTTTCATTAAAGGGAGGAAACTCTTCGTAAAAGAGAGGTGTCTATGGATGTGACGATGATTGTCATAAGCTGGATTATGAACTGTGCATCTATCAATCTAAACAACTTCATGTCCCCATTTTTTTAAAGCATTTTTATGAAACTCAAAATTATGAAGAAAAGACTCTGTTAAAAGCTCACCGAAAATCACTTATCATATGGTGTATGGGTATGTTAGCAATGATTGGTAGTGGTATGGGAAAATATGCAGGTTTGTCATCCTCCGAGCAGTCGATGAATGACATTTTTGCGAAAATAGCAATGGTGAACTAGTAAGCGGCGAGATTAGCATTACCATGGCCGGAATGTTTATTTTACAGCTGTTATTTTTGGTCATCGGTACAGCAATCGCATCTATAAGCAAAAAACCAAAAAAGGCCACCTCTATATCTGCCGGAATCGTTTTGATCACCTATGTATTATCGATTGCAATTGATCTGAATGACAAAATTGAAAACTTAAAATACCTGACCCCGTTAAATATTTTGAAGCCAAAAATATGATGTACGGCGGAGGCTTTGATACGGTTTTTGTCATATTGTCGGTTCTCATAATTGTCGTGCTAACCATCGTTACTTATGTATTTTACAAAAAACGTGATTTACAAATATAAGTGACAGATCCTTGTCTTTATACTATTTATGGCGCCTAACCCACCATCATTGCATGAACGTAAATAACTAGATAAAAAATATGTTCGAAAATGAAAAAACTCCTATTGCAGAAGGTGTTGACCTTGTATGGTTCCTTACATCATACAAGTCTTCTACAAAGGAGTTTTCTTAGTACTCACGAATACTTCCTATTACATCTTTTCACACCTATACATGAAAATGAAGACTCTCCATCTAGCAATCTTTCGACAAAATCTATCAAACTTCGGGTGGTGACAGTCAACTAAACCCTGCAAAAAACGGGCGGTGACTGTACACCGCCCGAAGTTCCCGTTATTTTAAATCTTCAATGGAGTTAATATCCATATACGCAGGGACTACTAGACCAAGTTTTGTTCCTGTTAGGTTTTGGCCTAAATCTTCGAATTTTCCTTCATACTTTTCATAGTAGTCAGCGTGGGTGGATGGTAACCAGCCGGCAACGTGAGCATCTAAGCTTCCATCCGCCACTCCTGTCCACATTGGTCCTGCTTCTACTTGACGAAGTGTGACTTGGTAGCCTAGGTCTGTTAAGACTTTTCCAATGACATTGGTACTGGCAATCTCACTATCCCACGCAACATAACCGAGTGTGATTTTATCGCCGGATACTTTGTTGGCGCCGTTTGTCCATTCGGCTACCTTATCAGCATGATCTTTTACCCATTTCGCTGCAGCATCTTCTGGGGAGTCTCCAGCTTGGATATTATTCATCACAACTGCCATATCTTCTGCCGTCCAATTGAATTGGTCAAGAACTATGTATGCATCCGGCAGATCGTTTTTTAAACCTTTCCTTACAATGGTATTTATGGTTTCTTCTTTCCCAAAAACGCCATTTGGATCGTCTAGGTATTTTAAATCTAATTTAGCGAACATCCAATGAGGAGTCCATCCTGTTACGATAATCGGTTCTTTTTTGTCATACGCTTTTTTTAGAGCAGCTGTCATCGCGGCACTTGAACCTTCCACAAGTGTCCAATCGTCTAAACCATATTCATCGATGACTTTGGCAGTAGCCTTCATAAGGCCGGCACCTGGGTCAATCCCGACAATTTTGTGGTCTACGCTGTCACCTACTGAGGAAGAGGCACCTTCTTCATCCTTACTTGTTTTGTCTGAGCCGCAAGCGGCAAGTCCTACTGTCAATAATGCAGCAAACAGCATGAGCATCCATTTCTTCATCATATTACACAGCTCCCCCTTGTTTTTTATTGTTTCCTATATTTTGGGTAATCCGATCGAGAATTATGGCGATCACTACAATCGACAGACCGGCCTCAAAACCTTTACCAATTTGAATTTGGGTAACGGCTCGATACACATCAGCACCTAGTCCTGGTGCTCCGACCATAGAGGCGATCACCACCATTGATAAAGCAAGCATAATGCTTTGGTTGATCCCTGCCATAATCGTGGGCATCGCAAGCGGCAGCTGGACTTTTAGCAATCTTTGGCTGGTTGTCGAGCCAAATGCTTCTGTTGCTTCAATAATATCTGCAGGAACTTGCTGAATTCCGAGTATTGTTAACCGGATAGTAGGCGGCATGGAAAAAATAACCGAAGCCACAACGCCTGGGACAACCCCAATATTAAAGAAGAAAATAGCGGGAATTAAGTAGACAAAGGCAGGCATTGTTTGCATAAAGTCTAATATTGGAGTAACGATTTGTTTAACTGTTTGTTTTTGGGAAGCCCATATGCCGATTGGGATTCCTAATAGAATAGAAATAATGACGGCTGCTAACACAAGTGCTAGTGTATAAAGCATTTGGTCCCAGTAGCCAAGATTGGCGATTAAGAATAAACCTATACATGTAAAAATGGCAATGCCTTTATTCGCAATCTTCCATGCAAGCAAAGTTAATAGAATCATAAATAAGTAGGATGGAATATAGCTAAAACCGGTGAACATTCCTTCCACAAGTGTTTCTAGTACATTGGTAATTCCATTAAAAGCCTCTTCTAAATTATCGGTTAGCCAGTTAACAAACACATCGACCCAATCCGCAATAGGTACCTTTGGAAGCCATTTTTCCATGTTAGTTCACCTCCTTATTGAAGTGGAGGGATTGGCCTGGATTTGATTCAACCGATTGCTTCGTTTCTTCCAATTGGATGGTTTGGCCCGATAGGTTTAATTTCATTGTGTTTCTTGACTGACTTAATTGGCTTGCGGCCACTTCTAATGATGCATTTTTTAAATGGTTTATGTCATGATTGTTCCCAGCTAGTGCTCCAATGACAGCCCCTCTAACCAGAATTCCAGTTAAGCGTTTATTTTCATCTACGACAGCGACTGGAATAGAGGCTGTTGAAACTTTTTCAAATAAATCAGTTAGTAAGGTATCCGGTGAGACAGTTGGTACATCCGAAATTAAAAAATTCTGCAATCCTTCGCTTCGATCGAGGGCCTCTTTTGCATCCGAAGCCGTAATAGCCCCCAATAAGGTTTTCTTTTTATCAACGACATAAATACTCGAGATTCCTAGTTCTCTCATGATTTGGAGAGCAACTCTCGGTCCTTTATCGATTGAAACGGATTCAGCCCGTTTCATGACATGACCGGCGGTTAATACTTTAGATAAGTCCACATCCTCTACGAATCTCTCAACATAGTCGTTCGAAGGGTTCATTAGGATTTCTTCAGGCGTTCCAATTTGGACAATGGAACCATCTTTCATGAGGGCAATTCGATCACCAATCCGAAGTGCCTCATCTAGATCATGAGTTATGAACACAATGGTTTTTTTCATGGTAGATTGAAGCTCAAGAAGCTCATCCTGCATATCTTTTCTAATTAATGGATCTAGAGCACTAAAGGCCTCATCCATCAGTAAAATATCAGCATCATTGGCTAATGCTCGAGCCAGCCCTACTCTTTGCTGCATTCCACCACTTAATTGCTGCGGAGATTGGTTTTCATACCCTTCAAGCCCAACCAGCTTTAATGCGTCCATTGCTTTTTTTGACCGTGTTTCTTTGGAAACGCCCTGTACTTCTAAACCATATTCTGTATTTTCTAGGACTGTTCGATGAGGAAGAAGAGCAAATTTTTGGAAGACCATGCTTATCTTTTTACGGCGCACTTCTCTTAGCTGCTCTTTATTCATTTTTACAATATCTTCGCCATCAATGAATATCTCACCAACAGTTGGATCAATCAGACGATTTATCATCCGGACTAATGTTGACTTTCCGCTACCAGATAAGCCCATGATGACAAATATTTCACCGGCTTCTACTTCAAAGCTAGCCTGGTTCACACCAACTGTAGCCCCTGTTTTCTTTAAAATCGTTTGTTTGGTTTCACCCTCATGTAAAAGTTGAATAGCCCTTTTTGACTTACCAAAGATCTTAGTTACATTTCGAACTTCGATCTTCTTCATTAAATCACCATCCTTTGTACGTATCAATGGGGAGTCCTTTTCAATTACTGTGCGTAGTGTCAAAAAATTTTAAAAGGGCCCGGCACCATCTTTTGTTATTTGATAATACGGTTACCTTTCTATTGTAGTTTTTTTTCAATATAGTTGGCAAAGTTTGTAATCAATCATATCTGTTGATATAGTACGTTCAGGAAAAGTTGAGTATAGAAAAATCACTCTATTCTTAAAAATACTCGAATATACTCCTATTTCCTTACATCATGGTCTTATAAAGGACACGTATCTTAATAAATAAGTCCAAATTTAGGCAATTCTAGTAACACGGAAAGCACGTGAAAACCTCAATGTTTGTTGGGTAAAAATATCATTAGGTGACAATCCAACCTAATTTCCAATCAAACCATCTTCCGTGTCCATCTGTCTCTCCAATTACTTCATTGTGCTCTTTACCATCCATAAAATAATCCAGATGTAATTTCCTGTCCCATATATTGTTATACACATGAAAAACGTTCCTCTTAGTTCCAATTTCTTTGACTTTATTTAACAGATCATTTTTCACATGATCTGGCATTTGATTGGCTACATGAGTGTGAAAAATACAAAGTGTACTATTAATTGGTACCTGTTCAGCATAATCTTTGATAAGATTTACTCCGTCACCTTCTACAAGTTTTGGAGGATCTTTACGAAATTGTTTTGCAGCTGTTTCAAAGATTTCTAACCTTTCTTTATGTTCTGGCCAGATAAGGGCTTTTAACCATAAGTACTCTTCCTCATTCCTTAAATCAATAATGTTTAAATCAAAACCTAATCTTGAGTGGATAGGTGGACTATTTGGAAGAAGGAAAGGCTGTTCACCTTCTCTAATTTTAGACTTTAAATGGAGAGCTGAGTCCTTATTTCCATAAATCGATTGATTTCCATAGGAGTACGAGTAGTTATCCCATAATAATAGAAGACCCGCACTTGTTCCAATCTCAATAATTGATAATGGAGTAGAAACCTTTTGATAGATGTAACAAAAAGTAGGATAAAGATATGAACAACGTCTTACTTCATTTGTTTGAACTCTTTTATTATGAAGAATTGATGCAATTTCTTTTGAATTAGTCATACAAAAATCCTTAAAATAATAGAAAGATTCTTCAACCTTTTTTGGATTCTTTACTAAACTTGGATAAAACTCACGCAAAGGATGATCAATTCCTTTTAGCATGATGTAATGAACTGCCCCTAGAAGTAAGTTAGGTACAGGCTGCCCTTGTTGAGCGTGTAAACTTAATTTTAGTAATTCGTAATCAACTGCAATTTTTAATGAAAGGAATTCATACAAATCACTAGATCCCTTACACTCTAAGACAGCAAAATTCTTAAATCTTTCCGATGATTGTTTGATATCCAAAATCTCTTCCTCCTACCTAACTTCTTTTATCATGTCTATTTGACCATTTCCTTAAAATTCCTTTTATATATGCACTAAGAGCGCGTTCCTTTATAGAAACGCGCCCATTTGATTCATGACCAGAAATAGTTATTCGTTTATCTTCTTTCCTTTCATAAGATATTGATGAATCTATACATGGAATCCAAATCTTCAACTCCGCATGATCATTAAAATGATTTGCATGAAAGTTGTGATCCTGTAAATGTTATACCAACTGCAAAGCCTGCAGGATATCTGCTTTTAGGTCATCGATATGCTCAATACCAACGGAATAGCGTACGAAATTCGCCGGAATCCCAGCTGTCTGCATTTGCTCCTCACTCATCACTCCTGCCCACATCGCAGCTGTATGTACCACCAGCGAATCAACACCTCCCAGACTAACTGCGTTTTGAGACAGTTTCAATGCAGAAACAAAGCGCTGAGTTGCATCATATCCACCCTTTATAGCAAAGGCAATCATTCCGCCGAACCCTTTCATCTGTCGTTTCGCCAGTTCGTGTTGTGGATGGCTGGCAAGGCCAGGGTAATATACCCGCTCTACCTGAGGCTGTTCCTCCAAAAACTGGGCCAAGGCGAGCGCGTTGCTGTTGATGCGCTCAATTCGCATTGGCAACGTACGCAAACCACGCAATAATAGCCAAGCGTCCATAGGTGAGAGAACAGAGCCAATAGAGATATGCGTGTCCCAAATACGTCCTGCTAACTCCTCACTTGTACAAATCACACCCGCTGTTATATCATGGTGGCCTCCCAAATATTTTGTTGCACTGTGGACGACAACATCGACACCCAGATCATGAGGACGCTGATTGATTGGCGATGCGAATGTATTGTCAGCCACTACAATGATGCCTCGTGGGCGGGCTAACTCAGCCACGGCAGCCAAATCAGTTACCACCATTGTTGGATTGGCTGGTGTTTCCAGCATGATAAGTTTTGTATTGGGGCGGATCGCTTCGGCAAAAGCAGACGCATCTGATTGCTCGACCACTGTCACTTCTACTCCAAATCGGGGGAGCATCTCATCCATTATCTTTGCTGTACTCATATAATGCCGAGTTTGCGCAATCACATGGTCGCCTGCACTTACCAATGCTAGGATCGTCGTAGCAATGGCCCCCATCCCAGAACCGGTCACCAGAGCGGTTTCCGTACCTTCAAGCTCAGCAAGCACCTTCTGTACACGTGCATGTACTGGATTACCGTAACGAGTGTAATATTGAGAATGACGTGGTGTACCCGCCATCTCTGCAAATTCCGTCGCATCTTCTGCACGGAACGTTGCCGAATAATAAATAGCTGGTGCCAACGTCCGTTCATCCGTCATCCTATCATCAGCATGTACAACCAAGGTTTCATTTTGAAGTCCCTCGAGATTAATCCCTTTATGATCCGTAAGTTTGTTCAAATTTCTCTCTCCTCTACTTTATATGATTACTTTGATTACTAATTTCTTTAAATTAGATTTGACCTCCTGAAAAATGAATCTTTTTTAAAAAACAAAGAAATAGTATTTATATTCAATATTTTCAAACAAATAAAATGAAAAATCAACAATTATAAACTGTTCCTTTAACTGTCAAGTAAAATGTGTAAAAACAATAAAAAAAGTTTGACAATTCTGTGAACAAAATGAATAATAAATTATAAAGAGGGAGGATGAGTGGACATGAAATCGAAAGTGAAAATACTAAATGCTGTGAAGTATGTTGGTCTAACAGTCCTTACAATTGGAATCATTATGTTTTTACTCGGTTTTTATGAAAGCGGTTACGGTATTTTAACTTCAGTTGGTATTGGAGCAGTAATAGGTGCTGTTTTTATCTTTCTGATCGGTGTATTCTTTGTAGCGACGGAGGAAATGTTAGACAAAACATATAAAGGAATTGAGATCGTTCACATCAAGCAAAAAAAAAAACGTCTGTCTCAAAAGCCCTTCTGAAGAAAACACATTAAGAAAATAAAATTTTTCTCAATATTTTTTAGTATTTTTCTTACCAAATGTACAGGAAATCGGTATTTAGGATCAAGAAATCGGTCGTCAGGGCCAAATGCGATTTTTTTTTACAATAAAAGGCTGCCATAAGTCAGTTCTTCCGACTTATGGAACAGCCCATTTTAATGCACGAATTACATCATATCCCAAACCATGGCTAATAATGTACCAAAGATTGTAACTAAGGCTATGATAAATCCGTAGTAAATATTCGTATAAATAGCTCCTTTATCTTCGGTTTCACCAGCATGCATGAATACTATTAACTGAAGTCCAGCTTGCAAGAATGCTGTTACAAGCAGCACCGTCATACCTACTGTGAACGACAGATCAAGGAAGTACACTGCTACAGCAGCTGCTGTAAGGATTAATGAATAGACAAAGCCCATTACTTGTTTACGTGGGAATAACTCGCTCATATTTACATCATTCCTTTCAAATAGATGAAGCTAAAGATGAAGATCCAAACTACATCTAGGAAATGCCAGTACAGAGAGAAAATAAATGCTTTATTGGCTGTTTGAGGAGTCAACCCGCGTTTTACTACTTGCAGGATGATAAATAATCCCCAAAAAATCCCAAGTGTAACATGGGCTCCATGCGTTCCTAACGTTGTTAATAGGATTGATGTAAATGCGCTGGTTTGTATTCCAGCTCCTATGTGAACATAGTGAACGAACTCATAAATTTCAACTGCCAAAAATCCTAGGCCAAGAAAAAGCGTGATCATAAAGAATGCCATCATCGCTTTTTGTTTGCCAAGGCGCATGGCATGAATTCCAAGACCAATGGTGAAACTGCTTGTTAAAAGTACGATTGTTTCAATTAGAACTGGAGTGATTTGGAAAATCTCTGCTCCAGTAGGGCCACTTCCCGTCCGATTCTCTAATGTAAAATAGGACGCAAAAAGCGTAGCAAAAAGCATAATTTCGGCACCTAGGAAGATCCAAAATCCTAAGACCTTTAAGCGATTTTCTTCCGTACTATATTCAAGTGGCAGCGAGTGATCAATTTTCATTTTTTAGGCACCTCGCAATTTTGTTTCTGTTTCTTCAATTTCTTCAACAGAGATGTAGCGACCGTCATCTTTCTCGAATGATCGGTGAGCCATGCAAGCAAAGATTCCAATTGTTGTAAAGATAACAGGGATCCACAAACTGAATACAAATGAGAATCCCCATACAAAGAAGATACAACTCATGATAAACGGTACACCGCTGTTGTTTGGCATATGAATTTTTTTATATGGGTCTTTGAATAATATATGACCTTTTTTCTTAGCATCCCACAGTGCTTCAATTGAATTGACTTGCGGCACTATAGCAAAGTTATATTCCGGCACAGGAGTATGAGTAGCCCACTCAAGTGTACGTGCATCCCATGGATCGGAACTGATATTTCTTGAAGCATAACGTGTGCTGTAGTAGATGTTGTAGACAATTAACACAAATCCTACCGCTAGTCCAAGTGCTCCGATAAATGAAACCATATTGAATGGTCCAAATCCAGTTGATTCAGAATACGTGTACATACGACGAGCCTGGCCATCTAATCCAGTAATAAACATTGGCATAAATGCTAAGAGTGTGCTTATTGCGATAATCCATGCTGTCAATTTCCCGATTTTTTCATTCAGCATGTAACCGAAAATTTTTGGCCAATAGTATGTGAGACCAGCCAGCATCGCGAACACAACACCTGGAATGATTACCATGTGGAAATGAGCCACTAGGAACATCGTATTATGGTATTGATAATCAGCCGCTGACATTCCAAGCATTACCCCTGTCACCCCGCCGATTGTAAATAGCGGAATGAAAAGCAATGCATAAAGCATTGGAGTGGTAATTTCAATTTTCCCTTTCCAAAGTGTGAATAACCAGTTAAAGATTTTCACCCCGGTTGGAACGGCAATCGCCATTGTTGTAATCGAGAAGATACTGTTGGTAAATGGCCCCTGACCCATTGTAAAGAAATGGTGCAACCATACTAAGAATGAAAGCAGGGAGATGACAACCATTGACCAAACCATTGATTTATAGCCATATAGATTACGGCGAGCAAAGGTTGAGATTATCTCACTATAGAGACCGAATGCTGGCAAAATTAAGATGTACACTTCAGGATGTCCCCAAACCCAAAACAGGTTCGCCCAAAGCATATCCATACCGCCGTTGCTAGTTGTAAAGAATTGTGTCCCAAATAGACGGTCCATCGTTCCCATTGCAAGCGCCACGGTTAAAACCGGGAAAGCGAAAACAATGATGACGCTAGCGATAAAGGCAGACCATGTGAACATTGGCATTTTCATCAACGTCATACCAGGTGCTCTCATTTTGAGAATCGTAGTAATAAAGTTAATTCCCGTCATTAATGTTCCAATACCAGCAATCTGAATGGAGATCATATAATAATTGGTCCCTACAGATGGACTAAATTCGTTACTTGCAAGCGGGAAATAAGAAGTCCATCCTGCATCAGGAGAACCACCAATAACAAAAGAGATATTGAACAACATTGCACCCATGAAAAATAACCAGAAACTGAGTGCATTCAAACGTGGAAACGCTACATCACGAGCTCCAATTTGCAATGGAACAATGTAGTTCATAAAGAACATAATAAATGGCATAGCCATAAAGAGGATCATAACGATCCCATGCGTTGTAAAAATTTCATTATAGTGCTGTGCATCTAGTAGCGTGTTTTCTGGTCTAGCAAGTTGAGCACGCATCATAAGTGCATCTACGCCACCGCGGAATAGCATCAGCAAAGCAGATAGTAGATACATAATACCGATCCGTTTATGATCAACAGTAGTTAACCATTCACGCCATAGATAGCCCCATTTTTTAAAATAGGTTAAACCGGCGATGATTCCGATCACAGTAAGACCAATCGCAACCATCGATGCATATATCGCTGCATTTGGATGAGGTACGGCAAATCGTTCAAAGAAATCCATACGTTTGTTACTCCTTTTGAGAATATATTTCTAACGATTGTTTGACTAAGTATTCGTTACATCTTAATGATGTGGGCTATGGTCAGAATGTTCTTCGTGTGAATGTGTATCAGATTCCGTTTTTTCAGTGTCAGATGATTCATGGTTATGATCACCATCATGTCCATGATAACCATGATGACCTTCTGGTGCTGGTGAGAAGCCTAAATGAGTTCCAGTAAACGTCATCTGTCCAAGGTGACCTGGTTTTAATAACTCATCGAATTTTTCTTCTGTAAGTGGTTTAGCCGTTTCTTTTACTTCTTCTACCCACTCATTAAATTCGTCTTCAGGCATTGCTTTAACATTGAATGTATTTTCAGCAAATCCCTTACCACTAAAGTTTGCATTTCGTCCCATATATTCCCCTGGAACATCAGCTGCTAAATGTAATGTGGTAACCATGTCTTTCATCGCGTATTTTTGTCCGCCGAGCTGCGGAATCCAGAAACTAGTAATTGGTCCGTATGAATAAAGTTTAAATTCAATTGGTCGGTCTGTAGGAATATACAAGTAGTTAACCGTTTCAATATTTTCTTCCGGATAACTAAAATGCCACTTCCAATTAGAGGATGAAGCATAAACCACTAATGGTTCTTTGTCCTCATACCCTTTTGGTGTTGCCTCAACGATATAGTTACTTTTAACAGATACAAAAGAAAGGTAAGCAACAATTAAAACAGGAATTCCCACACAAATTGCTTCAACCCATGCATTTCCTTCAATGTGTGGTGGTTCATAATCTGCACTTTGTTTAGAAGCACGGTATTTTACTAACATGTAGACTAAAAGTCCAAAAACGACAATGACAATGACCGACATGATTCCAATCGATAACATGATGTCACTGGCTTGCCTTTCAGCTTGAGGTCCTTTAGGATCCAAGACCAGTAATCGTTCACAACCTGTTAACACAGTGGCAATAGTGAAAATCACTGCCAATAAAGCCCATTTCATTTTCATAGGGGTACCCCTTTCTTTTTATATTTAATTTATATATACACATTTCCACAAAACGGCAAATAAATATATTTCCACTGCTTTCATAATGTTAACATGAGTTTACTAATAAGAATGTGACAAATTTTCAAAGGAATTATTTACTATTTCATGATTTTTTTAGCTACTGCGTCTTAATTGAATGTAATGAAAGAAATAGTCACCAGTTAAAGTCGTTTCATTTTTTAAGAGGAATGTTTAGTTCGGATTGGTCTCTGGTATTTGGTACGTGCATGAAGATTTTTTTTTGGTAAAGACTATCCTCATATAGATTCCCTTCCACTTTCTACCTAACAAATGGAGGTCACAATAATGGACAATAACAAGAAACCCCTCATAAGCGAAAAGCAAATGACCATTGAAGCGAACTTAAACAACCTGGAGCCGGGTGATTCAGTAAACGAACATCGTGCATTAGAAACAGGAAATATCATTTTAGCCGGAGAAGAAATGAAACAACAAAATAACAATCATTAAACAAAAATCCCCCAAGTGGAAAATTTGGGGGATCCTTTTATTTTCGAATATTCCATTTCAACTTACTTTCTGTACTTCTTCACAGTCCACTAAATCTTTTACTTTCTAATCCATTCTTTCCTTTTCAGCCACGTTTCCTTAGCCGTTTTTAAAATACTTGTTTTTTTCACTGAAAGGTTCAGAATGATTTTTTGATGACTTCTTCATTTCAATTTTTCAACCTAGATCATTTTTTAAAAATCGTTGAAATAATTTGATCATAGGACATACTACTGTCCACTACAAATTTTCCAGGACGTAAATTCTGTTCAAGCTTTCTTCGTTCTATATCTTTCGAGAATTCAAAAGCATCGGGAATCAAGTTAGCATCTACAAGCATTTTGCCGACATCAATACTGGTCATACCTTCCGACACATTAACAATTACTTGAGTTACTGTTTTATTATTGTTTTCAGGCGAAGTTGTTTTTTTACCAGTTGTCTTTGCTTTTTTGATCTTTTTGTCATATTCTGCTTTTGTTTGAACAACATAGCCTGCAGATTCAAGTTTATTTTTCATCTCGATTTCAGATAGTTGTACTTGTTCCGGCGTGTGGTTTTCGGATGTTTTTGCAGTAGTTTTTACGTCGCTTTTATCAGAAAAGTAAGCAACGCTGCAAATAGATGTAGCAATAAGAAGTCCAGCTGCAAAGCTGCTTAATACGTTAATTCTCATTTGCAACTTTTCTCCTTTCATCCTTTATATACCGGTATGGAGCTAGCAAGCGTTCTATTTCATTCACTGGTACCTGTTTTTTCCCTGCGATACTCTCAATAGAATAATTGCGTTTATATAAGTCTAGTACTTCACGCATGAAAAGTTTTTCTTCAGGAGAATGTTGAATCCCCGCTTCCTTCGTTACCACTTCTAAATCAAGCTCAATATTACGAATGGATTCCTGAATGGTATTGATTTCTTTCAATAAAGATATATGTACCATATCAATTTCCTTTTGGTTCTCTTTTGACACCTGAAAAGACTTCCAAATAGAAATGATGAACAATAAAGCAGATATCAGAAACAATCCCGTTAAAGTCCATGCCATCAGTATAATTCCCTCCTACTATTAAATAGAAAATTGCAGAACTTATTATACATCCAAGATCGTAAATTATCATTTCAATTCACAAAAACACAGAATAAGTCGGATGGATTTTACAAATTTTAGGTGATTATAGATGAAATTTTTCCTTATGATGAGTCTTGAATTTAGGAAATTATGAAGAAGCACTTCATAAAATTCTTTCTAAGGGATTCATACTTTTTGATTACCACATTCTTTCTTACCAATAAAAAAAATGTCATCCAATATCATGTAAAGATATCAGAGACACCTGTGAAACATTTCTGTGAAACAAGATTATTCGGGGAGTGACAGTGCAACTACATTCATTTCCCTACATTCCTATAAACATCTTCTCTAGAATGGAAGCCATCTCTAATAATCGTCTCATCCATATTGGATTGATTGACTGCAGTCGGCATGAGTAATACGGATGGTACTTCGATTTTTCCATTGTTAACGCGTTTGCCTGCAGGTACTTCTTCACCTTTTGCCATTTTAACGGCAATCTTTGCAGCTGCATCGGCTAGTACTTTAATCGGTTTGTACACAGTCATCGTTTGTGTTCCTTCTACGATACGTTGAGCGGCTGCAAGTTCTGCGTCTTGTCCTGCGACTGGGATTTTGCCATCAAGTCCTTGGGCTTTGAGTGCTTTTATGACAGCACCAGCTGTTGCATCATTGGCTGCAATCACTGCGTCAATCTGATTTTTATTGGCTTTTAGTGCAGCTTGCATATTCGTAAAGGCATTGGCCGGTAACCAGTCTTGGGTCCATTGGTCATACACCACCGTAATGTCCCCTCGATCAATATAAGGCTGAAGTACATTGAAAACACCTTTTTTTAACAAAATCGCGTTATTATCTGTAATCGCACCACCGATATATACATACTTTCCTTTCGGGACTAGTGATGTGATCGCCTCTGCTTGCAGTTCTCCTACCTTTTCATTGTCGAAGGAAATATACAAGTCAATATCTGCGTTTTTAACGAGGCGATCGTATGAAATGACCTTTATACCGGCCAAATGAGCTTTGTTTACGATCGCAGCAGTAGCTTCTGCATTGTGGGGAACGACCACAAGAAGGTCCACCCCTTGGCTAATTAAAGTCTCAGCTTGAGAGATTTGCAGTGCATCGTCTCCATTTGCTGCCAGTATCTCCACTTCTGCACCAAGGTTTTCCACTGCCTCTTTAAACAGATCTCTGTCCTTTAGCCAACGTTCTTCTTCTAAAGTATCCATCGAAAAGCCAATTTTTATCTTTTTTTTATGGGGCACTTTATCACCTTTTGACTCTTCATTTTTGGATATTCCACTAGGTACGACAGAGCCACGGACCTCATGGCTC
The DNA here is from genome assembly GCF_009466385.1 of Peribacillus tepidiphilus. GTDB lineage: Bacteria > Bacillota > Bacilli > Bacillales > DSM-1321 > Bacillus_BN > Bacillus_BN tepidiphilus. The sequence continues at coordinate 37,937 of NZ_WIAQ01000024.1, read as the reverse complement.
TTTTCACAAGCAGTGGCCATACATAGCAGAGCAATGGAGAATGTGAGGAATATCATCCTAAATTGTACAAACCCCCGGTCCATCAGCCTCACCCCTTTATGAATTATTTACCAACGAGTGTTTTCCGATATTCCTTCGGCGATAGTTTACATATTTTTTTAAACACCTTGCTGAAGTAATTTGGATCATGATAGCCAACCTCGAAGGTTATTTCTTTTATGCTTTTCTCTGGATCACCAAGTAGTTTCTTAGCTTTTTCAATTCTGCACTCAGTTAATAAATCAATATAATTGATTCCTAGTTTTTCTTTGAACATCTTACTAATATAGATTGGACTAAGTTCGACCTTTTTGGCTAACGTATCGAGTGAAATATCTTCACTAGAGTGTTCAATAATATATTGTTTGATTTGGTGGATGGTATCTGCTTCCAATCGATCATAGTGGTCATGGTATGATTGCCTCATTCTATCAAGTAAATGATTGGTCTCCGAACGCAGCTGTCGATAATCAAGAGTTTGATAGGGATAAAGAGGTGTTACTGTGTCAACTCCCATTTCTCTCAATACTCGAGATACAATCCAAAGCACCTCTAGCATACGTTGCTGAGTTTGCAGAAGATCCAAACCTTCGCTTTCGTAGCATTGAATAATATTCATAACGCTTGTACGAATTTGCTGCCATTCTCCAAGTCGGACTAGATCGGTAAACTCTTTTTTATGATGTTGAATCAATTGTTCATTGTTTACATCACCAATAACAGGAACATCTGAATAGAAGCGATATTTAACAGGAAGCGTTGTATCCATTGTGGCAATCAATGACTCCTGATAGGATTGTCTGATTTGATCTAAAGAACGGTACACGTTCCCTATCCCAACAAATAAGTCTCCTACAAGGTCAGATTTTGCAATAGATAAAATCTCACGAGCAAGAGTTGTTGCTTGAGAACGGTAAGATATATCCGGCTGCCTAAACATGATAATTGGAAGTTGATTCCCATACAATGCACCTACCCAGCCGCTATTCTTCTTCCTGACTTTTTCTTTTACTGAAGAATACAAATGCTCCGATCCTGCCGGCAGTAAAACAATCATCACAAACATCTCGTTAGTGGATTGAATATCCAATATCTCTAATAGCATGTCCACATGTACGTCGTGTACATGATCGAACAATAGTTGTGTGACCACATCGGTTTCTACGAGCGCCAACGCTTTTTGCAATGCCTCTTTCTCTTGCTTGCTTCTCTCAAGTGACACTTTTTCTTCCTCAATCTGCTCCAGAACTTTTCCAATCGTCATCACAATGTCACTGGCTTTACTCGGTTTAAGTATATAGTCCTTTACACCAAATTTGATCGCCTGTCGCATATAATCAAACGTATCATATGCGGTAACCATGATGAATTTGATATGCGGATAGTCTGTACTGATTCTTTCAACTGCCTCCAGACCATTCATTCCGGGCATTTTAATATCCATTAATATGAGATCCGGTTTAAACTCTCCTGCTAGTTGTACGGCCATATTTCCGTTTTTTGCTTGTTCAATGATGAGATCTGGAAAATTCTTTTCTAATATCACTTGCATTCCTTCACGTTCAATCTGTTCATCATCCACTATTAGGAGCCTTATCAAACTGTCCAACTCCTTTTTTAGGTATTTTAAAAATCACTTTTGTTCCGTATCCTTTGCGGCTAACAATGTCGATCACATCATCCTGTCCGAAGAAAAGACGCAGACGCTTGACGACGTTACTGGAGCCAATTCCAGTTGAATGCCCTTCCGTAGGGATAAAATTCTCCCTCAGGATTTGTTGAATTTTATCTTCTGACATCCCCATCCCGTCATCTTCGATTTCAATCGTAATCCTTTCTTCTCCATCCATAACCCTGAACCAAATCGTGCCGCCATCCTCTTTTGGCTCGATTGCATGGATGACAGCATTCTCGATAATCGGCTGCAGGGTCAACGCAGGAATCCGCACATGTAAGCACGATTCATCGATTTCCATGTGTAGCTTCAAACGGTCTCTAAATCTAGCCATTTGAATATCCATATATTGCTGTAAAACCATGACTTCCTCATGAAGTGTAACGGATCGGTCCAACATCTTTAAGTTGTATCGCAGTAATCCTGCAACACTTACAAGCAAGTCACTCGTCTCTTCAGATCCTTCTAGATAAGCCTTCTTAGAAAGTGTATTGAGCGTGTTAAACAAAAAATGCGGATTGATTTGACTTTGTAAGCTGCGAAACTGGCTTTCTTGCAAGAGGATCTTACTCTGCTGTAGCTCATGCTCAAGCTGTGCCTTGTTCTTGATCTCTAAAATCAAATTATTGATATTGATACGCATACGATCGAAGGTCTTCGCAAGAAAAGAAATTTCATCATTCGTCTCCACTTTAACCTGCAAATCAAACCTACCTTTTGATAATTCATTTGCGGCTTGAGTCAGCTTTTGCACAGGTCTCGTAATACTTAAGGAAAACCAATATGTAGCTAGTAAAAGAAGAAACATAATCAATAGCAACTGCCATATGCCAAGCTTTATGACTTCTCCGGAACGCTCAATAATTCCTCGATAGAAGCTGTCATAAGTCTTCAGCTCTTTGTCGAGCAAGCTGAGAGTCATCTCCGAGATATAATTGGAAATGCGCGTGGCTTCTACAAATTCTCTCGTGGAAGCCTCAGTATCATGTACCGAATGGAACATAAGAATCCGATCTGTAGTTTCGATGAGGCTATCTATTAAATTTATATAGTTCGTTACGATAAAATGATTCTCGGAGTTCCTTAATTTGAATACTTTCATTTTCGCACTTTGCATGCTCTCTTTACTGTGATTAAGTTGATCCAATCGATCTGGGGTCGGATTAAGCAAATAGTTATTAAGATCCGTTATCACAAGCTGGCTAGCCCTTGTAGCTTCATTCATGCTTAAATAGCGTTGAAGAATTTCATTATATTGATTCTGCGTCTTGTGATTATAAAATGTAAGCGCTATCCAAATGCCAGACATGATGACGAGAATGACTGAAGTGAGCATCAAGATCTTTTTTTGAATACTTATCATTTTATGCCCTTCTCTTTCAAAATAAAAATATCGGTATAATAGCCTTTAGAATTTAGCGGAACGGTCTCACCATTTAACCATTCCATTAACAACTGAACACTTTTCTCCCCCATTTTTTCAGGAGATTGCTCGATGATTCCATCTAGCTTCCTTTGATTAAGCAGGGGCAATGACTCAGGCCCATCGTCAAAGGAATAGATGTAAAAGGGTTCAACTTGATAGCGCTTACCAATCTCTTGAATCATCGTCCCAGTAACTTTGGCATTAACGGCTATAAAGGCGTCTACTTCAGGCATCCGGTTGAGTGCATCTCTCGTCGAAGCAATGATTTGCTCCCTCGCATCAGACGTTTCCGCATACATCACCTTAATGTTCGGATAATTCTTTAACACGTCTTGTATGCCGCTCAGTCGCTGTGTTTGATAATACTCCTGCTTGCGATCGTACATAACAACGACTTCTCCTGTTGACCCCATGTCTGACACCAATTGCCTTGCTATCATTTCTCCCGCCTTATATTGATCCGAACCTATGTACGTTTTTCTCAGGCTTTCCGACATGGGGACGTCATTTGCCACAGTGATAATCGGAATTCCATAAAAGGAAGCTTTCACTTTCGTCAACTGTTTGAACTCTTCTGTATCAAGTCCTTGTATGATAATGCCATCCACTTTTGAATGAATCGCTATTTCCATTTTCTTTAAAAAATCTTCTTGGTTATTCCCATAGCTTCCCCATACCTCTAAGCTAGCCCCATTCTCCTTGGCTTGGTTTAATGCGCCACTTGCAACTCTATCCCAAAATGGTGTATTCATATCCTGGGTGATCAACACAAGGCGATGCTTTGGCTGCTCCTGATTGATCCCGGGCAATTCCCATTCAGAACGAAAAACTTTTTTTGCCGACTCAATTGTAAAATAACAAAGTGTGAAAAATACACAAAATAGTATGACAATTACACTTTTTCGCAAAAGAATGACTCCTTTCTCCCCTAATAATAAACCATTTTCTGACGGATCTTCTACAAAAAAATAACCCTATTGTTTAACTCGGACTTATTACTAGGGAGCTGAAGGAGGAAAAGGAAATTTTTTCAAACAGGCTGTTTTCGCAAACTTTGTTGCTTTTTAACAAGTAGTGAGGAAAGGTTGATTTCCGCTCCAGGATGCTCGCTTTCCGCGGGGCGGGCGGTGAGCCTCCTCGGCGCGCAGCGCCTGTGGGGTCTCACCTGTCCCGCTGCTCCCGCAGGAGTCTCGCACCTTACGCTCCAATCAACCAACTTTTTTATCAAAGGTTTTCATTCCCAGAACCTATGTAAAAACAACAATCTTTTAGAAAAGAGCCTTCAAATAAAATAAAAAATGAGGGACCAAATGAGTCCCTCATAGAAAGTCTATCTTTTCTTTCTAGTCATAACGTCAAAGATTACCGCTCCAGCTAATACGCCACCACGGATCATGTATTGGTAGGAGATTCCGACTCCCAACAGGTTCATCCCGCTTGTGAGGGATGCCATTACGATTGCACCGATAATCGCACCCGTTACTTTCCCGACTCCTCCTGCAGAGGAAACTCCACCAACATACGCCGCTGCAATGGCATCGAGCTCAAACAGTGTACCTGCAGTTGTTGTTGCCGATTGTAAACGAGAGGTAAATAAAATGCCGGATAGCGCTGCTAGCATCCCCATAGAACCGAAAACAATGTACGTAATCTTCTTTACGTTCATACCGCTAAGATGTGCGGCTTCTGGATTACTACCCACAGCATAAATATGTCTGCCCAGCACCGTTTTTGTTGTAAGGAAGTGATAGATTATAACCACCAGCATCACAATGATGACCGTCCACGAAAATCCGTTATAGCCTGCAAGAATCCAAGTAATATACGCAATAATGGCTGACACGAACACCAATTTAAGTGTGAAAATCCCTTTAGAAACCACTTCAAATCCGTACTTGATTTTGTTTCTGCGTGTATTGAATTCGTTGTAAATATACAATAAAATACCGACTAAACCGACAAGAAGTGAAAGTAGATGGAGTCCGCTTACTTCAAGAAGAGAAGGAATGTATCCGTTACCGATTGCATTAAATTTATCATCCTGTATAATGATGGTACCCGTTTTTTCTGTCACCTGAAGAATGGCTCCTCTGAAAATCAGCATTCCTGCTAGTGTGGCAACGAAGGAAGGAATTCCAATCTGAGCAACTAGCCAACCATTGAACAGGCCAATAATCACGCCAAGAACCAAAATGATAGGAATAGCTACAAACATTGACATTCCCATTTGGGTAAGAAGGATGGCCACAATGGCACCAAGAAAACCAGCGACAAATCCGACTGATAAATCGATGTGACGGATCACGATAACCAGTGTCATCCCAACAGCTAATACAGCAATATACCCTGCTGAATCTAATAAGTTACTAATATTACGAGAAGACATAAAAAGTCCGTCTGTCAAGAAAGAGAATGTAAGAATAATAACGAATAAGGCAATAAACATACCATAGTCACGAATATTTTCTCTGATTAAGACTCTAGCTTCACTGAAAAAGTTCATTGTTTTTAACCTCCTATTGCGTAGCAAGCTGCATGATATTTTCTTGGTTGGCTTCTTCGATCGACAACTCACCTTTTATTTCACCTTGGGCCATGACATACACACGATCACTCATCCCAAGCACTTCACCAAGCTCTGACGAAATCATAATGATGCTCATGCCTTCGTTAATTAGCTCATTCATTACTGTATAAATTTCAAATTTAGCTCCCACGTCGATCCCGCGAGTCGGTTCATCCAAAATAAGCAGCTTGGGCCCGACGAACAACCATTTACCCAAAGATACTTTCTGTTGGTTGCCGCCACTTAAGTTGCCTACGACTTGCTCCAAGGAAGAGGCTTTAATGTACAGAGAATTTTTATAATGATCGGCAATTTTGATTTCTTCATTGTCGTTCAGAATTCCATGAGAGGAGATGCCGTTTAGATTCGCCGCCGAAATATTGTTCTTAATATCTTGGATTAAAAACAAACCGTCGCCTTTTCGATCTTCCGTGACATAGGCGATTCCTGCTTTAATGGCATCACTCGGATGCTTGAAGGCTACTGATTCACCATCCAGCACTAAATCTCCCTGCAGCTTGTAGGACTTCGCATTACCGAAAATACTAAGGGCAAGCTCTGTCCGTCCTGAACCCATCAAGCCTGCTATACCGACGATTTCACCCTTTTTCACATGAAGATTAACATCTTTGACGACTTGTCTACCTAATTGAGGATCATAGGCTGACCAATTTCTTAATTCTAGAATTTTCTCGCCGCCTGTTTTCTTTTCTCGCTTCGGATAAATATCATCAATCTCACGACCGACCATGTTTTTAATGATAATATGTTCGGAGATTTCTCCCTTTGCGGCATCTAGTGTACAGACCGTTTGCCCGTCACGAAGCACCGTCGCTTTATCCGCAATGGAAATGACTTCTTTGAGCTTGTGTGAAATCATGATGCAGGTAATGCCCTGATTTTTCAACTCGCACAATAACTTAAGAAGATTTTCACTATCATCTTCGTTCAAGGCTGCTGTTGGCTCATCCAGAATAAGAAGCTTTACGTCTTTGCTTAAGGCCTTCGCAATTTCAACAAGCTGACGTTTTCCTACCCCCAAATCTTTAATCAGAGTCTCTGGATTCACATCCAGCTTTACCTTTTCCAGCATTTTTTTTGCCTCTACAATGGTTTGGTTCCAGTCGATGATTCTACCACGCTTCACTTCGTTCCCTGCAAAAATATTTTCATAGACTGTAAGGTCCGGAAACAGTGCTAATTCCTGGTAGATGATGGCGATGCCGGCCTTTACGCTGTCACTGATTTTGTTAAATTGCTGCACTTTGCCCTCGAACACAATATCCCCTTCATATGTTCCATAAGGGTAAACGCCACTGAGCACTTTCATCAATGTTGACTTCCCTGCCCCGTTTTCACCTATTAAGCAGTGGATCTCGCCTTTCTTCACTTTAAAATTGACATTACTGAGTGCTTTGACACCTGTAAACGACTTGGAAATATTATTCATTTCCAGAATATATTCACTCATGGTGGTCCCCCTTACCCAAACAACTAACATAATTGCGAAATAGTGATAGATCTCTCTATCACTATTTCGCAGGTTGCATACGTTTTATTCAATACCTTTAAATTCGCTAGCTTCGTAGTAACCAGAATCAATTAGTTCTTTCTTCACGTTGTCTTTGTTAACGACAATAACATCTGTTTGTTTCGCTTTGATATCTACCTTGCCGTTGTTGTAAGAACCAGTTGTTTCAGGTGTTTTTCCATCTAAGATTTCAACAGCCATACCCATTGCATCTTTAACAAGCGTACGAACGTCCTTGAATACAGTCATGGATTGTTTTCCGTCAATGATATATTGAATAGAAGCCTTCTCAGCGTCTTGACCTGTAATGACATAGCTAGAAATGTCACCGTCAGATGCGAATACATCTGCGATTGAACGAGCAGTACCGTCATTCGGTGCAAGTACAGCTACATCTCCTTTTAAGTCTGCTCCAGCAGCTGTTAAATGTGTTTGAGCTTTATTTTTCGCTTCGTTTGGATCCCAGTTTGTTGTCACTTGGCCTAGAATTTTACTTAATTGATCACGAGAAAGTTCAGCTGTATCCTTCAAAGCTTCAGCTTCGCTTGAGTTTGCAATCTTAAATGTACCATCAGCAATTTTCGGTTGAAGTACGCTCCATGCACCTTGGAAGAACAAGAATGCGTTGTTGTCAGAAGCTGCACCAGCATACAGATACAATGGAACATTTTTACCTTTTGCATGATCAATCAAATATTGACCTTGTGCTGCACCAACCGCTACGCTATCAAATGTTACGTAATAATCAACGGCATCTGTGTTTGTAATCAGACGATCGTAGGAAATCACTGTGATATCTTCTTTTTTAGCAGCTTCAACTGCAGCTGCAGCAGCATCTCCGTCCTGTGGACAGATGATTAGAACTTTAATTCCTTTATTAATCAATGTTTCAACGTTTTCTTTTTCCTTCGCAGAAGAACCTTGGCTAAATAAAATTTCAGTCGTATAGTCTGAGTCTTTTAAAGCATCCTTAAATCTTTGTTCATCCTGTACCCATCTTGGCTCATCTTTTGTAGGCAATACGATCCCTACATCAATCGATCCCTTTCCCGATCCCCCGGTGCTTTTGTTACATGCTGACAGCAAAGCAGCAAACAGCATCATAACTAGCATTAACGATAACGCTTTCAAAACCTTCTTCATTAAAGAACCCCCTTGAACTTTTTTTGATTGATTACAGCTCAATTATAAGTTAGTGGTTAAGGGTTGAAAGCGCTAACAACTAGTATTCTTTTAACATCGTCTGTACTTTTTTAGCATTTTGGGAGGTTATTGAAATAAAAAAATGCTATCCAGGGTTAAGGAGTAGCATTTTTGCGTATTTAAGTCATTGTAGAAATGATTAACTTGAGAAACCAATTATGTTTTTGGCTTAAAAAAAGTGGAATTTATACTTTCCAAAATCTAGTCCAAAAACATATGTAAATCTACATGTTGTTTCTGTGCTCCACGTGTCCAGAGTGTATGTGACAACACATGGGCGTGCTGGTGAGTGTAAACTGCTATGAGTAATTTCGGCATTAAAATATACATTTTTTTACAAATTAATCTCTATAAAGAAACCAAAAAAATACCTAAAAACTGGCAATACCCACTCCAAAACGCTTTACACTTATACTTAATCCCTGAAATTGTCCTCTACACTGAATATACTTTTTATCTGACTATTTATACTATCTAAAGATACAAAAAGAATTAGGAATCTGACATAACAGTTCAGATTCCTTATTCGTTATACTAATTTTAGAATGTGTCGGATAGCATAAGAAACACCATCTTCATCGTTACTTTTCGTGACAATCGTTGCTTTTTCTTTAATTTCTTGAGGTGCATTTTCCATCGCGATAGATTCGGTTGCCATTTCAAATTGAGAAAGATCGTTTCCTCCATCGCCAAATGCATAAATCTCTTCAAATAATAGATTGTGCATTACTTCATAACGACGAAGTGCCTTTCCTTTTTGAGCTTCAATCGATGTAATTTCGACGTTATTAGGAAAAGATGAAGCGAAAGAAATTTCATTACGAGAACTTAGTGCCTGCTTAACTATTTCTATTTTTTCTAGCTCCTCATAATGAACTAAAGCTATTAATTTATAAATCTTGAGATCCTCTTGATTCAATATATCATCATAGTTAAATTCTCTAAACAGCGTGTCTAATTCCTCTTTACTTTTGCTGTGAAGCGGCGGTAACGTTGAAGGAAAGCCCCCGTGATTCGTATATACAAGAACTCCAACCTCTAATTCTCTTAATGTTGATAATATTTCTTTATAGGATGAGGTATCGATTGTAGCTTCATATAATAGCTTTCCGGTTTTCGAGTACAACACCGCACCATTCACGCAAAAAATCGGGCAGTTCAGCTCTCGTATTCCAGGAACTTTCACCACGTCCTTATAGGCTCGTCCAGTATTCAAAATAACCTCGATCCCTTTATCTTGAAGCATTCTGATCGTTTTTTTATTTTCAGCTGAAATTTCATGCGACGAATTCAACAACGTTCCATCCAAATCAAGCGACACACATTTCATACTCTCTCACACCTAACTGCATTCTAATTATATTTTATAACTGCTCACAAACCTATATTAATATTTTATAGAATGCCTGTCACTCCCCGAACCTCTCATTCGGACTCCCACAAGCTTTTTTCGGATGGGCCTGTCTGAATAAACCTCTTATTCGGACTCCCATAGGCTATTTTTGGCTGAGCCTGTCCGAATAAACCTCTTATTCAGACTCCTGCAGGCTATTTTCGGCTGAGCCTGTCCGAATTGCCCTCTCATTCGGACTCCTACAGGCCATTTTCGGATGAGCCTGTTCGAATTGCCCTCTTATTCGGACTCCCACAGGCTTTTTTCGGCTGGGACTGTCCGAATAAACCTCTTATTCGGACTCCCATAGGCTTTTTTCGGATGACCCTGTCCGAATAAACCTCTTATTCGGACTCCCATAGGCTTTTTTCGGATGACCCTGTCCGAATAAACCTCTTATTCGGACTCCCATAGGCTATTTTCGGATGAGCCTGTCCGAATTGCCCTCTCATTCGGACTCCTGCAGGCTTTTTTCGGCTGGGACTTTCCGAATTGCCCTCTTATTCGGACTCCCATAGGCTATTTTCGGCTGACCCTGTCCGAATTGCCCTCTCATTCGGACTCCCATAGGCTATTTTCGGATGAGCCTTTCCGAATTGCCCTCTTATTCGGACTCCCATAGGCCATTTTCGGATGAGCCTGTCCGAATTGCCCTCGCATTAGCATTGGTGTAATGATCTGTTCAATTTGAAGATATTCAACAATAGCAGCTCATTTTTGTTTTGCTAAAAGTACAGTTTTCCATAAAAAACTGCACCTCCTATTGTTAGTCGATTCTAACAATTGGGGTGCAGTTTGATTACAGATAAGAGGATTTCTTCTTTATGCTACTTTGTGGATCTCTATTTTTTTTCCTTCTTTATTCCACTCTCTAAACTCAGCTGCTGCTGTGAAAAGTACATCTGTGGATGAGTTAAGTGCCGTTTCAAAAGAGTCTTGTAAGACACCAATGATAAAGCCTACTCCAACTACCTGCATAGCAACATCAGCTGGGATACCAAATAAGCTACAAGCTAGAGGGATCAGTAATAAGGATCCACCAGCAACCCCTGAAGCACCACAAGCACATACAGCTGACAGTACGCTGAGGATGATTGCTGTAGGGATATCCACTTGAATATCAAGTGTATGAACCGCTGCAAGTGTTAAAACAGAAATAGTAACAGCGGCACCAGCCATATTAATGGTTGCACCTAACGGAATGGATACTGAATAACTATCCTTATTCAAACCTAGATTTTCACATAATCTCATATTTACAGGAATATTTGAAGCTGAACTGCGTGTAAAGAATGCTGTAATACCGCTTTCCTTTAAGCACTTAAAAACAAGCGGGTAAGGGTTTTGGCGTATTACTACGTACACAATGATTGGATTGACAACCAACGCTACAAAAACCATACAGCCAATCAAGACGGCAAGTAATTTCCCATAGCTTAGTAACGACTCAATTCCATTTGCAGTAATAGACTCAAATACTAGACCCATGATTCCTATTGGTGCAAACTTAATAACCCATGTAACCATTTTAGATACAGCATCTGAAAAATTAGAAATCAAGGTTTTAGTCGTGTCAGGAGCATTTCTTAAAGCCAAACCAAGGAGTATCGCCCAAGCTAAAATACCGATGTAGTTCGCATTATAAATGGCCTTCACTGGGTTATCTACAACGTTCAGAAGTAATGTTTTGAGAACCTCTACAACACCGCTAGGAGCTGTAAAACCTTCAGCACCCTTCGCAAGTGTTAAGCTTACAGGAAAAATAAAGCTTACAATAACGGCGATTAATCCAGCTAAAAAAGTTCCTAAAAGGTATAGAACGATAATGGTTTTCATATTCGTTTGATGACCACTCTTGTGTTGAGCAATGGCCGACATAACTAAGAAAAGTACCAATACAGGTGCAATGGCTTTCAAAGCACCAACAAATAAAGAGCCAAAAATTACAACAGGTTTTGCTGCTTCGGGAATCGTTACAGCCAGGATCATACCAATAATCAAACCGACAATTATTTGTTTTACCAGACTCAATTGACTCCACTTTTTCAGTATTCGCTTCATAGATGTTCCCCCCACTAGTTTAAAATAAAATTGTAATATTGTACCGAGCTATACATTTCTCATAATCTGTTTAATTCCATTTATGGATAACTCCCCTCACACATTCCACCCTATAAAGACAAATGTATTTCATATAAAGAGTATACTGGTTTTTCAATATATTACAATACTTTTTTAATTTATTAAGAAATATTTTAATAATCAAAATATTTAAAAAGCACCTGTCACTCCCCGAAGTTTCGCGAACGAATGTTCTTGACAAAATGCTAATTCTGTTAGAAGCGAGGCTTTTTTAGGATGGATACAGGTTCACTTCTAAACATTTTCCAACAAAAAACTCACCCTAATAGAAATGAGGATGAGGCATTTTTCTAAACCAAATGTAATTTGGTCACACAATCGTATGTAGCAACATATGGAAGAACGCAAAAAATAAAGAAAGGTAGACTAACCGCCTTTCTTCGATTTCATTATTTTATTCACCTATAATCGATTCTATTTTGCATTCACATCGGGTTGATGAATTCCGAATATATTGCCTTCGGTATCAATATAGTATCCTTGCCACGCCATTCCAGGCAGGGCATATTTGGGTATTGCGACCTTGCCGCCATTCTCAATAATTTTAGCTTCCGTTAAATCGTAATTTTCCACTCCCATTGTACAAGCATATCCATTTAAAGCTTGGTTTGTTTCCGGCGGAGCACTTTGACGCTGCATCAAAGCACCATTGATTCCTGGTTCATTTTCATCCCCGGTTACCGCTCCAAAATAAGGCATACCTGCATACTCACTCCAATCTTGAAATGACCAACCGAATACCTCTCCATAAAACTTCTTTGCCCGTTCCATATCATTCACATGAATTTCGAAATGAACTAATCTTCCCATGATTTCCTCCTATTGATTGATATGTACAACTATTTCCATATATTATTTAATGTATTCTCTTCCTGCAGCCAAATGGAAAATCTTCCACTTGATAGTATCTACCTTTTTTATTTCGATTAAGTACATTCAAAAGAAACGATGTGTGCATCATGATTTCAGCCTACTAACTAGCTTTTGTAATTGTTCGGCTCTATGAGAGAGATATTCAGCTGATGAGGCGATCTCTTCAATGGAAGATAACTGTTCCTCTGATGAAGCTGCAACGTTTTGAGAAGCGGTTGAAGACTCTTTTGATATGGTTGCTAAATGATAAATGGATGCAGCAATTTCTTCTGTTCCATTCGCTAATTCTATTGATGCACTCGAAACCTCTTGTATTTGACGGGTAACCTGTTGAACAGAGCCATAAATTCTTTCAAAGGCGTTCCCAGCCTCATTAACTAAAATGATACCTGATCGAACCTCATTCTCACCTTGATCCATATAATCCACTGCTTCTGAAATATTAGCTTGAATTCGTTTGATTAAGTGAGTAATTTCAGTAGCAGATTGTTTTGATTCCTCAGCTAAATTTCTTACCTCATCTGCAACCACTGCAAAACCTTTACCAACTGCTCCTGCACGAGCAGCTTCGATTGCCGCATTCAGAGCGAGTAGGTTTGTTTGTTCTGCTATGTTCGTAATAACACCAAGAAATTGACCTATGTTTTTGGAAAGTAAATGAAGCTCTTTAACCTTTGTACCAGCCAAATGAACAGTTTTCTGAATCGAGTTAATTTGTTCAATGGACTTTAATACCGCTTTATTTCCTTCCTCAGCCACTTTGGAAGCCGCAATAGACGAGTCATAAACAGCTGTTGAGGATTCAGCTATAAATTGAATGCTATTTGTCATGGCTTGTGTCGCAATCGTACTGTTTTCCGCTTGTCTAACTTGTTGCTCTGTACCAGAAGCGATTTCTTGTATAGACAGTGTTATTTGGTTTGTTGCATTGGCACTTTGTTCCGCACTTGCTGACAATTTTTCTGAAGAAGAAACTACTTCCATTGTCATTGATTTAACATTTTCAACAAGATGCTGAATGGATTCAATCATTTTATTAAAAGCAGCTGCTAATTGACCAACTTCATCTTTACTAGCAACAGTAAGACGTGCTGTTAAATCCCCTTCATTACTTGAAAGTTCTTCTAATTTTCTAACAACCTCGTTAATCGGTTTGGTTGTTTTTCTTGCAATTGTTATAGTAATGATCATACCAATAATCAACGTAATGAAGATGGCAATCAACCCAAATAGTAGCCTGGTTTCAATTAGCTTGCTATCTTGATGAGTCTTTGACGAAATAATTTTAAGTTGAATTTGTTTGAATTCTTCAAGGTTATTAGAAAAAATTTTTCGAATCTCAGCATAATGATTATTAAATATTTTCATCGTTTTTTCTTGATCTGTTTTGGCTAATTCAATCATGATCGATTCTAAATCCGATAGCTGTTGACTATAGCTGTCTAACTCATTAAAAATTTGAATTGTACGCTCATCATTTAAGAGAGGTTTTACTTCCTCAATCCTTTCTTTTATTTTTACTACAGTATCCTCATGTCTTTGTTTTTCTTTTGAATTGGTAGGATCGATGATTAATCCTTTCATTGAATCTGTTGAAGCTAAATCTAGAAACTGAATTTCATTGGCAAGATTCAACTTGCGAACATCGTGTGCGACTAAATTTTTATACGAATCTCCTACTACTTTTAAAGAATAATAGATACTGCCAAATGCAATGATACAAATGAACAAAACAGAACCAAACCCAAGTAGCAATTTACTTTTAATACTCACCATTTTCTATTCCTTTCCTATTATTTTTAGAAGCAATTAGATTGCCAAAAGAAATAGATACCCTATTGAAATCTGAAGATAACAACTAGGCATTCAACCTCATAAGATATTTTTATGTATATCATTTTACCGTTCCAACTCCTGTATGAAAGCGATTACAACTAGTATTTTTTTACTATTATCTGGAGTTTTTTAATATTTTTCAGAAAGTTCTTTAAATAATTACCTAGATACCAGGCATTCGTCAAAAATTGGCAATCCCGGCTCCTTTGTTACATAAAAAAAGAGCTGATCCTCACAGCTCTTTAATAGTCAATTGCAGTCATGCTGGCTTAGCTAATTCAGTGGGTAGGTCGCTTTCCTTAACATTATCGTTCTTTTTCATCATTCCTTCTCCCTAACTAGTAAAAAAATTCTACATATATAAATGAATTTGCTACTTTTTTTGACCTTTCTTCTGGTAGTGGAAATCATGTAGGTTGTTTATCCCAATTTTATATTAAAAAAGAGTACAGACAATATGGGATTGGATCTAAACTTTTCAATATGTCCATGAAGTGGTTGAAGCAATTTGAGGATGTCGAGGATTATTTTATCTTTGTATCAAATGGCAATACTAACGCCTTGGAATTCTATAAACGGAAAGGATTTTCTGTTAGTCACGATCTATTGGATGGTTTTATAACTGTTTTGCGAACCAAAAAGCAGTTTGTGTAATTTTTTGGGGTCAGTCCACCGCTGTGTAAAGCAGCGAGGGACTAACCCCCGAATTATAGACAACCCAAAACTCGTAAAAACCCTAAATGGATTCCAATAATTGTTTATAAAAATGGTGTAGAGGCATTTTAGTCTTCTCTATTTTTGAACCCCTTGCTGTTCAATAAGTTTTATGACATCAATTAGACTTTTTTCTGTCATCGATTTAAGGCGTAAATCATACTTTTCAAGGGCTATAACGTATGGAATACTTAAGTAAAATTTAACAATTTCTCACTGTTATATAATCAGTTTTTTTGTAAATTTTTTTCAGAATCAAACCAAATAGACGATATCCATTCAGGACAGCGCCAAAGTTCATATTTCTACAGAGTAACCTTTTTGTGAAGGTATGACTCCCGTATTATTTATTCCCCCCAAGATTTCAGTCCTAATAATTTTTCACCTAGCTCTGACAGTTCAGCTCTTTTGTATTTTTCCCTTTCCCAATTTCTTGGATCACCAGGGAATGCGTCTCCGCTTGGTGCAATTCTGTCATTCCAGGACTGGATCCGTGATTTTCTCAATTCTTCATTATCTTCCTGGGCAGGGAACATGGAAATATATTGAGCAATACGAGGTTTATCAGAATAATTGGCCCTAATCCCGTGAGGTTGCATACTATTGAAGATTAACAAATCCCCTGCTTTTGTCACTATTTTTGTCGGTTTATACCCTGTTATATCAGGTTTATAAGGATCTCTATCCTCAGGCTGAGTTTTTACCCACTCTTCAAAATCTCTGTATAATTCCGGTATACATTGGAATCCGCCCATGTCCTTATCAGTATCTACTAATGACAGAACCCCTTGCACATTAACTGGGATCGGATCTAAAGAAGTATCAATATCCCAATGAATAAAGCTGTTATAACTATGTTCAGGACGAATTGGAAAGTTAAGATTGCAGCGGTCGATTGTTGTCCAAAGCTTTTCTGTTCCCCATATATCAACAAAAGCATTGTAGACTTTTTCATACATACGGTTATCCCACAAGTATTGATGATTATATAACTCAACCATCCCTGTTCCAGCAAGTTCCTTCATTTTCATTTCACTGCGGGGAGCGGTATACCAAGTAGAGGGATCAGCCGGGTTCTTCTCTTCAAATTCCCAAATTAGATTCACCAGACGCTCAATGTGTTCTTCTGAAACAGCATTTTGGATAATCACATAACCATTTTCCTGCCAAAATTGCCAGTCCTCTTCGCTCAGCACCCTCAATGGCTCATTGTTTGGCCGTGTATTCAATGACTGATTAATTCTTAATGAATCATGATTTCCCTTGTTGAGTACTTGTTTATTCATACCAAAACCTTCCTTTCCTTAGTGATTTTTTAATATTTTAAGGTTATTAACCTTGTAAAAAAGAATATTTTATGAAATGCGTTTCAGGTCAAGAAAAAAATTTTAAATTTTCCAAAAATGATGCTAGTAGGTTATAAAAAAGTCTCCCAATCTATTTTTTGGATTGGGAGACTTACCTCTCTAGAAGCATGGCGACGGTTCTCGTGCTTCTTTTTAAATCGTAGTAAATTAACTGTTTTGGAGAGTCTAATTTATATCTTGAGAATAATAAGCAAAAGAACCGTCCCGATGCTTACCACAGTTTATGGGGCTAATAAAAAGGTTCCTTTTGAAGAAATAGATTTTGTGGACAATCCAGTATCACTTTATGCGTCTACTAAGAAGTCTAATGAATTGATGGCTCATACTTATAGCCACTTATATAATATTCCAGCTACTGGCCTTCGGTTCTTTACAGTATATAGTCCTATGGGACGACCGGACATGGCTTACTTTGGATTTACAGATAAGTATTTTGCTAGTGAACCAATTAAGATATTCAATAATGGTGATTTTGAAAATGACCTTTATCGAGACTTTACTTATATCGATGACATTGTGGAAGGGATTGAATGACTTTTAAGTATTCCACCTGAGGGTGATGTCAAACATAAAGTCTATAACATTGGAAACAACAGTCCAGAGAAGCTAATGATATTTATTGAAACTTTGGAGAAATGTTTGAGTAATGCTCTAGGTAGAGAAATATTATTTGAGAAGGTCTTTGAGCCTTTAAAACCAGGAGATGTATCTGCTACTTATGCATCGACTGATTTGTTGCAGGAGGCTGTCGGTTTTAAACCGAAAACGTCGATCGAGGAAGGATTACAGAAATTAGCGGATTGGTATGTGGAATATTATAAGGTGAAGGTAAAAGGAATTTATATTAAAGTATAAAATTCTTTCCTTGAAAGCTGTTATTCTTTGGATGGTATTAATCTTCTACCTATCACACAAATAGCCACAGCGTCTAACGAGCTGAGTACAAGAATAGCAGATGTTATAGTTGAATTCTAGAGTGCTATGGTTTTTGTATGACCTAAGAAAAAAATCAAAATATTTTTATTAATCTAATATTCATCCTCTTTTCGATGGTATTAAGAATGAGCCATATGAAGTCCCATTTTGTAAACAATATGATTGCAACTGACTAACCGATCAATTAGGATAGCTCCAGAGAAAATTCTTCGTGGTTTTTTATAAAAGCAATGATCTAAATATTCAAGCAATTTAGTAATAATAAAGAGCCCCGTGGTACAAGGAGCCCTAAATAGTGAATGTTAGTAGTTTTGTTTTAGCCTTAATATATCGGTTATCGCTTGGGTGAGGAGCTGTGAGAAAAGCTCCTCACATTTTCATTGGATAAGATCGTTAAGAAGATAAATCCTTATTTGAATTATAAGCAGATGGTGAGGAAGGAATTCCTCGGCTTCGGTCAATCCAGTTTACAATTAAGAAGGTTAGAAGGCTTGCTGTACCGCCTGCTACAACTGCCATCATGCCAAATGGTTCTTTAGCGAATTGCCAGTAAAATCCGACGATGGTTCCGATGATGATTGACCAAAGTCCTGCATTTGGTGTTGCTTTTTCCCATAACAATCCAAAGATGTAAGCTGCAAATGGTCCAGTTGAGCGGATCGTAAAAGCAAAAACAAGTAATGGGATAATTTGTTGGCTGAATAATGAAATTCCGATGGCAATTAAGCCAGTGATGACGACGGTAATTTTGCTAATTTTTAATTCACTTTGGTCATTAAGAGATTTATTGATGTATTTTCCGTGAATATCTTTTACATAAACGGATGCTACACCTAGCATATCTCCAGAGGCGCTGGATAGGGTGGCTGAGATAACACCAGATAATAAAAGTCCCGCAATCAAAGGAGGTAATAATTCAACAGATACGGTTGCTAAGGCATTGTTAGCTTCAATATTAGGGAATGCTGATTTTGCAATTAAACCGATAAAAGCTGGAATAAACGCATATATACACATTAATGCTGCGCATAACACAGAGCCCCAGATGGCTATTTTTTCATTTCTAGCAGAATAATAACGTTGAACGGCTTCTTGGCCTGTTGAGAAAGTCATGAAATAGAGGATAATAAGACCGACAATTGTTTTCCATCCAATTTTGGTGAAGCCTAAATGCTCGTCAGGAAGATTGGAAATCACTGTATCAAATCCGCCTGCTGCAGATAGGGCAAATGGAACGGCAATCGCAAATCCAAAAACAATTAAAAAGAATTGAACAAAATCTGTTAATGTTACACTCCACATTCCACCTAAATACGTATAAAAAACGACACCAATTCCTGCAATTAAGATGGCTCCTTCCATACTAAAGCCAGTTAGAACATTGATAATCGTAGCAGTTGCCGTGATTTGTACAGCAGTTAATAGGGTTAATGAAAGAATGGAAAGCAAGCTGGTAATGACATAGCTGCTTTTACCGTATCTTTTTCCGATGATTTCTGGAACTGTAGTAGCCATGGCTTTTCGCATATACGGTGCAACAAATGAGACAAGGAAGATTCCAATTCCGGCTGCTACCACATACCAGCCTGCAGATAGTCCCCAATCACCATAAGCTTTGGAAGCAACTCCAACTGAGCTTCCTCCGCCAATTTCCGTAGCTGCTAATGTTCCGGCTAGCATGATGGGACCTAGTCGTCGGCCAGCCAAGTGATAATCGGTACTATCTTTAATTTTTGTTTTAGAATAAAACCCGATGCCAATCATAACTGCCATGTACACAATAATAATGGTCCAAATTGTAGCCATGGAAATCCCCCTTTTAGAGTTCGTTTTCTTTTTAAAAAACCAAACCGTTCTTAATGAGAAGTTTCTATCCTTTTGTCATTCATACATCGATATCTTTTAATTTGAATATTCGGAATTTTTATTATATACCACCTCCTTAAAAAGTCAGCAATCAGTCTAAAAATAGGGGATGTCTACTGATTAGAGCGGATTGTACTAGTATTTAGCGTAACAAGGGAGCTGCTAGCATGCTTACGTCTAATCACTTTTCCGGCAGGCTTCGGAAATGTTTGGTGAAGGTCTTTTATGATTTGGCCATTCACGATGACGTAGTTAATTCCTTCAGGTGATTGTCTGGAGTTCTCATATGTTGCTTTATCAATTACGGTATCTGGATTAAAAATAACAATATCTGCAGCTAATCCTTCTCGGATAATTCCTCGATCCTGAAGACCAATGATTCTTGCAGGCTGTGAAGTCATTCGTCTAATCATATCTTCTAAAGGAAGGACCTTCTCTTCACGAACATATTTACCAAGTACGCGAGGGAATGAACCGTATGCGCGTGGATGTGGTTCTCCACCCAGTAAACCATCACTTCCAATCGTGCCAGCAGGATGGCTCATAATTTGTTTAACCGATTCCTCATTCATGACAAAATCAATCATGCCGACTGCATTTTTTTCTTCCAAAATTAGATCGAGTGCTACATTTGCGTAGTCCTCTGTATTTCGTAGTCTAGCAATCTCTTTTATATTTTTTCCGACAAGATCCTTGTTAGCGGATGACTCGACTGAAGTAATATAAATACCCTCCCAGCCCGCCCATTTCGAGATACTGTCCCAACCTGTAAAGCCTGTTTTCATTTCATTAATTATCTGGTTACGAAGATCGGGGTCGCTTAGTCTAACCAGCATATTTTCACTTCCGCCGGCATGGGCCCAAGGTGGCAAAATTGCACTTAGCATCGTACTTCCTGCCGTATATGGATATTGGTCAAAGGTGACTTCAATTCCATCATTTCTTGCCTGGTCAATCGTTTCAATGACCTTAGGTGTTTTATACCAGTTGTCTATTCCACAATTTTTTAAATGTGAAAAATGGAGATGCGCACCTGTTCGCTTCATCATATCCACAAGCTCTTGCATCGATTCAAGGATTTCGTCCCCTTCACTTCGCTGGTGGATGACAAGGGGAACGCCGTATTCTGCAAGAACTTCACAAAGTGCTTCTAGTTCTTCCATTCCCGCAAAGCAGCAGGGAGGATAAATAAGACCTGTTGATAAGCCTACAGCTCCTTGATCTAATGATTTTCTTAGAATCTCTGTCATTTGAAAAATTTCTTCATTTGTCGCTGGTCGATTATCAAGACCAATCACAGACATACGAATATTCCCATGAGGAACTAGAAAAGCAAGATTATAGCTTGGTTTATTGTTTTCTATTTTGTTTAAATAAGAATCTACATCCGACCAATCCCATTCAATAGGGGGAGTACCGTCCAATCCAGCCAGATTTTTCTGCCAGTCTTTTATATAATTTGCTGGAAGAGGGGCTGCTGCAATTCCGTCTTGGCCAAGTAAATCAGTCGTGATTCCTTGACACACCTTTGCTTCAATAAGCGGCTGATCGAGAATAAAAAGGTCTGAGTGGGTATGCATATCGATAAAACCCGGAGAAACAATGTTTTTCTCCGCATCTATGATGGTTTCAGCTGCTTCGTGTTTTAAATTTCCTATTTTGCGGATGACACCGTCCTTTATTCCAATATCTCCGTAATACCATGGTGACCCAGTTCCATCAATAATTCTTCCGTTTAGAATCAATAAATCAAACATCTTCTTTTCCTCCTAGAACAGATTGTTTAGTTTTTAAATTTGTAAAGGCTGTCATCAATGCGTAATATCCTAAAGCTGCTTTTTCTAGCTGCTCAATTTCGATATATTCATCATCGATATGTGCTAAATGTTCAAAGGAAGGTCCAAAACCAATAGTTGGAATGGCTTTTTCTCCTGCAAAATGACTTCCGTTCGTGCAAAAAGAATAGTGAGAGATAGACAGGTTTAATTGGTGATCTTTTAGAGACTGCCAAGCTGCCTGAACGAAGGGCTCTGTCTCGTCAAAAACCCAGGCCGGAAAGAATCTTTCTGCTCCAATCCTTTCCCCTGTATAGCAAAGCTCTTCTCCATAAGCAAACGAAACCTTTGCTTGAAATTGAGGATTCTCTGTTTTCCATTCGTCTATAATCATTTGTAATGGCTTTAATACCGTTTCCTTTGTTTCTCCTACTAGTAGGCGGCGATCGTATGTAGCTTTACAATAGGAAGGGACGACTGAAGCACCTGGATACGGTGTGGATTTAATATCAGTTAATTCTAATATTCCTTTACCTAGTACAGGGTGCTCAGGTACCGTTAGCTTGTTAATCCTTTGAATAAGGTCAGACATCATATAAACGGCATTTGCCCCAGCGCTAGGATTGGAGGAATGGGCTGGTTTACCAAATGTCTCTAGTACAATTTCTGCGCGGCCTCTTTGCCCACAGTTGAGCTGTAAATTGGTTGCTTCTCCTATAATGACGTAGTCAGGATTGACAATTCTACTAACCTCTCTAGTGGCAATTCCTTCAAAGCATTCTTCATGGACGCTGCAAGAAATGTAGATGGTTCCTGGGAATTCTTTATTTGTATCCTCAGCCATACAAACAGCTGCTGTTAGCATGGCACTCACTGCACCCTTCATATCAGAGGATCCTCTTCCGAATATCTTTCCATCTTTTATTTCTCCTGAGTACGGGTTAACTGACCAATTTTTTTCATTAACAGGAACGGTATCGATATGTCCGTCCAATAACACTTTCGGTCCTGGCTGACTTCCTTTAATAGACAAAATGACATTTCCGTATTTATCTGTCAGGATCTCATCGAAAACGTGGTTTTGTGCAAAATTCTTAATCACAGCTGCGACATGGTTTTCCTGTCCCGAATAGCTTTTTTGTTGGACTAAGCGTTGGCAAAGATTGACCAGTTCTGCTTTTCTTGTTTCGGTTAACATTATTTTTCGCTCCTTTAGTTTTTACTGTACGGATATTTACCTTCCCACACGATTTTTCGATAGTGCTCCGTATCGGTATCTCCTTCAGTATTAATGAGTAAAATTCGTGAATGTTGATTTAAGTCTAGATGTTGTTTAGCGGAATTTAGCCATGCTTCTTTTGCTAAACAATAGAGTAATCCAGTGGTAACTGCGCCAGACTCACCAGAGGTAATAGGGGAATCTTCTGCTAACGGGTTGCCTAAAATCCTCATGCCTAATGCGGAAATTTGATCATCACAAGTAAAGGCTACCTCTGCATAGTGTCTTAATATTTGCCAAGCTCGCTTGTTTGGTTCGCCACAAGCAAGGCCGGCCATAATAGTATTCATTTCACCGCCGACTACTTGAAAGGATTCGTCATTTGAAGCAAATGATTGATAGTAGCAATTCGCTAGATGTGGTTCAACGACAATGATTTTTGGATGCTTTTCTTGATAATATTGAATGAAAAAGGCAGCAATCCCAGCAGCAAATGAACCGACTCCTGCTTGTAAAAATACGTGGGTAGGAGGCTCTTCCGTAAAGGCCTTCATTTGTTCAACGGCTTCTTTTGCTAAAGTTGCGTATCCTTGCATAATCCATAGAGGGATTTCTTCGTAACCGTCCCATGCTGTATCTTGAACGACAACCCAGCCATTTTCGGCTGCATTGGAGGCTGCTAAACGTACTGAATCATCGTAATTGAATTCAGTGATTTCAACGATTGCTCCTTCAGATTCGATGGCTTTAAAACGATTTAAGGAAGAGCCTTTAGGCATATAAATCATTGCTTTATGTCCTAACTCCCTAGCTGCCCAGGCAATCCCTCTTCCGTGGTTTCCATCTGTTGCAGAGATAAAAGTAATTTCACCGGTGATTTTTTTAACCTCAGGAGATTTCAATTCATCGAAGGTAAGGGTCGCAATATCCCTCCCTAATCGATTGGCAAGATACTGTCCAACACCATAAATTCCTCCTAACACTTTGAAAGCATTTAATCCAAATCGTTCAGCTTCATTTTTGACAAAGATCTCCTTGAAACCGAGAGAGCCTGCTAGAGCAGATAATCGAACGAGAGGTGTCGGTGCATAAGAAGGATGAGTGATTTGGAATTTTACAACATTATTAATCTCATTTAATGAGAAGCCTGATAATACATCTAGCGAGAAAGGTTTTTTCAGTTGATTAACATGCATGTCAATGGTAAGGGTATTCGTTTGCTGCATATTGTCTCCTCCTTAATTAAGATTTGTTCCTGCAATAACCTCGATTTCAATTAGAGCATCCTTTGGAATAAGGGAAACCTCAATACAGCTTCTAGCAGGCAAAGACTCACCAAAATAAGAAGCGTAAACTTGATTAACGGTTTGAAAGTGCTCTAAGTCTTTTAGAAAATGGTTGCTATTTAAAACATGATCTAGAGAACTGGATGTTTCTTCTAGCAAGTGTTTAATATTCTCTAGCACCTGGGTGGCTTGAATGCTGATGTTTCCTTTGACTAGTTCACCGGTTAACGGATGTATCGGTAACATCCCAGATAGAAAGATGAACTTACCATAAGCAACTGCTTGTGAATAGGGGCCAATTGCTTTTAGAGCTGCATTGGACTCGATTAATTTTTTCTGCATAATGGACCTCCAAGTATTAATAATGACTTTATGATTTTTAATGCAATAATCGTGCCAACCTAATAAAAAGCGTTATACTCCATTGGGGAAGGGTACTGCATAAATTAATAGCAATGTTGGTGTACACAATCTGGTATCATTTTGATACTTTAAACACATAATTATCTTTATTTTCTGATAATTAGCGGAGTAGAAAAAAGTATCAAATTGATACTTAATTCAAGCGGTATCATTTTGATACTATAATTGATACAATTTTATTTTTCTAAATAAAGTGGCTCTACTAATTCCGAGTAGGTGACAAGCTTCTTCCACTTTTTGTCCATTTTGTTTGACTTGATCAATAGCAGCTTTAATTAACTTTTTTTCCATTTCCTCTAAAGACAAAGAAGGAAAAATTGGCATATCTGAGGTTAATTTGCTTTCTTCTTGTTTCTTTACCTTTATTTTTTTCTGAATATATTCCCCTGCATTTTCTAAGGTTATATATTCATGGGTAATAAAGTTCATGATATATTCAATAAAGTTTCGTAATTCACGAGCGTTACCTGGCCAACTGTAGGCTAATAACAATTCTCTTACATCTTGTCCAACTCCAAGAACATTGGAACGAAATTGCTGATTAAAAAGTTTAATAAAATGATGTACAAGAGCCATTATATCTTCCGGTCGATTTCGTAAGGGTGGGAGTAAAATGGGTATGACATTCAGTCGGTAAAATAAGTCTTCGCGAAATTCCTTATCTTTTACCATTTGTTGTACGTTGCGATTCGTAGCAGCAATAATGCGGACATCAATCGGTATCATCTGGTTTCCGCCAATCTGTTCAATTTCACGTTGTTGAATGACTCTCAAAATTTTCACTTGCAGGGCTTGTGGCATTTCGCCAATTTCGTCTAAGAAAATAGTTCCTTTATTTGCAATCTCAAATTTTCCCTTTTTCCCATTTTTGTTTGCACCAGTAAAAGCCCCAGGTGCATACCCAAACAATTCACTTTCTAGTAAATTTTCTGGAATTGCTCCACAATTGACAGTAATAAATGGTCCATTCCTCCGTTCACTAGAAAAATGAATGGCTCTAGCAAACTCTTCTTTTCCAGTTCCACTTTCTCCTTGAATAAAAACTGTCGAATTTGACCGTGATACCTTATATGCATAGTCTTTTAATTCCTTCATTTGTGTACTAGTGCCTACAATATTATTGAAGGCTTTTTTGTTTTCTTTATTTGAAAACTCAGCTTTTTCTTGAATATCGTCTAAATCTTGAATGACAATCATTTTTTCTATTAGCGACATAGAACCAACAAAATTCTGGCAGAAAATTAAAAACTCTTTATCATTTCCGTTTACATTAAATCGAATTTTTTGCTTGTCCCCATGATTAGCATTTTTCATGAATTTTTCAAGCTTCTGTTTTGACTCTTGCGCCATATCGTCTGGCTGATCTGCACCAATAATTATTTTTGCTTTCATATTGATATGTTCAACCGAATGGTTACTATTTAATATGATGATTCCTTGATCTACCATATTCATAATGTTATATAGCTTCTCCGTGTATCCTTTTAACTCTACCATCATTTCATACGCTT
Source organism: Peribacillus tepidiphilus (assembly GCF_009466385.1). Taxonomy (GTDB): domain Bacteria; phylum Bacillota; class Bacilli; order Bacillales; family DSM-1321; genus Bacillus_BN; species Bacillus_BN tepidiphilus. The sequence goes on along the minus strand of NZ_WIAQ01000024.1, from coordinate 12,156 downwards.
TTAACTTACTTGCAATTAAATCTGCCATTTTATTAAGGAAATGCTTCTTATCCTCTACATTGGAAAATAGTCGTTTCTTCTGCTTTTCATTAAAAGCAAGTAGACCTATAACCCCAATCATCTCGTTATTTAACTTGATTGGAGTACAAATTTCTCCCAGTTCACTACAATTTTGAAAATACGTACAGTGATGACATACTTCGTTGAAACCTGGATTTTCAATGACAATTGTTCTTCCGGTTCGAATAGCCGAGTCATAAACTAAATTGCCCTCCATTTTGCGAAGAATACCCGATCTTGTTTTCCCAGTACCCGCTACCCTGAACAAATGCTTGTCTGCAATTTCAACCTCAATCTTTAATACAGCCGCAATCGCATCAGCAATTTGTTGAACAGATTCTTGAATACCCATTAAACTCATATAAACACCAACTCTCATAAGACATCACTTTTAAAATTTACCTCTCTTAAACTATTCCATGTGCAGGGTGGAAATCCTTTGTATATAGGGTGGCACTCCATGAATTTTGTTGGGATAGGAAAGCGAGTGGGACGGTTCTCCTGGTTCGTTTTATTTTTGTAGAAAGCCAGAGTGACAGTCCCCCTGGTTTTCGTTTCTGATGATGAAGAGCCATTAAAGAAAGCCCGCATTGGGCTGCGCAGGCACGGGATCAAGCCCCGCATTACCAGCACAGTCAAGTTGGCTATAATTATAGAATGAGTAATATTTAGCAGGTGTAGGCAGAGCGCAATTGGAAGTTTTAGACGAGCGAGTTCAACAAGGAGAACGGTTTTTAATAGATATTTAGAAGCACTGGGACATATTGAAGAACTGGAATTTATGCCGGAACTTGAAGGCACATTATCCAATCGTTGGCTGACTGCCTTAACAATTGATCAAGAAATGACAGGTCTTTCCCCAATGGATATTATTAACGCCTTAGAAGAAGATAACATTGAATCCCGTCCGGTATGAGAGCCACTTCATATACAACCTTTATTTGCAGGCGCTGCATATATCCTCATCAAGAAGGAAGAAATGTTTCAGAAGATCTATTTGCTAACGGTATTTGCTTACCTTCAGGGTCGAATAAGACAGAAGAGCAACAGCAAAGGGTGATAGATAGGTTATTAGAGAATGTTAAAATGAATGACAGTATCTTTTGAGGTGCTGGCTTGTTACATTTTATGAACAAAAGAGTTAACTTTTAATTAGAATTTCATTAGATTAGGAGAGAGTGTATGTCTATTCCAGAGAATATTAAAAAGTCATCATAGTAGAAGTGCATTAATCCAGATGTAGGAAAACGGGATTGATACATTTAATCCTCTATTAAATTTGATGTAGTTTCTTTTTAATGGTAAGGATTTTCGTTATCCTCATCTATTTTTTCAAATGTTTGATAAGATTTAATTTGATCTAAATTCATCCAATATTTGATGAGAGCGGCTTCTTTATTTAATACTCTAGGAAGTTGCGGAGCGGCAACAATAGGATTTTCGCTGAGCCTAAAGCCGCTATTTAAGAAAAAGATAAACAAATTTAATTTTTCATGGGTTAGACGATGATTAGTATGAAATGCTGCATCATAAAGCATTAATTTTTCTGATTCAGAAATCAATATGTGATTGCAAATTTTATTAACAAGGGTTTGACGGTTGTACTTTATTGCGAGAAATTTATATTTGTCTGGAACAGATACACTTACTTCGTATTTTTCAAGATCTCTTTTGCTTATTCCAGTTAAATCGCTAATTTGCTTAAAGTCTAACTTACTCTCATTCTGTATTCTAATAACATACTCGTATTTTAATTTCCAGTAGACGTTTTCTAAGAAGGCGTTTTTACATAGTTCTAAAAGTCGAGAAATGGACGAATCTTCTCTTTCATCGTAAGCGTCAAATAACCCCCACCTATAAAGATGGGGGTTATTTGACGCTTACGTTTAAATTATGTTGAATTAAAAGGAAATTCAAGTCCAATATAGAAAGAGACAGATTAATGAAACCTGCCTCTTTCTATTTATAAAACATTCTTTATTGACATTTGGTTATTAAAAATTTCTTTTAACGAGTTTACAATGGCCTTTTCACCTTCGGCCGTATAAAGGCTATTTGATAGGGATAATGTGTTTACAAAGATTGAAGGTTCACCATATTTTTCTATTTTATAATGTTGACTAATATCTTTATCATATCTTGGATACAATAAGTGAATTACTGGCTGATCATATTTATGAAAGTAACCAAACATTTGGTATAAATCTTTATCACTAACACCATTTCTATGTTTATCAATATTAAGTTTCTTATATTTAGTATCAATTAATAATTGTACTTGATTCCCTTCAATCAATGCTATATCCGGTTTTAGATGGAATACACCCTTGTCATTGCTATCATATATTAAATGCTCTTTTGAGTATTGTGGTCTTAATATTAAGTTTTCATTAAAAATTTCAGAGCGATATTCATTCAGTAGCTCAAAAATATACTCTTGGAAAACCATGTTCATATCGACGGAAAATATAAAATTGCTTGATAGTTCATCATTGTCAATATTAAAAGATTGTCCTTCCAAGAACATTTTTGCTATTTTTAAAAGTTTTGAATAAGTTCCAAGTAACCTGTCTTCTCTAACTAAATTAAATGTTTCAACATTAGCATAAATATCACTTACATCAATAAAGGTATGAATAATATTTTCAGCCAGTAGTTGATTTTGACGCCAATTCGTAATCCGTGACATTAATCTGGTAGTATATTTTAAAATTTGATTCACAATATTATCTTCAGTGAATTCATCAAACTCACAAAACATTTTGTTATGAATTAAGTTTCTTTTAATGTTTTCAGTAACAAGTAGTCGTCCTTTAATATATCTAAGATTTTCTTGCTGAGTGACGTAAGTTTTGTATACACCTTTGAATAAATTTGTGTATAACTCTTGTAAAAACATGTTTATAAAAAAGTCTAAGAAAAAGCCTTCCTCACTTGCACCATATCTGGTAATATCAACATTTTTTATAGAAAGTTTTGAGGATTTATTAATCATATAATTGAGATTTTTATAAATCTCATTCTTATTAAGGTTATTATCCTCTTTTTTTGAAGAATCATATATTTTAGGTAAAACTTCAATGAAAGTGTCCTTGATTTTAATAACACCTACAAAATTTTTAAATGATATACTGCTGAGTTTAAACTCAACTATTCCAGTATACTTATCATTAAATAAATTTTCTAATTCTTTTATCTTCTTAAAAGCCATTGGGTCCCTAATATCGCCAACAATAGAGTCATATGAAATTTCGGAGTATTCGTAGGTTGTTAGTACTTTCATTTTTATAATTCCTTTGAGGCAATTGTTTCAATTGTTTTTAATAAATCTTCGTTCGAAATTTCATAGTTGATACTGAATGAGAATCGTTGATCACTATCAAGAACTAGAGAGCCTAAGACATCGGTAATAGTTTTTGGATTTGTATAGAAATACTCTTGAAGCAAAGGTAAAATCTGATAAACCCAAATATATTTAATTTCATCATCTAATTCACTTTCATTTTTATTTAGCAAACTGAAGAAATAACTGTTACCGATCATATGCTCTTTATCGATAACTTTTTTAATGTAACCGTTAATATTTTTTATTGCTTTGATTGTATTCTCAATCTTTTCATTAGTTTGCTCAAAGAATGTAAAGTTAGGAGTTATTTCAAAGAATGAGAATCTTCTTCTTAACGCAATATCTATTAGTGCAACAGAACGATCAGAAGTGTTCATAGTGCCAATAATGTAAAGATTCTTTGGAACAGTGAAATACTCCTTTGAATATGGAAGTTTAACACTAGTCTCTTCACTTTCATTTTCTCTTTTGGACTTCTCTATTAAGGTAATAAGTTCCCCAAAAATTTTAGAGACGTTGCCCCGATTTATCTCGTCAATGAATAATGCGACTTTCTTTTCGCTATTGTTCCTTGCATATTCAGATATATTTCTAAATATTCCTTTTTCAATAATGTAAGTAAGTTGTCCTAAATTTTGATCTACTTTAGCCGTTATCCCTTCAACGAATTGTTCATATGAGTATGATTGATGAAATGTAATAATCTCGCTAAAATCAAAATATTTTTTTAATTGGTTTACATAGTATGTTTTTCCAGTTCCAGGTGGTCCATAAAGTATTAGATTAGGGTTACGTTCTAATAAGTTAATAATTTTGTTTAATGTTGGACTTTCATATAAACTATTCGTTTCTCTTGTCAATGAATTTTGGCTGTCTGTTTCTGTTATTGTTACATGGGTGGGCTCGACTTTATTTATAATTGTTAAACCTTCAAAATTATCCAATTGATATTTGGAACTATCACGATCTTTGATTCCTAATACAATGTATTTGGGTTGTTTGTAATACTTAAGGAATATTATGTAATCACCTGTATACAATTGCTTTCTGAAATTAACAAAATTATTATCGTCCTCTCTTATATATGAGACCTCTATTTGTTGTGTATTATCGCTTCTTCTACTTCTAGCAGTTGTTGTATAACTTTCAATTATTTTATCTTCCTCCTCAATTTTTTCTCCTGCAAGGTAGTTCATATTATTTGATAACAAGGTTATTGGTAATTCTAAGACGTACCTTCTTTTGAAGTTAGTTTCTGGTTGAGGTGAGTCTAAATAACTATAATTATGTAAATATGGGAATATGTCCATATCTTTTCCAGTAAAAGCAAGATGGGTTTGTTTTGTGGAAGTTCCATGTGTTAAAGTTTGGGATTTTGCTAGTTTTTTTATAAGTACGGAATCAAATGAAGTATTTGGTTGTTCAAGATTAACTCCTAAAGATTCCTCACTGATATTTTGGTCATAAAAGATTTTTGAAATTTGATGTAGCACCTGTTCCATCCTTGACATTAATTTCACCTCTGTATGAAAAAGTAACTGATGTATAAAGGATATCAAATATTTGATAGGTATTCATCATTAAAAATATTTATAGTTTAAACCCTGATATAAACATGATATAATCCTTGTACAGAACATGTGTTTTGAGGAGGTCTATATGAATTCTATTATTAACAAAGGTGGAAGGCCTCGTGGAAGAAAGAAGACATCCAAAATTGAGATTTTGCTTGAACCTGAGGTTAAAGATCAATTTATGAATTGTTTAAAAACACAAGGAAAATGTGCTTCCGTTGAAATTGGAAGTTGGATAAAAGAATATATCCGAAAAAATATGGACTCAAAAAGTAATATTAGTGGAGGCATATAAAATGTACAAAGTTGTTTCTTTATTTAGTGGGTGCGGTGGATTGGATTATGGATTTTTAAAGGCTGGATTTGACATTATTTGGGCAAATGATAATGATAAATTTGCAGTGCAAAGTTACAGAGAAAATATTGGTGACCATATCATCTTGGAAGATTTGAATAACATAGATTTAGACTCAATACCTAATCATGATGTCCTCTTAGCAGGATTCCCATGTCAACCCTTTAGTATGATGGGAAGTGAATTAGGTTTTGAGGATGCAAGAGGCACACTTTTTTTTAGAATAGCAGAAATTATTCAAGATAAAATAGAGAAAAACCAAAAACCAAAAGTTATTGTTCTTGAAAATGTTAGAACTCTTAGAACTCATGATGGAGGAAACACTTATAGAGTAATTAAGCACGTACTTGAAAATGAATTAGGCTATAAAGTCTTTGATACGGTTTTAAACAGTGCTAATTATGGTGTACCTCAAACAAGAAATAGAACCTTTATTGTAGGATTCAGTGATCATAATGTTGAATTCAAGTTTCCAGATCCTATTCCTTTAGAAAATACCATGCAGGATTTATTAGAAAAAAATGTTCCTGAAAAATATTTTCTATCAGAGAAAATTTTAAAAACAGTTTTGTCTACTGGAACGAAAAACTATTATGCCGAACCGGAAATAGACTTAAAGATTGCTAGACCACTTTGTGCAACTATGGCAAAAATGCATAGAGCTAGTCAAGACAATTATGTTACTGATAATGGAAGAGTAAGAAGATTGACCCCAAGGGAATGCGCTAGACTACAGGGTTTTCCAGATGATTTCAAAATTGTTGTGTCAGATACACAAGCATATAAGCAATTTGGAAATGCTGTTACGGTTAATGTTGCTTACTACGTTGCAATGAGTATTTTAGAGTCTCTTCATAGTCATAAACAAAATAAAAATGAGGAGTTTAAGTATGCTTTCACAAAATAAATCAATTGATAACCTAACAAGAAAAGAATTAATTAATGATCTTAAAGACATAATGACAATCCTTAACTTCCATTACGAACAGAATAATGCTCAGTTATCTTTTGAACATTTATATTCTTACGTTATAGATAGAATCGGTTTATTAACAAAAAATGATTTAGAGGAGATAAAAAAACTTTTTAAAAAAATACCTAATTTTTCATATGAAGATTTTGTTAAACAGATTGAATACTTATCGCAAGATGTATGTAAAACAGATGAACCAAATTGTGAGCAGTGTCCTATAAACAATTATTGTAGTTATTTCCGTGAAGTGAAAGTTAGTGAGTATAAAGAATATGATGGCCCTTTGTTGATTGATTTGTTTTGTGGTGCAGGAGGAATGTCTTTAGGATTTAAACAAGAGGGTTTTAAAATTGTATTAGCAAATGATATTGAAAAAAGTTGTATCGATACTTATGTTCATAACCACCCGGAAATTCCAAGGGATAAAATCATTCACGGTGATATACAGGATTTAGTATCTACATTAGATAGTGACCTAATTGGTAATCAAAAAGTAGATGTTGTAATAGGGGGACCTCCTTGTCAAGGATTTAGTAATGCTAACAGACAACGGTTAATTGATGATCCTAGAAATAAACTGTATAAATATTATGTTGAGTTTGTAGGTAAAGTTAAACCGAAGTTCTTTGTTATGGAAAATGTAAGGGGAATGTACTCTATTGCAGAGCAAGTTGTCGAGGACTTTAATAGTATTGGCTACGAGGTTCATTTTGAAATCCTTAATGCTGTAGATTTTGGAGTTCCACAAAATAGGGAGAGACTAATATTTATAGGTAATAATATTGGAGTGGATAATAAAAAAATCTTTGAAGAAATACATGCTTCAAATCAATATAAAGATAAAACGGTATTAAAGGATGCTTTATATGGATTAAGAGAATTAGAGGCTCTTAGAATTAAAAATGCTACAGAAGAGGACACAGAAGAGTCGGGTAGAAAGATTGATAGAAATCCTTATTTTAATCGTGAGAATGCATATACAAATATTATAAATGAGGGCAGGAAGATTAAATTAGTATTTAATCATAAAGCAAGGTATAACAATGATAGAGACATTGAGATATTTGGACGACTTTATCAAGGTGATAAATCTGATGATCCTAAAATTGCAGATATAATGCCCTACAAAAATAGAAACCACATATTTAAGGACAAGTATTTTAAACTTGAAAATGACAAACCTTGCAAAACTATTACTGCTCATATGAAATTTGATTGTAATATGTACATTCATCCTACTCAAGCAAGAGGGTTAACTCCAAGAGAGGCAGCCAGGGTACAATCCTATCCTGATGACTATTATTTTAAAGGTCCTTACACAAAAACATATATGCAGATTGGAAACTCAGTCCCCCCATTAATGAGTAGAGGTATTGCACAAATATTGAAGAATTATGTGAAAGTGAAATCTAATGAACTCCAGTTTACAACATAGATCTTTTATACTTTTTTATCTCACTTTGTACTGTCGAGAGTAGATTTATTTCTACTCTAATTTTTTTGGATCCAAACGCAAAAGTTAAACAAAAAGGGCGTAGTAATTACGTCCTTTTATTACATTCATATAGCATTTCGACTAGTTGATTGCGATCTATTAAACGTACATTATTTGCAATAGCTAACTGTTTAGCTTGATTGGTAAAGTAACGATTAGTAATTACAATACCTTTCTTAGCTTTATATAGTGCTAGTGCCCCGACTACTTCTTGAATAGCTTTAACTCCAACTTTTTTATTTTCACCGTAACACTTCGCCTGGACAATAGATTTTACACCTTTTTTGTGCAATATTAAGTCAGCCCCAAATTCACCGCTACCTTTTGTTACTTCAGCTTTGTAACCGTATTTTTCGAATAATGGTGCTAGAAAGTGTTCAAATTCATGTCCATTTAAACAATCAACATCCTCAATGTTTGATATTACATACCGGTGATTTTTTACGAAACGTGTAAAGGCTTTACTTAAATAATAAAATAGTGGAACGATAATGCTTAACGTTACTATTCCTCCAATTACTTCGCTATATCTTTCAGCAGTTGCAACAACCATTAGTAATAAATATCCAACTAGAAATGTCGGAACCAATGCCGTCAAGGATCTACTAGACTTTCTGCCTCTACGATAATACCTTTTATATCTACGTCTTTTTGCCATTTTAATCACCGTTGCTTTTTTTTAATAGTATTTCCAACTGTGTATTAATAATTGCTTACCCAAACAATTATTAGGTACATTTTGGTTAGTTGTTTCTTAATAAGAATAACAAATCTGTTATGTTAAATATTTATCCAGTAAAAATGCATTTATAGTTAATGGTTTTAGATAACCAGATTATTAATGAGCGATCATTGTATTAGATGTTGATTAAAAAATTTAATAAGTAATAATTGGTAATCTCATTTTGTTTTATACATAGGTTTCAGAATTTATAAACTATCTATGAGTGCCTGCCAAAAAGAAATTTTATAAATAAACGTAAATATTCCATTTAAAGGATATTTCTATTTCATTTTTTTTAAAACTCTTTATACATGCGTGAATCCCCTTACTACGTTAAAGTAGCGAGGCACATTATAACTTTCATATCCATATAAAGTATTCATGTGAGCAGCATAAAATGGGTTTAGTAAATATTTAAGCAAATTCTCATACTTCTTCTAATTGAACTTCTTTTTATATAACATTAAAACATTAAAGAAATCCTCAGCTTTCTCTACTTTTAAAACCTCATAGAAAAAAAGACTTTAGTAAGCGTCAAATAAATAACCCCCACCTATAAAGATGAGGGTTAGCTGGTTATAATCTAGGTATTCTTTTTAAACACTTTATGATGTTAGACTCAAAAGTAGACACAGTTTATTATAAAACTAATTTATAATAATGAGGTGTGTCTAATGAGTAGACAAGTATTTGATGAAGATTTTAAGAGAAGTACGGTTCAAATGATGATTGAACAGAACAAACCAGTTGCCCAAGCAGCCAGAGAGCTAGATATCAACCCGAATACCCTTCATAACTGGAAAAAGAAATTTTCATCAGAATTTATCCGTGAGTCCTTACCACAAATGACGGAAGATCAACAACTTCGAGCCTTTCAAAAACGCATTCGAGACTTAGAGGAGGAAAACGCCATACTAAAAAGGCTATGCACTTCTTCGCGAAAGACCATCGGTAAAATACTCATTTATTCATGAGCATCGCTTCGAATTCCGAGTGGAGAAGATGTGCAAAGTGTTGAAAGTTTCTAGAAGCGGCTATTATAAGTGGCGAGATCGTCCAGAAAGTGAGCGTACCAAGAGGCATAAAACGTTGGTCCGTCTAGTTAAAAAATCGTTTTTAGGATCTAGAGAGCTATATGGAAGTCCCAAAATTGCGAAAGATCTTGTAAGGAATGGAACTCCTGTTTGCCAAAAAACAGTGGCGAGAATCATGAAAGAAGAGGGCCTGAGATCTAAGACCATTAAGAAATATAAGGCTACGACAAATTCAAAACACTCGCTTCCAGTCTTTGAAAACAAATTAAATCTAGAATTTAAAGTGGATCAACCGAACAAAGTCTGGCTAGCTGATATTACTTATATCCCGACTGCGGAAGGATGGCTCTATTTGGCAAGCGTTATGGATTTATATTCTCGTAAGATTATAGGTTGGTCGTTTGACAAAACTATGACAAAGGAATTGGTCATACAAGCTCTAAAAGAGCATACAATCGGCAACAACCGCCAAAGGAATCTGTTCTCCATCACTCTGATCGAGGAAGCCAGTACTGTTCGTTAGCTTTTTACAGTTCAATTGGCCAATTACCTTCATCACTCCATCTTGCAGAAGAGGAAGAAAAACTAAATGAAATATCGGTTAGTGAAAATGAAATGTTATCTACATTAGTACTACTCCAAGTGTGAGCATACTCAGTAGATATCTCAACTGTATCACCACTACCGGTGTTAGGGTTCTCAAATTTGAAGTAAATTGTTGCTATTCCGCTGCCGGAGTTGTAGGTTTTTACACTACCACCGGTAGATGTTTGGTCATAAGAAATTTTGTCTTGCCATTTCCATCCCCAGCCATTATCAGCTTCAGATTTGTCATTATATACTGTACCAGGGGTTGATTCTTTCCCACTATAACTCCAGTAAGTTCTTAGTTTATAACTATAAATGTCAATATCTTCATCCAAGATTACCGCAAAACCATCAAGTTTTCCTACATCACCGCTACCTGATCTATCATTGGCCCAATTGGAATTTTTCCAATCCCAATCTCCTCTTGCCACCCACTGTGACGGATTAAATACATCTAAGTAGATGGTACCTGACATAGTAAGGTCAGATGCAGTTGAAGCAGCAGTTGCTACAAGTCCGGAATTAGGATTCGTTTTCCCAACTTTTTTGAGACCAATATTTTTTTCCGTATTATTTTCTAGATCATAAAGTTCATCTTGTAACGTAGCTAATTCTTTGCTTAAATTTTCATCATCTTCTGTTTTAATTCTATTTTCTAATGCATTAATTTTTGATTTTAACTCTGCAATTTTCGCAAAATATGCATCTATTTCTGCAGCGCGTTTATCAAACTTCTCTTTTTCTTCTTTTGATAATTTTTCTTTGTCTACCAATCCATCGTTATTGGAATCTACCCATTTACTTTTTTCTTTTACTTCTGCTGAAGCGGGAGAGGAAAAGTTTAGAGCAAATACACTAAAAGCAATCGCAATAGTCGAAAGCAAAAATTTACTTTTTTTCAACACTATCAACTCCTAAAAAAAAATATAAAATATGCGCATATTTATATAAAATATAACATATTTGGTAAAATATTCAATATAACAACAAAAAAATGGTAGATTTGTCCCAAATTACTAATTAGTGGTAATAGGATAATCAAATCATGTTATAATTCACATAAAAAAATAAGGAGAAGTGGACATGGAAAATATAGGTTTCATGATATTTTTGTTGGGATTAAGTGCTTTTGTTCTTTATTTCATTATTGAAACGGCTGTTAGAAGAGGAATCGATAGTTCGAAACTAAGTGAAAATATTGAAGAATTCATAAAGAAAAAAGAAAGTAAGCCCTAATTTTTCGACAACCTTTAGCATCGTTTTCTGTCTTATGAAGAAGCTAGATGATAAAAAAACAACATAGAAAGGTCGAAATCAGTAGTGGTAAAATATTATCAATTCGGAAGCACCAAATTTCTAGGCAACTAGTGAGTTGGTGCTTTTTGCTTTTTTAAAAATGTTTATCGTTATATAAAGAAACCCAAAGGAGGACGAACAATGTTGGGTAATCAACGAGCTGTAGGAAGAAAAAAAGCAAATGTAGGGGATCAAATCCAGTTTTTTAGGAGAGGTATCTTAATGAGTGGGATAGTGTATGTGGTAAGAGATAATAGTGTTTGTGTTGAAATTTCAAGATATGATGCAACACGATCAGATTTAGAGAATAATACTACAGTAGTTGCACACGGAAAAAGGGAAAAGGGGAAAAGGAGACTAGCAGCCATGAGTAAATAGTTCAGATAGTATTGGTTCTATCTTTCTTCCTTTCTTCTTTGGTTGTTTTCTTCGTTTGTATCAATATTACTTACTTCCCTTCTGTTAGTACATATAGAACTAAAGATGATAGAGTGTTTGTTTTTAACCCTATGGAAACATATGTTTTAACATTAATCTTTTTTAATTCCATAATTAAAAAAGATTAATCTTTATGGTAGTGTCAAAAGTTCTATGAAAAACTAGTTCTAGGCATCTCCGCCAGGATTTCAGGAATAGCCAAGTCCGCAATCGCTCTTGACAAACAGTCGAAAAAGGTTGCGATACGGCCATCAAGGGCGAAGGGAACAAAAG
>NZ_WIAQ01000023.1 GCF_009466385.1 Peribacillus tepidiphilus | reverse complement strand
GCAGCCCTTTGTACCATCCATTGTAGCACGTGTGTAGCCCAGGTCATAAGGGGCATGATGATTTGACGTCATCCCCACCTTCCTCCGGTTTGTCACCGGCAGTCACCTTAGAGTGCCCAACTGAATGCTGGCAACTAAGATCAAGGGTTGCGCTCGTTGCGGGACTTAACCCAACATCTCACGACACGAGCTGACGACAACCATGCACCACCTGTCACTCTGTCCCCCGAAGGGGAACGTCCTATCTCTAGGATTGTCAGAGGATGTCAAGACCTGGTAAGGTTCTTCGCGTTGCTTCGAATTAAACCACATGCTCCACCGCTTGTGCGGGCCCCCGTCAATTCCTTTGAGTTTCAGCCTTGCGGCCGTACTCCCCAGGCGGAGTGCTTAATGCGTTTGCTGCAGCACTAAAGGGCGGAAACCCTCTAACACTTAGCACTCATCGTTTACGGCGTGGACTACCAGGGTATCTAATCCTGTTTGCTCCCCACGCTTTCGCGCCTCAGCGTCAGTTACAGACCAGAGAGCCGCCTTCGCCACTGGTGTTCCTCCACATCTCTACGCATTTCACCGCTACACGTGGAATTCCGCTCTCCTCTTCTGCACTCAAGTTCCCCAGTTTCCAATGACCCTCCACGGTTGAGCCGTGGGCTTTCACATCAGACTTAAGAAACCGCCTGCGCGCGCTTTACGCCCAATAATTCCGGACAACGCTTGCCACCTACGTATTACCGCGGCTGCTGGCACGTAGTTAGCCGTGGCTTTCTGGTTAGGTACCGTCACGGTACCGGCAGTTACTCCGGTACTTGTTCTTCCCTAACAACAGAGCTTTACGACCCGAAGGCCTTCTTCGCTCACGCGGCGTTGCTCCGTCAGACTTTCGTCCATTGCGGAAGATTCCCTACTGCTGCCTCCCGTAGGAGTCTGGGCCGTGTCTCAGTCCCAGTGTGGCCGATCACCCTCTCAGGTCGGCTACGCATCGTCGCCTTGGTGAGCCGTTACCTCACCAACTAGCTAATGCGCCGCGGGCCCATCTGTAAGTGACAGCCGAAACCGTCTTTCCCTTCCTCCTCATGCGANCGTCAGACTTTCGTCCATTGCGGAAGATTCCCTACTGCTGCCTCCCGTAGGAGTCTGGGCCGTGTCTCAGTCCCAGTGTGGCCGATCACCCTCTCAGGTCGGCTACGCATCGTCGCCTTGGTGAGCCGTTACCTCACCAACTAGCTAATGCGCCGCGGGCCCATCTGTAAGCGACAGCCGAAACCGTCTTTCCCTTCCTCCTCATGCGAGGAGGAAATCTATCCGGTATTAGCCCCGGTTTCCCGGAGTTATCCCAGTCTTACAGGCAGGTTGCCCACGTGTTACTCACCCGTCCGCCGCTAACTTCTCAAAAGCAAGCTTTTAAGAAGTCCGCTCGACTTGCATGTATTAGGCACGCCGCCAGCGTTCGTCCTGAGCCAGGATCAAACTCTCCAAAAAGTTTTATAAGCATCGAATCTCTTCGTCAGCTTCGCTCGCTCACGTCCTCATTTATCAATAATAAACTCCGGCGTTCGCTCGCTTTGCTTCCTCGACCTTCTCGCTTCTAAAACTTTTTTCGTTTTAAAAGAGAGAAAATCCGATTCTCAACTCCATCTTTTTCGAGCTTGACTTGCTCATAAATTGTGTTGCTTAAAAGCAACTAGAATTAACGTTGACGTATTGTTTTGTTTAGTTTTCAAAGTGCAATCATTTGGAGCGGGTGATGGGAATCGAACCCACGACATCAGCTTGGAAGGCTGAGGTTTTACCACTAAACTACACCCGCATTATTTAATAATGTACAATTTTCGATGGTCGGGAAGACAGGATTCGAACCTGCGACCCCTTGGTCCCAAACCAAGTGCTCTACCAAGCTGAGCTACTTCCCGTAATATAATGGCGCGCCCGACAGGAGTCGAACCCATAACCTTCTGATCCGTAGTCAGACGCTCTATCCAATTGAGCTACGGGCGCATATTATTTAATTGGTGCGGCCGAGAGGACTTGAACCTCCACGGGGTTGCCCCCACTAGGCCCTCAACCTAGCGCGTCTGCCATTCCGCCACGACCGCGAAAGCGACAAATTGTATGATAACAAACCAACGATGTTATGTCAATATTTTTTTAAAATATAATGGTGCGGGTGAAGGGACTTGAACCCCCACGCCGTAAGGCGCCAGATCCTAAGTCTGGTGCGTCTGCCAATTCCGCCACACCCGCAATATGAAAATGGTGAGCCATGGAGGACTCGAACCTCCGACCCTCTGATTAAAAGTCAGATGCTCTACCGACTGAGCTAATGGCTCGAATGGCTGGGCTAGCAGGATTCGAACCTACGAATGACGGAGTCAAAGTCCGTTGCCTTACCGCTTGGCTATAGCCCAATAGTTAATCATCTTATAACAACTTCCATCGTAATACTTCCTCAAGAAGCAACTCTCATATATTATCACACTACATTAATATTTGCAAGTGTTATTTTTTTATTCAATATTTAAAGATGAATTAAAGATGGCGGTCCCGACGGGAATCGAACCCGCGATCTCCTGCGTGACAGGCAGGCATGTTAACCGCTACACCACGGGACCAACTTAATCATTTAATAAATCTATGCTTGCTTAAACTGTCTCTTCCTCTTCTAGTCATTTCGAAGATGCTAATACGTCGAGACAACTCGCTGTTTATTCCAGATGCTTCGCTCGTCGCTACACCACGGGACCTTTAAGGTCAAAGAATGGGAGGCGATAAAATCGCTTCCCATTAATAAGATGACCCGTACGGGATTCGAACCCGTGTTACCGCCGTGAAAGGGCGGTGTCTTAACCACTTGACCAACGGGCCATGATAACTATGGCGGAGAAGGAGGGATTTGAACCCTCGCGCCGCTTACGCGACCTACGCCCTTAGCAGGGGCGCCTCTTCAGCCTCTTGAGTACTTCCCCAAAACAAAATGGCTCCGCAGGTAGGATTCGAACCTACGACCGCTCGGTTAACAGCCGAGTGCTCTACCACTGAGCTACTGCGGAATATTGCGGAAATTTTATTATAACCTCTGGCTGAATCGTATGTCTTAATGTCTTTGATATCTTATCGACTCTTTAAATTATAATTACTTGAATTCATGTTGTCAACAATAAATATTAATTTTTTATTTCTCCACTGAATCCAATACTAATTTTCCTCGGCATCTGCCACATACATATTTTATCGTATTCACCCTCCTTTTTCTAATATAGATCATCCCACAATCTTTACATTTATAATGATACATTCTGTGCTTTTTTGAGGTACTACGCCTACTAACCAAAGGAGTGCAGTACCTCGGCGCTCCAACTTCCTGCATTAGTTTCTTAAACTCTGGATCTCTATGCTTATATCCTCTCCCTTCAATATGAAGATGATAATGACATAGTTCATGCTTAACGATTCCGATCAGTTCGTCCATCCCATGTTCTTCGAAATACTTATAATTAATCTCGATATTGTGGTTATGTAAAAGATATCTTCCACCGGTAGATCGAAGCCTTGGGTTAAATAATGCTTTATGACGAAACGGTTTTTGAAAATGGGTAAGTGATATTTTTTCAGTTAATTTTTGAAGCTCTTGATTGTTCATATAATATACCCCCATACATTCTTCAACAACGTCCCTCATCATTTGTTTTTGAAACCTAACAAGCCATATGAACATACAATATTTTAAATCTTAATGGAATTTAAGGAGGTCCCTTATGCCTAAATGGTTGCAAAAACAAATCCAAAAAGCATTTTTGGAAAAGGACCGTTATCAAATTCGACTATTAAATCAATGCTGGTATTATTATAGAAAAAATAATTGGACTGACTCATAAGTCACTATACTCCCATTTCCAAATCATCTCCGTTTAGAAAAAGGAATAAAGCCATCTCTTTTGAGTCAGTCCTTTACATTATTTAGGTGGTATCATTGTAAGAGAAACCCGTTGTTTTTTCAAATCTACCTGTTCCACCCAGACGGTGACTACATCACCAACAGACACAATTTCAAGAGGATTCCTTACAAATTGTTTGCTTAATTTTGATAGGTGCACAAGTCCGTCCTGCTTTACTCCAATATCAACAAAAGCACCAAAGTCTACCACGTTACGTACTGTACCCTGAAGTTCCATACCAACCGATAAATCTTCCATTGTTAAAACATCTTGTTTTAACAATGGTCTTGGAAGTTCATCTCGTGGGTCTCTTCCTGGCTTCATCAAATGATCTATAATGTCCTTCAAAGTAATCTGGCCAATCTGAAATTCTTCAGCAATATCCGTAAGGTTCAATTTCTGCAAAGAATGATTAAGCTCTTCTGTACCTATATCTGCACTTGTGAATCCAAGTTTAGACAAAAGCTTTTTGACGATCGTGTAATTTTCAGGGTGAATGGCTGTACTATCTAAAGGCTCCTCCCCATTGATGATGCGAAGAAATCCAATGCACTGCTCGTAGGTTTTAGCCCCTAATCTTGGAATCTTTTTCAGCTGCTCTCTAGATACAAACCTTCCTTCTTCCTCTCTCTTTTTCACAATGTTTTGAGCTACTGTCTTAGACAAGCCCGAAACATACTGCAACAATGAAGGAGAAGCGGTATTCACATTTACACCTACTTGGTTAACGGCTGTTTCAACTACAAAAGTGAGAGATTCAGTAAGTTTTTTCTGGGATACGTCATGCTGGTACTGACCAACCCCAACTGATTTAGGATCAATTTTAACAAGCTCAGCCAAAGGATCCTGCAACCTTCTGGCAATGGATACTGCACTTCTTTCTTCCACCTGCAAATTCGGAAACTCTTCCCTTGCCAAATCTGAAGCTGAGTATACACTCGCTCCTGCTTCGTTAACAATGATATAATATACCGTTTTCCCATATTCTTTTATCGTTTCTGCCACAAACTGTTCGGTCTCGCGCGAAGCTGTCCCATTCCCTATAGCTACTACTTCTACACCATGCTTAGCTAACAAAGAAAGAAGTTTTTTCTTAGCCTCAGCCTTTTTTGAAACAGGCGGATGAGGATAAACTACATCAACTTCTAACAATTTTCCTGTATCATCTACAACTGCTAGCTTACACCCTGTCCGATAAGCAGGATCTACTCCTAAAACAACTTTTCCTTTTAATGGCGGCTGCAACAATAGATTTCTTAAGTTCTCTGCAAAAATATGAATAGCTCGGTCTTCGGCTTTCTCCGTCAACTCTTTTCTTACTTCTCTTTCGATCGAAGGATAGATCAATCGTTTATAAGCATCATCGATAGCTTCCTTGATGATATTTACACTGATTGCATACATATCCTGAATATATTTTTTGGCTAAATAAGAAGTAATTCTTTCAACATCAGCTTTAAGGGTAACTTTTAAGATTTCTTCTTTCTCTCCCCTATTCAAAGCGAGAATTTGATGTGGAAGAACCTTGGAAATGGGCTGTGTAAATTCGTAATATATCTCAAAAACTCCTCGCTCATCCTTTTCTTTTTCCTTAACAACAGATTCGATCTGCCCATTCTTAAAAAATTCCGTCCTTACCCATTGTCGAATAGAAGCATCATCAGATAGATGCTCTGCAATGATATCTTTTGCTCCCTCCAAGGCTTCTTCAGGTGTATGTATTTCATGATCTTCCGATACGTATTCAGCCGCTTTTTCTAAAACAAAACCTTCTTTAGGATACGACAAAAGCCAATCAGCAAGCGGTTCTAATCCTTTTTCCTTTGCAATGGTCGCTTTTGTCCGGCGTTTTTGTTTGTAGGGACGATATAAATCCTCAACAACCTGCAGCTTGTCGGCTTTTTCTATAGACGTTTTCAATTCAGGTGTTAGCTTTCCTTGCTCCTCGATTAATCTCAGAACTTCTTGCTTTCTATTATGTAGATTCTCAAGATATGTCCAACGCTCGATAATGTCCTTAATTTGCACCTCATCAAGTGATCCTGTCATTTCTTTACGATACCGTGCGATAAATGGGACAGTGTTCCCCTCCGATATTAACGAAATGACATTTTCCACTTGCTTAGTCTTAAGCTTCATTTCTGCTGAGATTTTGCTGAATAACTCCATTTTATAATCAACCGTAGTAGTCAATGCCTAGCCTCCAAACTTCTTCTATGTATGTGATCAGTTTACCAAAAATAACAACATGAAGGAAATCGTATTTGTGCCTGATTCCCTTTTGTCCCAAACAAAAAACGCTCTTATTATTCTTTAAGAGCGTTTAAATATCAACTATTAAAATTCTTTCAATCCCAAACTGATTTGCAGTGCCTCATCTACTTTTTTCATGATTACATCATCAAGGTGGGTAATCATATCCGTTAAGCGTTTTTTATCAATGGTACGTATTTGCTCTAGTAAAATAACAGAATCTCTTTCAAATCCGTAACGCTTAGCATCAATTTCCACATGAGTCGGGAGCTTCGCTTTCTGAATTTGGGCTGTGATTGCTGCTACTATGACTGTAGGGCTGAACCGATTACCGATATCATTTTGTATAATCAGCACAGGGCGGGTTCCACCTTGTTCAGAACCTACCACAGGGGATAAATCTGCGAAGTATACGTCACCACGCTTAAAGCCCAAATTCTTATCCTCCACTTACTAAACGTTCAACGCAATGCTCTGCCTCATATTCGGCTAGAAAGGCTTCTGAAGCAATCTTCAAATTAATTGCCGCCATTTCCACATAACCGCGTTTCATTTGATCACGAAATTTTCTCTTTTTTCTTTCGTTTAAATACATCACAGTCGCACGGTAAATAAGTTCACTGCGGTTTCCATTTACTTCTTCTACATATCCATCTAATTCTGTCAGTAAATTTTGAGGTAATTGAATCATTATTTCTCTAGTTGCGCTGGGTTCAGACACAAATATACACCTCCACCATCACTACACACCTTTACTACTTCGGTAACATATTACCATTAATACACACAAAAGCAAAGAGTATATTACATTATGATCAAATACGTTTACCATTCAAACCGTTGAAAACACTTGTCAGATAAGGCAAGAGCACGCAAAAGAAGAGAATTTGCCAAAACATACCAGATCCTATTTACTGAGTTGAATAAGATCTCTCAATCAGTATTCCCGTAATATTATAGTCCAATAATCCTTGAATTTATGCGTATATAATAAAAAATCACAAACTATTTTCTGCAGTTTTTACTTCAAAACAATTTTATTTTATTAAAGAATGTAACGGATTATGAATGAAAACTGTTTTTCCGTCTTTTTTATATACACGGGGAACCCGATTTCCAATCATGCAGGTCACTTCATAGTTAATCGTTTCCAGCTTTTCTGCCACGTCATCAACAGAAACAAACATTCCATTATTCTCTCCAATCAGAGTTACCTTCTCTCCAATTGGATATTTTGAAGGAAGCTTAATCATGCATTGATCCATACAGATTCTTCCTACAATCGGTACAAGCTTGCCATCTACAATCACTTTAAAGCCTTGGAGTTTTCTGATCCAGCCATCCGCATAGCCAATTGGAATCGTCCCGATCCACTCATTCTCCTTCGCGATATAAGTAGCTCCATAACTGACAGCATCACCAGCTTTAATTTCCTTCACATGGACTAATTTCGTGTGAAGAGAAAACGATTCTTTTAATGGGAACGGTAAAATATCTTTCATTTCTTGTGAGGGAGTGAGTCCATACATAGATATCCCCATTCTTACGGCATTAAATTGCGCATCTTCAAATCGTAAAGAAGCCGCACTATTGCTGCAGTGAACCAATTCTGGCAAAGAATCTAGTCCGGACAGTAATTCTTTAAATCTCTCAAGCTGTTGCTCATAAAAAGTCGTTGTCAATTCATCAGCCGTTGCAAAATGGGTATATATCCCTTCGAATAAAAAATTCTCATGTGCAAGCAACTGATCTGCTAAATGACGAAGCTCATCTTTCTCCCGGATTCCTAATCGTCCCATTCCTGTGTCACACTTGATATGAACTTTAAGAGGCTGCTCTCCATAAAAATGCTCTACGGCTCTTTTCAACCATTCTTCATGAAAAACTGTTACAGCAATATTGAAGTTTGCTGCTAATGTCGCATCTTCCGGACGAGTTGCCCCTAATACTAAAATTGGCGCTTCAATTCCTTTTTCCCGTAATGCAATCGCTTCGTCCAAAAAAGCAACAGCCAAATAGTCTGCTCCAGCTTCAAGTGCTGTTTTGGCGACCTGATAATCTCCATGACCATAGCCATTAGCTTTTACTACCGCAAAAAGCTTTGTTCCACCCTTAATATGCTGCTTCATGTTCTTAACATTTTCAAATATATGATCAAGGTTAATTTCAGCCCATGTATCTCTAAAATACGCTGCGTGCTTCACCAAAAACCCTTCCTTCTCGTTCTCTTCTTTAGATAAAATTATCGTCCTTTGAGAAAGAAGTGTCAAACCTAGAAAAACAGACCCTCAAAAAACAAGAGTCTGCTAAATCTGTAGTAGTTATTAATGATTTACTTAATCGGAGCAACCTGAACAGAACGGGCAACTTCAATCATCTCTTCAGGAGACAGCTCTTGTGATGCTAGAGTATATTCCACTCCCTCATACGTCCAAGAAACCGTATTGGCTGTCATTGCTCCAACCGTGAAACCTAAATCGACAGGATTACCAATAACATTCGTCGGAGCCAAAGTTGTCTGCACGACTTCTGCTTTTTCCTGAATCAATGTGTAGCTCTTCTTACCGTCATAAGTTAAAACAAAGCGCTTACCGTTCTCTGTTTCAATTTCTTTTTCCTCCGTTAAGCTAACACCTTCTAATTCTAGCGCAGGATATTTGACAGAAAATCCTTCATCCTTAACCTCGGCCATAACAGGGACTTCAAGTTGGGCACCCGTCATGTTTTTCTTCATGTCAAATGCATCTTTTTCAAATGTCGCGTTGAACTTAACATTTGAAAATTCCACAGTCACTAACGTGTTCTTGTCTGGATCCATAACCTTCACACTGATAGGAGCAAGATCTTTTTTATTTATAGTAATTTCTTGATAAGGAAGCATCTTATTATTTTGGTAGCGTGTTTTCGTTTCAAACACATAATGCTTATCTGTTGCTTTAAAGCTGGCAGACTTATCATCAATAATGTCTTTTACCAGAGATTCATACAAGTAGGCTTGGCTGCTATTTTTCGGCCATTCACTTTGGAAACGGAAGCTCTTGTTTAAAGCAGGCGTTAGGACAAATACACCTTCTTTATTTCTAAGAATCATCTGGCTCTGGTCTTTTTTTTCATTCTTTAAATTTACACGGTAGTAATCTGGATCTTTATGCCACACTTCTACATCATAAACTTGCGGCTCTGATCCCATCTTTAATGTCATCTTTGCATCAGCCTTGTATCCCTTCAGCTCAGTGAGCTTTTCATTTAAAGCTTTCACAACATCAGCCTGGGACTTTTGTCCACAAGCAGAAAGAGCTAATATTAACATAAGGCCAGCAAAAACTACCAACAACTTCTTCATCTTTTCAACCCCTTTTTTGTCATTTGAACGTAAAAGGGAGACGAAAAGGCATGGACAAACATTGGCGAAAATTCTTGAAGCATGATGGAAACACAAAGTTGTTATTCAAGTTTTCTAAATCTCAAGCTTGAGAAGCACCGATAAACGATTTAAGTATCGGCTTGCCAATTTATCCCGTATTAACTGCCCGTAAAATTCCCTATTCGGAAATACCGGATAGTAAATACCCGATTAACTCAACTGATTCTCATTCTGATTAAGGATCACTTTCTTAATCGGGCCTTGTCTCACCTATAGCAATAAGAGTATATGAGACAAACCCCGTGATTATGTCCAAGTGTTGACAAGCTTTTTTCATAAAATTGTTTTGCATTCATGACTAAAATAAGAACATTCATCGTGCTTCAATGATAACCTGCGCAGCCGCATAATCCTTGCTGTGTGTTATAGAAAGATGAACCCCATCCGAAAAGGGCAGGTGAAAAAATGGCTTACCTTTTTCATCATAGAGAATTTCCATATCAAGAAAGCTGAGATCTTTTCCGATCCCTGTTCCAAAAGCTTTCGAAAAAGCTTCTTTAGCAGCAAATCTCCCCGCAAGAAATTCTCTTTTTCTTGAATTTGATAACATCTCATATATTTCTTGTTCTTTCTCAGTTAAAATTCTTTGTATAAACTTTGGTTGACGAGTTAAAATCTTTTCAATTCGTTCAAGCTCAACGATGTCTAATCCGATTCCTTTTATCATACACATCAGCCTTCTATTTTGTTTTTAATTGGCATACCCTATCAGTATTCCGTCTCTAGAGAGAGGATTCATAAAATGAGAAACAGTATACACCCCCATGTTGGTATAGACAAGTTAATCTAGGAGGATGAATATGTTTATCAGAACGGAAAGTTTTCATGATTTTATACGTATGTATCCAGCTGTAACCATTATAATTTCTATAAATAGTATGATTTTTTTATTAACGAATGTCCCTTTTTTGGAGGACAGACATTGGTTTGAATCTATGGCAGGCGTTAACTTATTTATCGCGGATGGGGAATATTGGCGACTTATTACACCGATATTTTTACACGGATCCTTCAGCCATATTTTGTTTAACAGCTTCTCTACTATTATTTTTGC
The DNA here is from genome assembly GCF_009466385.1 of Peribacillus tepidiphilus. GTDB lineage: Bacteria > Bacillota > Bacilli > Bacillales > DSM-1321 > Bacillus_BN > Bacillus_BN tepidiphilus. Next base: position 77,545 of record NZ_WIAQ01000023.1, on the reverse strand, counting down.
ACCCGCATTGGAAAAGCTGTTCGGTTCAATCAAAATGACCTCATTTTATTTACTAGCAGGAGTTGCAGCAAACATCCTAACTTTTTGGCTCATGCCTCTAAAATATGTTCACGTTGGAGCAAGCGGGGCAATCTTTGGTCTACTAGGTTGTTACTTATATCTGGTTTTAATAAGAAAAGATCTTTTGACAAGACAAAACTCCCAGACAATCCTAACATTGACAATCATTGGAGTTATTATGACGTTTATCCAACCGCAAATCAATGTGATAGGTCATCTAGGAGGCTTAGTATCAGGGTTTATTCTAGCCCCTCTATTCTTACGCTTTAGAAAAAAATAATCTGGCTAAAAAAAAGCAGCCGGTTTGTTTATCCATTTAGATACCATTGTTTCACTTGCTCAATATCACTCTTTTCGAGATCATAAACCCTGCCCAATCCCGGGCCAATTCCAAGCTTAATAAAAACCGACAACGTACCAAGGTCTTTTCTATTTTGGAACCAGCTGTATTTTGTATCCATTGATTGTATTTTTCGTTTTTTCGCTATGAAGGTTTGTTTTGAAATGATTCGATAACGTAGCGATAGTTGATCTTCTGTTAGATTCCATCCTGCTGACTGATAGGAAAGATAGGCCCATATACCACTTAACGGTAATAAAAGCAAAGACATTAAACCCCATGGAAAGAAAATGGCTGATACAGCAACTGATACAGGAAGCCATACAAACCATTGACGAAATAGATATCTTGAAAAAGCCCTTTTCGGTACAGATGTTATGGAAACATTAGCTGTATAATCCGGAACAAAAACAGGAATTAGATTTTCTAGTTCTTTCTTTTTGATAAGTGGGAAAAGCATAACCTTCGAAACCTCTGCATCCATGACGGATCCACCTGCATTTTCAATATACACCGTTGCATAACCAAGAGGTTGCCTTATAATATTTTCTACAATGCGGATGGCTTGGATTTTATCAAGAGGAATCGTTATTTTTCTTCTATCTAGTAAACCACGTGTAATAACAAGTTCATCTTCTATTTTTTTCACAGTAAAATAGGCATACTTGATCACGATACCTGCTGTAGCTACCACGTATGCCAGTACAAGTCCCAAGAAAATAGCGGCAGCAACAACACCGACACCAGAAGAAATAAATTTCTCAAATCGACTAAACACTTTTTCATAAGGAATCAATTCCTCAAATTGAGCGAGAAAGGCCATTGCTCCAGAAAAGACGACCCCTACACCTCCTGAAGTGGCGGCCATTAATAGAAGCTCTTTAAACTTCATTTGAAAAACAGTCGGTGTTTTCAGTGTAACATCTTCCATCTCATGATGCTCGGTTACTATTTCTGCTTGATTTTTGTTTTTATTCTTTATTTCTGAAAAAGACGTGCTAATTCTGTCAGCTTCTTCTTTTGAAATAGCCGTTAATACCCCTTCCGCCAGCATTCCAGAAGACCCGGCTGTTTCAATTTTCACCTTTACCAATCCAAACAAACGCTGCAAAACGCCTTCCGATACAGCTATACTTTGAACCCTTTCAAAACGAATGTATCTCTTATTACGAACAAAAACTCCTTGCTCAATAATAATTTCTCCATCTTTTAAGACATAAGTAAAACGCAGCCAAGAAAGCCATCCATACAGTAAAATAAATACGACTGAAACAAAAATGATAATAAGTTCTATATTTTGCCATTTCGATGAATCATTGCTTCCAAAAACAAATAAAGCAATAAAAGGAATGATTGCTTCCTTCAAAGTTTTCATTGCATTCGAAACAGCAGCAATGGGATGTAGACGTTTTGGTTCAGACATCTTCTTCCTCCACACTTGCAAGAATGGAAATCTTTTGTCGCAGATGATCCGCTTCTAGACTATCCAATGCAGGGATTACATGAACTGTCGCAGCTGTAGAAATATGAACTGCAGCTAGATCATACTTTCTGTAAATCGGACCCTGTTTCGTTTCTACATGTTGTACACGATCCATAGGGAAAAGTGTTTTTGTAACAACAAACAACCCTTTTTGAATTTCTATTTCGCGCTCCCTTACCTCATAGCGCCACCACTTCCACCGAAGAGAAGGTAAAAAGAAAACCAGTAGAACAAATTCAAGTAATGCTAATCCCCAATAGATCATATATAACCATTTCGGCCAATCAAAAAGCTCGTTCACAATCGTAAGTCCTACTGCAATAATAATTCCAATTAAAGCATACAGAAAGCCCGATAACCTCCATACCTTTAAAGCCTTCGTTGAGATAATATTTTCCAACTCTCCCATTCGCAAACTCCTTTTTACAATTTATGCTATTTTTAGTAAGTATACTATAATATCTATTAATCTCTCTATACTATTTAGTACGAAATGAAGAAAGAGCCCGACTAGCTCTGACGAGAACCCAGTAAACTTACAAAACTTCGCAGAGTCCCCAAGAAAAACTGCAGGCCTTCCGAATTGGGTTAGCTCCACTAAAAATCCCACCAGTTTTGGTGGTAATCCCGCCGGTTTTTATAAAAATCCCGCCAGTTCTCTTGATAATCCAGCGGGTTTTTCCAATAATCCCGCCAGTTTCAGGAATACTCTCGCCAAACGTTACTTTTTACACTTTTTAGTAAGGGGCAGGAGCTGGTGATTCGCTCACCTACTTGTCGCAAAAAAAACTGCCCCATTATAATAGGGCAGCTTTCTGTAACTCCTATTTATTTTGTTCTTTCTTTTCTGCCGCGGCTGAAGTTTCCTTTTGAACGTTCTCCGCTGCGTTTATTGCTGTATTCTTTGCTACGGCCATTTGAGCTTCTTCCGTTTCTACCCTTATCGCGGGAGAAGGTTTCCCTTACTTTCTTGACAGGGAGAGGCTGCTCTTCTGTTAATTTTACAGGCGTACTATCAGGCTCTTTCGTTAAGCTCTTGATCACGCTAGCAACAATAAGTTCTGCATCGTACTTATTAAGAAGGTCTTTTGCATTTGGCAAGTAAAGGGATAAATCTTCATTTTCAATAATCGAAACGAGTTTTTCCGTTACAGCTTTTTGCTGACCTTCTAGTGCTTCACTCAAGGAAGGAGTTTTCAAACGCTCCATTCGCTTCTTGGTTGTCTTTTCAATTACATATAACTGAGGTCTCTCTCTGTACGTTACAAAAGTTACTGCTGAACCAGTTTTCCCAGCACGGCCTGTTCTTCCAATTCGGTGAACGTAGCTTTCAGGGTCCTGTGGAATGTCAAAATTATAAACATGCGTTACACCTGAAATATCCAATCCACGAGCTGCAACATCCGTTGCAACCAAAACATCAATGCTTCCCTCTTTAAATTTCTTTAAGACAGAAAGGCGCTTTGCCTGGCTTAGGTCACCATGAATTCCTTCGGCCGTATAGCCACGAAGGTTTAACGCAGTTGCAAGTTCATCGACACGTCTCTTCGTACGACCGAATACAATCGCTAACTCCGGAGTCTGAATGTCCAATAAACGTGTAAGCACGTCAAACTTCTCAGCTTCTTTTAGCTCGATATAGTATTGCTGAATACGGTCGACCGTCATTTCTTTTGCTTTTACCTTCACATGATGTGGGTCTTGCATGAATTTTTCTGCAATTTTTCGAATCGGCTCAGGCATAGTTGCAGAGAAAAGAAGGGTTTGATGCTCTTCAGGAACTGTAGAGAGAATGGCTTCAATATCTTCAATGAAGCCCATGTTTAACATTTCATCCGCTTCATCTAAGACAACTGTATGAACATTGCCTAAACGAATCGTTTTACGGTTAATGTGGTCCAAAAGCCTTCCTGGTGTTCCCACAATGATATGTGGTTTTTTCTTTAATGCTCGAATTTGGCGTTCAATATCCTGTCCGCCATATACTGCAAGAACACGGATTTTTTTCCCATAGCCTAATTTATACAATTCTTCAGATACTTGGATCGCAAGCTCACGAGTAGGCGCAATGACTATTCCTTGCACGTGCTCAGCCTTCGGATCAATTTTCTCCATTAACGGGATTCCGAATGCTGCCGTTTTACCTGTTCCTGTCTGCGCTTGTCCAATAATATCCTTGCCTTCTAGAGCTACCGGAATCGTTTGAGCCTGAATCGGAGTGGCTTCCTCGAATCCCATCTTTTCAATCGATCTTAACGTAGACTTATCAAGTCCTAATTCACTAAACAAAGTCAATTTTTCTAACTCCTTTTATTGAGAAATTGTGTATATCTTTAGAAAAAGTTTTCTCATGATCACCAGTAAGAATGATATCCCTTAAAAAGTTTACCTTCCAATTGAAACCTCAGCAAATGCCGATATACAAGATGAGAAGCATCCCAACACAACGTTAAGTCTACCTCTAGGAAAATATATCAACAAGAAGGATTTTAAGGAAAGAACCGAGCTTTTTCTTACACAAAACAGGCCTATGATGCTTGGAGTTTGAAACAATTTAGAAAAATTGCGAAAACAAAATCACACCAACAACTCTGCTGTCTGAATTGCTGGGCGTTATGATTAGCATTACAAATTTGGGTGCATTGGCCTATTTTATTCATTAAAAGTTCTTATATCTCAAGATTTAAAAGAAATCTCTTTCAAAAGATACTATACGAAAGTGTCAATATGATCACTTAAGGAAGACAACACTCATTGTTACAAAAAACAAGAAGGACAATAAATTATTGTCCTGAACTCTTGATGCAATATGAAAAAACATATTTATCGAAAGTTGCCTTAAAGATTATAATAACACTTGATATATCTTATTGCAACAAAGCAAATTGGTTATACGTAGGTAAATATATTTTTTCGATCGTCCTTTTTAGCAGGTTGTTTTCCTGTTAAAAAAACATAGATTTCACGAAATAACGCTTCCTTTCCCTCACAATGACAGATTAAATGCTTCGCTTCATCTACCCAAAAAAGCTTTTTATATGTTGCTGGGATAATCCGGTACAAATACTCCGCACTCTTTGGCGGCACTATGCTGTCTGATTTTCCTTGAGCAATAAATGTAGGAACCCTTACCTCTTTCAACGCCTTTGAATAGGAGGCAACAAGATTTCTAAATTGTAGTGTAGCACTGAACGGAGTTTTCATTATTTTATTTTTAAAACGTAAGTAAAATTCATTCTCTTTTACCTTTCCATAGAACAAATCCGTTATTAAGTCCTTCATATCAAGAGCAAGTTGCTTAGGGTTTATATATTTTGCAGCTGCACTTAACAAAACGAGTTTTTTAACTGGGTACTTGGATGTAAGATAGCAGGCAATCATTCCTCCCATTGAAAACCCGATTAGATAGACCTCTTCACATTCTTTTAAGAGCTGAAGAAGTTCTTTTTCGGCACATTCCACCCAGTCAGTATATTTTATTCCCTTTAAGCTCGCGTTTTCTCCGTGCCCCGGCAAAGTTGGAACAACAATTTTCCAATTCGTATGCTTCCTCAAATAATTTGCCAAAGGCTCAACCTCAAACGGCGCACCTGTAAATCCATGTATACACAAACACCCAATCATCATGATCACCATTACATTTTTTCTTTCATTATACCCGATAACACTAGAGATACTCTTCGTTCATAAAAAATACCCCAGAAACATTTCTGAGGTAAAATACTAAACAACTTTTACAAATTGATCTATTTTACAAACCTCTAAACCTGTCCTTCAAATTTTAAATGATGCTTCATAAGGCCACCTCAATCAATTGTATCTTAATTTATGCTTTAAACTTATCTGTCAGCTCGTTATTCAAATAACTTAGCTGCTCAGCCATTTCAGCAATTTGATTAGAGGCCTTTGAAATTTCTTCAAATGTCTTTCTAAAATCGTTTACAGCCTTTCCGAAATTACCAATTCTGGAATCGCTCATCTTGACACTGTCTACAGAGTTTTCAAGGATTTCTATTATATTATTATTCATTTCTCTAAATAAGCTTGTTTCATCAACGATAATTTGAAAGCTTTTCTCAAACTTCTCAATGGTTTCCTGAACAGCTGTAATTTGAGTTTGAATATGATCTAATGCATCTTCTGTTTGATGAGCAAGTTTGCGTACCTCTTGCGCTACAATAGAAAATCCTCTGCCATGTTCACCAGCGCGAGCCGCTTCAATGGCAGCATTTAAAGACAGGATATTTGTCTGATTAGAAATGCTTCTAATCGATTTCACCACTTGTCCAATTTGTGCAGAGCTTTCGCTTAATTCTTGAGTCAAGCTTTTTGTTGAATGGATGAGATCTACCACACCATCCACCTTTGTCAAAGAAGAAGATACGTTTTTCCTGCCTGCTTCTACTCGTTCGATCAAGTTTTTGGATTCCATTTGAATCGAACGGATTTCATCCAGCATCAATTGAACTTGTTTTTCTTTATCGCTAATTGATGAGGTTGTTTGCTCTGCGCTTGCTGCCAATGTCGAAGCTGAGTCATTCAGTTTATATTGAAGCTCTTCAATTTCATTAAATTTCATCATAGAAGAAGTGTAAGACTCAATATAGGTTTCAATGGCAATTTGCATATCAAACGAGCAAAGTCTCTGGAACGACAAATAATATTCGGTTACATCCTCCCAGCGCTCCAACTCCCTTGTCAATAGATGCAATACCTCATTTTGGATCAAAGTATATGCTCCAATATACCATTCCGGAAATAGACCGATCCGATTATGGACATTACCAATTACCTTCCTGCGGATGACATATTGTTCCCCCACTTCTCCTGAAACCATATCCAGCAAGTACTTTCTTAATGTATGCTTCAGTCGGTCAATGGTGGAGTTTTCTTTTATGATATTCGTAAGATGAGGAATCTCCTGAAGTCTCGTGTAAAAAGCATCTACAACCTGATCTACGTTTCTTTCAAAAATAGGCTTTAAATGAGTAAGGTTAATAATATCTTGTTCGGTCAAGCCCACAAACTTTACCTGTGTAGCTTCTCTTCCATTCATCAATTCACGATAATAGGAACTGGAATGGGTAGAAACAGAATGTGTCACAGAAGCGGAAGGCTTATCTTGAGATGAATCTTGTTTACGGAAAAAATGGACCGCTCCATTTTGGTTTTGCACGAAAAATTTAAATGGACATCCAGCCATGAATGTATCCCCCCCAGTAAAAAAAGAAAAATAAGTCTTTTTTCCTGCATTCGGTTTCAGTATATCGTATATTAATTTTAGTTTGTTAAGAATATCCAACAAATTTATGAAAATATTTCAAAAATTAATCTGCATATAAATATTTTAAAGTATTCTTAAAGAAGGAATTTTTTTAAAGAGGGGAATTTTCCTTATGTGAAAATTAACGGAATATTTGAACCTTCCAATCAGCTATCAGGTGAGATCTATTTTTGGACGGAATTAGGTGAAGGAGAATACGGGCTCATTATTATTGATGTAAGTGGACACGGCATCCACCCTTTTAGAGTCCTTGCTCCTTTCTCGGATGAAGCATTCCGAAATCATGGATGATATTTGTATCATTCATGGTATTTTGAATTAGCGTTTTTAATAACAAAAGCTGCCCTTTAAATAAAGGACAGCTTTAGATTGTTTACAATGGATGTTGTACTCAAAATCAGGCAGATTAAAACGTTTATTAGGCGGATATATTGGTCACTAGGGAGCAGGAAATCGGTCGTCATTCCGATTGATCGGTCTTCAGAAGCATTCTTTCCTTACCCTTCCATTAAGGCTTGAACGACTTCTTCTAACTTCATTCCCCTTGATGCTTTTACCAGGATGAGATCGTTTTTGCTAACCTGGTTTATTAATGTTGCAATTAATTCTTCTTTATCTTCGTAAGAGAAGATTGCTTCTTTCGGTAAAACCTTCATAGCGCCCTCTGCTATTTTTTTGCCTAACCGCCCGTAGGTAAACAATTGATCTACTGAGCCTGGTTTAATCATTGCCCCAATTTTCAGGTGGAATTCCTCTTCTTTTGGTCCTAGTTCGAGCATATCCCCTAATACAAGGATTTTCCTATTAAAGCCAGTAAGCTCTGTTACCAAATCGATGGCTGCTTTCATAGAAGTCGGACTAGCATTGTAGGCATCATTAATGATGATCTCTCCTCGTTTGCCTTTTTTCATTTCCATACGCATATTGGTCAATTGTACGGAAGAGAGACCTGCCTTTATATTCTCTGGTGTTATGCCCAATTCTCTCGCAGCAAGAATCGCTGCCATTGCATTCTGTACATTATGTGCTCCTAAAACCGGTAAAACAAACTCCGTGCCATATAAATTAGTCTTAAATAGGGTATCTTTTTCTCTTGTCTTTATATACTCAGCGTACACAGTATTTTGATGACCCAAGCCAAAAGTTAGATTTCTTATTGAATGACCTTCTACACGCTCTTTTAATAAAGGCTCATCTCCGTGATAAATCAGCACTCCATCCTCCTTGAGCCCTGACATAATTTCAAGCTTTGCTTCAGCTATTCCTTCTCTAGATCCTAAATCTAGAAGATGCGCTTCTCCAATATTCGTGATGATGGCCAAGTCAGGTTCTGCAAGCTTGGACAACAGCTCAATTTCTCCTCTTCCACTCATTCCCATTTCAAGGACTGCTACTTCTGTATCTTCGCTCATCGTCAAAATGGTAAGAGGCAGCCCAATATGGTTATTGTAATTTCCACTCGTTTTATGAACGCGATATTGAGTAGAAAGAAGAGCGGCAACCATGTCTTTTGTCGTAGTTTTTCCGTTACTGCCGGTTATGCCCACAACCTTAACCGAAAGCTGCATTAAATAATTTTTCGCAAGCGCTTGAAGAGCCTTTAACGGATCTTCTACAAAAATTAACGGAATATCCTCAGGTGGATTGGGAACATCCTTTTGCCATAGAGATGCACCTGCTCCTTTCTCAATGGCGCTCTTTACATATTGATGACCATCCACATGCTCTCCTTTAAAGGGGATAAATAGATTTCCTTCCTCGATCTTTCTTGAATCAATCGATACTCCTCTGATTTCAATATCATATTCTTTATTCAATTGCCCATTCATCATGCTGGCTATTTCTTGTAAGCTTCGCTTAATCATCAGATTGCCTCCATTCTGTGTTATTTTTTCGAATCAATTAAGATTTTATAAATATGTAAAATAATCTCTTTACTCGGAAGCCCTAACAGAAAACAAAGCAGAAGCTTTTGTCACTCGACTACAGCCTCTGCTTCCATTCCATTAAGTTAAAAAGTGTACTTAATTTTTTGTTTTTCTTCATAGCGCTCTTTCGCAAGCTCCACTAGCTTCTCAATAAGCTGTGGATAATCCACACCCGAATGTTTCCATAAAAGCGGGAACATGCTGAATGGCGTGAAACCAGGCATCGTGTTTACTTCATTAATGAATAGTTTCCCTTCTTTGGTCAAGAAAAAGTCTGCACGTACCAAACCAGAGCAATCCAATGCTTTAAACGCGCGAATTGCCAGCGCTTTTAGCTCTTCGTACACGCCATCCGGAAGCTCAGCTGGAATAATAAGCCCTGTATCACCATCTTCATATTTGGCCTTATAATCATAAAAATCTTTTTTGGGAACGATTTCTCCTGCAACAGAGCATTCAGGATGATCGTTACCGAGCACACCAATTTCAATTTCTCTTGCAATAACGCCTTCTTCTATTATAATTTTTCGGTCAAATTGGAATGCTTCCTTAAACGCAGCTTTTAACTCTTCTCTTGAAGTACATTTGCTTATTCCGACACTTGATCCTAAATTAGCAGGTTTTACAAAACAAGGATAGCCTAGTTCCTTTTCTACTTTCTCATAGGCAGCTTCTTCGTTTGATTCCCACTCCGAACGGATGAACCAAACGTAATTCACTTGTGGAAGCCCTGCTTGGGCAAAGATATTTTTCATAATGACCTTATCCATCCCTGCAGCTGAAGCCAACACACCATTCCCTACATATGGGATATTCAAGATTTCGAGCATACCTTGAACCGTACCATCTTCTCCATTTGGTCCATGAAGGAGTGGAAAAATAACATCATACCCTCTCTTTTCTTCTGGTTTTTCTGCAGGAAAAAGCTGAGTACCTAAAGCAATAGGTGTTTGGGAATTTTGAGCCGGAAAAGCGAGTTCCTCTACTGTGCTTGCCGGACTTGTTAACTGGGGTCCAGTGATCCATTTCCCTTCAGTCGTAATGTAAATTGGATATATCTCAAACTTATTAAAATCTAAAGCCTTATTAACTGCGAGAGCCGTTTGAAGCGAAACCTTATGCTCCGCAGATTTACCACCATATAATAACCCAATTCTTGTTTTCATCTAATAACCTCCGAATAATCATTCCATCCATATTGTAACACTTTCATTTTCAAACGAAAATGTGTACAAATGATCTAAATGTTTTTGTTTCATTAAATCTTACTTCCCACAATTATGATATGAAATCTACAGCTAGGCATACAACTCCATGATCTGAACGATTTTCGTAAAATAGTTGAGTAATTCATGAATACTGTGATTATTCCCTTTCTTCCTACTCATATTTTAGGGATATTCGTTAAATGGACTCAAGGCGGTCAAGTAGGAGCCATCATAAGTGTATTTTTAAAAGTGCTTATTATGATTATTGCCTTACATCTATTGATGCTCATTCTGCAACTGATAAAGTAAATACCTATTCAAAGTCGCTTATTGAATCAGTATAAAATAAAACGCTTGGATAAGTGTCATCCAAGCGTTTTTTGATTAATCCCGCATTAACGGGCAGTAAGACCCCCACTGATGGAAGTTTCACTTTATTTTTGAATAATAGCCCATTCTCTCGTTTTTCTTTGATAAATGATTTTGGCCTCTGGTTCATGTCCGACTGTATCTAAAAAACTTTCCATCATATCATCCATATGGATAAAATCTCCCAGCACCCAAATTGGGATTTCCAAGCGACTTCGTGTCTGTTGGATATGTTTTAATGATATCGTCATACCTTCAGCCATAAGATGAGACAGTCTCATCAGCGTCTCCACAGGAACATCTGGATATTCATTCTTTTTCTTGATCCCCAGCCATGTCCTTTCGAGCTTGAGCCGTTCCATTTTTAAAGGCAGGAGTTTAGTGAGCATATAAAAGAAGGTGTCGAGTGAACGATAATACGTTTTATTAAACCATCCATCATCATGTGATAGATACACATAATGATTGTTAAGCTTCCGAAAAAACGGCGGTTTTAAATGAGCCTTAGCATGACCCAAATATAGAAGCTCTGCAATTTCATACCCTTCTAATTCATCTAATCCCATCTCATCATCAAAATCAACCCAACAAAAATCTCCATAGCCATTTACATCTTCTTTTAATAATTGTGGTAAATTTTCCTGCGTAACAAATTCGAGGAGTGTATTCATATTAAACTCCCCATCATCAAATCGATGTTTTAAGAGAAGTAAATTCTGCAAAGGTTTCGGAATAGAGAAGGCAAACTCCTGAAATCCAATTCCGCTCGAGATGACAAAGCGATCAGATGCATGTAAATGTAAGTATATGATTTCTCTATGTTCGTTTTTCACCAAACCCCTACCCCCTATCATCCCCAAAAACTAAATACAAGATCCTTACATATTTCGTACTAAATAAATATAAATTTTACCACTTTTTTTTGACAAAAGTAATATTTTTTCACAAAACTTCATGTTTGAATGTGTTTGTTAGCTTCTATCATAAATGGTAGAATTATGTATTATAAATCAGAAAGGTGTATCCGATGGATCAGCGTCGTACTTTTTCAGAAAAGTTTGATTGGACATTATGCCTCATACTCTTCGTGTTTTTCGTGGTGAGCTGCCTGTCTATTTATAGCGCCCAGACTACAGGACAATATCCCATTAATTTTGTTTCAAAGCAAATTTTCTGGTATCTAGTAGGAGCTCTCATTATTTTTTTTATTATGTATTTTGACCCGGACCAATTAAAGAATTTATCATGGTATCTTTATGCAATCGGAAACCTGCTATTATTGGTGTTAATTTTTGCACCCCAATCTATCGCTCCAATCAAAAATGGTGCAAAGAGCTGGTTTATCCTTCCTGGTGGTCTTGGAGCTATACAGCCTTCTGAGTTCATGAAAATTTTTTTGATCCTTGTACTTGCGAGAGTAATCGTAAAACATCATGAAAAAGTGATCTATAAATCTTTGCAAACGGATGCCTTATTATTATTAAAAATTGGTGCTGTAACAGCTTTACCCCTTATACTTATAAAAGAACAGCCAGACCTAGGGACTTCGTTAGTTATGATCGCCATCATGCTTGGAATGACTCTCGTTTCCGGCATCAGCTGGAAAATTCTATTACCGTTGTTTACAGGCGGAGCTGTGATCGCTTCTACTTTAATATTCTTTGTTTTAAAGCTCCCACATATTCTTGAGAAGTATTTGGGTATTCAACCTTATCAGTTCGACCGAATTTACGCTTGGCTGACACCACATGAATATTCGGGCAATAAAGCTTATCATTTGGAAAAATCACTGTCCGCTATTGGCTCAGGCATGATGTCTGGAAAAGGATTTACAGGTCGTGAGGTCTATATTCCCGAAAGCCATTCCGATTTCATTTTCAGTATTATTGGAGAGGAATTTGGATTTATAGGCGGGAGCATTGTAATTGGTTTATATTTTATCCTAATTTTTCATTTGATAAAAATTGCATTGGATGCAAATGATCATTTTAATTCATATGTTTGTGCTGGTATCATTAGCATGATCACCTTCCATGTGTTCCAAAATATCGGCATGACCATTCAGGTCCTTCCAATCACTGGAATACCGCTTCCATTCATCAGTTATGGCGGAAGCTCTCTTATGGGAAACATGATGGCCATGGGGATCGTTTTCAGTATGCAGTACCACTACAAAAACTACATGTTTAGCTCAAAAGAGAAAGCAAAAAGTTTGTAAAACGAAAAGCACCTTTATGTCAAATAAAGAAAGGGCTGTAAAGGGCAACTTCATTAAAAATTGAAAATCAAGAAGGGTGATATATCCATATTCTTGAACATACAAAGGGGCATCCAAAAGCCGAAAATTCGACTTATTGGAAGCCCCTTTGTTTTGTCTTTATCTTTTACATTGAGTTCTTCTTAGAGTTTCACCCGTTGCAGACGAAGTGAATTCAGGACTACGCTGACAGAACTAAACGCCATTGCGGCTCCAGCTACCCATGGAGCAAGAAATCCAAATGCTGCAATTGGAATCCCTAAAGTATTGTAGGCAAAGGCCCAGAAAAGATTTTGTTTGATGTTTTGAATGGTTTTCTTGCTCATGTAGATTGCATCGGCTATAGAATGGAGATCACCTCTCATTAATGTAATATCGGCTGCTTCCATCGCCACATCTGTACCGGTCCCGATGGCCATTCCGATATCAGCAATCGCCAAAGCTGGTGCATCATTAATACCATCTCCTACCATTGCAACCTTTTTCCCTTGCATTTGTAGCTTTTTCACTTCTTCAGCTTTTCCTTCCGGAAGGACTTCCGCGATAACATGTTCAATTCCTGCTTGCTTTGCAATGGCTTCAGCAGTACGTTTATTATCACCAGTAATCATCCAAACTTCCAGACCCATATCCTTTAATCGGGCTATTGCGGATTTAGACGTTTCTTTTATCGTATCGGCGACAGCAATCATGCCTGCATAATATCCATCAACAGCCATAAGTATAGCCGTTTTCCCTTCGCGTTCCAGCTTCTCCATTTGGTCAAGAGCCTCTTCGATCCTGACATCATATTGGCTCATGAGCTTTCTAGTTCCAGCTAATACTTTTCTTCCGTCTATTTCAGCATATATACCATATCCGGGAATGGCCTCGAATTTCTCGACTGACTTCAATGTTATCCCCTTTTCTTTTATCCCTTGAACGATTGCTTCAGCTAAAGGATGCTCAGAAGATTTTTCAGCCGAACCTATTAATTGCAATAGCTCGTCTTCATCCCATTCCTTCGCTACTACTACATCTGTTAATACTGGCTTGCCATTCGTTACTGTTCCTGTCTTATCCAATAAGACAGTGGTAATAGCATGTGTTTGTTCTAAGTGCTCGCCGCCTTTAAATAAAATACCGAATTCAGCTGCTCTTCCTGAACCAGCCATTATAGAAGTTGGCGTAGCGAGTCCCAATGCACATGGACAAGCAATGACAAGCACAGCTATTAATTTTTCTAATGCACCTGTAAAATTACCCGGATCGACAAATGCGATCCAAATGAAAAATGTAACGACAGCAATGCCAACAACGATTGGAACAAATACACCAGAAATTTTATCAGCTAAGCGCTGAATCGGAGCTTTAGAGCCTTGAGCCTGTTCAACAACCTTTATAATTTGGGCCAGAGCCGTATCTTTCCCAACCTTCGTCGCCTTCATTTTAAGAAAACCATTTTTATTAATAGTGGCTCCGATTACCGTATCACCAACACTCTTTTGAACCGGAACACTTTCACCAGTAAGCATAGACTCATCAAGAGCGGATTGTCCTTCGACGATTTCACCGTCAACCGGTATTTTCTCACCCGGTTTTATGAGCAGTACATCTCCAACTTTAACTTCATCTAAAGAAATCTCGAATACCTCACCATGTCGCTCAACCGTTGCGGTTTTTGCCTGTAAGCCCATTAATTTTTTTATGGCTTCAGATGAACGGCCTTTCGCCTTAGCTTCAAATAGCTTTCCAAGAAGAATTAACGTAATTAATACCGCACTTGTTTCATAATATAGCTGAAGGTCTTGGTGATGAGATCCAATCGCCTGAATGGTTTGATACAAACTATAAAAGTAAGCCGCTGATGTACCGAGAGCTACCAGCACATCCATATTGGCGCTTTTATTTTTAAGGGCTTTGTAGGCACCTTTATAAAACTGACCACCGATCCAAAATTGCACGGGGGTAGCCAAGGCAAATTGAACCCAAGGATCCATTAAAAAATCTGGAATATACATAAAAGAAGTAAAAGAGAAATGCCCTACCATCGTCCAAAGCAAAGGAAATGACAAGATGGCTGACAAAATAAATTTATGTTTCTGCTTTTCAATCGCTTTTTGCCTATGACCCATCGGATCCGTTTCGTTTTGATCTACCTTAACAGCTGCTCCATATCCGAGTTTTTCAATTCGATTCATTAAATCTTTCGGTTCTAAAATAGCCGGATTATATTCGATGGCTGCGGTTTCCAAAGCTAGATTAACAGAAGCCCTCATTACGCCATCCATTTTATTTAATCCTTTTTCAATACGATTTGAACAGGCTGCACATGTCATTCCAGAGATGTTCAACTCTACTTTTTCCGTCACTACACCGTACCCTAAGGCTTCTATTTTTCTTTGTAAATCTTCCGCCTTAACTTTTTCTGGATCGTACTGTATGGTTGATTTCTCAAGCGCTAAATTTACGTTGGCAGCCTCGACACCATCCATTTTGTTCAATACCTTTTCGATTCTGGATGAACAAGCTGCACATGTCATCCCGGATATTTGAAAGACTGCTTCTTTATTTTTTGCACTCATTGTCGTCACTCCTTATACCACCCAGGGGTATGTTGAGATTTTGAAAAAACTCGGCACGTATTGCTAAGCCGAGTTTTCTGATATTTATTCTACGTCGTAACCTTGGTCATCAATCGTTTCTTTAATTTTTTCAATCGATACAACTGCAGGGTCGTATTCAACTTCTACTTTTGCTTGACTTAAATCCACGACTACCTTTTGAACTCCTTCAAGCTCTCCTACGCTTCCTTCCACAGCCTTCACACAATGTCCGCAAGACATGCCTTTTACACGAAGAATAACTTTTTCCATTTGAAATCCTCCCTACTTTTTCATAAGTCGCTGAATAGTTTCTAACACTTCATCTAAAACTTCAATGTCGCCTTCTTGGATTCTTTCAAGCACACAAGTTTTTAAGTGTCCTTCTAAAAGCAATTTGGCAACACTGTTTAACGCTGATTGAGTGGCTGCAATTTGAGTAATAATATCATCACAATATACATCTTTTTCGATCATGCCTTTAATACCGCGGATTTGTCCCTCTACTCGATTTAGCCGCGTAATGAGATTTTTCTTTACTTTTTCTGAGTGATGACTTTTTCGTTCAGTGCTAGTATGACAATGTTCGCTTTGCAATTTTGATTCATTAGGGTTTATGGTGTCCATTTTAAAACCTCCCCACGCTTTAATAGTACCATACCCTACTATGGTATGCAATTTTATAGTAGAAAATTTTTTCTTTTTGAGGTGCATCGGTTATTATATGAATGGATTCTTATTGTTTTTATTCAGGAGGTTATTCGTTGTGCTTACGATCTATTTAACTCGTCATGGGCAAACAGAATGGAATGTTCAAAAACGAATGCAGGGTTGGGGAAATGGTGAATTAACGGATCAAGGCAGACAGGATGCTCAAGCTCTCGCTAAAAGATTAAAGGATATACCAATTGATGCCGTTTATTCTAGCTCCAGTAAAAGAGCTTATGAAACAGCAGAAATCATTGTAGGCGATAGAGAAATTCCCATAATTAAAGATGATTTATTGCGGGAAATGCATTTTGGCGATTGGGAAGGACGTACACGAGACGAAATTGAACGAGAGTACCCAGAAGATTTCAAAGCATTTTGGGAAACTCCTCATCTTTTTAATCGAGATGATGGAGAAGTTTTTAGTCAGGTTCAAGAACGTGCGAAGTTAGCCTTTCAAAAAATCATTGAGCAGCATAAAGAAGGTACGGTTCTGGTGGTATCTCATTCTATTTTCCTTCGGGTTCTCATCGCATATATTCGCCAGCTGCCGCTCGAAAAGCTATTTACTCAAACACCTTTAGGGCACACCAGCTTAACAAAAGTTGTCATTAAAGACGATCTCCATCACATCGAATTCGAAGGAGACATCTCACACTTAAACAAATAACAATTGGGGACGACCGATATTTTGGATTGACGACCGATTTTTGGGCCTGATGACCGATATATTTGATTGACGACCGATATTTTGGGCCTGATGACCGATATATTCGAACGACGACCGATATTTTGAGCCTGACGACCGATATATTCGAACGACGACCGATATTTTGGGCCTGATGACCGATACATTGGATTGACGACCGATTTTATGCGCTTGGTGACCCAAATATCCAACTAACAAGCATTTTCAATCAGTCCAAATATGCGTGAAAAATACGTAGGGGCTGTCCGAAAAGGGCAACTTCATTAAAAATTGAAAGGCAAGAATGGTGAAATATCAATATTCTTGAATATAAAAAGGGGCATCCAAAAGCCGAAAATTCGACTTATTGGACTGCCCCTTTAATGTTTATACGGTCTCCCAATTCCAGTTAGACATACCACCTGTCATGTTCATGACTTTAAAGCCTTGATTTTCTAAAAACATCGTAGCATGCATACTTCTTCCGCCGGATTGACAGACAATGATGTACTCTTCGTTTTTATCCATCTCTTCTAAATGCTCTGGAATGGTTCCAAGTGGAATGTTCTTTGCTCCTGGTATCATACCGAACATTACTTCTTCTGGCTCTCTCACATCAATAATATTTAATTTCTCATGATGATCTAATTTATTTTTAGCTTCTCTAGGTGTGATATTTTTCATGTTTGAATGCTCCTTTATTTAAACATTAAGGTCTCCAAGAACTCATACCGCCGCGAACGTTGGTAATTTTCTTAAACCCTAATTGCTTCAAGATTTTGCATGCTTTTGTACTTCTCATTCCGCTTTGGCACATAACCACAACTTCTTTATTTTTGTCCAATGAAGAAGCCTTTTGTTTTAACACATGAAGAGGAATATTTTGAAATTGCCGGATATGATTGCCTTTATATTCAGCTGGCGTACGTACATCAATAAATTGAACATTCTTCTCTTTTAATCTACCTTTTAACTCTCCTGCAGATATATAATTGATACCCTTACTCGGTACCATCCTACTTGCAACGAGAATGACTGAAACAATGATAAAAATCCAAACAGACCAACTCATGTTGTTACCTCCCTTAAATACCCTTATGGGTATATTATCACCTAAACACCATTACCCCGTCAACAAAAAATATTAATCATAGAAAATGCAGTCAAATAATAAAAGCTATGACTGCCATTTAGTAACAGTCATAGCCGTATTCATTACCTTTCTAACATCCCCATCAAAACATATTGAAGCGTTTGTTTTTTGGATAATCCTTTTAATTCTTTCATTTGAATGTTGGATGTATGAAGTGGCGTTATAACAGGAACGTTTTCCACTTTCACATCCATTGGATCCTTTGCAACTAAATCTTTCTTCTTTAAGCCTTTTTGGATTTCCTGCTTTCCAGCGAAGGTCAAACCTTTATTAACTCTTTGTTTTTCTAACCTTCCACTGTCTGACAATCGGTATACATAATATTTCTTGTCTTCTTTAAATAAAGTACGGTTCGGAATGACAGGAACATTTTTTGCTTCATTCACAATTACGGTAACATCAAGCTTCGCACCTGCCAAAAGTTCTGAATCAGGCTCGTTTAAGGAAGCTGTAAACGGGTAAACCGTTTCTTTTTCTACATGAGGTTCATTTGCAGGGTATGTATGCAATGTACGTATACTGCCTTCCAACTTCTTTTTGTACAAAGGAGAGTACAATACTACTCGCATTCCTTCTTCCGCCTTTTTCCTTTGTACTTCTGTCATCAATCCTTCTACTCCTAAATCAGAGGAAGCAATTTGGATAACAGGGCTTTGTAAGTCTTGGTTTAATTCTGTCACAGTTCCTTCCACTTTGCTTGTGACCGTCAGATTGTTAATTTTTTGGTTAAGATACGCAATTTGTGCATCTATTTTTACTACTTCTTTTTCTAACCGATCCTCAGCCAGCTCTTGTTTGTATATCTCCTGCTCGATTTCGCTTTCTGATATTTTTTCAGCTGTGTATTCTTTCTCTTCATCAACTTTTGATGTTGGTACTGATATAGAATTTTGATAAGACTTCAATTTCCAAATATGATCTTGAACAGCTGCTATTTCCCCTTGAAGCTTTGTTTTTTCCTCTTCCAATCCTTTCTTTTCATCCTCTAGTTTTTCAGAGGAATAAGTAAATAAAGGTGTTCCCGGTGAAACTTGGTCCCCTTTTTTCACAAGGAAGGACTCAATTGGCTGCTTGTCTCCATCCACATAAACCGGAAATTCTTCTAAAGGCTTCAATACACCTTTCGTATCAAATTTTTCCGTTATATCATCTTGTTTCACTCGGAGCCAGTCTTCAACATAAGCCACTCTGGCTGCTTTACTGTCTTCTTTTAAAAGTAGATATAAATTTACACCCACAAATAATACACAAAAAATAATGAGTGCGGCACTTTTCCAACTATTCACAATCATGCACCCCCTCTTAAAAAAAGACTCCAATTCTGATATAAGCTAATAATGCTGAAATGAACCAACAAAAGGCAAAAAACAAACTGACAATTGGGATGATGACCTTTTTGCTTTTGCCAGATAAAGCAGTTAGATAATAGGAAATGATTCCAATCATTAGCCATTGAAATATCGTTATTTCTCCAAAGAAATAACATACGAGCTTATTGGTTGTTATGTACTGGGCAATCACTCCAAAAGCCAAAGGATTAGAAGCTTGATCGACATTTAGTCCAGTATAAATCAATAGATTTAAAGCTTTTTCAAACAAGGCCATACAAAACACTGACATTTGAATCACAACTAGCTTTTTGTATGGAATCTCAACAATGCTCCAAAAAAATAAAGCAGCCAAAAAGAGAAAAATAACAGGAAACATGAATCCTAAAACAATTTTTCCAAGTAAAAACAACTGTTTCCTTGCTTCAAATTCAGAATTTGTTAAGTCCGTCCATTCTTTCGTAATCGATTCTGATCCGATTCCCAAATAACCACTCACCGCAAATAAAGCCATACTCAACAAAAACAGCCAAGCCAATTTCAGCTTATAATGTTTAAATTCTTCGGCCTCTTGAAGCTGATATTTATAGATAAGTGGTCGGATTAGCCCTTTTAAAAGCTGAACTCTAAAGGTCATAAAAAATCCTCCCCAGTATTAATAAATGAAAGTATAATCTCCATTTTAAACGAAAATAGATAAAAAGTTTACTATAACTACTATTTTTCTACTAAAGTTAAGTCGAACAAACTCTTTTGTATGACTCATTAAGACTATTAAAGTACAAATAAATAGAACTGACTCGTGATATTGAATCAGCTCTAATGATAAAAAAATTGTTACCAGCAGGCAATACTTCCATCCGTTCTGCCTTCAGTTCCCCCAACCAATACACCTGTCTCCCAATCCCTCCAGATGATTTGACCACGTCCAAAGCTACCTGAATCGATAGCCACTTCAACCTCATGGCCTTTTCTTGATAGTGCTTGGGCCAAATGGGAAGGAAAATGCGGCTCAACCATTACTTTCTTACCTTTTAGCCATTGCCATCTTGGTGCATCAAGGGCTGCCTGTGGATTGAGATGGAAATCTATCGTATTCATAATCACCTGCATATGTCCTTGTGGCTGCATATATCCACCCATCACACCAAACGGACCTACCGCTTCCTTTCCTTTCGTTAAAAAGCCTGGGATGATGGTATGGTACGTATTTTTTCCTCCTTTTAAGGCGTTTGGGTGGGTTTCATCAAGCGAAAAATCATGCCCTCTGTTTTGTAAGGCGATCCCTGTTTCCGGAATCACAATGCCTGATCCAAAGCCCATGTAATTACTTTGAATGAATGACACCATATTTCCGTCTCCATCTGCCGTTGCGAGGTACACCGTACCAGAATGAACAGGCTGATAAGGTTCGGGACTCATCGCTTCTTCTCCTATTAAATCTCTTCTTTGCTGACCATACACTTCAGAAAGCAAATCCTCTACTGCCATTTTCATATCTTTCGGATCTGTAACATACGCTTTTCCGTCTGTATAGGCGAGCTTCATGGCTTCAATTTGTTTATGGTATGTATCAACCGTATCTTTATCGTTCCACTCAAACCCTTTTGCAATGTTTAAAGCCATTAGCGCGACAATTCCCTGACCGTTTGGAGGGATCTCCCACACATTATAGCCTCTATATTCAATCGATATCGGATTGACCCATTCGGCTTTATATGCTGCTAAATCCTCTTTTGACAAAAATCCGCCGTGTTTGGAAAAAAAGTCGGCTATTTGATCAGCAAGATCTCCTTTGTAAAAGCTCTCTGCGTTTGTTTCAGCAATTGAATGGAGTGTTTCAGCATGGGCTTTCGACTTCCATACTTCTCCGATTCTAGGTGCTCTTCCATTTGGAGCAAATGTTTCAAACCATCCCTTAAACTCTTCTCCGTGTAAAAGTGTCTTATAGTTCTTATAGGCTAAATCCCAAAATTTCCCGAGCGTAGGGCTTACTGGATATCCTTCTTCCGCATATCTGATTGCCGGCTCTAAAACATCAGGTAAAGGAAGCTTCCCAAACCTTTTCGACAATTCAACCCATGCAGATGGAGCGCCTGGGACCGTTACCGGAACGAGACCGTGGGCTGGCATTTTTTCATGTCCTTTGCGTCTAACTGCTTCTATTGAAATATTTTTTGGTGAGGGACCGCTACCGTTTAGCCCGTACAGCTGGCTATTTGTCCAAACTAAGGCAAAAGCATCAGAGCCAATTCCATTAGAAGTAGGTTCGACAACAGTAAGTGCAGCTGCTGTAGCAATTGCTGCGTCAATGGCATTACCGCCTTTTTTCAACATTTCCAATCCTGCCTGTGCAGCAAGCGGCTGTGAAGTAGCGACCATGCCTTTATTGGCAAAAACACTATTTCTCGCTAAAGGGTACGGGTTATATAAATAATCGACTGTCAAATGATATCACCTCTTTTACTATACTTCGTGACAATCTTTCCATTTCCCTTCCTAAAAATGGTTCCTGGGTTAGTATTTTGCTACTATTTTTTGAGAGAGTACTCCTATTAGAAGATGCATATTGTTTGAATATCATTATTTTTGAAAAGTACTATTTTCCCAAAAAATTATTTTGACTTTTTACTAAAAACCATTTAAATTAATAAAAGACTGTTTTAAAAAAATAGTAGAATAACTTCTTATCAAGAGAGACGGAGGGACTGGCCCTATGATGTCTCGGCAGCGGACTCACATAGTATGAGTGCTGTGCCAAATCCAGCAAGCCTAGGCTTGACAGATAAGAAGAGCGATTCTTATTGGAATAAATAAGACCTCTTCTTGTGTGCAAGAAGAGGTCTTTTAGTTTGTTAAGCGATTTATATCCATTTTAAGTGAGGTGCATTCAAATGCAAATTGAAAAAGGAAACGCATGGGCTTTATTGCCTCTTGGCGTATTTTTAGCATTGTTTATTGGATCCGGTGTTATAACTGGAGATTTTTATAAATTGCCTGTCGTGGTTGCCATCATCGTAGCGGCAATTGTAGCTTTGTTAATGAACAGAAAAGAAAGCTTAACGAATAAAATTGAACGCTTCGCAAAAGGAGCGGGTCATATAGATATTATGTTGATGGTGTTTATTTTTATTTTAGCTGGGGCTTTCTCTCAGTCTTCTAAAGAAATGGGAGCTGTAGAGGCAACCGTTAATCTCGCTATGTCTGTTATTCCTCAGAATTTGCTGATCGTAGGATTATTTATGATCGGAGCGTTTATTTCACTGGCAATGGGCACCTCAATGGGGACGATTGCAGCACTCGCGCCAATTGGTATTGGAATTAGTAGTCAAACGGATATTTCTGTCACACTATCCATGGCTGCCGTTGTAGGGGGAGCGATGTTTGGAGATAACCTATCCATTATTTCAGATACTACGATTGCAGCTGTTCGTACACAGCAAACTGAAATGATTGACAAGTTTAAAACAAACTTCTTCATTGTATTACCAGCTGCTATTTTAACAGCTATAATCTTCATTTTCATTTCAACCGGTTCAACAGCTAGTGTAGATCGTGATTCGTTTAGCGTAGTTAAAATTATTCCTTATGTCGCTGTTCTAGTAACAGCATTAGCTGGAATGAATGTGTTTGTTGTATTGTTAACTGGAACTTTGCTGGCTGGTGTGATTGGTTTCGCTGATGGAAGTTTTACGCTTACTACTTTCTTAAAAGCTATTACTGACGGAATGTATGGGATGACAGAGCTTGTTTTCCTTACCCTTTTCATTGGAGGGACAGTGGAGTTAATTCGCTATAATGGCGGGATCCAATTTATCCTGCACTTCTTGACAAAAAATATTTCCTCCAAAAAAGGTGCCGAGTTTAGCATTGCTGGATTAGTGAGTCTCACAAACTTTGCAACAGCTAACAATACCATTTCTATTATCACGGCAGGTCCACTAGCCAATCAAATTGCCGAAAAATATGAAATTGATAAAAGAAAATCTGCTAGCTTACTTGATATTTTTTCATGCAGCGTTCAAGGAATGATTCCTTATGGAGCTCAAGTATTAACTGCTGCAAAGCTCGCGGGCATCTCACCAATTAGCTTGCTGCCATACTCTTTTTATCCAATTCTCATAGCGGTTTGCGGTGCGATTGCAGTTGTGATTGGTTTCCCAAATTGGGCAAAAGAAAAAGCCCCTAAAAAAGTTTCCAGTATTACAAATCAATAACCCTTTATAGGTTTTTACGATCAATTAAAAAGGAAGCTGTACAGGTGACAGCTTCCTTTTTCATATGCTTTATATAATTTCTAAAGAATCCAGAAACACAACGATAATCACAACAGGTACAACAAACCTCATCACATTGTACCAGAGAGAGAATAGAAAACTTCCTCCCTTAGAATGTTGAAGGAGTTCCTGCTTTAACACTTCCTTCTTCATTTTCAAAGGAACAAAAATTGAAATGAGCAATACTCCAATTGGTAATAGGATGTTACTCACCAAGAAGTCTGCAATATCAAAAATATTTTTGTCAAACAAAGTCAGTTCCCCAAGTACCCCGAACGAAAGCGCAGAAGGAATTCCAAGAATGAAAATAAGGATTCCGATTGTCCAAGAAAAGGAAGCTCTCTTTTTCATATTCCCTTTAGCTAATGTTGCAACAGCAATTTCTAGCATTGAGAAGGCCGAAGTTAACGTCGCAAATAAGAATAGCGCCAAGAAGAGTAGAAGGAACAATTCTCCAAATACCATTTTTTCAAAGACAGCCGGCAAGACGATGAACAATAATCCTGGTCCTTCTGCGGGTTCAAATCCAAAAGAGAATACAGCCGGAAAAATAGCTAAGCCTGCCAATAGAGCAATAAACAAGTTCATCGTAACTACCGACATGGCCGGCTGGACAATGCTTTCATTCTTCGGAAGATAGGAGCTGTATGTCGCCATTACCGATACCCCTAAGCTTAGCGAGAAGAAGGATTGCCCCATCGCAAACAAAATACTTTCAGAAGTGATATTCGAAAAATTTGGCTCCAAGAAAAACTTAACGCCTTCCATCGCATTCTCTAAAGTCAGAGAACGAACAATCAGGATCACAAACAAGATGAATAAAGCCGGCATTAAGATTTTACTTGCCTTCTCAATTCCCTGCTGTACACCTTTAGCGACAACAATGATGGTAATGAGCAAAAACATACCCTGTGCTGCCAGTACAGTCCATGAGCTGGCAATTGTTTCACCAAACAAACTACCATAATCTGCCCCTTTTTCAATGACTCCACCATATAGTCCTTTTACAAAATAAATGACAATCCAACCGCCAACTACACTATAGAAGGAAAGCAGAATAAAACAGGTAACAACCCCCAATATACCAATCCAATGCCATCTCGTATTAGGTGCGATTGCTTGATATGCACGGATCGCATCTTTTCCTGTACTCCTACCTACTACAAACTCCGCTAACAATAATGGCAATCCAATAAATAAGGAAAACATTATAAATAAAAGAAAGAAAGCTCCTCCTCCACTTACTCCTGTTACATATGGCAATTTCCAAATAGCCCCGATTCCAATTGCAGAACCGGCAGCAGCAAGGATAAAGCCAATTCGTGATGACCATTGTTCTTTTTCCATGACGCCTTCTTCCTTTCTTCTACCTACTGTATTTTCAAAAATAATCTTTCTTTACGGCAAAAATAAAAGCCACATCCCTATCTATTCATTCTAGATAGGGACGTGGCTGAACACGCGGTACCACCCTACTTGGAAGCTGACGATTTCTGCTTCCCGCTTTAATGGAAATAACGGTCCAAACCGTCCTTTTTGCAATTCCATGGCTATTGCAAAAAAGGAAAGCTCCAAGACTGAAATTCACCTTGTCTTTGTATCAGTTTCCACCAACCACTGATTCTCTTAAAACAGGGAGACAGGCTTAATAAAATCTCTTCAATGCTTTAATTATTAAAAATAATGATATTCGAAATTATAGTATGATAAGAATTAAAGGTCAAGATAATAAGTTCTGAAAATTATATTTATTATTTTAAAATTAGATTTTAAATGAATTAACATATATAACTCGTGTTTCTTAATATTATTTGACGTTCTTTTTCTATATTTGTAAAACATTTGTGCTATTGTATTAAATGAAGAAAATATTTATATTACATAAAAAGCAGCGGATTTTCTGATCCGCTCTTTTTCTTATTTCATTCAAGACTTCTTACATATTCTGCAATAGATTGTATTTCTTCATCGGACAATGTTGGGATAGAATGGTTTTTATGCTTCATAATAGCTTCTTCAATTGTTTTTGCTGAGCCATCATGTAGGTAAGGTGCTGTAGCCCATACACCTCTTAATGTCGGAGTGTCATAGGATCCTTTTTTTCTAGGGTTTTTAAAAGCTCCTCTAGCATCACCATCAGAATCCTGATCCCATTTGTTAGCTGTACCGATGTTATGCAGAAATTCTACACGGTCTGTCGTTAACGCTCCTTCAGCATTGACCGCCAAAGTGCTATCTGTTAAAAATTCTCCACCATGACAGCTCAAGCAATTTCCTTTTCCCTTAAAAAGTAGTTCCCCTGCTTTCGCTTTATTGGATAAAGAACCATCGTCATTACGATAAGGACTTTTTGGAACAGGAAAAGAATCTGGTTGATCTAAAAAGGCAAACATCGCATCATACATATGCTGTACCTCAGGTGGAAGCGGTGCACTCGGATCGAAATCCATCATCCCTCCCATTTCTCCTTGGACAGTATGGATGTAGTCTGTAAAATCATCCCGACTTCCATCCCACATAAATAAACCTGTTTTTGTCGTTAATACGTTACTCGGAACATTTCGTTGTCCTTTCGGCGTCATCAATGTTAAACCGTTTATTTCACCATTGCTATGACAGGAAGCACAACTCATCCAGTTATTTCCTGTTATATCTGTTGCAAACTCATCACTGTTTGCACTATAAAATATCGTTTTCCCTTCTCTTACAAGCTCAGAAAGAGGGTCTTTTTTGATCAGAGAGATCGGTTCTGTTGTTTGTTTGACCCTTGCGTAAGGTGAGGAGCCTCCTAGATCAATAATGGATAAATCATGACTCATTGCATTATGTACATAAGCTGTAGTCCCCTCATCATTTACCACAATCCCTCTTGGATTATTCCCTTTCATTCTTCTTAGAATTTGCGTTGCATTTCCACCTCTTTTCAAGTCAAATACAACCAAATCCTCACTTCCAGACATCACAACATATGCCTTGGAGCCGTCCTTGGAAAAAGCTACATCATATGGATTCGACACAATCATCGTCTCATTTTTTGAATCTAGTACATTCATTTCCTCAAAGAGCTCTTTTCTTTGTTCTATTAGTTCTTGGTCGTTTACTGTATCGATGACTGAAACAGCAGGAAAAATGGTCTCCTGAAAATGTATGGGCGTATCTACATTTGTTAACAAATGTGGAATCCAAGCTGTCTTTCCATTAGGAGTGATGACGATCTGTTCTAGTGTGTTAGGAATTCCCTGACTTTTTTTATGGTCCGGAAGATCAGGGGAATTTTGCAGCTGAATCGTCTTAACGACATCGTAATTCTTTAGATCGACGACACAAATCTTTGCTTCTAAATATAACGGAATATACAATTTATCTCCCTTTGATGTAATGGTGATGCTTCTTGGTCTGTCTCCTAATTGTACTTCTTTTACTAATTTCTTATCTTTCAAGTTAAAAACTTGCAGATTACCAGATCGGAAATTAGAAACAAACAATTTCTTGCCATCCTGACTCGTCATAACCCCATATGGTTCAATACCAGTCTGAATACTGTCCACGACCTTTTTACGCTCTAGAGAAACAATATCCACCTGATGATCGTATAAGCAGGATACATATAGATATTTTTCATCTGGACTTAAAACAAGCTGACTGGGCTCTTTTCCAACCGGAATTTCTGCTTCAACCTTTTGTTTTTCTACATTGTAGATCGTTACTGTGTGAACGTCTAAGTTAGCAGTATAGATATACGTATTCCTCTTATTGATAGCAATATTATTGCTGTTAAGAGAATAATCTCTTATGATCTCTTTTGCTCGTTCCTGTTGAATGGTTTTTGTAGAACAAGATCCTAAGAGTACAGCTGTAATGAAAAGCATCAATGTCCATCCAAATCGCTTCAATGGCTCTCACCTTTATTTCTTTTTAAGCTCTACTGGTACGAGAACAGGAGCAATCCCATATTGGCCGTGCCCAGCTTGAATTTGTGGTACGTTGTCTCCGTCTGTATTGCCAGACTTGTCTCCTGCTTTGTAGAAATCGCCAGTATCCCAAAATTCGCTTGTGATCATTCCTTGATCTAACGCAGGACCATCTATTATTTTTTCATGGAAATCTACATACTTAGAGGTAATCGATTCGATCTCTAAAGCTTCAGGCTGCTCCGATTCGTTTCCTGTATTAGAAAGATTTTGGATCCCCACTCTAAAAGCTGCAGAAAGCACACCGGCAACATAAGGATCGTATTTCCATTCACCTTTTTTCGTTTGATACAGATTTAATTCTTTGTCTAAGAAATATTCATCCATCTTCACATATAGCTTTCTAGCTGCTTCGCGATACTTTTCATCCTTAGTGGCTAAATAAGCTGCTGTTAATCCTCTAATCGCACCTAATTGGGCTTTTAATGTAGGTTCAGATGTATCCACACCTTTTTCTACATCAAAACCGTTTGCCACTAATCCATGATCTTGCATTAGTTCATTCATGATGAAATCTGCTTGCTTGATTATAAGTTCTTTTGCACGTTTACCTTCTGCCGTTTGCAGCGCTTCACCTTCTTCACCGCTGCCATAGCCAACTGGCATTCCATCAAATGCTCTTTGGAAAATACGCAGCGCTTCCATTGTATATCCCGCTTGGAATGTATCCATATAAGTTCCCGCTTGCTCTCCAGTATGTTCAGTAACAAAGAAACCTTTTTCCTTATTAAAGTGCATGGCATCAATATTTTTGAATACATGTAGAAGCACATCACGGTTTACAGAATAAGGATCGTTTGAACGAACATCATTTTCTATCGTGCTGTCAATATTTTTCTGTTCTGCTTTTGGATAAGGTGCACCATCAAATACAGCTCTAAAGGAAGGGGCTACATTTTTGCTTTCTGGTCTTTGATCAGTCATTCCGAAATATTCAGATCCTGACCAAAGCATTAACCACTGGTCTTGTAAATAACTCTTTGAATCTACTACTTTAAGTTGACTAGCTTTTGGCGCTACATCATTGCCATCTTCCATCACTTCGATTTTATGAGGCAAATATACAAAGCCTTCTTCCGGGTTATATAACGTTCCAGGCTTAATATTTGTTAATTTTTTATTTTTTCCATCCATAAATAGCTGATCTGCTACAAAATTAAGCTTGTTCCAAATTTCTTCAGCTAAAATCATGCCTTGCATACCGTCGGCTGAGCTAACACCTAAGGCAACATCTTCAGCTTGATCGTCATTTGGTGTGTTGCCCTCTAATTCCTCATCTGTTTTTGTGTTATGGTAACCTCCTAAAAAGTCGCTAGCCCATAACACTTGCTTTAAAAAGGTTGCTCCATACGCAGAAGGATTTAACTGCTTCTCCATTTTAGAGCGATCCCATCGCACCGATTTATAATCCACTTGATAAACAGGTACATACGTACCGTCATCATTCGATGCATATTCGTCTATATTTACTTCTTGAGGATAGTGAGGATCGCCTTTTGTATATTCAATCATTGTAGGAAACATATTTTGAAAAATTTCTTCTCGCGGATAACCGACTGAATCCGCCAGCTCATAATATCGTTCTGAGAGAGCCTCCTCAGGTGTTAATCCTTTCATTTTTGCCCAATGCTTTAATGCAGGTCCATGTACTAAATGAAGCCCAAGACCAGATTTTTCTACAACCTCAATCATAGCTTCTTCTGAATATTCGTATGCCTCGATTGCCGCTGTATAATCAAATGCGCTCGGCTCGTTTATTTTTCCCGGGTCTAGAGTATCCAAATCAACCCCTAATCCCTCAACTAACGGTTCGCCTGATAATTCAAATTCAGTTAGTGCAAACATATTGGCTGCATTATCGTATGTATAATCTGAAACACGTACTTCATAATTTTCCTTACGAACAGCCTGCGCTTCTTTTTCTTTCTCTGTTGGCTTGCTATTGGTAGCTTGGTCATTGTTCGTACAAGCTGTAGAAAGCAACAAGCAAGAAGCCACTGCTAAAGTGGACATTACTTTCCATGGTTTATTCATTTTATATCCCCCAACCCTTCAATGATAATAATTATCATTATCATTATACTCTTTTAATCTCCTATTTCAATATCTCTAGTAATAATTGACAAAAAATTCACAAACGATAAAGTGAATCTTCCATCCGTTGCATCTAATTCTGCTGATGTTTATTTTTTCGAAGAAATGACATTTAGCTATTGACCCTATCGTTACGTCATAGCTTACGCTAAATCTGGAGGTGATAAAGTGTATAAAATTAAAGAGGTAGCGGATTTTGCCGGAATCAGTATTCGAACTCTTCACCACTACGATCATATTGGACTATTACAACCTGCAGAAACAACAGAAGCAGGCTACCGGCTTTATACAAAAGAAAATCTGGAACGGCTACAGCAAATTTTATTTTTCAAAGAAATTGGTTTTTCGTTACAGGAAATTAAAGAAATTCTTGATCGTCCCAACTTTGATCGAAAAAAGGCATTGGAGAATCATCGGGAACTATTACTCAAAAAGAAGCAGCGGTTAGAAACCATGCTTCAGACAGTTCAAGAAACCGTACAGTCGCTCGAAGGAGGAATAGAAATGAGTGGTCAAGATCTATTTAAAGGCTTTGATATGTCAGAAATTGAAGAGCACCAAAAGAAATATTCCGAGGAAGCAAAGCAAAGGTACGGAAAAGAAAGAGTAGAGGCGGTCGAAAAGCGAACAAGCCAATATACGAAAGAAGATTGGGCAAGAATACAGGCTACAACAGGGGATATTTACCGTCGTATTGCTGAAAGAATGGATCATGAACCATCTGACCCAGAGGTACAAAAAGCAGTAGCTGAATGGAGACAATTTATTACAGATCATTATTATGACTGTACACTTGAGATTTTTCGGGGACTTGGCGACCTTTACGTCGATGATCCCCGCTTCACCAAAAACATCGATAAGTTTCAGCCGGGATTGGCAAAATTTTTACGGGAAGCCATGCATTACTACTGTGACCAGCAGGAGAAATGATACTCTGGGTGGGCTTTCCCGGAACGGGTTGATTTATTTAGAAAACGGGTTGAATTATTCTGAGAATGGGTTGAATTATTCCGAGAATGGGTTGAATTATCTCGAAAACGGGTTGAATTATCTCGAAAATGGGTTGAATTATTCAAACAACAGATTATATCCAGTAAAAAAAAATCCCCTCGCTATAAATGGTGAGGGGATTTTCCGTACTATTTCTTGTGCATCTTGAATTCTAAGAACAGCTCATTATAATAGGCGAGCATTTTTTTACCGAGGTTTTCGTATACTTCAAGTCGATCTGTTAGCTCGGCATCAGGATAAAAGCGTTCATCGCCTGAAATATCTT
The DNA here is from genome assembly GCF_009466385.1 of Peribacillus tepidiphilus. GTDB lineage: Bacteria > Bacillota > Bacilli > Bacillales > DSM-1321 > Bacillus_BN > Bacillus_BN tepidiphilus. The sequence continues at coordinate 46,539 of NZ_WIAQ01000023.1, read as the reverse complement.
CAGGCAGTAATTCCAAAGCCTTTTCATTCGGGGTGGAATAGCCGACGTACTCTGCGTTTTGAGCTGCATTTTCTGGGTCCAGCATGAAATTCATGAACTGGTGAGCTCCTTCAATATTCTTCGCTGTTTTCGGGATGACCATGTTGTCAAACCATAGGTTCGAACCTTCTTTAGGGACTACATAATCAAGCTTTTCGTTTTCCCACATGATTTCAGCAGCATCTCCAGACCATACGACTCCTACAGCTGCTTCCTCGTTGGCGATCAGCATTTTAATTTCATCCCCAACAATCGCTTTAATGTTTGGAGTCAGGGTATCGAGCTTTTTCTTGGCCTCAATCAAATGCTCTTTATTCGTGTCGTTTAAAGAATAATTTAGGCTATTTAAGCTCATGCCCATTACCTCGCGAGCTCCGTCTACAAGCAAAATTTGATTTCTCAGATCCTGATCCCAAAGGTCATTCCAGCTAGTAATTTTTTTCCCATCTAGCATTTCGGAGTTATACACGATCCCCACTGTTCCCCAGAAATAAGGAATGGAGTATTTGTTTTTTGGGTCAAAAGATAAATCCATAAAGCGTGGATTGATGTATTTTAGGTTGGGAAGCTTAGAATGATCAAGTGGTATTAGCAAATCTTCTTCCTTCATCTTTGCAATCGCATATTCGGATGGAACTGCGATATCAAACGTTGTTCCACCCTGTTCAATTTTTGTCATCATCGCTTCATTGGAATCAAACGTTTGGTAAATGACCTTCAAACCCGATTCCTTTTCAAATTTATCAATCAGCTCTGGGTCAATATAGTCTCCCCAGTTATAAATCGTCAGCGTGTTATCTCCAGAGTAGCCCTCGGAGGAGTTCAGCTCAGCCACTACATATAGCAATCCGAAGGAAACGACAAATACAAGAATAAAAGCTCTTACAAGCTGTTTCATTTTTTGACTGTCACTCCTCTCGGACGAGTGTTACGCTGATTGATGAAATAATAGCCAATCACAAGGACGATTGTGAACAAGAATAACAGAGTTGACAACGCGTTAATGTTCAAGGAAATCCCTTGGCGCGCCATGGAGTAAATTTCAACAGACAGCGTCGTAAAACCGTTACCCGTTACAAAAAAAGTCACGGCAAAATCATCTAACGAATACGTTAAAGCCATAAAGAACCCGGCAAAAATACCAGGTGAAATAAACGGCAAGATGACCTTTGTTAATACATCCCAACGGCTTGCACCTAAATCAAGCGCTGCATCGATTAAGGTCGGGCTCATCTCCTGAAGCTTAGGAAGCACCATGATCACGACAATCGGTATGCTAAATGCGATATGAGACAGCAAGACAGACGTAAAACCGAGCTTAATACCGATGATTGTAAATAAAATCAGGAACGACGCCCCAATGATGACGTCAGGACTGACAATGAGAACATTGTTTAACGATAACAACGTATTTTTCATCTGACGGCTTTTGACATACATGATGCCTATGGCTCCAAAAACCCCGATGATCGTGGAAATGGCCGCAGATAATAGTGCAATAATCAAAGTGTTTAAAACAATGATCAACAATCTAGTATCCTGGAATACTTCCTTATACCAATCAAGTGTGAAGCCTTCAAACCCGTACATCGTACCGCCGCTATTGAAGGAGTAGTACACTAGGTAAAAAATCGGAGCATACAGGATGATAAAGACGATTGCTAAATATAAAGTTGAAAGCTTACCATTTCTTTTCAATCTTCATCCCTCGCTTCCGATTTCCTGTTACAATCATAATCAATACCATCGCAATAATTAGGAACACTGCAATCATGGAACCCATTCCCCAGTCCTGTGTAACAAGGAAGTGCTGTTCAATGGCCGTCCCTAATGTAATAACTCTATTTCCGGCAATCAAGCGTGTAATCATGAAGAGTGAGAGAGCCGGAATAAAAACTGCCTGGCAGCCTGCTTTAACCCCATCAATCGTTAGTGGAAATACAACTCGGCGGAATGTTGTCCAGCTGGAAGCACCCAAATCATGGGCTGCATCTACCAAAGATGGATTCAATTTTTCAAGTGCATTAAAAATAGGCAGAATCATAAACGGTATGAAAATATAAACCGATACAAATACAAAGCTGAAATCCGTAAACAGAATCTGCTTAGAACCGATGCCTAGAACATCGAGAAATGCGTTAATGGGACCGTACGTTCCGAAAATACCAAGAAACGCATACGCTTTTAATAAAAGATTAATCCAAGACGGTAAAATAATCAGCAGCAGCCATAGCTGCTTATGCTTTGTCTTTGTCAGCAAATAGGCAGCAGGATAAGCAACAATCAAGGAAAAGAAGGTAATTAAAAAAGCATACCAAAATGAGCTAAGTGTCATATTTAAATAAACGGGCGTAAAAAATTTTTCGTAATTGACGAAAGAAAATTCTCCCTCAATATTGAAGAAAGAATAATATAGCACTAACAGTATGGGCGCTATAACAAAAAGCAGAATCCATAATACATAAGGAATCATATAAAGAGCGCGCGCATTACTTTTCATGGCCAACCTCTTCATACGCTTCTAGACGTTTATCAAATTCTTCCTCTGTTTCGCCCGGACGCATAACGTGAATCGCTTCCGGATCGAAGAAAAGCCCGATTTCATCGCCCACTGTCGCTTTTTTTGTTGAGTGCACTAGCCACTCGTTTCCATCTTGATCGTAGCAGGAAATTTCATAATGAACGCCACGGAACAGCTGAGTATCTACCTTCACCTGAAGCTTTCCTTTTTCTGGAGTCGTAATTTCTAGGTCTTCAGGACGGATCACAATTTCAACCGCCTCATTCGGGTTCAAGCCTTGATCTACACACTCAAATTGTTTACCAGCAAATTCAACTAAGTAGTCGTGGATCATTTTACCTTTTACAATATTCGACTCCCCGATAAAGTCTGCCACAAATCGGTTAATAGGCTCATCGTAAATATCGGTAGGAGTTCCACTTTGTTCGATTTTCCCTTTATTTAAGACGAAAATTTCATCGCTCATCGCAAGTGCTTCCTCTTGGTCATGGGTAACGAAAATAAACGTAATACCAAGACGGCGCTGGAGCTCACGAAGCTCATACTGCATTTCCGTACGAAGCTTTAAATCTAAAGCGGACAGTGGTTCGTCAAGAAGGATGACCTCAGGCTCGTTGACAATCGCTCGAGCAATGGCTACACGCTGGCGCTGACCACCTGACATTTCGCGTATTTCGCGATTTTCATAACCTTCTAGATTTACAAAACGAAGGGCTTCTTTTACCTTTTTTTGCACGAGATCGTTTTTCATTTTTTTAATCCGAAGACCAAAAGCTACATTTTCAAATACGTTCAAATGCGGGAATAGGGCATAGTCTTGAAACACTGTGTTCACTTGGCGGCGGTTGGCAGGGACATTGTTGACGAGCTTACCATTCATATAAATCTTACCTTGAGAAGGCTCAATAAATCCGGCTATTAAACGAAGAATGGTTGTTTTACCACAGCCTGAAGGACCAAGCAGCGTGTAAAACTTCCCTCTTTCAATCTCAAAACTTACTTGATTTAGTACAGGAGGATCATCATCGTACTGCTTCGTAACATTTTCAAATCGTATAATCGTTTGATCTGACATAACGGTCTCCCTCTTCATAAAATGTTAGATTCTTTAATGTTCCTGTCGATCATGCTGTCTAATCATTTTCGTTCCTTTAGCTCTCCCTACAAATAGGATTCTGTTGCAACAAGAAGTAACTCAGACTTCCCATCATGGTTATTTACAATTTGATGCTCTTCCGAGGCATGATAATAGATTGCCTCTCCTGCTTTTGCAGTGTATGCCTGCTTCCCTAAAATCACTTTAATTCGCCCTGAAAGCACATAAGCAAAGGTTTCCGATAAAGAAGGCTCAAATTCCTTAAACTCACCATTTTTTTCAAAGGTGAGCAGTACCGGCTCCATTTCATTTTCATTTGATTCAGGAACAAGCCACTGAATGCGATACCCTTTCTCTTCATCGTAGAATTCAGTTTGATCTTCTTGTCGATACACCACTTTTTGCTCTAGCACTTCTTCATCAAAGAAATCCTTAGGCGAGCATCCTAAAACCTCTAAAATGTTAAAAAATGTTTCGATTGAAGGCGAGCTTAAATCACGCTCCAGCTGTGAAATATACCCTTTACTTAAATCCGTACGCTCCCCCAACTCTTCTTGAGTAAGGCCTTTTTTCAATCGTAAATTTTTGATTTTTTTTCCAATTTTCATACGTAAATTACCCTCAATCATGTTTAAAGTATGTAAACTATTAGTAAAGATTGTTTGCTGTAGCATTACTTTTAGTTTACAATCAACACGATTATTATACTAGATTGAACGAAAACTTCAACGAAAACTTCAACGAAAACTTTCCAATTTTCGACAATATTTTGAGCTCTACATTTTTTGTATGATCAGGTATTTGCGTCATAATTTCTTTGAAATTGGATTTTATTACAAGGTAAAATTAAAACTTATAAACGAATATAGACTTTTCGATTTATACCTCTCGATAAAATAAACAATTAACACAGCCTTTTTATAAAAAGAACTACAGCCTATGCGGCTGTAGTTCTTAGGTTGGAGACAAAGTATATTTCTCGCACATTCAGACTGATTGAAAACGCTTGTCAGTCGAGGAACGAACCCGTGCGAGGAGCGGAGTTACCCTAAATGGTAATGAGCACCGGAGGAGGGTTCGTGACGAAGAATGCGAGCGTTTGTCAACAGTCTGAGAACTACAGCCTATGCGGCTGTAGTTCTAGTTCATTCGAATATAAAATTTAGGCTCTTTTCGCATAGATTGTTATTTTTTGACTATAAAGTTTGCCCGTTGATTGCAGCGAGAGGCACTTGCTTTCCGCGGGAAGGGATGTCACTCCTCGGCGTTACTGCCTGTTGGGTCTCCCACTTCCCTCTATTTCTCGCAGGACATTGAATATGCTTCTTTGAAAAAACACCGCACGAAGGAAATGCGAATGCATTTTCCAGGAGTCAAGTACCCTCCGGTACAATCAACTCAGATAGTTAAAGGTAATTTACACTAAAAAAGCAACAAACTTTATGAAAACAGCCAAAATTAAGAGCTCAGAGTCTTTTTCTCGATTTTTTTCGGAGCAGTGCTTCCCATATAAAAGAAAACGACGCTCAGCAGCACGACACAAGTCATCGTCGTATAAAGCGTAAAACCACCAGATCCTGAAAGCAAATAGCCTCCAATAATGGGACCTAGAAAATGGCCTAAGCTCCGGAATTGTGCAGCCCCAAAATAGGCACCTCTCATGCTTTCATCCGCAATTTGGTCAATGACCAAGCTATTGGATGGAAAAATGAGAATTTCCCCCAATGTTAATAAACCCATCGCAACCATCATACCGATCCAGCCCTCAAAAAAGCCAAACCCGAACATCCCTAGAGCCATGCAAACTGCACCGGCTACCATTACTTCCATCGGCTTAAACTTTTCTGCTATGTGGCTCGTAGGCAGCTGTAAAATGATCACCATTATGGCATTCAAAGATAAGAGTACAGAATACAAATAAACTCCCTTCGTGAAGGAATCCTTTAAATACTGTGGCAAAGTAGAATCCATTTGAGAATAGCCTGCATTTACAAGAATCATTCCTAAAATCAATAATAGGAGCATACGATCTTTGCGGATGACATGGAAGACTGCCCTAATATTCATTTGACTCCGTTGCGTACTGATATTCCCGACTCTTAGATGTTTGTTCATTTGTAAAACCAATATAAGTCCATACAGGAGGTACATAGTACCTGTTACAATAAAGGATATATCAGCTGATTTTGTAGCAAAGTAGGCGCCCAACAACGGTCCTATGGCTGCACCAATATTAATGGCTGTGTAACGGAGTGAAAAGGCACGCATCCTTTTTCCCTTTTCGGTCAGGTCTGATATCAATGCTTGTGATGTTGGTTCGAAAAACGAGCGACACAAACCGTTTACTGCATTCAATATAATGAAAAGAATTGGAATACTAACTAACGAAAAACTATAAAAGACTGCAGACCAAGTAAACAGGGCAAAAATCATGACTGGTTTACGCCCGAACCGATCCGATAGATGCCCGCCAATAAATCCACCGATTGTTCCCAACAACGGACTAACTCCTATCGTAATACCAATTAATAACGGATGCATATTAAGGTCAGTAGACAAGTAAATGGCCAAGAACGGCATCGTCATGGAAGAAGAGCCTCGGGCAAACACCGTCCCTACCAATAGTGTCCAAACAATCGGATGGAACTGTTTGATATAATTTCTTAAAAAGTTCATGGTATTTTCCCCGCATTTAAATAAAGTATGGAAAATTATACAATAAAACTTCGAAAGACTAAATAGTTTTTTCAGATCTTTTCGAAATTTCCGCTTTTGTTTTTCCTTTTCCCACAGGAGTCAAGTACTCTCCGCTACAATCAACTCAGATCGTATCGTTACATTACATTAAAAAAGCAACAAACTTTACGAAAATAACCAAAAACAAATTCTTTCCTTCAAAGTTTACATAAATGTTGACGAAATAAATATGTAAGTTTATCATAAGAGCAATTCAATAGTTTCCTTCGGGGTCGGGTGGAATTCCCAATCGGCGGTGATGTAGCTTGGCTAATAAGCCCGCGAGCCCTTTTGGGCAGGATCCGGTGCGAATCCGGAGCCGACAGTAAAAGTCTGGATGGGAGAAGGAAAACAAGAGTTTGAAAATTGGACGTTCAAACTCTTATTTTGCTATGCATGTCATTGTATGATCGACCCCCATTCTTTTTGATGGGGGTTTTTTCTTTGAAAACAGGAAGAAATTGGTTGTGTTTTCATTACTTTTTAATAGGTGGATTTTTTCATTATTCTTCCGAATTTTCAAAGAAATTTTGCCAAAGGAGGTGTATTTTTGACGGATCAGGACTATTGGAAACTAGCTTTAGAACCGACGTGTCTAGGCCAAAATCCTGTTGTTAAATCAGTGATTGTGAACCAGGGTCCATACGGCGGTTTAAGAGCCTATTTAAAAGCTGGCGAGCCGCATTCCGAGGTCCATGCCATCAAAATGGCTTGCAGCAAATCAAAAGGCGCGACTATTTACGTTATGCTCGAACCATGCAGTCATTACGGGAAAACTCCGCAATATGCAGGATTACAAATTTTCCTTATCCCATGTCCACATCATTCAATCCCCCGAAGAAAACGTCCAAAATCCACATGTCTTGACTCTACTAAGACAAGAAGGCATTTCGTCCTTGCTTGTTGAAGGTGGAGAATCCATTCATGCGAGTTTTATTGAAGATCAGCTTTTCCAAGAAATCATTGCATATATTGTCCCAAAATGGATTTGCGGCACAACCGCTCCTTCTTTTTTGAGCTCTTAAAAGAGGTTCCTTCCCTTTTATTGACGTCCGTTGAACAGCCTGGAAGGGAGTTAAAAATAACAGCTGTTCCAGAAAGGAGTTAATCATGTTTACAGGCATTGTAGAAGAAATCGGCTTCGTGAAAGAAGTTCGGCAAAGTTCGATGTCTTTACGTCTGACAATCGCTGCTGAAAAAATTCTTTCTGACGTCCACATTGGTGACAGTATTTCGGTAAATGGCGTTTGCTTAACTGTCACTTCCTTTAACGACGGAGCATTTTCTGTTGATGTGATGCCCGAAACGGTTAAATCAACCAATCTAAACCACATCAAAATAGGTTCTCAAGTGAATCTGGAACGTGCTTTGGCTTCCGGTGCACGTCTTGGAGGACATTATGTAACCGGACATATTGACGGGACCGGAATCATCAAACACAAGCGGCGAATGGAAAATGCCGTGTACTACGAAATCGAAGTCTCTCCATCCCTTTTGCATTACATGGTCATGAAAGGCTCCGTTGCGGTGGATGGAACAAGTCTAACGATATTCGATCTTTCACGACACTCTTTTACAGTCTCCTTAATTCCCCACACTCTCACTGAGACCATTCTAGGGGAAAAAAAACCGGGTGACAGTGTGAATATAGAATGCGATATTTTAGCGAAGTACACGGAAAAACTTCTGAAAAGCCAGGCAAAAAGCCAGAAGCTAGACGAAGCTTACCTGAGAGAACACGGATTTATGTAAAAACCATGAATTGAGGTGAACCACTCATGTTCCATTCCATTGAAGAAGCGATTGCAGATTTAAAAGCCGGAAAAATCATTATCGTTGTGGATGATGAAGATCGCGAAAACGAAGGAGATTTTGTTTGTCTAGCAGATAAAGCAACTCCGAGTGTGATTAATTTTATGATTACACATGGAAAAGGGTTGCTTTGTGTACCAATCGCGGAAGAAATTGGTCATCGTCTGCAACTTCATCCAATGATTCAGCAAAATACAGACCCACATAAAACCGCTTTTACAATTAGTGTGGATCATATAAATTCTACCACCGGAATTAGTGCATTTGAACGCTCTGAAACCATTATGAAGCTCATTGATCCAGACAGTATCCCTTCGGATTTTGTAAGACCGGGACATGTTTTTCCGCTCCTTGCAAAACCTGGCGGAGTATTAAGAAGAGCTGGACATACAGAAGCCGCCGTTGATTTAGCCATTCTGTCGGGCAGTTCTCCTGCCGGAGTGATATGCGAAATTATCAAAGAAGACGGGACAATGGCCCGACTTCCTGATTTACTAGACATTTCAAAAACACATAATATAAAAATCATTTCAATAGAAGATTTAATTGCATACAGAAGGACAAGTGAAAAACTTGTAAAAAGAGAAGCAGACATTCTTCTACCCACCCCTTTCGGTGAATTCAGGATGATTGGGTACTCTAATGTCCTGGATGGTAAAGAGCATGTCGCTTTGGTAAAAGGCAAGTTGGATCCTGACAAACCTACACTTGTCCGCGTCCATTCGGAATGCTTAACAGGCGACATTTTCGGATCCTTCAGATGCGACTGTGGTCCGCAGCTTCACTCTGCACTTGCACAGATTCAAGAAGAAGGCCATGGTGTCCTCCTTTATATGAGACAAGAAGGCCGCGGTATTGGACTATTAAATAAACTGAGAGCTTATGAGCTACAGGAGCAAGGCTATGATACTGTTGAAGCAAACAGACATCTTGGATTCGAAGATGATTTAAGGGATTACGGAATCGGAGCCCAAATCTTGCAGGATCTTGGAATTAAGGAAATAAGGCTTTTAACCAACAATCCGCGTAAAATTGCGGGCTTATCTGGCTATGGACTCGAAATCGTAGAAAGAGTACCGATTCAAATGCCTACTAAAAAAGAAAATGAGCGCTATTTACAGACAAAAAAAGAAAAACTTGGACATCTTCTACACTTTTAAAGGAAAACAGGAGGGTTTTTCATGAATAGAGTATTCGAAGGAAATTTAATTGGTAGTGGATTAAAAATTGGTATTGTTGTTTCCCGCTTTAATGAGTTTATTACGAGCAAACTGCTTTCAGGCGCACTTGATAGCCTCAACCGACACGGCGTAGAGAAAGAAAACGTAGATGTGGCATGGGTTCCGGGAGCGTTCGAAATCCCATTAGCAGCCAAAAAAATGGCGGATTCCAAACGATATGATGCTATTATTACGCTTGGAACGGTCATTAGAGGATCCACATCCCATTATGATTATGTATGCAATGAAGCCGCAAAAGGAATTGCCCAAACATCCCTTTCATCCGGAATACCGGTCATTTTTGGTATTGTAACGACAGAAAATATCGAACAAGCCATTGAGCGTTCCGGAACAAAAGCAGGCAATAAAGGATGGGAAGCAGCTGTATCAGCCATTGAAATGGCCAATTTGACACGCAGCTTAGAAGGATAATAAACACAGCAATACACAAAAGTACATGCTGCTGATTATGGACTTTACATTTTTTCAACACACTGACCCCCATAACTTGAGGATTGTACCCGAAGTTTATAATAACAGGATTACTTCATCACTGTTATAGGTAAAACTTCAGTAAATGGAGGTTAGAATCATGGTAGAATCATATATCAATATCGATCAATTGCTTGAAGCTACCACCGAGGTTGCTGAAGAAAATGTATCTTTTTTGTTGAAGCCCATTGACATTGATCATTTATTGAGCAGCACACAAGACTGGTAGAAGCAGCTTTAATATAGAAAAACTATCTAAAATGAGCTTGGAAGATCTTTTCCAAGCTCATTTTCATTTTTCTCGCTAGACAAAAAAACACATTAGAATTTATGTGAATTCTAATGTGTTTTACATCGTTTTCACCTCTGAAGTGAACCTGTTAGCATAGATGGGTTGCCCTTTTATGGTTAGCTAATTTTTTCTTTTTCAAAATCATACGTTTCTTTCATTTTGCGTTTCTTCAATAGACCGGCTGAGACTACAGCAGCTACAACTAACAACTCAAATCCGTATTTAACAAATTCGTTTGTGAAGAAATCTTTTAAAAAGGGTTCTCCAACAATCATTTTAGAAGCAGTCCAAGCCAAAACAGCTGCACCCATTACAATGATGACAGGATAACGCTCAATCCATTTTAAAATAATCGTACTACCCCACATAACCACTGGCACAGAAATGAGCAGGCCTATTATAACGAGTAGAGTGCTACCATGAGAAGCACCTGCTACAGCAAGCACATTATCAATTCCCATTAAGGCATCTGCTACAATAATGGTTCTGACAGCTGCCCAAAAGCTATTGCTCGCTTTAACATCACTATGTTCATCCTCATCAATCAAAAGCTTGTACGAAATCCACACAAGCATAACCCCTCCGGCAAGTAATAATCCCGGAATTTTTAATAGCCACACCACCGCAATCGTGGCAATAGAGCGAATAAGTACTGCACCGAGTGATCCGATTAAGATAACCTTCTTCTGTTGATGCTTTGGTAAATTACGGGCTGCTAGACCAATGAGAATTGCATTGTCCCCAGCTAATACTAAATCAATCACAACGATTGTTAACAGTGCTGTAAGAAATTCCATGCTTAATAATTCCATTCCTGTTTCCTCCAGTTTCGATTTTATCTCAGAAGAACCTGTTAAAAAATAAATAGACCTCTGCCATAGAAGGCAAAGGTCTCGCTAAGCACATGTATGCCAACAAAGCCGATGGGCAAAACCCATGTAATGACGACTTTGTTTCAGATGAAAATCTGACGCTACTCCCCTTTACATTGAAAGGTGACTATTTAATTGATTACCTCTTGTATTATAACCTATTTTTACCCTAAGTAAATAGTAAAAAGATAGAAAATAAGAAATAGATCATTAGAAAAGCGGATAAGACTTACAGTTAGACATAAAAAGGAGACTAAAACAGCCTCCTTTTTACAATTTTAATATAGTAACAGAAAAGCTTTCCCTTTATTTCTTTCTCGGAATTGTAAGTGATTTCCAACCTTCAGATTTGAGCTGCTTGGCAATGTAAACAATTTGTCCGACATGATAAGAATAATGGTACATCTGCCTCTCAATTGCTTGAAGAACGGTATGCTCCTCTTGACGAATGGTCACCGTCTTCAGTAAATCTTGTTCCTCAATGTCTCCCAATACGGATAAGAATACGTTCCATCCTTTTTCCCAATAAGCTAACACATCACTTCGATCGGAAAAATCATTGATAAACTCTCTATCCCGGTTTCTATTTTCTTTTTCGCCATCGGTTTTGAAAAAATCTGTCCATCTTGAAATCATATTCCCGCTCATATGCTTCATAATGACGGCTATGCTATTGGAGTCCCCATTAGCTGACCAAAATAGATCTTCATCATTTACTTGGACGATTGCATCTTCAACCGTCTTTTTCATATATGTAAAACGCTCGTTGACTACTTTTATATATTCTTTTCCTATACTCATTTTTTCATCTCCTCCGGTACTAGCTTCAGCGTATCACCTTTAAATTCTTTTATACTGGTCGCATGATAAGATCAATCGGTCCAATCCTGCATTTGATTTTGATACCATTTGCTTTTGACATGACCCGAATGTTCTGGACCTACAATGTGATAGCCAGTTTCTAAATCCACTTTATCTATTAATATTCGGGATAAATGTAAATTTTTCCTATCGATCAATAAAAAGAGTTGGAGATATAAAGGGACTGATGAATGAATGACCGATATATCGGAATGACAGCTGATATTTTGTTCCTAACGACCGATATATCGGGAATGACGACCGATATTTTGTTCCTAACGACCGATATATCGGGAATGACGACCGATATTTTGTTCCTGATGACCGATATATCAGGAATGACGACCGATATTTGGAAATAACGTCCGAAATCTTGCTCCTAACCGAGCTGGAATCCTTTTGATTTAAGCGAAAATCCTCTCGATTTAAGCGTTCTGCCCCTCGATTTAAGCGAAAACCCTTGTGATTTAAGTGAACCTTTTTTCACGGTTAGCCTGTCCCTATAAAAATCTGCAGGTGGATAGTCATTTCGGTTATTTGTCGTTCCTGTACCTAAAAAATAAGTAAAGGCTAGCATCTCTTAAATTAACCAGGTGTAAACTCACGAAACTGCTGTAACAGCAAACAAAAAGGCTTACCCATAAGTCATAACAACTTATAGGTAAGCCCTTTTATAAGGTATTTTAAGAGGGGAAACATACCTTATATAACAATTTTTTTCGACAACGGATACCCGAACCCAATAGTTTTTGGGATAGACCATATCGTTGCCTTTAATAGGATGAGGGGGTGAATAATTGCTATCCTAATTTAATGATAATGATTTTCATTATCGTTTGTCAATAGACTTTATAAAACTTTTTAAAAAAATCATTCAGTTTTTTCCAATACTTGTCCAATTTTTAAAAAACGGAATCGTACACCTAGCTCTAATGGGAAAATGTTCTTCTCAAGAGGAAATTGTATCTCCATATATCATATAGGGAATCCTATCAATTAGAGGAGGTGTGGAAAATGGCACAAGATGTACTTTGTGAAGTTGTAAACTGTGTACACAATCGAGAGGGAAAGCTCTGTGATGCTACACAAATTTTCGTTGTTAGTCATAAAGGTAAAGAAGCCAGCAGCAGCATAGAAACGGATTGTAAAACCTTTGAACCAAGTGATATATAAAATATTGATGAAGGCAACCATTCTAATGGTTGCCTTCATCTAATGCTGGGATTCTTCGTAACAATCTCAACATCCTTTTTATTTAAAAACCTTCACACGTTCTTCTAGTGGTTTGAATTCCTTTTCGCCTGCAGGAGCTGTGGGTTTTCCGAACGGCATTTGTGCAATCAACTTCCATGTAGCCGGGATATTCCATTGCTTTTGCACTTGAGCGTCGATTAATGGATTATAGTGCTGTAACGAAGCGCCTAAACCTTCTTCTTCTAAAAGAGTCCAAATGACAAATTGTAGCATACCATTTGATTGCTGGGACCAGATCGGGAAGTTGTTTTTATAAAGCTCAAAGTTTTTTTGTAATTGTTCAATGACACTTTGGTCCTCAAAAAACAAAACAGTACCGTATCCGCTTTTAAAAGAATTGATTTTCTCTTCTGTTGCAGCAAAAGAGTCAGTAGGAACAATTTTACGTAGCTCTTCCATCGTAATATCCCATAGCTTATCATGATGCTCTCCAAATAAAACGACCACTCTTGCACTTTGAGAGTTAAAAGCAGATGGCGTATGCTTCACCGCATGATGAACAAGTTCTTGAATTTTTTCTTCTGATACGATTTTATCCTTGCTAATTGCATAAATAGAACGTCTGCGAGCAACCGCTTCTTTAAAAGAATGATTTACACTGCTTTGCTCTTGAATAGGATCTTTAAATAATTTTGTTAATAAACCCATTGTTAGCACCACCTTTTTTTTCGTTTTTATGTTTCCCTATTTATTTTGAAACCATAATTGAATGTTTGTTCCTGATGGATCCTTTGTAAGAACTACTCCATCTTGCTCTGAAACCTCTGCTCCGAGATTTTTAAGGTTTTCTACAGCATTATTTCTAGCCGCTAATGTTGGATAAACGATAGAAAACCACTTTAGGCCCACGCTGTTTTCATCAGGAGCTGGAGCCCCTACACCATTCCACGTATTCATGCCAATATGATGATGGTATCTGTTCGATGAAAGGAAGTAGGCTTGATGTCCATATTTGCTGACCAAATCGAATCCAAGTGCCTCGCAGTAAAATTTTTCTGACTCTTGAAGATCTGAAACATGCAAATGAATGTGCCCTAATACAGTTCCTATCGGCAGCCCCATCCAAGCTTCGTTATTCGCCTCTGCCAGCACACCTTCTGCATCCATTGGAACAGTCGCCATTTCCACTTGTTGTCCCTTCCATGACCACTTTTCTGCAGGTCTATCCCGATAAACCTCAATTCCGTTCCCATCAGGATCTGCAAAATATATGGCTTCACTTACCAAATGGTCTGATGCTCCTTGGATCGGATACTGCTTTTGAAGCAGATGAAGTAAAAACTTCCCAAGCTCCTTCCGGTTTGGAAGAAGGATTGCAAAATGGTATAGACCCGTTGTCCGGGGCTGTTTTGCGGTCACATCGTCTGGTTGTTCCAAAATCAGAAACGGTGTTTTCCCATCAACCGACAGATACGCTTTTTTCTCAGAAAGTTTTTCACCTTGAAAGCCAATAATTTCTTTATAAAACGTTAAAGAACGGTCCAGGTCTTCAACTTTCAAAGAAATTGGACCAAGATAAGTAGCTGGGTAACTATGAAAGTTCATGTTCTGCTGTCCTCCTATTTGAATGGCTTTTAATACGAGAAATTCTTTCATCTATTGCTAGAAAAGAATTTCCATTCAGCGCAAGATAAATGGAGATGACAAGCAGCGCTAAGTCTAATTCATATCCCGCCATCTGACCATTACCAAAAAATCCGGCAGAGAGCTTCACCTTGAAAATAGCACCTATCATTATTATGGCTAAAAGTACAGATACGATTCTTGTGCCTATTCCAAGAACAAGAGCGATTCCGCCAGCTGTTTCAATGAAAGCTACCACATAGGCTAAAATCCCTGGAAGACCGATTGTCTCAAAGAATTTTGCGGTATTTTCAATACCTCCCTGCCATTTTGCTAACCCGTGGATGAAAAATGCGATACCTACAAATATTCTTAAAATAAATGCGCCAATCTCATGCTGTTTCATTTATTTACAACCTTTTGCTTAGTTTGTTTTATAGGTAACTTACAGGCAGTTGAAAGGCTCCGGAATACGTTTACGACCTTCTAACCTGTAAGTCAGTTACTTTATGTAAGTAAGTATATGTTTATAATTTAAATACGTCAAGTAATTTATTTATAAAATATAATTATTTTATTATTTGTAACATTGAGCTATACTATAAATAATAGGAGTGAGTTATGATGAACCAAAAATCACTATGTCCTCGTTTTGAAAAAGCGATGTCTATATTAAGTCAGCGATGGACGGGGCTGATAATTTATCAACTTCTTTCAGGTGGTCCTCAACGCTTTAGCACAATTGAATCCGCGATCAACATTAGCGGACGCGTCCTTTCAGAAAGATTAAAGGAATTGGAGCAGGAAGGAATCGTCAAACGTGAGGTCTACCCAGAAACACCTGTCCGCATTGAATATTCGTTGACGGATAAAGGTCGGGCACTAGAACCCATCTTGAAAACCATTGAGAAATGGGGGCAGGACTGGCTACCTGTTATGGAAGAATAGTAAAAAACTGCAGCCTTTTTTTAGCTGCAGTTTTTTATGTTTTTTTGGGGATAGAGTGAAAGATCTTCAGTCTCAACTAAGGCTTCGGATTAATGCTCCACGCTAAACCAAACATCATAAATGTAAATACAAACAGAAAAACACAAATCCCGATTCCCCACCATGCACATAGTCTTGACCGTTTGCGGGTAAATAGACCAACAATTCCTAGAAAAAGTCCGATGAGCGGAAGCTGTACAAGAGCCGTTTCCGGAAATGCTTTTGTTTCTAGCAATAGGGCTGCATTTAAACCGGCAAGCGCAATCAGACCGATCACGAAGGATAGGAATCCCGTCCAGGTTTGAAGGGTTCCATCTCTTTTGATTTTCTTTTTTACTCCCAGTTCCATAATTTTACTTCCCCCACTTTCATTGCACGGATATCCTTTATCTGTTCAAGCTTCCTTAATTCCGCTGTAGGACCAGTAACGACCGCTCCATATACTTCAATCCCGTTTTTCTCTATATAGGAGATACGTTCATCTAAATTCAGTGATTTTGCTCTTGCCACCTTAACCGCAACCTCTTCTTTTTTTTCTAGCAGCTTCAAAATATCGAGAAATACCTTTTCATTACTTTCCCGGCCATTAAAGGGAGACCAAGTAGTCGTGTCAATTTGAGAAGGGTAACCAATTGGTGAAACTGGAAAACCCTCCTTATCAAATCCCTTTGACTCTAAGCCGCTATTCACTGCATACCAACGAGACTCCACATCCATTGAAAGCAGCTCTTCCACTTCCTTAGGTCTCATGATTTTAGAAAAAGAAAGATATACTTCTGATACCGTTCCATCTGGTAATCCTTTTAAAAGGTCCCATTGTGATTGCGTGTCAAAAGGTACATCATTTTTCGGATGAACCATTACTTCAGTTTCTGGCATTGGTACTTCAGCAAGCGGTCGATCCAGCTTCCACTCTTTTTTTGGAAAATTTGGCTGATCTAAATAAAAATGAAGGGAATACTCCCCAGCTTTGTAATCCTCACTACCAATTCTTTTGAAAACATCGAACATGATGTCCATCGAAAAAATTCCGATATCTTCCTCCAGCTCCATTTCTTCTACACTCATGTTTGGTTCGGTCACATAAATCGTTTTAGCCGCCACATCTATCAAATGATTCGCTCTTCCCCCGATGGCGTAGTATAGGTAGGTACCAAGCGTCAAAACGGGTAATATGAATAATAGGCAGGCTAAGCTAATCATAATATTCGTCATTCGCGCCCTATTTTTCCCAGATTGAATAATTTTTTTCTGGCCCTCATCCGAAAGACCATGAATTTGTTCCATTTCTATTCTGGAATTACTGATCAATTGCTGATAGATGGATTCATCCTTTGAACTAATCTTTTCATCGGTCATCACGAATTCTCCTTTCCTTAATCATCTCTATTAGCTTCTTTCGCCCTCTAAAAACGTGACTTTTCAAGGTGTTAAGTTTGAGATCCAATACATCAGCCGCTTCCTGATAATGAAGCTGATGCAAATCACATAACAAAATAGCATGCTTTTCATTTTCTGGCAGTGTATGAATACAACTCAACAGCATTTTAAATCCCTCTCTGTCCAAAAAATCCTTCTCAGGAGTTTGGCTATGCTCCATGCTGTAAGACAGCTTGTCACTAAGCGTCACCCTTTTATGTTTTCGGTTATAATCGATAAAAGCATGATAAGCGACCTTAAATAGCCAAGCCTTTATATTTTGAAATTCATAGTCCTCCATTTGCAGATATGCTCGGTAAAAGGCTTCCTGTACCAAATCTTCTGCTGTGTAATGATCTTTGGAAAGAGAAAACAAATATCGGTATAAATCGTTTACGTGCTGTCTGTATAGATCATCCAGATTCAACCTTGCTCCCCCTTTCACACTATCCACGATTTACCATAACAAAAAGTTGCACATAATTGGAAAATTTTTTGCAAGCAAACAAAATACGCCGTTCCTCATTTAAAAGGGAGGAACGGCGTATCCATTTACTTGGAAATTTTTGATTGTAACAGGTTATAAAATTGGTTGCTGTCATCCGGTCGCAAATGTACCTTTGTGACTTGCTTTTCGAAGCCGTAACTAAAGTAATCCTTCAGCTACTTTACTGCTTGTATTAATCTCATCATCTGGTTCATTGTCACTTCAATCTGTTTGGAAGCTACTTCAAATTTCATGGCCTCTTCCAAAGGAAGGCATTCCGTCTGTATGGAAAAGGCGGCATCCAGTACCTTATTTAACTCACCTAAATCATGATCAATCCGGCCAGCAATCCCAATGACGGGAATACCAAATTGTTTAGCTAGCCGCGCTACTCCGTACGGAACTTTCCCCATGGAGGATTGGCGATCTAAGCTGCCTTCACCTGTTATAACTAAATCGGCATCTCGAATCTTCTCCTTCAATCCAACTAGCTCCATGACCATTTCAACCCCTGGCTTCATTTCGCCCTGCAGGAAGCTAGCGATTCCACCACCTAAACCACCTGCTGCACCGGCTCCAGGAATGTTTTGAACCTCTATGCCGAGATGCTCTTTTATAAGACCTGCAAAACGACGCATTGCTTGATCCAGGACTTCAATATCACGGTCACTTGCCCCTTTTTGTCTGGCAAATACATACGCAGCTCCCTTTTCACCATAAAAAGGATTGTTTACGTCGTTTGCCACAATAAAGGTGCACTCTTTTAACTCAGGCAGTACATGTTGATCAGAAAAATCGTATACTTCCAGCAAAGGATTTCCATGATGAGATAGCTTTTCGCCATTTTTATTATAGAATTCCCAGCCAAGTGCCTGAAGCATTCCACAGCCTGCATCATTTGTGGCACTTCCTCCGAGAGACAAGATAAAATGCCGGTATCCTTTTTGGATGGCGTCTTTTATCTGTTCGCCCAATCCATAGCTGTTTGTTTTTAAAGGATTCCGTTTGGCTGGGGGTACTAAAGGAAGACCTGTACTCTGAGCACATTCAATAAAAACATGTTGGATTTCGTTGTACTCAAAAACAGCATACTCCGCTTCAACGATCTCCATGATCGGGCTGTGAACTGAAACAGGAATCTTCTTTCCTTTGTTTACATAAAGCAACGCCTCAATGGTTCCTTCCCCACCATCCGCCATCGGGACAATGTCCACTTCTGCATTTGGTAAAGCCTGTAATAGACCTCTTTTCGCTGCTTCTCCGACTTCTAGAGAAGAAAGAGAACCTTTAAAAGAATCGATTGCCATTACACATTTCATGTTATGCACTTCCTGACTATTTTTGAATCAAAAAAAGGGAAATTACCAAAAATGGAACCCCTTTCATCCTTTCTTGTATCTATTATAAATCGGTTTTCACTTTCTGTCTTTTCGTAAAAAACAATATTTTCGGGAAGATTCTAAGGAAGCTGCCATAGATTCGATTTCTTATACAGAAGAAATAGCATAATGTTTAAAAGGGAGGCGCTTATAAAAACGGAGGAGCTTCCCAAAACGTCCATCATCCAGCCTGATAAGAGCATAGCTACTGGCATCCCGAATCTAAAAAGCGTTCCTGTTATGCCGCTAATTCTTCCCATCAAAGCAGCAGGAGTTTGTTCCTGGCGAAAAGTATAGGCACATATCGTATATACACAAGAAGCAAATCCATTTAATAAAAGGGATGGTACAAGCAGTAACCAATGATGGGTGAAGAATAATCCCAAATAAGCGACTCCATTTAATAATATGGACATCCCAAATAAAATCCCTAATGAGTACCGGTCTCTTAAGGAACGTGCGGCCAGACTTCCTAGTAATCCTCCAACTCCGGCTGAGGATAGCAGAAAGGAAAGCATAGAATTAGAAAGTTTTAATTCCTCCGTACCAAAAAATAAAACCGTTGTACTAACAACCGTCATTGAGCAATTCGCTACCATTATAAAGAAAGTCATGCTCTTTAAAGCCTTATTTTGACTGAATTCTCTCCAGCCTTCCTTAAAATCAGCCCAAAAAGATGTTTCAAGATTGTTTTTTTCGGGTTCATTCACCTTTAGTCTCATCAATAAAATATAAGAGACAGCATATAAAAACGCAGCTATTAATAATCCCTGCTCCATATTAGATAGGATCAGGACCATACTTAATAAAACAGGTCCCATTATGCCAACAAACGTTTCAACGAAGGAAAGCTTAGCATTGGCAGAGGTTAGCTTATTCATCGGTAAACTCATTTTAACCAAGCTAATTTGAACATTAAAATAACCGTAATTCAAGGTCATCAGCATAAATCCAAGAAGGTAATAAAGAATAGGTTTATAGATGCCTCTCCCAAACATCTCATACATGACGAATAAAATAAGAGCTTGAAATAGCACCATTGCCATAGCCCATTTCTTTTGATTAACCCGATCCACAATGACCCCAATAAACATGCCAAAAAATAGATTAGGCAAAAGTTCTGCTGTTCTCATTTGGGTCATGATGATCGAAGATTCCGATAACTGATACATCAATAACGGGAGCAGCAATTCGTAAATTTTATTCCCGATACTTAAGAGAAGGCCCGCTGATAATAGAAGCGTAAAATTATCATATTTCCATTTACCAATCCCTTTTTCCCTCAGTGTGTAATGAACACCCATATTTTTTATCCCCTCTTTGTTTATCGATTCTAATCTCATTTTATGTCGAGACATGTATAGGAAAAATCGAAAGGATTTTTCTAAGCTTTTCACCTTTTCTTTCGCAAGATCATCTTGACAAAAATTAGAAAGTAGAAAAATGATTAACTGTGGGGAGGTTTTTTTGTGACCAATCAATATACCTATCACTTTTTGCTCTTACGTAGTGCCTTTAAACATATTCCGAACGGCACAAGCATTGAAATATCTATAAACGAACTTTCGAACGTATTGTTTTGCACGAACCGAAACGTAAAGATTATTCTAAACAAACTTATGCAACATGGACTTCTTTCTTTTAAACCAGGCAAAGGAAGAGGTAACCTCTCCGTTCTTTCTTTTTCTATGGACTTTGAAGACTTTTTGCATGAACAAGTTCAATTTTTATTGAAAGAAGGCCATCTCAATAAAGCCTTGGAGCTTGTAAGAGAGTATGGAAATCAGTCGAAAGCAGAATCGTACTTTTTGGAATGGATCAGAAACTACTTTGGTTACTACAGCATTGTATCTAATGAAGATCAAGAAACAGAGATATTGAGGTTTCCTATTTTCCGACCTGTCACAACGTTAGATCCCGCTTATGCTTTTTTTGATTTCGACGCCCATATTATGCTCCAAATCTATAACGCACTAGTTGATTATGATCCGAACACAGAACGATTTAAAGGTTCGCTTGCTCATGCATGGGAAACGAATCCATCTAAAACCAAATGGGTCTTTTATTTACGGAAAGGGGTTCTCTTCCATCATGATCAAGAATTAACTTCCCATCATGTAAAAAAATCCTTCCTGAGGCTGAAGGATTCCCCCCACTCCTGGCTATTAAGAGATTTAAAAGAAATAGAAATTGTCTCAAAGTATTGTCTCGTCATCACTTTCCATAGACCTCAGCATCTCTTTCTACATTTTGTTTCATATGTACCCATGTCTATTGTGGAAATAGAAGGAACCAATTTTTTTGGAACAGGTCCATATAAAATCAGCACATTTTCGGAAGACTACTTGGAGCTTTCCATCTTCGAAAAACACTTTCAGCACCTTCCACATATTCATAGGATCGAAATATGGAGAATGGAGACCAGGTGGCTTGAACATGAGGTAATGGAAGGGCAAAAACTCCATGTCGATACAGGAGAAAGTAAAAATAAAGGATTAGAAAGTTGGTCAAAGGCTGAGATTTATTCCGGTACTACCGTTTTAAGTGTCAACACGGTTAAGGAAGGTCCCTTGCAAAATGTGAAACTGAGAAGGATGATGGATTTGTTGATCGATCGGGCTAAGATGGTTCAAGAATTGGGGTATCCAAGAATTTGTCCATCGATTCAGTTTCATTTTTCTGACGGATATGCCATGAAGAAGTCAGTAGCCATAGATAAAGTAGATCAAAATCAAACAGACTATAAAGGAGAAAAAATAACCCTTTACACCTATAGAAGGCACGAGCTTGATGCTCAATGGCTCAAAACCCACCTTCACTCCTATCAAATTCAGCTGGAGGTCAAGGTTGTCGAATTACATGAAATAAAGAAAAAAGAAATGATCGAGCAGGCGGACTTGATCTTGTTTGAAGCCACGCCTCATGAAGGAATTATATCTCTGTTAGATTTGTATTTATACAAGGAAGGCTTTATCTATCCATTACTTCATGACGAGATGAAGAAAAAGCTGGACACGAGAATGAGAGACATAACAGCTGACAGCAATCCAGTATCTCGACAGGATAAATTGAATGAAGTCGAGGAATATTTGAAGAAAGAAGGCATGCTACTATTTTTAACCCATAAAGAAATCGAAGTAAGCTACGACACCTTCCTAAACGGGGTAGAATTCAACGCTCGTAAATGGATTGATTTTAAAAAGCTCTGGTATAAGCCTCCGCAAATTCAAGACATTCTTTCTGAGGATTGAAAGAGTATTCGTAAGAAATTCAGCTTTCAAATACCCATCAAATGTAGCTAATTTTTAAATAACACATGGAATATTTTTTACAAACTTAGGCACATTAAAAGTGTAATTTTGTAAAGGA
This sequence comes from Peribacillus tepidiphilus, assembly GCF_009466385.1. Classification (GTDB taxonomy): domain Bacteria; phylum Bacillota; class Bacilli; order Bacillales; family DSM-1321; genus Bacillus_BN; species Bacillus_BN tepidiphilus. The sequence continues at coordinate 24,140 of NZ_WIAQ01000023.1, read as the reverse complement.
GGCTGAACGATGAATACATCTTTAACCGAGTTGGAAGTTGAAAATTTGCGGCATATCATTGGCGGACATGGAATGGTTGCGAATAAACTCGACACTTATGCGCAGCAATGTACAGATCCGCAATTAAAAGAAATGCTACAACGAGATGCCCAATCAGCAAGACAAGCCCAACAAACACTACTAAGCTTTCTTGGTTAGGAGGAAAGAGTATGCAAGAAAAAGATATGGTTAATGACTATCTGGCAGGCTTAAACGCAAGCTTAACAGGCTATGCAACTTATATTGCAGAATCCCATAATACAGACCTTAGACAAACGTTGATCCAGCTTCGCAATCAAGACGAAAACCGTCAAAGGACAATCTATAATTATGCTCTTCAAAAAGGATATTATCAACCGGCAGCACCAGCTTCTCAAGAAGTGATCCAGCAGGTAAAATCACAGCTTACAGCTAATCAATAAAATCAAAAACGTACCATTGTTTGATAATGGTACGTTTTTTACGTAGATAAATGGTACTTTATTCGGATTCATACTTGTTGAAAACACTTATCAATCGAGGAACAAATCCGCGCAAGGGCGGAGTAGCATTTGCAGGCAGTCTGAACCTACTTGAGCTCGCGAGCAGAAACAATAACTCCATCTTCATCCGCATATACATAATAACCAGGATGCCATTCGACTTCCCCAAACGATAGAACGACATTTCTCTCGCCTTTTCCCTCTTTTTTGCTTTTTAAAGGATTCGTACCCCTTGCCAGGATTCCTATATTTAATTGCGCAAGCTCAGCTGAGTCACGGACACAACCATTAATAATGACCCCTGCAAGATTACGATTTTGGGCAATTTCTCCAAGCATGTCTCCCATAAGAGCGCATCTATTGGAGCCTTCACCATCTACTACAAGCACAGAACCCCCCGGAACCGTTTGTAACGCCTCCTTAACGAGGACATTATCCTCCAATACCTTGACCGTTTGAATTGGTCCTGAAAATCTTCTCTTCTTCCCGAATGACTTCCATTCTATCAAACATACTTGCAGTTCATCTGAATATTCGTCACACAAATCCGTTGTTTTAAAATTCATACCAATCCCCTCCCTTTTGCTTTAAATATTCTTGTTTCTTATTAAATTTCCTTCTCTTTACGTGATGAAAGTTTCAACACAAAAAAATGGAAGAGCCATATTTTCCACATCCCATCTTATAGGAAGATGGCAAACCACCCACCTAATCTAGTTACTAACATACTGTGGCCACATCCAAGTGTATTTTCCACAGAGACAAAACCGTCTTTTTTGTCCACGAACGGTGCCTGACACCGTATTGACATTCCTTTTAAAATTCTCTATATTTACATTGACAATTAAATTAATATATCCCGTTTTGTCGGGAGAGGTTCATAGCATTTAACCCTCTATAAAAAACTATGGCTTTGATTACTAAATCAACAACCATATTCAAAAGAGGATATGGTTTTTTATTTCTCAAAGTGTATCGTGCTATGCGCCTCTCCTTATGCGGGTCAACATAAGGGAGGCTTTTTTATGGCAGGAAGAAAAGATGAAGAATTACAAGGAGTAACCTTACTAGGTAACCAAGGAACGAAGTACCTTTTTGAATACTCCCCTGATATTTTGGAAGTATTTGAAAATAAACATCCAGACCGCGATTATTTCGTAAAATTCAATTGTCCGGAATTTACGAGCCTTTGTCCGAAAACTGGCCAGCCGGATTTCGCGACCATTTATATCAGTTATATTCCAGATAAATTAATGGTTGAAAGCAAATCTTTGAAGCTTTATTTATTCAGCTTCCGCAATCATGGTGACTTTCATGAAGACTGCATGAACATCATCATGAATGATCTAATTAAATTAATGGATCCACGCTATATTGAGGTATGGGGAAAATTCACGCCGCGCGGTGGAATTTCTATTGACCCATACTGCAATTATGGAAAGCCAGGAACCAAATATGAAAAAATGGCAGAATATCGCCTAATGAATCACGATATGTACCCAGAAACCATCGACAATCGATAATTTCTGTATTTAAAAGAAAACCGGCTGCATTTTTCCAGCAGCCGGTTTTTTAGGATATAAATTTCCCTGCATACCATTCAGCAGCGGCATTTACTTCTGTAAACGTAAGTTGATGTCCATAATTCTCCCAATACACCGTAACATCCGCTTTTGCTTCTTCCAACAAGCCTTGCAATTCGATCGTCTCTGAAGCTGGACAAATCGGATCATTTTTTCCTGCACCAATAAAGATCTCTTTTCCAGATAGGTCTGGCAATTCTACACCTCTGAGTGGAACCATCGGGTGATGAAGAATCGCTCCCCGAAGAGCATCTCGGAAATGAAAAAGTAAGCTCGCAGCAATATTTGCTCCATTCGAATATCCAATGGCCACAATGTTGTTGCGATCGAACTGATATTTTTCTGCTGCTTCATCCAGAAAGGCATTTAGCTCCTTTGTCCGGAATATAAGATCTTCTTCATCAAAAACACCTTCCGCAAGTCTTCTAAAAAAACGCGGCATCCCGTTTTCAAGAACATTCCCACGAACACTTAGCACATTAGCCGCTGGATCTATTTTATCAGCTAAAGGCAGCAAGTCGGTCTCTGTACCCCCTGTACCATGGAGTAAAAGCAGAGTAGGTCTTGAACGGTCTTTTCCTTCATGAAAAATATGCTTCATTTTTGACTTCCTCCAAAATAAAATTAGTCGATAAGCAGCTTATGCTACATCCCCTCATAAACACGATTACAATTCTCTCACTTCAATTGGAAGCAATACCTTTTCTATTTTATCCCTTTGTGGTTCATACCAAGACGGAAGCATAAGCTTTTCTCCCATCGTTTCTTCTGACTCATCATGTGCAAACCCAGGAGGATCTGTCGCAATTTCAAATAGAATCTCTCCCTGCTCTCTGAAATAAATCGAATGAAAATAATTGCGGTCTTGAACAGGTGTCACATGAAATCCATAGCTTTCCAAAAGGTGCTTCCACTCCATTTGGTCATAATCGTCCTTTGCTCTCCAAGCTATGTGATGAACCGTTCCTGCTCCCATTCTTCCTCTTCCATTAGGAGATACCTTCAAATCTATGATGTTCCCAATACGATCAGCCGCTTTAAAACGGATATAATCTCCTTCCTGGCCAATTCGTTCTAATCCCAATACCTGTTCTAATAATTCAGCTGTCTGCTCAGGTCTGGAAGAATACAATGTTGCACCTCCAAACCCTTTAATGGCCTCCTCTGGAGAAACTCCACCGAAACTCCAAGGATTTATCTCTCCTTCTTCTCGCTCTACTATTTCAAGCTGTAAACCGTGAACATCTTTAAAACTCAAATATTTCTCACCAAAACGTTCTTTTCTTGTAACAGGTATATTGTAGTTGGCTAACCTCTTTTCCCAAAAAGAAAGCGCTCCATTTGGAACCACAAATGAAGTTACACCCACTTGTCCTGTTCCGATTCTTCCAGTATATGCGCCTGGCCACGGAAAAAATGTCATAATGGTACCAGGACTGCCTCCCGCATTTCCAAAGTACAAATGATACGTACCAGGATCATCAAAATTAACCGTTCTCTTTACTAATCTCAAGCCTAGAATCCCGGCATAAAAATCTACGTTTTCCTGGGGATTTCCGACAATTGCTGTAACATGATGTATACCCATCGATTGTTTAACCATTCATCCATTCTCCTCCCTTTTAACGTTTCACGTGTTACTTAAAGCTTCATTTGGTGCACAAATGTTCTTTTATTTAAACCGATTAACCGCATAATCCTTTATAAAAACATTATCTTTAATTCAAGATATTTATCTATTTTTAAACCATCTCGATTAGAAGATGGTTTCATTAAATATCTCGAATTCAAGATAATTCTAATTCATACATTGTTCTTTGTCAATCGGCTTTTTGGCTTCTAGGATTCTCCTCTTTATTCATGGCAGGCTTATCTTATTCAACACGTGATACCCCTTACCATTTAACGCTTGAAAAACCTCTTGAATATGATCAGAATCCCGTGTCTCAATCGTTAATTTCAGCTCAGCACTTCCTGGAAAAATATGCTCACCAATATGATGAAGAGAAATTTGCATCACATTCGCTTGCAGTTCTGCAATGATTTCTAGTACTTTTTCCAGCTGTCCCGGCTTATCCATCAGCACAATGGAGAAGTAAGCGTACCTCCCGGCTTCCACCATTCCGCGCTCAATGATTCTGGATATAAAGCTTACATCCACATTTCCACCACTTAAAACCGTGACAACTTTCTTGTCCTTGAAGGGCACCTTTCTATACAGCAGTGCAGCTAGCGCACAAGCACCTGAACCTTCTACTAAAAGCTTGTTCCGTTCCAACACCATCAACATGGTACGAGCAATCTCCATTTCATCGACACAAAAAATATCATCTACATACTCTTGGACAAGCTGAAAAGTAAGGTCTCCCGGTTTTTTAACAGCAATCCCATCTGCCATCGTCGGCATTGCTTCGACCATGACAGGCTTCCTTTCTTTTAATGAGCTTCTCATGCTAGAACAAGCCAGGGCTTCCACGCCGTACACCTGAATAGACGGTTTCATTTTCTTCACAGCATAAGCCACTCCCGCGATCAATCCTCCGCCTCCAACAGGACAAATCACAGCATCCATATCCGGAAGCTGCCGTAAAATTTCTAGACCAATGGTTCCTTGTCCTTCAATAACAGACGAATCATCAAATGGGTGAACAAAAGCTGCTCCCGTTTCTTCTTGTATTTTTTTTGCATAAACAAGTGCTTCATCCACTCCACTTCCGTACAACTCAACCTTTGCACCGTATCTTTTAGTTGCTTGTATTTTCCCGATCGGTGCTCCTTTCGGCATCACAATCGTACACGGGATGCCTAACATTTTACTCGAATAAGCCACCCCTTGAGCATGGTTTCCAGCAGAAGCTGCCACTACCCCATTCTGAAGCTCATCTTGATTCAGATTCATCATTTTATTATAAGACCCGCGCACTTTAAACGAACCGGTTTTTTGTAAATTCTCAAGCTTTAAATATACTTCATTTCCGGACAAATCACTCAACGTCTTAGAGTAGTCAAGCGGAGTCTCATGCACGATTCCTCTCATTTTTTCTTGAGCCAACACAATTCCCTCTAACGAAATCATAAGCCACCTCCCTAACATGAATACTTTTATTTTTTGTAAAAATACGGGATTTAATCTTGTGAATTCGTTTTTGCCTCTAAAAAATGTCAAAAAGTTTTTAACTCTTTTCGTTTAGAGGCGCCCAAAAGCATATATACTAAAATTAAACCAAAATCATTTTATCTTAATTTATAATAATTATAATTTAGTATTGATTTTAATTTTATATTTGTTATAATTAAATTAAGATAAACAAAGGAGGAATTTTCAATGGAACTACAAAAAGCTTTAAATTTACAAATTGCAAACTGGAATGTTTTATACACAAAACTACACCGCTTTCACTGGTATGTAAAAGGGCCTTTATTCTTTACTCTGCATGAAAAATTTGAGGAGCTCTACAATGAAGCTGCAACTGTTGTAGACCAACTTGCGGAACGCCTGTTAGCAATCGGTGGAGAGCCTATTGCTACCATGAAGGAATACTTAGATGTAGCCACAATAGAAGAAACAAAAGGTGAGAAAAAAGCTAGCGAAATGGTCGCTACACTTGTAGAAGATTATAAAAAAATCAAAGAAGACTTGATCCAATTAGCTAACCTAGCTGAAGAAAACCAAGACGTCATTACAAATGACCTTGCCGTAGGTCTAATTGAAAAAATCGATACCCACGTGTGGATGCTAACAGCTTATTTGGGAGAGTAATTAAAAAACTGCCTATCCTCTGCTACTTGGCAGAAGATAGGCAGTTTTGTTTTTTTCATTGAGCTGCATTCCTATCACTCTGAGTACTCTGATCCAGGTCCACTAAATTCATTACAAATTATAATCCTACATATCTCTTCCTATTTCCATTTTCTCTTTAATTCCTCTAACTCTGCGATTACTCCACTAACAAACCAAGCCAAAATTCCCGGCCTGGTTCATGTCTCATTTATCATCCACTTTCAGCTTGTTGTAGAAACGGCTTTTTCTTTAAGATCAAACATCACAATGTCTTCAAAGTATTTAACGGTTTTCATATCTTCGTTGTATTCATCCGCGTGTTTCCAAGCTTCCTCTAAAAAGACCTCCATGATTTTCACGGCTCTGTCGTAACCGGATGTGCCATATTCTAGGGCAACGACACTTTCCAAAATAACCGTCATCAATCGGGCAATTTTTTTGGAATGGAAGGTTCGATGATCCTCCGATCCATTGATGACAGAAGCAAGTAACACTTCCAATTTTTCTAATCCTTGCTCGACCATGACAACCCATTTTTGCGAAGCAACGGAGACTGCTCGAATTCTTGCTTTCATATCCTGTAAAAAGTATTCATGAGCATTGAATTTTTGCATAAGACGTAATACTTCCAGACCTAAAATGTTAGCTGTGCCTTCCCACACAGTTAGAACTTGTGCATCCCGCAGCAGCCTAGGGGTAACAAAATCCTCCATATAGCCATTGCCCCCATGCATTTCAATCGCTTCATGAGAAAAATGGATCGCTTGCTCTGCTGTTTCTTTTTTCAATAGAGCAATATAAAGTCGGTTCAAAATCTCATCTTTCGGGGTAACGGTCTCCCGCTCGAGCATCACCTTATTAAATAAAGGCAAGTATTGAAATAATGTCCGCGTTTCGACTTCCAGTTTAACAGCAAGCTTACTAAGCGTATCCCTAACCATCGGAAATTCGGTCAGATTTTTTCCAAAGGCGTCTCTTCTTACTGCATATTGCCTTGCTTCTGTGAACGCCCGCCTCATAATTCCAAGTGAAGCAACTGCATTACAGACTCTCGATAGATTCAGCGCTTCCATCATATAGTAAAAGCCCTTTTTCTGATTGCCAACCATGTAGGCCTTAGCTCCGTCAAATTCTACTTCTGCCGATGGCACAGCTTTAACCCCTAATTTATCCTTTAATCTACGAATCCTGATTCCATTCAGTGTACCGTCATCCTTACGCCACGGAACCGCAAACAGCGATAAGCCTTTCGTTCCTTCAGGTGCCCCTTCCACCCGTGCCAAAACCATGGCCACTCCGCACATGCCGGCATTGGATGCGAAATACTTCTCCCCGTACAATGTATAGTGATCACCTTCGGCTATCGCTTTTGTCTCGTTGGCTCCAACATCTGAACCACCTTGTCTTTCTGATAAAAAGGTAGCTCCCTCGTATAAAGAAGTTTCTCCCGTTGAGAGCACATGCGGTAAAAATCGAGCCTTTAGCTCTTCCGATCCATATTGATCCAACAAATACGCTGTTGCCATGGATAATGTGACTGGACAATAAAATCCTGGTTCAGTTTGCGAGAGCAGATATCCTTGTGCGTAAGAATAGAGATAGTTTCCTTTTCTTTTTATTTCAGGTATTTCTTTGTGTGGATAGGCCACAATGCCGGTATTGTACGTTTCTTCTACTGTCATCCGATAGCCGTCATTGACCCATATTTCTGATACATCGTCGCCATATTTATCGTATTTGATTAGCTTTGGCTGCCCTTCGCGATCTGTAAATCGTGCTCGCTCATCAATAACCGTTGCACATCTTTCCCCAAATGCTTTCAGCTTTTGGTCTGCATACTCGAAGAAGTCAGGATCTAATAGTTCTTTTAACAACGCCTGAAAAGATTTGTCTTCTGAATAAAAATTCACCTCTTACACCTCCTGATGCAAAGGATATTTCCTGGCATTTCTTGATAATAATTGAGAAATATTCAATTGTCTTCACTCCTTACAACGTCTAGTTTTTTTGAGAAAGCTTGTAATAACTCTTCTATTTCTCCTTTTAGCTCTTGAAGTTCCGCAATGCGGGCATTCACCTCCTCTAATTTCTGTTTACCGTATGAAATGGTTTTTTCCAGCTGTCGCTTTCCGGTTCGATCTTTATCAAAAAGCAGCACCATTTCTTTTATTTCATCCAGGTTAAAGCCATAACGCTTCCCTCGGAGAATTAACTTGATCTGGGCATATTCCTTTTTACTGAATATACGGATTCCGTTTTCTGTACGCTGCGGTTTAATTAATCCAAGCTCTTCATAATAACGGATTGTCCTTGTCGTAAGACCAAAGGCTTGTGCAATATCTGTTATCGTTTTCATATTTCTTCCACTCTTTTTTTCTGAATATTTATAAAACAATTTTACCATTAACGTTAACGTAAACTGCAAGTATTTGTTATAAAAGTGGGAATATTACGGTCAAGGTTTTGTGGTTAAGGGGTCCAATTTAATATGTATGAAGGAAATGAGGTGAGAGATTTCTTATGAAGAAAAAATACTACCTTCATCACATAAAAAGCCCTAAAATGGTATTAGGTACATTTTCTCAATTTTCATGATGAAAGCAGACCAATCTTCTCAAATCCTTCAAATTTTTTAAAAAATTCTCATATTTGAATGATTCGTTCTAAAAAGGGAAAGAGTACAATAATGATATATGGCAGGTTTTTTAGGGAGGTACCTAATGATACAAACTTTATTAAAAATCTTTAAACAGAACGCTGCGACAGTTATTTATAATGAGCGCGAAACCACGCTGGAGAATGGTACAAAAATTTATTTTGCCACATTAAAAAGGACAAAACCACCTATACATGGTAAATAAATGAAAAAATGCTCTTTTCTCCCCATTTAAGCAAAACCTTATTTTGGTAAAATGAGGTATTATAAGGGGATAGGAGGGCTTTATATTGGAATGGAAAAATAAACTAAAGCAATTTGGTCCTTCTGGTTTCATATTAATCGGAATCATTAGTGTACTTTTATTTTATCTAAATGCAAACAATACTAACATCATAACAGCGCTTCATATACTCATGGCTAAACCATTCACCTTCCGTTTTTTACAGTATGGTGAAGAATATTCTCCTCTACACAAAGCCCTTCAGTTTTTTGTTTTCATACTTATTTATGGTTTATTTTTTGTAGGAATCGTTAATGCTTTTATAGTAGTAAAGAATTTATTTAAAAAGAAACCCGCACTCATTGCCAGAAACATTCACGATTATAACTCTTATATTGATCTAGAGGATAAGCTTGGGGATGCTATGATCGCACTGGAAGAAAGATTCAATTCCAGAGTAATCGATGAGAAAGTAACCATTTTTATGAACACCAAGGAAATGGAAATCAAAAGAATATTCGGCGTATCCGAACGACAAATTGATTTTATTTGGTACTTTCATGGGAAAAATAATGATATTGAGCTGGTGTATCTAAAAAAACCAGCAGATATACATGGAGCTGGGAAATTAATTAACTCCGCCCTTGATATGCCTGATGTTCGAGTAAAAGAAGCTGCTGTAAACAGTCAGCTGGAGCTGCAGAATTGTCCCATCAAACAGTTTATTTCCGTACGGAATTACGGCCACCTTAAATTAGGACTAGCTGTTTTGATCTTGAAAGACAATGTGTTTACAGAAGAAAACCTTCAAGAATTTACATACTATACATCCAAAATGATTCTACTAGGAACATATATTCCATTTTTACGACAAATTAAAAAGAAAAAGCAATTAGCAAACTAGGAGGCGATTGTGGTGACCAAAATAGCTAAAGTATTAGGTGCAAAAAGCACTTTTGGCTCCTCCACTATCAAACGGAACGGTGCAATTATGAAAGGGACCCGTGGTAAAGGGATTGCCGAACTAAGCAGTGTCCGAGATGATGTAAAAATTTTAGAGAATAAAAAAGCTCATAGAAAGATCCAGGTCTAAATAGGAGAATCTCATACATATATGATTGTATGCTTAAAAACCTTGCATACCACACTCTTGCAAGGTTTTTTCCTTTTGTCGTTTCCTCCCTTACGATTTTTCAACTCGTTACATATTCCTGCTCATTCTATGCAAACTATTCATGAATAAGAGGAAAGGAGCGATTCCATTTTGGATGAATTAGTAAGTAAAAAGGATATGAAAGTCGGGGATGAAGTATTTGTCATTTACAACAATCCGCATACACCAACTGTAGCCAACGTACGGGCTGCCGAGATTGTGCCGCATCCTAAAAACCCGAACGATGTAGCCCTGTTTTTACATGAAACATTCCATGTCATTGAAGACGATGATGCGCTGTTCACGTCCGAAGAAGCAGCAGAAAGAGCTTTTCAAGAAATAATAGACTCCCGGACGGATGAAAGCTTTGACTAAATTGAGGCTGTCCAAAACAAAAGAGCCAGGCACCCCTCGGAAGAGTTAAAAACATCCGAACTGTAACTGCTGAGGGAGCCAGGCACTTATGGGACAAACTGAATGAAACTTTTAGACGCTTGCCGCTTGATTGTGAGTCTGGTCTTTTTGGTGTAAAACATAGCTATGTAAAATCATTCCTACAATCAAGACCATCATACCAGACCAAGATAATATCGATGGAATTGGGATCGACAACAAGAGCAACTCTCCCAACAATGCAAAGAGAACCTCCATTGATTGAGTTGCTTCAACAGCTGCAAGCTTCTGCATATCTCCTCTAACCATTTCCGTTGCTTTGAAAAAAAGAACGGTAGCGATGACTCCTGAAAAAATAGCCACCAAAACCGATTGAAAAGCCTGCTCTCCGCTTGGAACATCTCCGGTAAATAATCCGTATAAGGAAAGTACAAACCAAAAAGGCAAACTAGCAAGTGTCATTCCTAACACACGTTGATAAGGATCCAACCGACCACGACAAACTTCCATCATTTTACGATTCCCTAATGGATAAGCAAATGAAGCAATAATAACCGGTAAGACCCCTAATAGCAGCTCTCTTAGCGAAAGATGATTGGCATGCTCCACTTGCATGAAGATGATTCCTAACAAAATCATAAGGGACATTAGGAGACCTTTAATGGGAATTTTTTCCCTTACTTTTACAGGTCCTTCCTTTGTTTGAATGGTTACCGAGAAAAATGGTACAAGCAACGAACCCGAGATGATCGTTATTTGCCATGTTCCAGCGATGAGCCATCCTGGTGAATAGGCAGCTGCAAAACATAATGGAGTATAAAACATTCCAAATCCAATAAAACTCCATACCAGCCACGTTTTCGGGTGTTCCTTCATCACCTTTAAGAGAGCTCGAAAATTCCCCTTCATTACGACAATCAGAAAAAGAAAAGGAACCATAAAAAAATATCGTAATGAAGCACTCCAGATCCAACTTCCACCAGACAGTTCCATTACATGATTAAGGATGAAAGTAAAAGCAAAAAAGAAAGCAGCAAAGATCCCCAATATAATAGGTTTCATCCATACTCACCTCGATTCCATGTGACCAGTTATTCTTTATCCATACTATTCTTTTTCATATATTCAATATATCGCATGTTGATTTATACAATCCATGGAATTTCAAAGTTGTTGGTTATCTTTTTCAAAGAGTCCATTATGATTTTGTTGGAATAGCTTTGCATAACTTAGAGAAAAATATCTCTGTACTGAAAAATAAGGAGGCTGAAATAATGGCATTAATACCGTATGATCCATTCAAACAACTGTATAATATGAGAAGAGAGTTTGACCGTTTCTTTTCAGATTTCCCTTCCACTTTTGGAGCGGATCATCATTTAGGAGGAATTCGAGTAGATGTACATGAGACAGAAAATGAAGTAGTGGCTACTTGTGATATTCCTGGGCTTGAAAAAAAAGAAGATGTGGATATCGACATTGAAAATAATACATTAAGAATCAGCGGTTCAATCAATAGAACCAATGAAACAAACGAAGAAAATATGTATCGAAAAGAACGTTTCGTAGGTCGTTTTCACAGGGCTGTTTCACTTCCAAGCCCTGTATCCCACGAAGGTGTAAAAGCCACTTATAAAAATGGTGTTCTTGAAGTAAGAATGCCTAAATTAATGAAAGATCACAATAAGAAGATTGACGTGGAGTTTCATTAATATCCAATTAAATCGGATTCAGTTATTTCAATTTACCATTTCCAAATTAAAAAATAGGCTGACGAGGTTTCTCGACAGCCTAGTATATACAACTTATCCTGTATTAATGAGCAGTAAAACCCCACTAATGGAAGTTTCACTTTATTTTCTTATTTATTCCATTATGCTGCCACATCTCTCTTTTTAAATACATAATGAGCCAAAAACTGGAACAGAACAAAATACAATACGAGCATGATTACCGAAAATGTCAGTGTCATTCCTTCCACCAACGGAACCCCTTCAAAATATTGCATCAAGTCTGTATTGGCAAACAGTATATATTTTGCCCAATCAAATTTCATTGCTAATAAACTAGTGATTTGACCCCCCATAAGCATAAGAAATAGAGATAAACCAATGGCTAAAGAGCTATTTCTAAAAACGGCCGAAATCATAAAGGCCATGGTTGCTAGCATAATCATATTAATGGATTTCATTACGTAAAAAATTACAAGATGAACGAGCATAGGCTGTTCTGTTACCTTTCCATCATAGTAGTTTAAATAAGGGACTGTTGATTCCGGGGGACCAAATAAAATAGCTCCAAGAGCAGTTGAATATACGAACAAAATGAACAGCATCAACAGAGCAAAAAGAATAACTGTTATATATTTTGCAACCAATATCTTTCCTCTGCTAATCGGTCTAATCAATAATAGCTTGATCGTTCCCCAATTAAACTCACTTGCCACGATTCCCGCAGCAATAATAATGGTGAATAGCCCTGCAAACTGGATTGCTTCTGAGGTATGTGCTACAAAATTCCACATTGAGTACTCTTCATTTGGCGAAAGATTATGTTCGATTCGATACTCATTAATAGCTATTTGTTTCTTCATATAAGAAATCTGTCCTTCTGGAACTTTATCTCCTATTTCTTTTAACTCCTTCTTTAAATTATCGTTTTCCGCTTGCAGCTCTTGTTTCCAATTTTCATGACCTGGTGCAGTTGTCCCTTGATCTTGATATTTTAAAAAGGCTCCAGCAACGGATGTAATGATTATGATGAGAACAATCATCACATACGTTCCGGGACGTTTAAATATTTTCATCAGCTCGTTTTGAATTAATTTAATCATGGACTTCTTCCTCCTTACTGCTTGTAACCTCTAAGAAACGATCTTCTAACGTTTTGGTTACTTCCTTAATTCCATAAATAAAGATATCTGCTTCTACCAGTTTTTTTACGAGCAACGGAATTTCGTCCTTAACCAGAGGTACCATAATAGCGTCTGCTGTGTTTTCAACTGTGAGATCAGGATACGATTCTTTTATGATCGCCATTGCTTTTTCAATCGATCCCACTTCAATTTCAAACAATTTTTCTGTACCTTGAACAAACTCCTGAACGTGCTGAACGTCAATCAATTTTCCACTCTGAATAATTCCAATTCGATCACACATCATTTCCATTTCTGATAGAAGATGACTCGATACAATGACGGCCATATTTTTCTCCCTTGCAAGCATTCTCAGATGATCCCTTATTTCACGGATGCCTGCAGGATCCAACCCATTTGTCGGCTCATCTAAAATTAGAACTTCAGGATCGTGTAATAAACATTGAGCTAAGCCAAGCCGTTGCCTCATTCCAAGTGAGTAGGTTTTTACTTTGTCATGAATTCGATCAGTTAAGCCTACCAGCTTGACTACTTCATCTATTTTTTCCTTCCGAATTCCTTTTGACATTCTTGCAAAATGTAACAGGTTTTGATAGCCGCTTAAAAACTTATACATTTCTGGATTTTCAACAATGGCACCCGCACGGCTGATAGCTTTTTCAAACTCGGTTTTGATGCTTGCACCAGCTATTTTGATATCCCCTTTTGTTATTCCTATAAGCCCGACCATCATACGAATTGTAGTGGTTTTACCAGCTCCATTCGGACCTAAAAACCCAAACACTTCACCTTTATGCACTTCAAAGCTAATAGAATCAATAATCGTTCTTCCTTTAATAACCTTCGTGACGTTCTGTATTTCAACAACCGCCGTCATATTCTTTCTCCTCTCATTCTTTAAATGTTTGCTTTATCTGCCCTAAAAACGACTTACGTTTCACTCAGTCAAGTCCAAAATCCTAAAGCTACTAAAAATGTATTTTGTATAAACCTTTACATGCATTCACATTACAATTCTTATATGTATTAATCCTCTAGTTCGATAGTACACGAACACAAAATAAAAACAATATACATTTTTACAATTTTTCAATTATTTGTAATTTATTTTTTTATAGAGATCCTTCATGGCTACGTATTGGGGCTGCAGAAATATGGTGAAGGATTAAAGATAGTGAAGAATAACAACTTGCCTGAGCTTATAAAGCAAATTGTTCACTAAGTTAACGAGTTGGCGGTTAGAGAGTTTTTCAACTACATCGCTTGAAAAATCAACCTCCATCACTTGTCCATATTCTTCTGCTTTTTTTACAATTCGAAGACCCATCCATCTCTTTTAACCCTAGCTTGTCTTCCGCTTTTTCCGTACAGAAAATAAAAAACACGAGGAATACTGAAGTTTTAAAACCCATTTTCCTCGTGTCAGAGAACAGCATACTATGACTTTTTCAATCGCACACTATAAAACCGCATCGCTTCAAGACTTCCTTCCATCTCAAATACCCCGTTTTCGATCAATTTCCTTACTCGATACTCCAAAAACCCATCGCCTACATATTGGTCTAAATGCCCTAGCACATGACCAATTAACCTGGCTGATTTCATAAAGGTATTCGTGTTTTGCTTACGATGAAGTTCTTTTGCCATATGAATAATATATTGATCATAATAATCTTCAGGAACGCTGACGATTCTTCCGTTCCGCCAAATTCGTAAATGTTCACGCTGTAGAGAAAGCTCAAGCCATTCCTGTTCTAAATCCTCTCTTTCATGCTGTGTAAGAGGCGATACATGACCTTGCTTATAGATCATTTCAAGCTTTTCAGGTGAAATTTCACCTGTATGCAATACGGTATATTCTATTTTAGAATTATGAAAAAGCTCACGATACAGCTTTGTTGTATTGAAGACAACGACATCATGGTTTCTGTCATTCAATAAATGAAGAACATACCGCAGACCTGTCTGTTCATGAGCGTTTTCAGCAACCCATATGGTGATCATTTGATCTTCTGGAAGAGAATGAATCTCATGGATCGTCTTTTGAAATCGTTCGGTATAATCATAATAATCAGCAGCACTGAAACAATGATTCATCCATTTCATTCTCGCATTTTTCCCAATCTCTTCATGCAGGTGCCAGATTGGACCAACAGAAAACATGTCCCAAAAAGAAATGACACGCTCCTCTTGATCTACACCTAAATTCTTTAGAGCCACCTTTAAACCGCCTGCAGGAGAATCCCCAAATAAAATATGTACCATCTTAAAAGTCCCTTCCTGTTTACTTTCCGACCGTGCCGTTAAATCAAAAACCGTTCTGTATATCTTTTTTACATCCTTTACAAACTCTGCTTCTGAATATCCCTTCTCCTTTAATAGATTGACTCTAAGAAGGATATGAAACAAAAGCGACTTCGCTTCCTCTTCCGGCAGCTCTTTTACAACATGCTTTAATTTTTCTATTTCCATTTTGCGCTCCTCTTGTTCATCTACTTTTTTTGGCTCCCAATCTGTCTACTTCATTAGAAATGATTTTCACATACATACCGTCCATAGCTCTTTTCTTAGCTTCTTCATTCATTTTCTTCACAGCCTCTGATAATGCTGATGCTTTCATTACCTTGTTTTTATAAAGTACTGAAGGGTCAATAAGACGCACTTTATTTTTCCGATGTAAGTCAAAATGGTCCTTATCTTCTTTTACTTGTACATTCCGATGAATTTGCTTGATCATGCTTTGGATTTCTTCGTCTTTAGATGATTTTAATAAGAACATCACTTCTTCATCTGTTCCAAGGAGAGTATCAAGATTTATAACCTTTTTATTTAGTGCCACTTTTAAGGTTTTAGCCAAAATATCATACCCATAAATATTGAGAGGATCCATAAAGAAATCCAGTACTTCTTTGTAATACGTCTTTACAAACCATTCTGCCGCTTCAATATGGTTTAAAACCATTTTCCCGTCTACCACGATTACATGGCGTAAAAAGAAACGAACCTCTTCTAGAGTAATCTGTCCATATCGATACATGTCACGTAAAGTATAGTCTACACGATCCGCACATAATTCAGGTGCCGGCTGTTCAAGAAGCTTCCACTTAGAGTCATCTAAAAGTATATCCTTGTAATGGTTGCCATAGGATTCAAGAATACGAGGAATTTCAGAGTCTAAAATTACCTGATGATAAATGTTCTCGTGGTAATCTTCCTTTTTATTTTCCAAGACAAAATCAATAACATGCGAGAATGCTGTATGGGAAACGTCATGAAGAAGCCCAGCCATTTGTTCCTCAATAGAGCCACCAAGTTGCTTAATTAAAAGCATAACACCAACGGAATGTTCAAAACGTGTAACATTCCATTTCTCGTTAACGAAGTAGCTGGCCCCTCCTTGGTATACACCTTTTAATCTTTGCACTGGACTACTTAAAATAAGTTCTTCAAGCACTCCATCTATCGTAAATTCTCCATAAATCTCATCTATAATCTTCATACAATCAACATCCTATCCTACTAAATAAAAGAATTATTGACTCATAATTCCCAAAATAACTTTAAACGCTTTACGATTCTTTTTCGTTTTCTTAAACCCTTGCTTGCTATCCCATATAAAAACCGTTCTATTCATCCAAATTCTTATATATGCAGATTGAAACTTAATCAATCAAAATATACCATATTTACCCAATATTATCGATATATTGCCTGAGGCTGTCAGATGAATGAAGATTTCACACAGCATCCGTTTTCCTTATAGATCCTGGATCAAAATACAAAAGGAAAATTTAACGGGTTACCATTAATTCAACCCATTTTTGAAATAATTCAACCCATTCTCGAAATAATTCAACCCGAATTCGAATTAATTCAACCCATTCTCCAAATAATTCAAGCCGAATTCGAATTAATTCAACCCGTCCTCCAAATCTTCATTGTGAGAAACTGTTACCTATAGCTGGACCAAAGAACACATATCGAACAATAAAGAAAGAACACCCAAAAAGTAAGATGAAGCCAAGCAACTTTTCAACTAAAAAAAGAATCGAAATTACGCACGATCGTACGTCTCTCGATTCTCTAACAATTACCGATTTTCAGCTATCTAAGTTTAAATTTATTGATTTCTTTATCTAACTGCTGAGATAGTTGTTGTAGTCCTTGTGCGTAATTTGTAAACTCTCCCATCGTTGCAGCAATCTCTTCTGCAGAAGCAGAAACTTCTTCGGAGGAAGCCGCTACTTGTTGGGATACAGAGGAAATGCTTTCAATTTCCTTAACGGCCCTTTCTTTGTTATGTTCACTTTCCACAACATTCACTTTTACTTCTTTTACTTTCTCAGCTAATGTATGAACGGAATTCAAAATCTCGTTAAAGATTTCCTTTGTTTCTTCTACTGCACTTTCCTGCTCATTTACGACAGTTTGAGTTTTATTCATAGCCTCTACTGCCTTGCTTACTACTAACTTAATAGTATCCAAGATTTGTTTAATTTCGATCGCTGATGTCTTAGATTGTTCTGCCAGTTTACGCACTTCATTTGCTACAACAGCAAATCCACGACCATGTTCTCCCGCTCTTGCCGCTTCAATCGATGCGTTTAGCGATAACATATTGGTTTGCTCAGAAATTTCGGAAATGGATTGAAGAATCACGTTGATGGCTCCCATTTTTTCTTCAATATCCGCTACAATGTTTCTTACCTCTGTTGTTGAATCGATCGTTTGAGAAGACTTCTCTGTTAATAGTAAAACCTTTTGCAATCCTTTATTTCCTAATTCAGCTGAAACATTTGAGGCTTCTTCAATTTGATTCGTAGAACTTGCGATTTGATCCAGCTTTTCAGATAACGTTGTAATTTCATTGTATCCCGCTTGTGTATTTTCTGCTTGATGGGAGTTGCCATCTGCTATTTGATTAATGGCTTTTGCCACTTGTGCAACAGATTCAGACGTTTCATAGGTCATTGCTGATAAGGAAGATGCTGTTTCAAGAACCGATTTCGATGAAGATTCAACGTTTTTCAATGCATTGGACAAATTCTCCATCATATCATTAAAGCTGTGCTCTAACTCCTTAAACTCATCTTTTGTTTTCACATGAATTCTCGTTGTTAAATCACCCATTGCAGCTTGTTTAAATCCATTTTTAACAATTTCCATATTATTAGCGATTCTACGACTAATAAAGATTGAAACAGCAATTGAAATGACACCAAACAGTAGCATCATTCCAAATGATATGCCCTGGATTCGCTTAGCTCCGGCATTCATTTCTTTTTTTTCGAGGGTGGATACGACTTTCCAACCTGTTAGCTTGTTCGTACCAAATGCTGAGAATTTTTCACTACCATTAAAATGGTATGTACTATACCCTTCTTGTTTTGCAGACATATCTTTCCACAAAGATAACTTTGTAATGGTGTCTGTACCAATTAATTCTTTGTTCGGGTGAGTAATCATGGTGCCATCCGAATCAACAACCGCTACATATCCATTTTTCCCAATAGAAATTTCATTTGTTTTGGAAGCCAGCGTTTCTAGAACAATATCAATAGCAACTACACCGGTAATTTCGTTCGTTTTCTTATTTACAACAGCTTTTGAGATTGTCAAAACAAAGTGCTTTGTCACTGCATCTTCATATGGCTTATTAAAAACAATTTTTCCTTTTTCTTCGACTGCTTTTTTATACCAATCTCGACTTGTTGGATCATACCCGTCTGGCAAATCTACCTTAGGAGAAATGAGAAAATCCTTCTTGGTTGACGCAAAATAAACATGCTGAAAATCTGCTCTTGACTCTTGAATCCCTTGTAAAAGGTATTGACTGTTCTTTGCATTCAATGGATTTTCATAGAATTCTGTAAAGCTTATATTATTACCCATTAAATTGACTTGAGCTTCTGCTCCTAAAAGCAAGTTATTAATACTGGCGTTTACTTGCTTTGTCATTTCTAATGAAGATCTTGATACTTCTTCATAGACTGCTTCTTTTGTATAATGGTTCGATACAAAGCCCAAGGTTATTAAAGGGATAATCGCTAATGCAATCATTCCTACAATCAACCTTGTTTTAATACTCCGAAAATTAAATCTTTTCCTGTTGTTTAATCCCTCTGACATGTTCCATAAGCCGCCTTTCAAACATAGTGTCCTTTTACTTGAAGTTATTTTCCCTAAAATAATAGTGCAATATATGATTTTTATCGTCAAAAACACTGATTTTTTTAATCCTCTAACTCTTTTGAAATCTTTTGACATTACTTAAAGTAATCATTTGATAGAATAAGGTATTTAAGGCAAAAAAAGACCGAAGAGGAACCAGGACAATGCCTGGATTTTCTTCGGTCTTAATATAGATTTCTAAGAAAACGAAATTTCGATGGCTTATCTAGTTTTTTTACAACAAATAAACACGTGTAAAATAGAGTATTACACCCAGTTTTCACTCGTGTTGTTGGCTGCCAAAAAAGCCGTATATTGAGAAACTAGTCGAACAACATCCACATATGTACATGATGAATCTCATGCTATCGGTCGAATAATACCGAGTAATGAAGAAATGATTGTAGACCTTAATAAATTGGAACAGTTCAACAGATTGTTTAAATAATAACTAAGGAAACATTTCACTATATTATTTGTTAGGAAATTTATATAAAGGTGTTGAGAAAGTTGTTCAGAGGTCAAGATTTAGTAGAAAAACTGGGCTATGAAAGATGGGTTTTGAAAGAATCTGTTTTAGCTGTTGAAAAAGGATATGGAATAACGTCTGATTCAACTGTGACATTTCAATTAAACGGTTTAAAGACTCATAATTAGAAATGTATGAGGAGTTCGGCTCAAACAAAAGACTCGGTTTAATATCTCTAAACCCAGACAATATAAAATGGAGTATGAATTGGGTAATAAAACTTTTATTGACATTGAAGAAATCCGAAACTATTTTTAATAGAATAAAGTTTTGGGATGACTATATCTTTCCATTTATTGATATTGTCAAAAATCAATAAATGGATGTTCCCCTGGAGCGTAATTTGAGATTTGAATTGCATTGATCTAAGTGATGATTGGACAAAATACATAGGTAAATTCGCTAATAAGATGTAAAAAAGCATGGCTATCGCCATGCTTTTTTCTTACAATGTCAGTTCCCGACTTTTTTGTCATTCAACACTCGTGTTCATTTTAAAAAAAGTCGGGAACTAGAAGCTTGTAAAATACCCTTAACATCAATACCTTCGTTCCAATAATTGATTTCTTTATATTTAGCCCAGAGGTTTGCTTTCCCCTGGCGTTAGTACCTTCATCTACCCTCCAAGTATTTTACAAATTATTCCTAACAAGGTGATAAAATGGACGTAGTAGGGAGGAAGAAAAGATGAGAAAGAAAAAAGTTATTCTTAGCAGAAAAGGTTTTGATGACAGTACAGGTGGTAAACCAAGTCCTCTTATCAATGGAAAGTTTATTTCCTTACCAATACCGAGGGTAGAATCAGGAGTTTTCTATAAAAACTTATCATTTAACCAACACACAAATTATTTAGAGGTAATGAAGGACTTAAATATCAAATATTTTTCTGAGGCACATTTAGACCCCGACATCAGACAATCAGTTTTGCCTAATCGCCATAAAGAATGGAGGGGCTTATTCGGTCAAAGCGGGAATGCCCAAGCCTCATTGTTAAATGAAGGAATAACTACGGGTGACATCTTCTTGTTCTTTGGTTGGTTTCGAGAAGCAGAGCATGTAAAAGGTGCTTACCGTTATAAAAAAAACGCACCCAATATTCATGCCATTTATGGATATTTAGAAGTAGATGAAATGATTGATTTAAACGCTCCAGTTGCTATTCCAAGATGGGCTTTATATCATCCGCATATTAAACAAAAACAAGATTATTGTCATAAAAAAAACGGATTATATATCGCAACAAACTCATTAACATTCGACCCTTCCAAAAATGGATGGGGCTGTTTTAATTATGCGGAACAGTTAGTATTAACCAAACGCGGACAAAACAAACGCTCAGTTTGGGAACTGCCTCCTGTATTTGAAAATGAAGAAAACAAATTCAAAGGAAAAGTTTCATTCACCTCGTTGCGAAATGAAAATATACAGGTCGAATTTACAGGATTGAATAACCAAGAGCTTTATATAAGTGACAAGGAAGAAGTTGTTCGATGGGCTGAGGATATAATAAAAATATGCAAAACTTATAAATAGGAAGAAACACTTCGAAAAAAGTTAGAACTAGAGGGCTAGTTAAAAAAGGAGCGTTCCTCAGTGGACCGCTCCTTTAGATTATTGAAGTATTGCAGTTGCTTGGAAAAACATTTCTTTTACACCTTGTGCAACAAAAGTCCTTTCAAACATATGATTTGCTTCTCGTATCATAATAGAAAAATCATCTTCACTTGTAGAGTCTAAAGGAATCGGTCGAGTAAGTATTGGATTTAAACGGATTAAATTTTCTCCAATTAAATACTTAGCTGTATGCCATGCCCCTTTAGACTGTGCTTGCATCGTAAGTTCCACCAAGTTCTTCTTCCAGGATAGCAATCCGCCTGCCTCTGCAATTTTATTGGGAGCATTATATAAACTATCACCTGTACCGATGGATAACACCTTAATCTGATCAAGAGAATAACCTAATTTCTTTGCTTCAGCAATCCCAACTAACACTGGATTGTTCGCCCAAAGCCCTCCATCTATTTTACACTCTCCGTCTCCAATATTGGCAGCTGGGAAATATGAAGGTGCGGCAGATGTCGCTAGTCCCACTTCCCACATATATCTTTCTCCATCTCTAATATAATCTGGATGATGCGGCGTCTTAAAAACATTCGGCTCAGCTTTATGATGTTCAATAGATGGAACACATAACATCGTATTGGCATCACGAATTTTCTTGTTGGCAAACTTCTCTATTAATAGGTTTTTTAGTGGGTTATTAGAATAAGAAGCATTTTTTATATAGCCACTTGCTCTTTTTTTGCCAAAAATTTGCGTTCCTTCATTAATATATAGATTGGCTATTTCTTCGGCACTCATTCCAGATGTCAACCCCAGACAAATAATGCCCCCAGTTGATGTACCTGTCAATAAATCAAAATGTTTATGAATGGGTCCTCCAATAGAGTCTTCAACTTGTTTCAAGTAGTAGGCAGGAATAATTCCTTTCATTCCTCCCCCGTCAATTGATAAAATTTTAAAGGCATATTGTTCTTTGGGTTGCCAATTCCCAGCCTTATAATGATCCCAATTTATCATTTATTAATTCCTTTCTTCATGACTATCGAGGGCTATGTGGTGTTTCCTTCCCCCACCACACTCCTTCTTCTAACCAAATATTATAAAAAAAGAGCCATTCACTCGTCCAAGGTATTAAGGTATCTGCAATTAGCATATCAGCTTTATAACTTTTATCGTTTGGATGGTATAAGCATAAGGAGTGATCACTATAACGATGTGGAGCAAATTTCAACACTTTTGGTTCTATAACATAAACTTTGGGGGCATATGGATTATATTGGACTTTAACCATATAGACGGGTGAGTCAGGAGTAGGTTTTAATTGCCCCAGCCAAAAGATATCTTGATGATTATTTTTATGAAGTTCAAAGGAAGGAAATTTATTTTTTATTGCAAGGTTTTGCAACCCAAGATTAATGGTTTTAGTGTGTTTCATTTATTCACCATAGAAGCGATGATCGCGAAGTTTTGTACCTTGTTCTTGGTTTAAAAAACCAGATGGTGCTACCTTTACTAGTCCCCTGCTGATATTGTCCGCCATTTCCTTTGCCTCCCCTAAAGTGGAAGGAAAATATGATTTTCCAAAAATATTCTGCCATTTTTCAATACTGGTTTCTTTATCCGTTTCATCCAAAGCATCTTTACAGTTTTCTTTCAGATTTTTCACCTTTTTTAAGAATCGTTCCGCTTTGGTTTTATCCCAATTTCGTGCTAAGTTTTCATCTTCAAGAGAAGGATTTTTAACAAATATTTCATCTTCTTCTAAAAGGTTTTCCAATTCGTTAATAAGGGAACCCAATGTTTCTACAAGTGACTCTGCGATGGATGCTTTATGAACAAATGAATGCCCTACCAAAGTGGTCATTAAGATGGACTTTGGTGCTGTATCTTCCCCTACCTTATCATCCCGCCAATGCTTTAATATCTTAACAACTTTTGCAAAATGCCCATCTGTCTTAGTATTGATGGCATTGCACCAATTGGTAAATCCAGCAGGATTTGTTTTACACCATTCTTTATCCTTTTTGGAAGGAATTTTGATGACATTTTCAAATGGCATCGCAGGGACGATATCTACATGAAAATCACCTGCGTAATCAATTCTGACGCATCTATCTTTTACTTTTACCCTGTCCTCAAATTCCTTGTGACTTTTGATTCGGTCAGCGATCCCTTTAAGGACATCGTGTGGTTCGTCTTCATTTTCATCAAGTTCTAAAAGCAATATGGCATCGACGTCGAATTCACCTTCATTTTTCGGCTTAATGCCTGTATAAGTGCTGTAAGACCCTTGTGGATAAAAATCGAGGAACAAGTCTTTTAATTCTTCATCTTCCTTAAAATTATTCTCCCAATGAGATAATGCACTTTCTATACGGTTTGTCCTAGTAGGGTTTAAGGATATGTTCCCAACGAATTTCTTAAAATGGTCATTTAACTTCATAAATTTCCTCCCCAAATTGGTTTCGTATTGTCAAAACTTTTATAGTAAATAGGTTAGTAAATCCTATATTAGAGGGCTTTTTGAGCAAAAAAATTGCCACCCCCTGAAATTTAGGTAATAGTGAGGTTACCACACCGACACTAAATCCCTAAATAAAGGAAGTGACAATCTTGTACCCTCAAATTATAACCTATTTATTAAATTTTATAAACTATCAAGAACAGGTAATTCGAACATTATTGACTCTTC
>NZ_WIAQ01000022.1 GCF_009466385.1 Peribacillus tepidiphilus | reverse complement strand
TGTTCCCTTCGCCCTTGATGGCCGTATCGCAACCTTTTTCGACTGTTTGTCAAGAGCGATTGCGGACTTGGCTATTCCTGAAATCCTGGCGGAGATGCCTAGAACTAGTTTTTCATAGAACTTTTGACACTACCTTTTTTAACAATTCTTTGATTTAGATGACGGATCACTAAGCATCACAAAAAGACTAAACAATCGTAAAAAGCTCGTTTATTTAACTCCACATATTTTTTTGTACCTGCAAAATTACCCCTTAGATGAACTACTCGTTTTACAATCACATATACATAAACACTTTGGAATCAAATTTAAGATTAATAGAAGACCGGACGGATTTGGTTATGTTTTGAGACTTACAACTGTTCTAGAAAGTCTGGATTTTCTTCAACTAATTCTTCCCATAGCAAACAGTTGTCCAAATATGGAGTATAAATATGACTGGGATAAGAGATTTCAAATAGAGAAGGGAAAATTAGAAAAACAGTTTCCTAATTATCGAATAGTGTCTTCCGATTCAAGTCGATGGAGTAATTATACAGATGAAGAAATAGCAAAGTTAATTCATTACAAAAGAGAAGGAAAAACAGATAAACAAATAGCACTTGAATTAAACCGTACCTACTGGTCCATTGTTTACAAATTAAGAGAATTAAGAAAGGATGGCCTCCTGTAAGGAGAACCATCCTTTTTTGGACAGATTAACGAAGAAGTTGAAGAACTCCTTGTGGTTGTTGGTTGGCTTGCTTTGCCGCTGTACCTTTCGGTGACAGAATAGACTATATCTTCATCCTTAAATTATAAGGAGCCGGGCACTTCGAACGGCTGAGCCGCCCTACGGATTTCATCGTCATAGCGGTTGCCTTAGACGGTATATCCTAGTCGTTGAACCTTCTCCACTCTTTCGAGACAGGAGCTTGGCTGCTGATTATCCATTGTAAAATCTTCTTTATTTTTCACCTTCACGCCTACCGTTTCCAGTTACGTTGTGGTTAAAGAAGCTTTAGGAAGTTCCAGCAATTCACCCGGTTATACTCTTATCCGTTACCAGATAAGACGCCCTTCAAAATCAATTTATCTCAAGAGTTGCAAAACTCCCTGAGGCAATTGATTTGATTGAGCCAACATAGATTGTGCTGCTTGAGAAAGAATGTTGTTCTTCGTGAACTCCATCATTTCCTTCGCCATATCTACGTCACGGATACGAGACTCAGCAGCAGTTAAGTTCTCAGCAGATGTACCTAAGTTGTTGATTGTGTGCTCTAAACGGTTTTGAACAGCACCTAGTTTAGAACGCTCAGATGAAACAGTTTTGATTGCTGAATCAAGGGATTTTAATGCATTTTGTGCACCTGCAGCTGTTGAAATATCTACACCAGAAATTCCTAGAGCAGCAGAACGCATGTCATTAATACCAAAAGTTATTGTTTGGCCCTTATTAGCACCAATTTGGAAAGTCATTCCACCATTTCCTGATGCTTCTGTTTGAGCCTGGCTTAAGCCTAAGTCAGAAACAAATGTATTACCAGGTAAGTCACTTAAAGTAATTGGCCCAGTTTCACTAACAATTTCTAAACGTCCATCTTTTAAGGCATTTACTTTAACATCTGCAATAAACCCTGGGTCAGCTGATGTTGTTGCCCCAGCTGTTGAGTTTGCGCTATTAATAGCTGAATTAATATCAGTCTGTAACTGTGTAGCAACATCTGACATATCATCACCATTTGTTATATCTGCAGAAAGAGTAACTTCCATTGTCACTCCATTAATATTGGCAATAAATTTACTACCATTTGCTATTGTAGTACCATTATAAGTACTTGTACCTGTTGTTTCAGTAGCTCCTGCACCCATTACTTTATTATAAATACCAGTACCAGATGTTAGTGCAATTTTTGAATCCGTTCCAGTAGTACCACTTTGAAGTGTAATAACCCCTGCAGTATGGTAACCTGAAATATGAGCTACATTCTTACCTGATTGATCAATTGCTTCATTAATTTTGCTAACAATTAAATCAACTGCTTTTTGTCTAGAAGTATCATCTGTAGTTGCACCAATAATAATATTCTGTTCTTCAGAACTTAAGTTTTGCCAGTTAACCGTAATATCAGTACCATCAATGTTAATTACCTCTTGTTGGAAATCTGCAGCTGCTGTTCCTGCTGCATCAATAGCTGCCGCAGCTACTGAAGTACCTGCTGCTAATTTACCAACTATAGCACCTGTAGTAGTATTTTGACCAACTGAAGCACCTGCAGCAGATTTTAGATTTCCATTCAACAGCTTCTGAGTATTGAATTCAGTAGTATTACCAATACGATCAATCTCATCTTTTAATTGTTTTACTTCATCTTGTAATGCTTTACGGTCGTCTGCAGTGTTAGTTCCGTTTGCTGATTGGTCAGCTAGTTCACGCATACGTTGAAGGATTGCATGGGTCTCGTTCAATGCACCTTCAGCAGTTTGAATTAAAGAGATACCATCTTGTGCATTACGAGAAGCTTGCTCTAATCCGCGAACTTGTGCACGCATTTTTTCAGAGATTGCTAGACCTGCAGCGTCATCTCCTGCTCGGTTGATGCGAAGACCAGAAGATAATTTTTCTAAGTTTTTAGAAGCTGCGCCAGCGTTAGCGCCTAATTGGCGGTAAGTGTTTAGCGCTGAGATATTGTGATTAATTCTCATTGTCTTTTCCTCCTTGAGTATAAACCCACATCCATGTGGTTTTTCAATTTCGAATGGTTCCAAAGTCGGCCGCCGTTGTTACCAATTCGACTTACACTTTTAATATCGTCTATGCTTACAAATGTTTAATAGTTTTGGAGGAAATTTTTATTATTTAGTTTGTATGGTTTTTAAATAACTTCGATAGTTCTGAAAGGGAAGATTTTTTGGAATGAATCGCCTCATTGTTTTCCTTTTGAATAGTCAAATAAATCTCTTTTCGATGAATGTCCATAGTTCGAGGCGCGTTAATTCCTATTTTTACTTGTTCCCCATCAATTTCTAAAATCGTAATCTCAATATCGTCATTGATCATGATCGATTGATTTACTTTCCGACTAAGCACAAGCATGATTACCCCTCCTGTCCTATGGAGGATATTACTTTGTAAATTCGTTCTTTTGTTTTATATTCTGTTTTATTTAAAATAATTTGCTTGCCAATTTTTTTATTATGATTAATAACAACTGGAGCTTTTAAATTTGCTGTTGTGTTCTGGATGTTACTTTCAACGGTCAATATAACAAAGACAGCAATATCTTCTGCTTTTTGAACCTGTAGCTTTTCTTGTTCCTCTTTTTCTAAAATAAATTCATAATCAGGAAAAAAAGTAAAAGGATCTGCTATTATAAAGGCAATTTCAGCTTCTTTTGTAGATTGTAATATATAAAAAAAGCTGTTTTCAAAAGGCAATATTACGAATTGTTTATGTTCATTAAACCCTGGTATCCCTAAAGGAAATTCAACTATTTCCCACTCTTGTATTTCTAGTTCCCCGAAATACTTTGTTTGTAATTTCATATTTTCACCACTTTAATTAGTTAGATTTACATAATCTATTTTCAAGTCATTCCAACGTTCAATGTGTCCTGTTACCATTCCAGGATGGTATTCATGGATTGGTTTATTTAATCGTACATCTATATTAGGCTTATTTAGTTTCCAATCAATTTTGACTTCAGCAGGCCGATAGTTCGTTTTCACACTAAAATAGGATGGGATCCAACCAATATTAAATTGTTTTTCTGGTCTTTCGCCATTAATCTTTGCTTGAGAAGCAATCACATTTCCTTTGTTTTCAATTTTCATTAACTCTTGACCTTGTTGAGCTCTTCTTTCTAATCCAGCTAACCAGCTTTCATAACCATAATCTGCAAACTCTTCTGTTCTTTTAAATATACTTTTCAAATCCATATCTTCCCATGCTTTTGACTGGTCGATTGTAAGCTTCGCTGGAATCGTTTCTATGTTTAGTTCAGGCCTTGGCTGTTCAATAGTTTGTTGAGCCTTTGGCTGCTCGATTGTTTGTACTGGCTTTTGAATGTTCAATCCCAATTTTATAAAGGTAGATTCCATTCTAATTTGAGGAAGCTTCATATGTTGCACCTCTTTAATACTTCAATTTAGTAAAAAGGGGCTATCCAATAAGTCAAATTTTCGGCTTTTGGATGCCCCTTTTTATGTTCAAGAATATTGGTATATCAACATTCTTGAATTTCAATTTTTAATGAAGTTGCCCTTTTCGGACAGCCCCTTATCTTAAGAAATCCATTAACGTAGGCTGCATAATTCTAGCCCCTATACCTAACGCTGCACGATGTATGCTTTCTTGAGTCGTCATTTCGACTATTACTTTTTCAATGTCTATGTCTTCATTATCTGAAAGAATACGAGAAGAAAAAACTTCTTGACTCGACAATCTTTCTTCCATAAGTTCTACTCGGTTCTGTCTAGCACCAATATTTGCTCTAGCGGTAATAAAGTTATCTATATGCTTTTCCATTGAGGCAATGCTATCACCTAGTGAAGATGTATTATTGCTATTTAAATCATTTAATAGTTTGTCAATATCGGACATTAAGCCAGAATCCTGGAAGAGTGCTTTACCGGAAGTGTTTACTTGAATTTTAATTCCTTGGAATACTTCTAATTGAATATCTCCGTCTTGAAATCCAACTTCAGAAGGAGCTTGATTGGTTTCCAATCCATTAAAAATATATTTCCCTCCAACTTTAGTATCGCCTATGTTGGACAAATGTTCTTTTAGCTGAGCAACCTCAGTTGCAATATATTTTCTTTGATTTTCTTCAAGAGTACCGTTATTTCCTTGCACCACTAGCTCTCTTATTTTCTGTAGAGCTTGTATTCCTTTATCCAAAGCGTCATCTGTACTATCAATCCAGTTTTTCACTTCACCAATATTTCTTTGATATTGCTGAATTCTATTTAAATCTGTACGATATCCCATACCTTTCATAGCTACAACAGGATCATCGGAAGGTCTGTTAATCTTTTTTCCTGTCGATAGCTGATCCTGAAGCTTTCCAAGTCTACTAAAGCTACTGCTTAAATTTCGCAAAGTATTATTAGATAACATCGATTGAGTGACTCGCATAATCTCACCACTTTATTCTAGTTTATCTTCCTACTACACCCATACCGTTGATAATCTTATCAAGCATTTCATCTACTACCGTAATATTTCGGGCCGCTGCATTATAGGCATGTTGAAACTTAATCATATTCGTCATTTCTTCGTCTAAAGATACCGCACTAATTGATTGACGGTTATACTCTACTGATTCTCTTAATGTCGTAGAGTTCGCAGCATCCTTGGCAGCTGCTTGGGAATTCACACCGAGTTTTCCGATGATTCCGGAATAATAGGTGTCCATATTGCCTGTTAAATCTTTAGGGAAATTCGGATCTGCAATTTTCGATAAATAGTTATCGAAATTCTTTGTTTTTATCGATGCAAGTAATAAAGCATTCTCATTATCTCCAGACTTTCCGCCAGGCTGCAGAGCAGCTGCAATTAATGAAGGATCATTAATAATATTCTTGTTAACCTTAATTAATTGAGCATAATTTACACTTGAATCGTAATTAGCGTTAATATCTGCTGGTGGATCAATAACAAAGAAATTATCTGTTGATTGAGTGGCAGAGCCTAATGCGTATCCTTGTTTATGTATGGTGTTAAATTCCTTTGCAAACGCATACGTCATTTTATTCAATTGATCCACCATCGTTGGATAATATCCAAAATCATCCGTACCATCAGTATAACCATAGCTTTCAATTAATCCAGCTAGTTCTCCACCAAAGGAATAGTCCGTAATTGCTTTCCAAGTACCGTTGTTTTGACCGACTTCAAGAGCAGTTACAAGACCTTCCATGGTCTCGTAATCCTGGGTAGCCGCTTCATCTTTTATTCGAAGATGATTTGTTCCAATAATCCCCGAACCTTTTGTAACCGAGATTAATTGAACCGGTGGCGAGTAAGGGCTGCCATCCTTCTTGGCTAATTCAATGTTATAAAGTCCTTCGGCAATATCAGAAGGTTTACCGTAATTATTTGGAATAACCTTTGTTACTTTTATATTTATAATCTTGGAAAGGTCATCCACGAGCTTATCTCTTTCATCATACAAATCATTAGGCAGATATCCATGAGGTTCCACATCGGCTATTTGTGCATTTATACTGGAAATCTTATCAAGGATCGCATTAGCTTCCTTAACCTTCACATTAATTTCTTGGCCTATATCGTTTTGAATACGTGTTAATGAATTGTAATAGTAATTAAGGGTATCAGCGACCATTTGACCACTTGCAGCTACCACGTCGCGTGCCCCTGTGTTTTCAGTATGGGACGCTAAATCCTGCAATGAGTTCCAGAACTTTTCCATTGTACTATGTAGACCGCTGTCAGAAGGCTCATTCAGTACTTCTTCCATTTTTCTTAATGACTCGCTCAGTGATCCGTAGTAGCCCACTTTATTGTGTTCTCCGCGATACTGTATATCTAAAAAACTTTCTCTAATTCTTTGAATGCTACCTGCTTTTACCCCTGTTCCAATTTGACCCGGTATTTGCGGCCTATTTATAGAACCTGTTGGAAATTTTTCGGTTTGCTCAAAATTCACACGCTGACGAGAATACCCAGGTGTATTGGCGTTCGCAATATTATGTCCCGTAACGTAAAGAGCAGCTTGCTGGGTACTCATACCTCGGCGAGCTGTTTCTAATCCATGAAAGGTAGAAATCATTTTTGTTTCCCCCGATTTAATTTTCGTTTCATCTTATGCTTTCGAATCAAACATACTTTTCCCCGGCTTATTAGCGTTTAGAGTATGATTAGGTTTTTCGTAGTTATAAGCCTGTTCTTGAGGTCTCAGCATATCAAGCGTTACATTCACAAACTGCAGCGACTGATAAATCAGCTGCTGGTTAAGTTGATTGCGATTTTTTAAAATAAATAGCTCTTCGATCAGCTGCTCTCTCAACGAGATGAGCTTGTCTTTTAGGTCTTTAGGAGCGACTTCAATGCACTCTAGTAATGTGTAAGAGTCTTGCTCATAGCCACGTTCCTTCATATATTCCGCTACTTGTTTTTCACGTTCATTTTCTATCAGCTCAATGGCTTTTACATGCTTTTGTTCATCGTTTAAGAGGCTGTTGAGCCCTTCCATGTCGCCTACTTTCACAACCTCTGTTTTTCTGACTGCCAGTTCGTTCAGGCTTTTGTGCAGCTTAATTAATTTTTCAAGTGACGTGATTAGTTTTTCTGCAGACATGGCGGCTCCTCCTTGTTAAGTTGAATCTATATACGGCTTTTTATCGTCCTATATGCCTCTCAAAACGAGGGGCTGTCCAATAAGTCGAATTTTCGGCTTTTGGATGCCCCTTTTTATGTTCAAGATATGGATAGATCATCATTCTTGATTTTCAATTTTTAATGAAGTTACTTCTTAAAATAAAAATCGATAATCCCTTTTGCCGTTTCTTTTGGATTTAGCTTATACGTTCCGTTTTCGACTTGAAGCTTTAGTTCTTCTACTTTTGCTTGTCTCTGAGCTGGAATTTGTGAAGATTGCTGAAGCTCTTTTGCGGTTGAGGAGATTTCCACTTTATCAGATACGTTAAAAGAAGATTTCTTTGCCTCATCCAATTTGTTCATATGACGCTTATACGGATTTATTCCGGAAGATCCAATATTATTAATTTTCATATACATCCCTCACTTTCAACCGTCACCATTGTTCTTATTATTTATATCGGCAAGGTTGAGATTATTTTTATTTTTTCCCACAAAAAATTATTGACACATCTATCATAAAAATAAAACTGCATGGAATTTATATTCCACACAGTCCATACATTTAATCTCTCTCATCTTTTGTATAATACGTCGCTTTTCTCTCTCTTTCAAGTAATTCACGCTTTCTTGCTTCTTCCTTTTGAAAGCTGCTCAACTCGCTTCTAAGCAGTTCTGCACAGCTACCACAAAGCTTTCCTTCTTTAATGGTTGCCCCGCATTTTTCACATGGGTATCCGAGATTCGGAAACTGGGCAAGCTTTAAACGTCCGGTTTTAACAAACTTAATTAAAAGTTCCTCATCCACTCCAGTATCTTCTACAACCTGAGCCATAGTAGCGGTGCGGTTTTCTTTTTTACGAATATACTTATATACCATTTCGAAAATCTTTTCTTCCTCTTTAAAGCATGTATCGCAAACGTCACGAAATTTTGTTTGAACAAAAAGCTTGTCGCATTTTGGGCAGTTTGTCAGTTCACCCATATTTGTTCCCCCTTATTTTAATAGGAAAAAAGCGCCTGCTTAGCTCTAACGAAGAAATGTTCTTCTTCCGAAGAAGGTTTCATAGGAGAAGAATATTTTACACCACGAGCTGACGCTTAGATCAAGACATTTTTAACTCTTTTAAAATGTTTATTTTAGAAAAGAGTTTTTCTATACTATTCATTATATTATAGCAAGGGGTAAATTTTGGATGATTTTTTGAAACTTTTCTTAAAGTCTTGTCTTACCCACGCGCAATGGTGATGGATATAACTTTTTCAGCACCGGCAAGCTTTAAAACCTTTGCAGCATGGTGCAAGGTAGAGCCTGTTGTATAGATGTCGTCTAGAAGCAGGATTTTTTTTGCTGGGAGGGTTTCTGTCATTTCAAAGACTGCTGCATTTTGAAGCCGCTCTTGTCTTGTTTTTTTGGATTGCTTTTCAGAGTGTGTTCTTTTTAGCAAGACTTTATAGGGAAGATTTGCAACTTGGAGAAGCGCCTCTGTTTGGTTAAACCCACGTTCTTGAAGCCTTTCTTCGCTAAGTGGAATCGGAATGATTACATCATAATCAACCGTTTTTATGAATTGTCTTATTTTCTCTGAAAAAATTTCAGCTAGGGCATAATCACCGCGGTATTTGAATTTGGCCAATAGTTCTTGTAAGAAATCGTTATATTCATAAAATGAGTGGTTTTGATCAAGTACTCCTTTCCATGCTGGATCCTTCTCCCATCGCTGGCAGTCCGCACACATCCCATGATCGATATATTCTTTGGCAAGCTTTCGTAAAGACCTGCTGCATTTGAAGCATGTTTCTCCTTCGATTTGGACTAGCTTGCTTTGACAGCTTTCGCATATCGTTTGCTTTTGATCTGTGTAAAGTAGAGTTTCCCATGTGATTCTAGAAACCACATCGGACAAGCAAACATAACATCGTTCATTACTAAACATCGATCAACCCCCTCTTTTTTGCTTCAAGATTCATGGATTTTATATGCGATATGGCCTCTAGCATCGCTTCTGTTTTCCCATAATGAAAAAAAGTCACGTCTCCAATCGGGTGTCCGGCACTTCTGCCGACACGTCCTGCAATTTGCACAAGAGCACTCTCCGTAAAAATGTCCTCTTCCGCTCCAATGACAGCTACAGCTAGCTTTGGAATGGTAACGCCCCTTTCCAAAATGGTCGTAGTTAGCAGACCTAAAACCTTTCCCATCCGCAAGGCTTGGACCTTTTCTTTGCGTTTAGGATCTTCAGCGTGAACAGACAGTAGTTCAGGATACAGCTTTTGAAAAAGTGGAAGGTATTTTTCCATCTGCTCAATATTGCCAAAGAAGAGCAAGAAAGGTGTTTTGTTTTGAAGCCTTGTTTGGATCCAGTGGAAGATTGGTTTTGGGATTTTTCCTGTCGCGAGGGACTTTTTCCAATTGCCTGTCCATTTTAATGTAGGAACTGGGATCGGATGGCGATGGTAACGGGCTGGAATTTTAACACACTCAATGATTCCTTTTCTAGCTTGGTGTTGGATTTTTTGGGACGGTGTGGCTGTCAGATAAATGGTGGTGGAATGAGTTTTTTTTGCTTTCTCTACAGCAAATTGCAGTGACGCGTCTGAGGAAAAAGGAAAGGCATCTACTTCATCAATGATGACAACGTCGAAGGCTTGATAAAATCTTAAAAGCTGGTGAGTAGTCGTAATGACAAGCTGGGCAGGTAGGTGCTTTTCTTCGCTTCCACCGTATAGGGCAGCGATAGCTGTGTGTGGAAAAGCTTTTTTAATGCGGGGAGCTAGTTCGAGCACGACATCTGTTCGTGGTGTTGCAATGCATACTGTTTTGCCATTTTGAAGGGCTTGGTCCATTCCTTGGAACAATACCTCTGTTTTACCCGCACCGCATACAGCCCAAACAAGGAGTGTCTTCTTGCTATGCACAACATCTAAAACTGCCTGCGACGCGCTTTGTTGCCCCTCAGATAGCTTACCATCCCATGAAAGCGGGTTTTGCTGTGGCTTATGGTGCAGGGGTGGCCCTGTCCAAACGTAGAGCTTGGAACATAGGGTTATTTTTCCCATCATGATACAGTTTCTGCAGTACACACATTGCTTTCCGCAGCGTGCGCAAGGGAAGGAATAAAAATGATGTTTTCTGCTGGTTCCACAGCGGCTACATTGGAATTGTTTTTTTGATGATAAAGTTTTTTCTGTTAGACCAGGTATGAAGCCTACATATCCATGTTCGAAATGTTCGTCAATCTCTTTTGAGGAAAAGGGAATTTCGTCCATCAATAATTTTTTACCATAAAGAATCTGCTGGAGTTCCTGAGAAAAAGAGAATTGGGGGTTAAATTCTTTGGTGATCGCGATTGGGGTGATCCATTTATCGTCTGAAAGCAAAGAAGAAATGTATGGAAGCAAGCGTGTACCTCCTTTTTAGGTTTGTTGAGGAAAAAATGTTAATGGGCATATGAAAACCCAAAGTGATTCAGTAAGACCTTACTCCCCCTTTTATGGAGTCTTTTGTTCAAGCTTTGTTTTGACATCAAACAGACGTTTATTCAAAACTTGAATTTGAGAGTCTTTTACATCCATTTGTTTTATTATGTTGCATGCTCGTCATGTCTCTCGGCTTTTTCTTGTCCTTGAAGCAGTTTCATTAAATTTTCTTCCATGTTTATCACCTCCTTTTGAAGATTGTATCATGAAAATACCCAATAACTTAACTACTTCTTTGCTCTAAATCAAGAGTTTTTACTTCATGCACTATAAAGGGTTATTCGAGTGGGGACAGATCCAAATAGTTTGGCAAATTTTTATTAGGTTGCGTCACAAATTTTTTAATACTCCGATAAAAAACTTTAATTTTTCCGGGGCGCTCTTTATCACCTCATAATAATCCCGCCAGTTTCAATTATAATCCCGCGAGTCTTGGCAAGAATCCCACGAGTTTCGGGAATAATCCCGCCGATTCTTGCAAGAATCCCGCCAAACGTTACTTTTTACATTTTTTTGAAAGGGATAAGAGATTAAGCTGGAGGCAGAGACAAAAAAGCCTTCCCGTCAAGACATCCTACCTCAAATAAAAAAGCCTGACCCCGGCGCATTAAAGCATTAATCCAGCGAGGGTCAGGCACATAATTAACATTATTTCTTATACCAGCCCATTCCCATCGCACCTTCACCTAGGTGGGTGCCGATGACAGGGCCAAAGTAGCTGATGGAGAATTTCACATTTGGAAATTGAGGTTGGAGCTCAGACATCCATTCTTTCGCTTCGTCTTCACGGTTTGCATGGATGATGACGGCTTCCATTTGATCTCCGCTTTTTGCGTCTTGCTCCAGGAATTCTACGATTCGTTTCATCGCTTTTTTCTTGGTGCGGATTTTTTCGAAAGGAACGATGACTTTGTTTTCAAAGTGTAGCAGTGGCTTTACCTGAAGAAGGCTTCCAATGATGGCTTGCGCACTGCTCAAGCGTCCCCCGCGCTGCAAATGGGAAAGGTCGTCCACCATAAAATAAGCGCGAACCGTTTTCTTCATTTCATTAAGGCGTGCTAGGATTTCGTCAGGTGTTTTGCCTTCCTGCGCCATTTTTGCCGCTTCCAACACATAAAAGCCTTGGACGTAGCAGCTAATTTCTGAATCGAAAGGAAATACTTGAATTCCTTCAACCATTTCACCAGCTGAAACTGCGCCTTGGTACGTACCGCTGATCCCGCTTGATAGATGAATGCTGATCACAGCATCATATTCTTTCGCCAGCTCCTCATATTTAGAAATGAACTCACCAATTGGTGGCTGTGATGTGGTAGGAAGCTTGTCTGACTTTCTTACTTCCTCATAAAACTCGTCTACTTTAATATCGATTTCCTCTCGATATGCTTCTTCTCCAAAAATCACATTTAAGGAAACCATATGTATATTGAACTTTTCCCGCAATTCCTTCGGTAAGTACGCTGTACTATCCGTGACAACTGCCGTTTTCATATGATGTATACCTGCCTTATTTTTTTCTTGTCTACATTATATTAACCATTTTATATGAAAATGAATGGGAATGCATTAAATTGTTATTGTACGCTAATTTCTGACAAAGTTCGAGCATTTAATTAGGCTCTTTTCGCACAGATTGTTGTTATTAGACGATAAAGTTTCCGTTGATCGCAGCGAGAGGCACTTGCTTTCCGCGGGGAGGGAAGTCACTCCTCGACGTTACCGCCTGTGGGGTCTCCCACTTCCCTCTTTTCCCGCAGGACGTTGAATAAGCTTCCTCGAATAAACACCGCACGAAGGAAATGCGAATGCATTTTCGAGGAGTCAAGTATCCTCCGCTACAATCATCTCAGATCGTGTCGTTACATTACACTAAAAAAGCAACAAACTTTACGAAAACAGCCTTTAATTAGAAACCAGAACTCTTAGTTTTACTAGAACAATGGAGGTGAAGAGTGGTAATCTAAAATTACCGCTTGATCTTGAGGATCGATGGACAAACTCTTTGAACAACTTTTTGAAATAACAATTCAAAACGAATATCTTTTGTTACCATCCCAATCTTAGGATTATACAAACACCGTTCATTGAAATAATTCAACCCATTCCCACGATAATTCAACCCGTTCTCGCGATAATTCAACCCGTTCTCAAAATAATTCAACCCGTCCTCAAAATATTTCAACCCGTCCTCGAAATTATTCAACCCATTCTCGCAATTATTCAACCCGTCCTCAAAATATTTCAACCCATTCCCACGATAATTCAACCCGTTCTTGAAATTATTCAACCCATTCCCGCGATAATTCAACCCGTCCTCGAAATTATTCAACCCATTCTCAAAATAATTCAACCCGTCCTTCAGATTATTCAACCCATTCCCAAAATAATTCAACCCGTCTTAAAAACAGGCCAAGCGCACTTCCAAATACCAAAAAATCAACACTTTAGCAGACTAAAAAAATCCCCAAACAAAAACCCAGCCCCTCCAATTGGAGAAGCCGGGCGTGAATAAATACCGTTATCTATTTTAATTGTTCCTAATTCAGCTTTAACAGAAACACCTTTAAAACCAATAACCCCAGAAGTTCCAGCTGGACAGCGTATCCAAAACGTCAGCTAGTTTTATCTCACTTCTACCCAACCGTTTTTGATGGCCATAACAACGGCTTGAGTGCGGTCATTTACGTTCATTTTTTGCAGGATGTTGCTGACGTGGTTTTTTACCGTTTTTTCGCTGATGAATAGTGTTTCGCCGATTCCGCGGTTGCTTTGTCCGTCTGCTAATAGCTGCAGAACCTCGCATTCACGGCGCGTCAGCAAATGAAGCGGTCTTCTAATTTCTGGTGCAAATTGACCGCCACCTTCAGAAGCATTTTCACAAGCCAATCTTCTATATTCTTTTACTAAGTTGTGAGTAACCTTTGGATGCAAATAGGAGCCGCCGTCGGCTACCACTTTTACAGCCTCAATCAATGCGTCTGCGTCCATTTCCTTTAATAGATAGCCTGTTGCACCTGTCTTTAAGGCATGTGTTACGTAGTTTTCGTCATCATGGATGGATAAAATGATGACCTTGGAGTCCGGATATTTGTCCACGAGTTCTTTTGTCGCTTCGACTCCGTTCATGTTTGGCATGTTGATGTCCATAATAATGACATCAGGATTATATTTTTCAACAAGCTCAACGGCATCTGCACCGTCATCGCCCTCTGCTACTACTTCAAAAGATGGTTCAAAATCAAGTATTCGCTTTACCCCTTCGCGAAATAGTTGATGATCATCTATAATTACGATGCTTGTTTTCAACGCCTTCGCCTCCCTTGTTCAACATTTCGTTTCATACTTTTCAGCGTTTCATTAGTAATGCGTCCACATTTATTATAGCTTGTCCGATATAACAAACTCCATCATAAACAGATGGAAATCCATTTTTTTCCTCAACCCTTTATAGGAACTTGAATCATGATGATTGTCCCGCTTCCCGGCTTGGAATCGATCGTTATTTCCCCTTCAAGAAGCTCAACACGTTCCTTCATGCCCATCAATCCAAAAGTGCCTTCCTTTTTTACCGCAACATCGAAGCCTTTGCCATTATCTTTTACGACGGCAAGTACATGAGTTTTCTTAATTTCAAGCTTTACTTGGATTTCACTTGCACCTGAATGCTTCAAGGCATTTTGGACAGATTCCTGGATGAGCCTGAATAAAGCGACCTCCAGATTAGTAGAGAGTCTTTTTTCCTCCCCAAGGTTAAAGAAAGTAATCTTTGTAGACCTATTATACTCTTCGACAGTCTGTAAATATTTTCTGAGGGTCGGAACAAGACCTAAGTCATCTAAAGCCATAGGTCTTAAATCGTATATGATCCGACGAACCTCGTATAAAGCATTCCGAACCATGCGCTTTAAGTCTTTGATTTCCTTCAATGCCTCTTCAGAGCCTCTTTCTCGATACACTCGATCAATTAGGTCTGATCTCATCATGACATTAGCAAGCATTTGAGCAGGTCCATCATGAATTTCACGCGAAAGCTTCTTTCTCTCTTCTTCCTGGGCCTCAATAATTTTAAAGCCAAACTCCTGCTTTCTTTTTGCATCTTCCAAAGCTTCGCCGACAAAGGCTAAATCACTTTTTAAAAAGTTTAAAACAATGCTGATTTGCGATACAAGGTGTTCTGCTCGTTCAATGGTTGCCTGTAAGCCATAGATCCTTCGTTCAAGATCATCTCGGCGATTGCGAAGCTGCTTTTCCATTTGACGGTTCATTTGAAGCTCCACCTGTAAGGCATGAGCTTTTTCATACGCCTCGCGAATTTGTTCTTCTGAAAAGCGATTAAACTGCATGCTGACTTCGGATAATCTTTTTCTCGCAAGCCTTGCATTTATTTCAAGCCGATCCCCTTTTTCTATCACTTGAACGACCAATTGTTTAACATGCTTAAGCTCCTCTGATAAAGTTTCGAACTCACGACGACTTTGTTCCCCAATTTGAAAAATTTCTTTCTTACTGCTATCAACCGTATCTACCATTTTTTCGAGGATTTTATCTAATGCTTTTATGTCAACCTTTTTCATTGTACCTAGTTCCTCCGCTTAAGAAAATAATTAGGTAGATTCGAGATTATGCTAAACTTAGGTCTTCCATCATGCCAGAATCGCGTAAGTTATTCTTAATACCCATCTGTTTTATATTTGTCTTCCTTTAATTTTATAGCTTTTCTCTGAGCATATCCAACCTAAGTAAGTAAATCCATATGTCTTTTATCCTGTTCTATTTCACACATATCTTTTCATAAATGCTCCTAATACGGAAAAATATTCCGAAAATGAGAACGAGAAATGAAATCCATTAAAAACTATGTAAGGGCTATAGCTCGGACTTTTATTATGTTAAAATAATATTTTCCTGCCGTTAGAGCCTTCCCTATTATATCATGCAATAACCTATTCTATATTAAAGTTTCATTACAGAACCTTCACGATTCGTTACAATATCGCTATTGTTAAATAATTTTATCAAACGAATAAACAATGAGTAAATCCTCACAGTACCGATTGCCTACAAACCCCTCCTTCATTGATACATTCACCGATTACCGATATAATAAATATTCGGGAAATAGCCCTAAGAAAATGGGTAATACCCTGCGAAAAGGAGAGATCATATGCTTCCAGAGTATTTAACAGTGAAGGGATATGGAGAGCATGAGATTGTAATCCAGAAATCCCGTTTTATTGCCTATATAGATCGAGCTGAGACAGAGGAAGAAGCTCAGGAGTTTATTCAAAAGATCAAGAAAAAGCATTGGGATGCAACGCATAATTGCTCAGCTTATCTAATTGGCGAGCATGACCAAATTCAAAAAGCAAACGACGACGGGGAACCAAGTGGAACAGCCGGCGTTCCGATGCTAGAAGTGCTTAAGAAAAAAGGCTTAAAGGATACAGTTGTTGTGGTGACACGCTACTTTGGAGGAATTAAGCTTGGTGGCGGCGGTCTTATCCGTGCCTATGGGAAAGCTACCTCTGAAGGGCTTGCAGCAACAGGCATTGTTCGCCGAAAGCTGATGCGTGTCATGCATACTAAAATCGACTACACCTGGCTCGGTAAAATCGAAAACGAACTTCGCTCCTCTGTCTATACGATTAAAGACATCCATTATCTTGACACCGTCGAAATAGAAACATACGTGGAAGAAGGGCAAAAAGACAACTTCCGCGCGTGGATGACGGAGCTGACGAATGGACAAGCTTCTATTAAAGAAGGTACACAGCTTTATAAAGAAATTTTATTAACATAAATGTTTAAATTGACTACAAAAAGAAAAAGAAGATAAAATTCTTTTATGTTAAAATGTTTGTGGATAATTTTTTATTAATAAAGAGGATGGCTTAGTTAATGAATAACAATAATAAATCGATGACAAGGATTGTCTATAAAAAGAAAAAGAAAAAAACTAAAAAACGCATACTAACATTTTTATTCCTTGTTCTCCTGACCGCTGTAACGTATTTCAGTTACATGGGAATTAAAACGTATCAAGCTCTTAACAATAGTTATAATGAAGAACGTAAAACCTCGGCATTAAGAGAAGAACCTGTTTATGTATCAAATGATCCCTTCTCTGTTTTAATTATGGGAATTGAAGATTACTCAGGAGAACACGATACTGGAAGAGCGGACACACTTTTAGTTGCTACGTTCAACCCCACAAAACAGACCATGAAGCTACTCAGTATCCCTCGAGATACGATGGTAACAATAGCTGATCTCGATAAAAAGGATAAAATCAATCATTCTTATGCAACTGGCGGCAAAGATAGGGTAATTCGTACGGTAGAGAACTTTTTAAATATTCCTATTGACTATTACGTTTCCGTCAATTTTAAGGGGTTTGTGAATATCGTTGATGAACTCGGCGGTGTTGAAGTAGAAGTACCTTTTAGTTTTAATGATATTAATAGTAAATGGGAAAGATTTTATTTTAAAAAGGGTTTACAAGAGCTAAACGGTGAAGAAGCTTTAGTTTATGCGAGGATGAGGAAGAAAGATCCTAGAGGAGATTTCGGTCGAAACGAAAGACAAAGGCAAATTGTGATAGGTCTTATTGATCGTCTTTCTTCTCCTAAAATCTTATGGAAAATAGATGATCTTGCTGAAGTAGTAGGAGAAAATGTAGAAACAAACATGTCAATCAAAGAAGCCATCGCCTTCCGGAAAAAATACTCTGAATTTAACACTTCAAAAATAAAACAATTGGAGTTAAAAGGTGAAGATTATTACTCTAAACGAAACATCTATTATTTTATTCCGGATGAAGAAGAGCTAGAAATGGTGAAATCAGAGCTAAGAAGCCACTTAGACCTTCCTACAGATGAATCAGACGATAATTCTCAGGAAGACGAACAATAAATTAAAAGGGACAGAGATACATTAAGGTATTTCTGTCCCTTTTTTCTTTCTCTTACGATCTTAAACGTGTAGACAAAGTATATTTCACACTCAATCCAACTGATTTAAACGCCTATCAGTCGGATAGATCGGTTACCATGTATCACATATCGGGCGTATGCGGTAAAATATCGGTTGTCAGATCCATTATATCGGTCGTCAGATTCATTATATCGGTCGTCAGCCCAATATATCGGTCGTCAGCCCAATATATCGGTCGTCAGCTCACACATATCGGTCATCAGCTTCAATTTATCGGTCGTCAGTCGAATATATCGGTCGTCAGATCCATTATATCGGTCATCAGCTGCAATATATCGGTCGTCAGCTCACACATATCGGTCATCAGATCCAATTTATCGGTCGTCAGCCCACACATATCGGTCGTCAGATCCAATATTTCGGTCATCAGATCCAATTTTTTTGGCATCAGGAGCGGTAAATCGTTCACGAAACTGTGTATTTTTATTAGAAAAAATGGAATAAAATCTTCAGATTAAAGAGGTTTGGAGCTAAAACGTTTATTATACAGATTCTATTTATTTTACTGCGTATAAAGGTTTTTACGGATATTTAATTATTGGTAGTAAACTTTAGATAACTGATGAAGGAGCTCAGGCTGTGCAAAAAAATTTTCGGGAAGACAGTATATTCGGCCTTTATTTGACCCTTTAAAAGGAAGATTCATCGACTTGAGTATTTTTTTGGCGATATCGGAAGATTGTAAATGAAGAAACCAACATAATTGCTTGTTTGTAATGGTGCGGTGCCCTAAGAGGAAATAATCCATGAGGGCCTGTACGTGGGAATTTTTAGAGCGGGTTTTGCAAATCGGACATTGCCAGGCTCTTTTTATTCTTTTCATCGAAAATCGAGAGCAGTTCGGACATTGAATACCAGTAAGCAGCTCTGATCTGTCTATATTATAGGATTCAAGTATATTTATCTCTTCAGAAATGTGGTTCTTTAATAGAAGACGAGCAGCTTTTTTTAACTCTTTTGGGGGTAGGATTTCTTTTTCAAATTGATCTTGAAATGATTGAAGTCTTTTCAATAGTTCAGAGACATGAAATACACATTGGTGTACATTCTTGGTATGGGGCGAAGTTTTTATAATGCTGGCAGGATTACTGATGATTACTGAATATTTAACTGGAAGCTCTACAATTTGCTGTTTTGCGAGCCATTTAATTAGATTGGATTTTTGATATTGAACTTGGGAAAGAGGATCTTGAAAGCCGTGCTCTTCGCCGTTTAAAGTACGGATCAGTTGATTAAATTGAGTATCAAAAAACAATGTACCGGAGATATTTTTCACTTCCAAAATGAGTGCAAAGCGAGAGGATATAATCAGAGTGTCTATTTGGAAAGGATTTTCTTCATTTATTAAACGAAGGTCATTGAGTATAAGGTACTCTTTTTGAGGAAGTTTTTTTAAATAGTAGTCCAAAGATTCTTCTCCATGAAATCCAGCTTTTCTTTTCGCCAAGTCTTCTTTAATTTTCCCCGTTTTTGAATGATTTAAGGGTAACCGCCTTTCTAATGCTTCAAGCATTAAAATCCTAATTGGAATTTTTCTCTCTTTTATTATCAAAAAAATCTACTCCTTTCATAATTCTATATAAAATTTCTTCATGTTTATGAACTTTCCTTCTAAAATTTCTTATTTTTTTAATTAATAGGTAATTAGAGGGAAGATACCCAGTCATCAGGATCGATATATTGGTCGTCTGCCCATTATTTCGGTCGTCAGATCAATATATCGGTCGTCAATCGAATATATCGGTCGTCAGCTCAATATATCGGTCGTCAGCAGCAATATATCGGTCGTCAGATCCATTATATCGGTCGTCAGCAGCAATATATCGGTCGTCAGTAGCAATATATCGGTCGTCAGCCCAATATATCGGTCATCAGCTTCAATTTATCGGTCGTCAGCCCAATATTTCGGTCGTCAGCTCACACATATCGGTCGTCAGCAGCAATATATCGGTCGTCAGATCCATTATATCGGTCGTCAGCAGCAATATATCGGTCGTCAGTAGCAATATATCGGTCGTCAGCCCAATATTTCGGTCGTCAGCTCACACATATCGGTCGTCAGCTCACACATATCGGTCGTCAGCAGGAATTAACCTGTGCGAGGAGCAGCCTTACCCCAAATGGTAATGAGCTCAAGAGTAGATTGAAATGTGAATACGACTATTATGTACAGAATTAAGTCCCAATTAAATGCGTTTTTTGTATATTTTTCCCTTTTATCAAAATAAATCACCCCTTTAAAGCAATGTTGCCCGA
Organism: Peribacillus tepidiphilus; assembly: GCF_009466385.1. Lineage (GTDB taxonomy): Bacteria > Bacillota > Bacilli > Bacillales > DSM-1321 > Bacillus_BN > Bacillus_BN tepidiphilus. The sequence goes on along the minus strand of NZ_WIAQ01000022.1, from coordinate 27,169 downwards.
ATAGGGTTTTTTCAACATCTACTTTAAGGGGTGCAGTTCATTACCCGAATAGGGATTTTCGACTCTACTTTAATAGGTGCTGTTCACTTACCCAAATAGAATTCCAACTTCTTCATTGCTCAATGTTTCCATATTAATCTCTATTCACAAATAGCTCAGGTACTATTACCAAAAAGGCACTTACCATTAAACCCATAATCAAGCCAAAGATTCCTCTTTTTAGAGGGTTTTTATAACCTTCTGATACAGTTACTGGTTCTAACACTTGAGTCTCTCTTAAATTAATTAGGGTCATTTCAAGGTCAAACAAAAACTCTTGTTTTTTAACACTTTCTTCAGGAGATTCAAGTTTTTCAGTTTTTGCAATCTTATCTTCAATAAGGTTTTTCTTTCGATCATAAAGCGATTTTGATTCAGTCATGAAAGCGTCCACTATTTTAGTTAGAACATGATCCGCTTTTTCTTTATCATTAGAAGTGTAATGGATTTGAAGGATGTCTTTATTATTTTGCGTGATTTCTAACTTGCCTTTAATTTCTTCAATTGATATTTCTTCATCTTTGAAAACTTTCCCAAGAAAATCGGACGACTTTATATAGGAATCAACCCAGCTTTGACTTGTAAGGCGTTCATTTTCCATATTACCGAGTCTTATTTCTGATTTTGCAGTATAAACTACCGGGGTTTTTAATTCCAAATAATACGATATAGCAGCAGTTAAAAGAGGGATTGCAATTAATAATAATGCAAGTTTTCTTATTCTATTCTTCATACGGTGAAAAGCTTCAGTTAGCATTGTTTCCTCCCGTTATTTTTTACATAATGATAATAAATATTGACATATCCAATCGCAAAAGCAACTAGCAGCCAATTATAATTCAACGCCATAAAAGAGTTAGGGCTGATGCTTGCAAAAATAAAAACAACCAAACTGCACAATAGGGCTTCACTAATCATGGATTGTTTTTCCTTTTGCAATGCCCGATTGATTTTTATCAAACAATAAATGAGATAGACAAAAATTAGAACATATCCGCCAAACACGATAAATCCATAATGAACAAATATTTCAGCCCACCAATTATGAATATTAAAGTCATTATGGGTATTAAAAACGCTATATTCCTTCATATATCGCTCTACAGTACCTGGGCTGATCCCAAAACCAAATGTATTCTCAATAAAAACCTTTGCATTTTTTAATAGATTCTGACGAATATTGACTGAAGCGCCTTCATCTCCTCCACCGGGCAACAAACTCAACACTTGCGTGGCAATCATGCCAAACAGGCTTTTCAATTGATTATAAAAGAGGTATACAACGGCAAGGACAGCAGGAATCCCAAGGTATGTTAAAATACGTCTTTCTCTTCCTTTTAACACAAACAGGAACCAAAATACTGCTCCCATTGCAATGGCAATGTAATTAGCCCTTGATGAAGTCACTAGGATTAGATAAAGGGAAAGTAAAACTCCTACTATTCCGATTATAGAATAAATGTATTTTTTCCCGTTTTTGATCAACGATACGTAAAAGAAAAAACTAATCGCAAGAAAGCTTGCAAAATCATTTTCATTCACAAAGACAGAAGTCGGAATCGTCTTCTGATAGAGTGGTGCTGAATATATTCGCGAGATAGGAAGATGGATTTGCAAAAGATTGTTTATGAGTCCGATCCCCATTAAAAACAGCCCCATCAGAATCCATATGACAAAAAACTCCCGATAGTTATTTTCTTCAGAATAAAGATGCAATACATAGAAAATGATTAAGATGCCAGTAATCAAATAAACAAGCTCTTTTATACTATCCATAGGGGATATGGACCAGCTTACCGCAAAAATGCCGTACATCATCCAAAAAAAGAAAAAACCTAGAATCGGCTTTACTTGCAAGTTTTGAAAAGAAATCATTCTTCTTGTTTTCAAAACTTGAATCATGTATATCCCAGCCAATGCTACTATCAATATTCTATAAGGAAATAGTGAAAATGAGCTGACCTTTACAGAAATGATGGATGGACCTATAAACGAAGAAAAAATTGTCAAACTTAAGAGTATTTTTGGAATGTCACTGCCCTTCCAAAACTCGTCCTTATAAAACTTTAAAAAAAGCGTACAGCATAGAACTAAGAATCCTGCACATGCAAATAGCAAAAGCCGATGATCCTGGATGCGAGCAAGAATTAATGCTAAGGTTAAGGAGATTCCGCAACCTAAAATAGCTTGAAGTATATTTCTCGGTACTGCCGCCACTAATCTCACTCCTAAAAGTAAGGAAGGCTGCATTCAAACAGCCTCCTATTTAAAAAATCATTGATTTCTCAAAAGTTGTTCTGGTGGAACATCCCTAATCTTCCTAGCAGGGAAACCAAGCACTAGTTCTTCCTTCTTTACATCCTTTGTAACGATACTTCCAGCCGCAACCGTTCCATCTTCCTCAATCGTTTTTCCTGGAAGAATGATGGCATTAGCTCCAATTCTTCCGCCGTCTTTCACTGTCACACCTTTAAATTTATCAAAGCGCTCTTTTGTTCTTGCCATATAGTTGTCGTTTGTCGTTACTACACAAGGAGCGACAAAGACATAATCACCAAGCTCGGAATAGGCAGTAATATAACAATTTGTTTCTAACTTACATTTTTTACCGATTTTACAATCATTTTCGATTGCTACTCCTCTTCCAACAATCGTTTGTGGCCCAACAGTAACTCTTTCTCTGATTGTCGCTAAATCAGCAACAAATACATCCTCTGCTAACGTAGCATTGGCGTAAATGATAGAAGAAGTACCTATTGTACAGCCCGATCCAATGATGGTAGGAGGGAGCTTTTTGACTTCTGGAAGAATGGAGTTTTTAGCTCTGGAAGGTTGCTTTCCAATGACAACATTATCTTGGATGAGAACATTGTCACCAATTTGAACGCCTTCATATATGATAACATTGTTCCCGATCACAACGTTTTCCCCAAATGTAACATTTTCTTTAATAATCACGTTTTGACCTATTGAATAAGGTTTCATAGTACCCTTCCCTTTAAAAGTATTATTTTGCAGAATAAAATTCTTTAATTTTCTCTACTACATATTGCTGTTGTTCCTCTTTTAGTTCAGGGAACATTGGTAGAGAAATGGCTTCCTTCGCTGCTTTTTCTGTCTCAGGCAGATCTCCCTCTTTGTATCCAAGGTAAGAGAACACTGGCTGAAGGTGCAGCGGCTGCGGATAGTAAACCATTGTTGATACTCCATTTTCCTTCAAGAAGGCTTGCAGCTCGTCTCTTCTTTCAACACGAATGGTGTATTGATGGTACACATGATAGTTAAATTCTTCTTCAAATGGAGTTACTACTTGATCACCAAGAGCTTCTTTTAGTAATGTTGTATAGGTTTTTGCTCTCTCTTTTCTTTGTTTGCTCCAATCATTTAGATGAGGGAATTTAACATTTAAGATAGCAGCTTGCATTTCATCCAAACGGCTGTTATATCCAAGAATGTGATGGTAATATTTTGGCTTGCTTCCATGTACGCGAATCACACGGCATTTTTCTGCAAGCTCGTCATCGCTTGTGATGATCATTCCTGCATCGCCATATGCTCCAAGGTTTTTAGTTGGGAAGAAGCTGTAGCAAGCTAATGTGCCTAACTCTCCAACCTTTTTGCCTTTATATTCAGCACCAATTGCTTGTGCAGCATCTTCGATGATATAAAGATTATGCTGATCTGCAATAGCTTTAATTGCATCCATATCAGCCATTTGACCATATAAATGTACTGGTATAATGGCTTTTGTCTTAGGAGTAATGGCTTTTTCAATTGACTCAGGGCAAATATTGAAAGTTTTTGGATTAATATCAACAAATACAGGAGTTGCACCAGTACGAGCTACTGCCCCAGCAGTCGCAAAGAAAGTAAAGGAAGGGACGATTACTTCATCTCCAGGTCCTACACCGCATGCCATTAAAGCGATATTTAATGCATCGCTTCCGTTTGCTACGCCGATTCCATGAGAAGCATTACTATATTCAGCAACATCTCTTTCAAGCTTCTTAACATTTTCCCCTAAAATGAAATGTGCTTTAGACATAACTTGATCAAGGGAAGTAAGAATCTCTTCTTTTAAGTTCGCATATTGTTCTGTTAAATCTAACATTGGAATTTGCTTCATCATTCATTACCTCTTTCTTTATGCGTTAATAGGTTCTGGCAAATATGTAAAAATTTATTTGACAGCATTTCCATATCGTGATTTTCTTTAAGGTACGCAAAGCCATTACGCTGGATCGAGATTTTTTCTTCCTCTGTTAAGTTCAGCAGCTTGTCCAGTCCCTCAGCAAATTCACGAGGATTTTCAGGTGCAACAGTAATACCTGCCTTCGCCATTTCCACAATGTTATTATACACCTTTCCAGCAAAAAGAATTGGCTTCCCTGATAACAAGTAATCATTCAACTTGTTTAAACTAATACCAAATCGATACAATGGTGTATCTAACATCGATACAGCAAGGACATCAGCAAGTCTTAAAGTAGAAAGCACTTCCTGTTTTGGTATGGCATTAAAGAAGAAAACATTCTCTTTTTTAGAAGCCTTCTTCATTAAAGCAGGTTTTTCTGGACCTTCACCAACAAATATATAGGCTGTATCTTGCCTTTGTAAATAATCCGATGAATCTAAAATGGTATCGAGCGAGTTGGCTATTCCATGGGATCCTACATACATCACAATGTTTTTATACTTTTCTCTGATCTTTAAGATATCCTCTTCAAGAGAAGACTTGTTCTCGAACTCTTTTACCTTTGATAAATCTATACCGTTAGGAATATACTCAATTTTCTCCATTGGTACACCAAGGCTTGTAATGTATTTATAAGCACCTGGTAAAGTTACGATGATTTTTTCAGCTTTCTTGTATACAAATTTTTCAATGATGCCGAACATAACAGCAACAGGATGGTATTCACTCATGGCTCCAAATTCTATTAAGGTTCTAGGCCATAAATCTCGAATTTCCACTACATAATGGCTTCTCTTGATTTTGCTTAAAATATAGCCTGCTAAACATGCAAACAGATGAACGGAAGAACCAACTATAACATCCGGCTTTTCTTTCTTCTTCCAGCCTCTATAGGTAGCTGTGAACAAATAGCTGATCATGTTTAGGATTCGTCTCGGTCCATTTCCCTTATATGGCAATGTCCAAACCCACTCAAAAGAAACTCCGTTTACATCTTCATGATAATTTTTCTTTTTCGGATTTCTCCATTCAAATAAATAGGCTAAGAAGCTGCTAGCAAAAATCGTGATGCTATGACCTTTTTCCACCATGAATTTCGCTAAATCATAATGTCGAGTAATTCCTTTTTCATTCGGTTTTAAAGCAACATGGTTTAGTATCCAGATTTTCAAAACTGTCCCTCTTTCCGGCTAGTTTGCTAACCTGTCATACAGCTGTAACAGCGTTTCGCTCTCTTTTTCCCAATTATATTTTTCCGCAATGGCTTTCTGCCCGTTTTTCCCCATTTCAATTGCTTCTTCTGGATGAGTTAATATCCATTTCATCGCTTCAGCAATCTCTTTTGGATTCATAGGATCTGCCGTTAATCCGCATTGTGCACCCTCTACAATGCTTTTCCAAAGTGGAAAATTAGCTGCTACAACCGGGATGCCAGCTGCCATATATTCAAACATTTTTATTGGATAAGATACCATATATCTCGGCTCAGGATGAAGCAATACTAATCCTAGTTTGGCCTGTGACAAATATTCCTTGACTTGACTTCTATTCAAGAAGCCAAGATATTCAGTATCGTTCCAGCCTTGCTTTTTTTCTACTTCTCGTTGTAATTCCGCAGGTGCGAAGGCCCCTGCTAGATACAGCTTTGTACGGGGGTTATGTACAGCATTCAATTCAGAAATGGCATCCACCATTTCCAAAACCCCTCGTATTTTTGTCAATCCGCCTACATAAATGACATAAGGTTCTTTACTATTTTGATCATTCTCTAAACTTGCATTTAATTCGTTCTCAGTATTCCCCATTAACTCGCTCATGATCGGAAAATTATGAACGATGACACTATTCGGTGTATAGGTTTTAAAACGATCATTAATTGTTGGAGTAGCAGTTACAACTGCATCATACCGTTTAGAAGCAAACCTTTCAACTTGCTTTACCACATTTGAAACGAACTTTCTTAACGGTCCAGGAATCCATTGTTTAGAAAGAACCTGCTCCGGAACGTCTTCATGAACGTCGTAGACTACTTTTTTCCCCTTTCGTTTGAGGAGTAGTCCAACAGGTATAAGCTCCGGATCATGGAAATGATAGACGTCAGCATCTACTTCCAAGGCTTTTTTGTATACTGCCATTGGTCCTTTCACCATTCGGATAAATCGGTTGGAGGCATTAGCAGTTACGCCTATTATTTTGACTCCATCTTTTTCATATGTCTCACTGTTTCTTACAATAAGCGAGACATCATGCCCCCCTTTGTACAAAGAAACACATTCTTTAACAAAAATACGAATATCTTCAGGAGGATGAACGGATGTTAAGTGACATACCTTCATTGTTTAGCCTCTCTTTTTCATAATAGAACCAGACCATTACTGTGGCCTGGTTCTTTAAAGATTATAAACGGTAGTATTTTTTTGCTTTGTCGGTATGACCCTTCAATGCATTTCTTGTATCAAAAATAACAGAAGATTTAGTAGCAATTAGGTCATAGTCAAAGTTAGAATGATCCGTTGTAATAAGAACAAGGTCTGCTTGTTCAAGCTCTTCAGGTGTTAATTCAACCGTTTTAATAATTTCTCCATTCAGCTTAAACTGACTTACATATGGATCGACTGCCTTCCAGTCTGCTCCAGCTTTCGTTAATAAAGTCATAATATCAAGAGCTGGGGATTCTCTCATGTCATCGATATCTTTCTTGTATGCAACTCCAAGAACTAATACCTTTGCTCCATTTAAGGATTTCTTATCTTCGTTCAAAATTTTCATACAGCGGTCAACAACGAACTCAGGCATAGCATTATTGATTTCACCAGCAAGCTCAATTAAGCGAGTATGATAATTGTACTCTCTTGCTTTCCATGTTAAATAGAATGGGTCAATTGGGATACAATGGCCACCGAGTCCTGGACCTGGATAGAATGGCATAAATCCATATGGCTTCGTTGCTGCAGCATCAATTACTTCCCATACATCGATATTCATTCTGTTGCATAGGATCGCCATTTCGTTTGCTAATGCAATATTAATATGACGGAAAGTGTTTTCAAGAATTTTTTCCATTTCTGCTACAGCAGGGCTTGATACTGTGTGAACATCTCCCTCAAGGACATTTTTATAAAGTTGAGCTGCAATGTCCGTACAAGCTGGAGTAACCCCACCAACGACCTTTGGAGTGTTCTTTGTATTAAAGTGTTTGTTACCTGGATCTACGCGTTCTGGAGAGTAGGCTAAGAAGAAGTCTTGTCCTACTTTTAAGCCAGTACTTTCTAAAATCGGCTTCAGAACCTCTTCCGTCGTTCCAGGATAGGTAGTGCTTTCTAAAACGATCAGCATGCCCTTATGCATGTATTTAGAAATTTCTTTTCCTGAATTTTCAACATAGGATGTATCTGGTTGCTGATAAGTATCAAGTGGAGTAGGAACGCAAATAGCAACAGCGTCGACTTCTTTAATGAGAGAGTAATCTGTTGTTGCTTTGAGTTGTCCAGATTCTGTGATGGCTTTTAAATCCTCGTCCACAACGTCCCCGATGTAGTTAATCCCATTGTTCACTTGGTCAACTCTGCTTTGCTGAACATCAAAACCAATCACTTTATAGCCTGCTTTTGCCTTTTCAACAGCAAGAGGAAGTCCCACATAACCAAGTCCGACAACACCAATGGTTGCTTCTTTTGTTTCAATTTTATTCAATAATTCTTTAGCAGTTTGATTTAGCTCAGTAGCCATATGATTAACCTCTTTCCTTTCAAATTTAACCTAGGATGACTGGTTTTCGTGACTCAGCAGATTCATATAGTGAAACCACAAGCTGAAGTGCACGTTTTCCATCCTCACCTGTCACAACAGGCTCTCGATCCTCTTTGATTGCCTCAACCATATCTTCAATAATACATTGATGTCCTGGTTTGCCAAATGGATTCTCTTTGATTTCAGCTTTCAAAGCCTCCACTTCTTCTTCCGAAAGGCCTTCCATCACGAGATGTTCGATGAAATTAGCGGTTTGCCCACCAATTTTTATCGTTCCTTTTTCTCCAAAAATACTGATGGATTCCTCGAAGTTTTTCGGATAGATGGTTACAGCTGCTTCAATTACACCTAATGCACCGCTTTTAAAACGAGCAACGCCTGCAGAAACATCTTCTGCTTCAATATTTCGAAGTCGAGTAGCGTCCATGCTATATACTTCTTCCACATCACCCATTAGCCAAATCAACAAATCTAAATTATGTATGGCTTGGTTCATGAGAACTCCGCCATCTAAAGATTTTGTACCTCTCCAAGGTGCTTGGTCGTAATAGGCTTGGTTTCGATTCCAACGAACTGTACAATTAGCATGGCTTAATTTACCAAAACGACCTTCCTCCATCCACTTTTTCAACTTAATAAAAGCTGGACGGAATCGATTTGGATGTACAACAGCTAACTTCACATTATTTCTCTTACATGCATCCATTATTTTATCAGTATCTTCAAGCGTTAACGCGATAGGTTTTTCTACCACTACATGCTTCTTTGCCTCTGCAGCCTGAACAGCAATATTGGCATGGAAGCCGCTAGGAGTACAAATGTTCACAACATCTACCTCAGGATCATTTAACAAATCCTCTAGGCTATTATATCCTTTAACTCCATATTCCTCTATATAAGGCTTCATTTTGTCTTCCACTGTATCACATACTGCATAAAAGTGAGCTCCTTCACTATTCTTAATAGCTTCTGCGTGCTTCTTTGCAATATGACCGCAGCCTACGATCGCAAAACGAATCATGATCTTTCACCTTTGCTTTCATTGTTATCAATTTTCCTACAGCATTATATTACACGAAAAATATTATAAATAAAGATTTGAGATGTTGCAGTACTGTTACATTATTACTTTTAAGCTGAAATTATTGGCTATTTTTCTCAATAAAGGCATCAAATGTCTTTTTTAACCCTTCTTCTAATGAGTACTTTGGCTTCCATGAAAAACATTTGGTAATTCGCTCGTTATCTAAACAGCTTCGGTATATATCCCCTTTTCTAGGCTCAGTATACTCGAGTGGAAAATTTTCACCAGAAATGACCTTTAGAATTTCAACTAGCTGATTAACTGATACTTCTGTGTTTGTACTGACATTATAGACACCGCCGGGATTTTTCAAGGCCAGTAAATGGGCTTCCGCAATATCTTCAACATAAATGAAATCCCTTGTTTGACCGCCATCACCGAAAATATGCAGAGTTTCATTTTTTATTATTTTATCTATAAAAATCTTAATTACTCCGCCTTCTCCATCATTTGATTGCTTCGGACCAAATACATTGGCATAACGAAGAATCGTGTACTCTATTCCATACTGTTTACATAAAAGTTGAATATAGTGCTCCCCTGTCATTTTCGATAATCCGTATGGAGAGGTAGGTGCCATCATTTCAGTTTCTTTTAAAGGGCATGCTGGATTATCTCCATAAACAGCTGCAGAAGATGCGAACAGGAATCGCTTTGCTCCTAGTTTCTTTGCCAGCTGTAGCATTTTGACTGTTCCTTCTATATTCTCACTTACATCATAAATCGGATCCTCCACAGAATCTGGAACACTGGTTTGAGCTGCCAAGTGAATAATAGATTCTATTTTATAATCCTTTAAATAATCGTATAAATCATCGTCCCTTATGTCTTTTTCGATGAGAATGTCATCATGATCAATATTGTTACGATCACCTGTTACAAAATTGTCTACCAATATTACTTCGTAGCCATGATCTTTCAATGCTTTTTTGGTGAATGTTCCTATAAATCCCGCACCACCGGTTATTAAAACAGACATCCTTATTCACCTCAACAACTTTATTTACGCTATTTTTCTTTTGAGACTCTTTAAAATGCTCATGAACATTTTTATATCCGATTTTTTTACTAACAAAAACTCTTTGGCAGCTTGTTTTGTCACACTTCCGTAAATGAACACTTTCATCATAAAACTAATGATATATGTTATAGACGATGCTAGGGCTGCACCTGTTACACCAAATTTAGGAATGAATAAAAGATTCAATAAAAGGTTGATTCCGACATTAGCAAACGAAACATACATGTTTAAATCAGGTCTTCCTCGGCCGGCAAGATCATTCGATAAAATCTTCTCAACTGCTAATACAGTAAGCCCAGGCAATAACCATTTTAATATAAAAGAACTTTCAGCGTATTCTTTACCAAATAATAGCAAGATAATATCGGAAAAAAGAAAGATTCCAGCACTCACACAAATAATAAAAGCAAAAATGGAGCGACTCACAAGTGCTGTAATTTTGTTACGATCTTCTTCTTTGTTAGAAGAGGCAATCCTCGGTAACAAAACTTGAGAAAAAGATTGGGAAAAAATAGAGATCTTTTCTCCTAAATTAACCGCTACAGTGTAAATTCCTACAGCTGCCGGTGAAAGAAACGCCCCAAGTATGAGAACCCCCATTCTATAATTTAAGAAGGTCATCATATTGCTTATGTGAGCTTTTAACCCATATGATATAGCTTGTTTTACATAGCTCCAAGAAAAATAACGTAATGAAAACTCAACCTTATACCATTTAAACAGCATAACTATACTATACAATACTGATAAGGTATACCCTAATACAAAGGATAAAACGGCACCTATCAGCTCAAATTTAAAAATATAGAGGAACAGCACCATGCAGAAAAGAGTTCCAAATTGCTGAATCACTAAAACCGTGTTATACAAACGGAAATTTTGGATTCCTTGAAAAATCGTTTGCAAAAAGATCATTAAAAACATAAACGGTAGTGCACAAAGGCTTAATAATAATATGGTCGAATCCACACTAGAGAATTTACTATCGCCCCATATTAAAATGATCATAAGTCCTATTACGATGCTTATGAAAGATAGGAGGAGAGCTGATAAAACACTTGTAACAAATGCTTCTCTAAGCTCAATTTCCTTCTTACTGACAAAGTAAATGGTTGAAGTGTTGAGACCTAAGTTTAGAAATGTCATTAACATGAGCGGCAAGTAAGTAATTAAAGTATATTTACCTTGTCCACTCGGACCAAGGGCCCTAGCAATAACAATAAGTAATAGCATGCCAATTATTATGCTGACCACCTGGCGTGTTAACGTAATGATACTATTCAAAAGGAATGAATTCTTCTTTTTTTCCATTACAGAAAAACCTCTAATCTTTTAGCAATGTTGCAAACTCTTTGTAATTCTTAGCTGCATTGTATTTTTGGTTCCAAGTATCATAAGCACAACGGCTTTTTTTAGCTTTTTCCTCGTCCGTTAAGCCATAAAAATACGCGAGGTTTGATGCAATATCTAAAGCCTGAAGATCTTTCTTAAGAAGAATTCCGTTTTCGGAATTAACAATTTCTGATGTCCCTCCAACATCAGTAGCCATAGCTGGTATTCCAAAACTAAACGCTTCCATAATTGTAACAGGAATTCCTTCACTTTCGCTCACATTGACGAATAAATCAAACTCGTTCGTTCGATAAATCTCCATTATTTCATCATTCTTCTTATTTCCCAAAAGGTTCACTTTCATTTGTTCTGGTAATTCCTTAATCGTTTCCTCAATCTTTCCACGCTCAGGACCATCACCAATATGTGTCCATTCAATTGGGAACTGGCAATGCTTTAACGCTTCTGCAAGCAAATGTATTCTTTTGACTGGTTTCAAATACGAACAACTTACAATTCTTAAGACAGAAGAATGTTTATTCCCCTTGATATGATCTGCAGATCTAGTTGTTTTCGTACCAAGTCTTTGAACAGAAAGCTTATTTTCCAATCCAGAATATTTTTTGGTTAAGTAAGACAATCCATTTTCTGAAATCGTGTAAGTATGGTCTAATCCTAAGAGAATTTTTTCTTGAAACGGAATATAGGCAGGCTGATGACGTTCAGCATATAAATCGCCTCCGTGAACACGAGAAACACATTTAGCATTCAATCCCTCTTCCTTAAGCATGGTCAAAGCTAAGGCAGAAGGCGTGAGCCAATAGGAATAGAATATGTGTTGATCAAGGTGATCTAGAGCCAATTGAAGTTTGTCTTTTATTTCACAAGCTATGGAAAGCCAATTTAACATAACAAGAGGCGCTTTCCATCCATAGTTCAAAGATTGTGATAGCTCTTTAAAGAACCATTTCCTATTCCTGCGATTTGTAAAAACATGTAGTACTCTAAAAAAAACGGATGTACGGTCATTCTCAAAAATATGAATCACTTCAACGTTATTAGGGACTTCCCTACCCCATTGTTTTTTATTAGCAGTATCTCGATTAGTAGGTATCAAAATAATTTTTTCAAATTCTTTTGACAGAACTTCCAATTCTGCTTGTAAAAATTCTTCTCCAGGAGGATAGGGATATCTGTTTGAAAGAATCACAAGGGTTGATTTCATGATGATCTCCTCAGGGATATTTTAGAAATAATTTAATTCAAAAAGCTGTAGGTATCAATCCCTACAGCTCAATTGTTTCTGTCTCCGAATTTCTTGTGTACATTCAAAAAAGGCTTGTACTTTTCATTTACTAACCCAATGGTCTCAGCTATGAAGGAAGTTACCAGTAACAAACCAACAATTATTGCTATTGAGCCCCACAAAGTCGCCTTTGAAAACACAAGAGCACTTATGCTAAAGAAAATCCCCAATGCATAAATGATGAGGACAGTAGCCCTATGAGAGAAACCAAGTGCTAGGATCCGGTGGTGTAAATGGGATTTATCCGGAGCTGAGATTGGCTTTTTATTCACAATTCTTCTAATAATGGCAAATGTTGTATCAAAAACCGGTACTCCGAGAATAATAATGGGTACAACAAAACTAAATAAAGTGACACTTTTATACAATCCTAACAAAGAAAGGATGGATATAATATATCCAAGGAATAACGAACCAGTATCCCCCATAAAAATTTTCGCAGGGTGAAAATTATAAAAAAGAAATCCAATTGTGCTAGCTAAGACAATGATTGCAATGGTAAAAATCAGAGTATTGCCATTCACTCCAGCCATAAAAGCAATCGTTGCTATACAAATGGATGAAATCCCGGCTGCAAGGCCATCTAATCCATCAATTAAATTAATGGCATTTGTAATCCCTATAATCCAAAGAACCGTAATCGGATAGGATAATATACCAATATCAATCCGATCCACAAACGGGATATAGATAAAATCAATGGTAAGTCCTGAATGAACAATTAATATAGCAACCATTATTTGTCCAAACAGCTTTGTTTTAGCAGAAAGCTCGAATTTATCATCCAAAACGCCAAGAGTCACAATAATGATTGCTCCTAGGGTAATGGTAAAAATGTGTTGATTGTGTAGTCCTGTAATAAAATATCCAACTATTACACCAATGAATATAGCTAATCCACCTAAGCGTGGCATAATTTTTGTATGAACTTTTCTGGAGTTAGGCTGATCAGTAGCTCCAACTTTCACTGCTAATTTCATTACAAGTGGAGTTACAAGAAGGACAGTGATAAAAGATGCAAAAGCAGCAATTAATAAATTCTTGTCCATGCGAAAGCTCCTTATTTCATTAATATTACATCCTTTATCAGTTTAACACAAAACCAGCAACATTCAACTAATTTATGAAGGATTGCTGATTCCTAATAGTGTGTGCATTAAGTGCCATATTCATAAGAACTGGCAAGAAGAGGCCAGCTACAATGCTTCATCACAAAGTATGTACTTTCTAAGACCTATCAAAATTTTTCAGTTTACTCAATAATTACCGATGAAATCTCAACCTTTTCATCTTACTATTTTTTGTATAAATCACTGATTTTTCCAATAGGCTGATATACCCTGAAAAATAGCCTGCGCTGCCTTTTCTCTAAACGTAGAAGTTTTTAAAAGCTTTGCATCGTTGCTATTAGAAATAAAAGCTAACTCCGTTAGTACACTAGCCATTTTACTGTTTTTAATTACATAGAAATTAGCTTCTTTGACACCTCTGTCCTTTGTACCCAGCTCATCAATCAGCTCTCGCTGGATATAAGTAGCAAGCTCCTTACTTTCCGCAGCTGCATACGTTCTGTTCCAATAGGTTTCCGTCCCGGATGCGGAAGGAGAAGTGGAAGAATTTATATGAATACTGACGAATACATCTGCACCGATGGAATTGGCCATTTCCACTCTCTCTGTTAAAGTTGGATACGTATCAGAGGTTCTAGTCATGACTACTTTTGCACCTTGTGCTGAAAGCTTGCTTTGCAGTCTTTTTGCAACATCGAGAGTAATATCCTTTTCTTTTAGCCCATTGCCTATAGCTCCTGTATCCGATCCTCCGTGACCAGCATCAACTACAATCGTAAGACCTAGTAAGCTTAATGCTGTCTGGTTGACGACTTTCGCAGGAACAGAAGCCAAACCGCCTAGAACCGTGAAATGAATAATGGATTTTTCAATAATGATTTTTTTTGTCGCTTCAGGCAAATAATTAGAATGCGTAAGCAAGATCGGTGCATTTTGCTTTGCTGCTAACACAGAACCGGTTAGAGCATCTGCAAATGATAAGCCAGTGGCAAGAAAAACTTTATCCGTTTTCATATTCAACTGCCTAATAATGTTTGCCGCAACCTCGTACCGGTCACTCCCCCCAATTCTTTGCGGAGCAGGAAGCTGGCTGGCAACTTGAGAACTCACACTAGCCAGACCACCTACCACGATGGAGCTTTGAGCATTTCTTGCCTTAACAGCATTTTGAATTTTACTTGGAAGACTGTTAGGCAAGGTTAATAAAATTGGGTATCCATTTCTCGCTGCATATGGAGCAATCGCCAATGCATCAGGAAATTTTGTCCCATCAGCAATGACAATTTTAGATGATGCCGGCAGTTCAGCAGCAATGGCAGCCGATACTTCAAATCGATCACTACCAGCTATTCTTCGAACATTATGAATGCCTATGCTTTTTATTTCAGAAATGACTTGATCAGATATACTACCTTTTCCACCAACCAGGATGACTTCACTCGGTGAAAGCCTAATCATTTCTTGCTTTGTGATTGCCGTGAGCTGATCCTTTTGAGTAAGTAGAATCGGCGCATTTTTATAATAAGCTAATGGGGCTGCAGATAAGGCGTCTGCAAAAGCATTAGCATTTGCCAATACAACTGTATTTCCAGTTGTTGACCAGCCTTTCTTAGAAATATTAACTGCCACCTCAAATCTGTTAGCGCCATCGATTCTTTCAATTGTTCCTCCGGCGGCTGTTGAATAAGGGACATTCATCAAAAACAGCGGCAACAAAAGAACAATGATTAATAACTTTTTCATTTTTCGCTCCTTTAAATCTTTTAATCTTTTTTTCTAGATTAATAGTTTTCTGTACTCAGAATAGATGTAGGATAATAGAATTGAAGGATTTGCTCATACGTATGGCCTGCTTTGGCACGATTCTGCGCACCGTTCTGGCTCATTCCAATTCCATGTCCATACCCTTTTCCTTGAATAGTAAAGGAGTCCTGAGATTGAACAACGTTAGTTAATAAAGTGCTTTTAAAGCGTGTGCCTCCAAACATCGACCTAATCTGTACACCTGTACGGTTCATATCAACGCTGTATTTCTTTAGCGGACTTGTGCCATTACAATTACTATTTTCACAGCTGTATTGGTTGGTCGATTTGTCTTTTATGTAAAAGTCGACTTTTAAAGTAGCACTGGCAATTCGATTTGCCGGATTTTTTGGTCCCATCACAAAATTATTGATACCAATGATTTTAATATCCTTATTCGCATAACCAGCAGTAGCCAAATAGTTTTTAACGGCAGTGGCTAAAACTGAATCCTTTTCAACGGCAGAATCCCACCACCAACCTGGATTGTACAAAATTTTTGCTGGATCAAGGTTAAGTTCAGTTGCTAATTTTCCTAAATCTATTTGAACCTTATCAACCTTTACACTCCAACCGTTACTCGGGTCACTTGGGTTAGCACTTGCATCAAACGAATCTGCTTTATTATCAAGATACGGTAGCTTAGTCGTGTTCCACTCATCTTTATTTGTTGCAGTATATCCACCATTGCTTGATGAGAAGAATGTTTGGACTAACTCTAAATTTCCTTTAGAGTTTTTAAATTTAAGCACTTTTCCTTTTGTAGCATTCACAGCCTGGTTCGTCCGATCATCCCATTGGTAACCGCCATATACTTGATAGCTTTGGGTATCCACAACCGTTTTACCAATATCATCAACAGAATAGGTTCTAGCTGCTACAGCTTGAGCTTTTAATGCCTCTATTTCCCAGCTTGCTGGCATTTCCCTTGGTACTACACCCTTTAAATAATCTTCAAATGGAATATCTCTATTAATCGGTCTAACATAGCCATTTTCAATCGTAAAATCCATTGTACCAAGATATGGTTTGTTATTGATTAAAATTTGATTAGAAGAGGAGTAATTCGCCGGTACTAATCTGAAATGATTGGAATCAAAAGATTTTACAACGGTAGTCCCTTGATAAAGTACCAGTGAGTTATTCACTGCTTTTACTGAATAAGAAACACCAGGTTCTAGCGTATATTCGTTAGGTAAGCTATTCACTAATGTGTCTGAAACAGATGCTGTACCACCAAGAATATGGAAGTTTGATGTTCCCTTACTACTAATGACAGCCGATACTGAGGCAGGTAATTTGGTTGATGGCGTCAGCAGTAAAGGAGCGTCTAATTTTGCAGCAAGCACAGAACCTGAAAGAGCATCAGCAAAAGAAGCCCCGTTTGAGAGAAAAGCAGTTTCTGCATTCATATTCAACTCTTTAATGATATTAGCAGAAACTTCATATCGATCCTTCCCGCCAATTCGAACAGGAGCTGCCAGTTGATTTTCAACATTTTTACTTACACTGCTTTCTCCGCCGATAATCAGTGTACTTGTTTTCCCCACCAATGCCTGTGTAGTACTTTCTGGCAAAGAAGAAGGAGTCGTCAAAAGAATAGGAATTCCATTTTTCGCAGCATAAGGTGCGATTGCTAAAGCATCAGCAAATGTAAGTCCGTTTGTAACTATGGCTTTCTGTGCAGTTGGAAAATTTTCTGAAACCAGCTTAGCCACTTCAAAACGACTTTTCCCGCCAATTCGTGTAACATTTGGAGCGAGGGTTTTTAGCTTTGCTTCAACTTCAGTAGATACACTCCCCGAACCACCGATAATAATAATATTGGAAGGACGAAGAGCTTTCATTCGATTTTCCATTACTGCAGGTAATGCGGTTGAGCTTGTCATTAAGATCGGGGCATTATATTTGTATGCCAATGGTGCTGCAGATAAGGCGTCAGCGAACGCCTCAGAATTTACAACTATGACTGTGCTGGCAGACTGCCATCCGGCAGCTGCTACCCGGTCAGCTACTTCATAACGATTCGATCCTGAATAACGCGTGTTGTTGTTGGAGAATTTATAAATTCCTTTTGTTGACATATCGAGACTTTGTTTATTTCCAATATAGTTTTGCAGCTTAACTGATATTGTAGAAGCAGCTGATGCTGCAAAAGGAGATACAAAGGAGCCAAAGAATAAAACAATAGACAGCAGCAATACAAAGACATGTTTTCTCCTCATTTTCTCATCCCTTTCTTTATGTATTTTATTTATAAGTCTACTTTTTGCTTTATTCTTCATTGAAACTAGAAGACTACCAAAAAATTATAAGACAAAAAGTGATCTTAAACATCCAACGAATAGAATATGGTAAGTGTAAAACTTAACTCCCTATTTTTCTATTATATTCCAATTCATATAAAAATTTCTACAAAACCAGAGCTAAAGTTCCACTGCTTCGACAATATTTTAAAAAACTTCTCCTAGAATCGTAACATACTTTTTACCTCTTTTTCATTAAAAGGCAAATATTGTTACTAGAACAAATAAATAGTACATATGATATAATTTAACTAGTTTTGAATTATTTCATAATAACAGGAGCGAACATAATGATATCCAAGGTGAAAAAAATCTTTGATGATAGTGCCAAAGATTTAAAACGATTCACTAAATTAACAAATCAAGTAAATAAACTAGAAGAAAAGTTTGAAAGACTATCAGATGAAGAATTAAGAAGTATGACCCTTTCCTTTAAGGAGCGTTTAAAAAAAGGAGAGTCTCTGAGTGATTTGTCTGTAGAAGCATTTGCTACAGTTCGTGAAGCAGCTAAACGAGTGCTGGGATTAAGACATTACGATGTTCAGCTGATTGGTGGATTCGTCCTTTTCGAAGGAAGCATTGCACAAATGCAGACCGGGGAAGGAAAAACTCTTGTCGCAACACTTCCAAGCTATCTTCATGCCCTTGAAGGTAAGGGAGTTCACATCATCACAGCAAACGAATATTTAGCAAGACGCGACAAAGAACAAATGGGAAAAGTTCATGAGTTTCTAGGACTGACAGTTGGCCTAAATATTTCTAATATGGATCCAGCACAGAAGCAAGAGGCCTATCAAGCAGATATCACATACGGTACCGGTACAGAATTCGGATTTGATTATTTACGTGACAATATGGTTGATTCCAAGAAGAAGAAAGTACAAAGAGGTCATCACTATGCCATCGTAGATGAAATTGACAGCATACTAATTGATGAAGCAAGAACTCCTCTTATCATTGCTAACAAGTCCAGCCAGGGAGCCGAACTGTACGAGATTACTGCTCATATTATGAAGAGTTTTGTTGCTGGTGAAGACTATGAAGTGTTCCAAGAGACTAGACAGGTTCACCTTACAGACAATGGAGCTTACAAGATCGAAAAAGCATTTGGTATAGATAATTTGTACGCAGCAGAATACCAAGTATTGCTTCATAATGTCACCCAGGCTTTAAGGGCACACACGATCATGACAAGAGATGTCGATTACATTGTTAAAGGAGGAAAGATCCTTCTTATTGACAAATTTACTGGACGTGTCATGGAAGGAAGAACATTCAGTGACGGCTTGCATCAGGCCATCGAAGCAAAGGAAGGCGTAGAAATTACCGAAGAAAATGAAACGCAGGCTACGATTACTATTCAAAACTACTTCAGAATGTATCACAAGCTTGCTGGAATGACAGGCAGTGCTACACCGTCTAAGCAGGAATTCCTTGACACTTATCGACTTCCTGTCATCACTGTCCCAACAAATCGACCTGTACAAAGAATCGATTACAAAGATCTTGTATTTTTGGATTATGCTTCAAAAATTAAACGTATAGTAGAAGAAGTAAAAAAGGAACACGAAAAAGGACGACCAATCCTAATCGGAACAACCTCCATAGAACAATCCGAAAAGATTTCTTCCTATTTATTAGAGGCTAGGATTAAACATCAAATCCTTAATGCTAAAACAGAAGAAGATGAAGCGCGGATTATTTCAATGGCGGGTCAAAAGGGACAAGTTATGCTCGCAACAAACATGGCGGGCCGCGGGACAGACATTCTCTTAGGTGAGGGTGTTCGTGAACTAGGAGGACTCCATATCATTGGAACTGAAAGACATGAAAGCAACAGAATTGATATGCAATTAAGAGGCCGTGCAGGACGTCAAGGTGACCCAGGTTCCTCTCAATTCATCATTTCTCTTGAAGATGATTTATTTACATATTATGACGAAGAAGAATTAGAACGATTCAAGAAAAAAGTAAAGACTGATGAAAATGGTCTCATTGTGAGCCCGGATCCTGCTAAATTTGTTGCGAAGGTACAAGAAACAGTGGAATCCAATCACTTCTCTTTAAGGAATCATCTGCTAAAGCTGGACAATACACTCGATCAGCAAAGTAAAATCATCTATAACATGAGAGATCGTTTGTTGGATTTGGAGAGCAGTAGCCTATTTGATGAACTATTAGACTATATGAACCAATTCTTGACTAAAGCCATTGAGAAATATTGTCCAGAGACTGAGGAAAATGTCAATGTAAAAGGGCTGCTGGAAGAACTTTCTCTCCTCTTTTATCCAACTGAATGGAAGGAAAAAGATTTTCTGGAATTAGAGCCATTTGAAATCAAAGAGAAAGTTTTCAAAGAATTTGAGAACGTCAAGTCCTTTATCCTTAATTTCCAAAATGATGAAAGCTTAGCTGATGAATTAAAAAGAATTATGCTACAACAATTGGATAGCCAATGGATTCAGCATCTTGATATGATGACAGAAGTTAAAAACGGAATCTCCTTGAGAGGATATGGTCAGGAAGATCCGTATCGACAATTTGAGTTTGAGGCTTTACACGAATTCAATGAACTGCTATACAGGATCTATTCAAGCGTTAGTATACGATTTATCAATTACGTGAAAAGTCTTTACGAACTAGACGGTTCAGAGGAAGAGAGGGAATTAGTGTATGATGGCCCTATTTCGTAAGAAGAAAAGGAAGCTGATCGAGGACGAAACAGCTGTTACAGTCGAACAAGAGCAACAAGAGAAATCCGATGAAGAGACAGTAAGTACGACTCTTTCTTTTCATGAAGACTGGATTATGGAGCCTGAAGAAAGATTTGTATATCAGTATTATCACCAGCAGCTCCCAAAACTGAAGCCAAATCAAATTTCCATAAGCGGAAATAAATTAATTGAGTATGAAGAAGGCTTTGTTGTTGTTGCCTTTTTAAGAAATACTCTTCCTAAACCGATTAAATTTGAGAAAGTGAATTTACTGCTCATTGATGAAAACGGTACTCCTTTTGCCAAAAAGCAATTTGAGATGGATGATTTCGGCGAACTGCCGCCAAACTCTTGCAGACCATGGCGTTTCCTATTCTCAAAAGAGGATAGGCTAACAGATACGATTCCATCAACTAAAAATTGGAAGATTGCTTTCGAGCTGCAATCCCATAATAATGGAAGTAACAATCATAAACTTGAATTAGAGTCTAGTTGGGAAAACCAAATATCTCCCGCTCAAAAAGAACATCTTCTACAACTTTTGAAAAAGCTTCCTCCTCTTAAAACAGGAGAAGTTAACTTTGTCGGGATTGAAGCTAAATTCGTCCAAGAAGGTTCGTTTGCTGTAACAGTATTGATCAGAAATGGAAGTACAAAAAATATAAGGCTGGAACAAATCCCATTAGTGGTTGAGGACGGGGACGGAGACATCATTTGCCAGGGTGGATTTACCTTGAATCTTGAGGTTCAGGCAAACACCAGCAAGCCGTGGACATTTATTTTCCCAAAACAACTCGTTTTAAAAACGAATCCAAATTTAACAGGATGGAAAGTATATCCTCCAACTAGCCAATCATAAGGAATAAATAGAGCTTCTTAGAAAAAGGGGCTTACCGAAAGTCAAATTGAACTTTCGGTAAGCCCCTCTTTTTTATTTATGTATATATAAATGGCGTTCCTTTTATGGCTCCCTTTCAATCAAGTAAAATCAGGCCAATTTTTCTGCATTTCATCTCCGTTTAATTTCTCAAGCGTACGATATTTGAACGGAACCAATTCATTCTCTGGTTTTGCAATCAGCTCTTTTGCGATCTCAAAAGGAATCAGGTTAAATTGTTCCTCTTCTTCCGCAAGAAGATATATGCCAGCGATTTGCCCTTTATTTTTCATATCCAATGATAAAAACGCAGGATAATAGGTCCCGTCCTTAGCTTCAAGAACAGCCTTCACTGTTACAACCTCTTGATCCTCTTCCAATAATTCATCCATTATTTTATCGAGGACTTTGATCGCCCAACCTTGCTTTTTATAACCTCCAATAAACTTCGGGGGATTCTTTTTAAGATTTTCAATAATTTCTTTCACATCTGCTTGCGTAACCATGTCCCTACAGACTCCCTCCAACCAGTTAATAGCCGAATAATAATAACAACTCTAAAAATCTATTCATTCATCCATGTAAATATTATGATTCTCCTAGTTTAAGTTACCATAAAGTTTATTATTTCTGCAAATATCGACTTGTAGAATAATTTAGCATGAATGTAAATAACTTAAAAAACCTTAGGTATATGTTCCTTAAACAAACGTCATACAACCTATGAGTTTTTTACTAAGGCTCTTTCCGTATAGATTGTTATTTTGGATTAAAAAGTTTGTCCGTTGATTGCAGCGAGAGGCACTTGCTTTTTGCGATAGATGAGTACATACATTTTTATAATCATGATAGATACCAAAAACATTAAACGGCCTTAGCCCTATGGAATATAGAGCTAAAGCCGCTTAAATCATTTTTATTTTTTCCACTGTCTACTTGACTGGGTGCAATTCATTTACGCCTGTGGGTATTATCACTTATTTTTTCTCAATTGTTAGTAAATATGGTTTAATTGTTGCATTTCCCAATGAATCTTTTACTTTGATAAAATATTTCCCTTTTCTTAATTGGATTGGCATGACTTCTGATTGGGAAAGCGGATAGTAATCTGCATGACTTACTTGCTTGCCATTTTGGTAAATCGTGATCACTCCATCCAGCTCATGTCCTCCTTGAAGCGTTATATAACCATTGAATGCATCCTTGACCTCAAACATATACCAATCCTCATCTCCATATGGGACGCCTGTGTTGAAATGCCCTTGAGCTTTCCAAAGTTTAGCATTTTGTTTTTTCAGACTTAACGGCTTAGAAGGGGTATAATGTTTTACGCTTGAGCCTTGATCTTCATCCTTATTCACAGTTGGCGCAACAGTTAATTGGTATGGTACTAACGAAAGCGGTGTTTGACCATCAATCATACCCAATATCACAATGATGTAATTCTTCCCTTTTTCAACCTTAAAAGAACCATAGTTACTTTTATTCGAACCATTTTCAAGCCCTTTTACAATGATAGAGGCGCGTTCACTATCGGCTTCATCCATTTTTCGATTTTTATTTATATCTTCTACAACAATAGCAATCCCATTAATAGGAGATAATAAAGCCTTTGGATATTTGGATTCCCAGCCTTTTTGAATCTCTCCATTTTCTAACAATAAGCTATAGATCCCCGTTGTCTTACCTTCTAGGTAAAACGCGTCAACATCATTTGGCATAGCAAAATTGCCTTGAATGGACGGGGATGGAAGATTTTTGATTTTTTCCAAGGAGTCATTATTTTCATATCGATCTCCAGGATTTTCGACAATCAATTGTCCATGTAGACTATATGCATCCATACTAAGACCTTGATATGGGTTAGGCATATAGTGGATGAAATAGGTTTTTCCTTTTGTTAAGCCTGTAAAAAGTCGATTATTAAATTGATCGTAAAACCAATTATATGAAACGTTATGCCCAATTGGATTTAAGTAATGGACGAGTTTTCCATCTTGATCCTCAGCCTCTTCTACACTTAACACTTCCACATAAGGGTTTACATCTGATTTGACTGAAAGGTTGAATTGGTAAATACCTGTTTGAGTAGGTTTTAAAATATACCAATCTTCATCTCCAAGGGTTTGGATATACCCCGTTTTCTTTTGACCTATCTCATAAGGAACCGCATTATTGCTTATATATTGATAGAATTGTTCCGGGTCTTCATACATATCCGGAATTTGTACTTCTTTGTCTTCAAGGCTAGCAAACACCCGTTGTGCAGCGGTTTCTGCAGCTTTTACCATATCACTCGCAGGAGGAGCTTCTCCGCCTTCACCTTTAGGCATGTCTTCATCCTGAGGGAACACCTTACCTTCAAGCTTTAATTGATATGGAAACAAGGAGGATTGTCCTTCTCGATTCATTCGATTCATATAGGAAATATAACTCCAAAAATCGTTCTCATTAAAAAAGTTATCTCGCTTACTCGAAATTCTCAGTATATATTCTGTATTCGCACTAACAGGAAAGACAGCAGTTTCTCCTTCTCCAACACCACCAGAATTCTTATGGAAATCAGGGCCCATCTCTTCAAAATTAGGAGATACTGCCGGAATTTCTTCAGCTGGAATTCCTAAACTTTCTTTATTATAAACAGATAGATGAGAGTCAACTCCCGGAACCCCATTTATGGAAATTTTCATAATTTGCTCGTCATTGGTTTTAAATATGAAGAAGTCATCATCTCCTTTTTCCCCAATGAATTGCATGTTGTTTGACATATAAGGAAAGCTACTGATCCTAACGGGAGCATCAAAGGTAGAATCATCAACTGGAAGTTCCTTGCTTTTACTTATAGTCAAACGATAATAAGACTGCTTCCTGCTGCTATCATCATAGCTTCCATTCACATCCTTAACCCCAATGGCAACCATTCCGCTGAATGGAGCCTGTATAAGCTTCCCTTCTTCAACACCAGCAGAAACATCATTTAATTCGGTAAGCTGTACACCTTCATCCGAATAGAAATGAATCATCATTTTATAATCGTATTGGGAAGCTCCTAATAGATTTAGTTGAAGGTACTCACCTTTTTCTACGTATGCCTTATACCAATCCTGTTGATAAGGCTTCGTAATAAAACCTTGCTTGGTGAACGTTTTTCCTAGGTTAAAATCTTCTGCATATTCAACAATTTCCTTCTGTGTCCAGTTGCCTTTCACAAGTGAAGGAACTTTTTTCAAATCGAACTTTAATGCTGCAATCGGATTAATAAGACCATGGCCAAACTTCGTATCAAACCCTAAACTACCTAAATCGGTTGCTGTATGCTCCAATATGTATTCAACCTGTGCAGGCTTTAAGTTAGGATATTTTGAAAGCAGCAAAGAAACCACTCCGGCCACTACAGGAGATGCCATGGATGTTCCACTTATTGCTTCAAAGCTTGATTTTTTCTCGTAATGATAGATCGGACCGTATATATCTTCTCCTGGAGCAACAAGATCTACAGAAGGACCAAAAGAAGAAAAAGAACTTAATTGCTTTTCCTTATTGATTGATCCAACACCAATAACTCCTTCGTAACTCGCTGGATAGTTCGGAGAAGCATTGCCTTCGTTCCCTGCTGCCGCTACAATTGTCACACCTTTATCGATGGCCGTTTGAACAGCTTCCTCTAGTATCTTCGATGGTACAGGGGATCCTAAACTCATATTAATGACTTTCGCGCCATGATCCACTGCATATAGAATAGCTTGGGCAATGGTAAAATCGGAAGTAAACCAGCTTCTATCAAATACATCAATTGGAAGAACCTTTACTTTAGGATTGATCCCGTATCCCCCAATCCCGTTATCTTTGCGGGCACCAATGATCCCTGTAACATGAGTGCCATGTTCGTCAGGTGTACCTTGGTTCATTGGATTCAATACATTATATCCTGGTAAAAACAGTCCTTGTAAATCAGGATGCTTTTGGTCAATGCCTGTATCTATGACAGCAACCGTTACCTTATTCTTTCCAGCAAGCTTTTGGGCTTCAGCCATTTTTAATAGAGAAAGATGATATTGTTCTTTTACTTTTGGATCAGCTAATGCTGTATAGGTTTGATAGTTTGCACTCCTTGTGACTGATTCTACTTTTTTATTTTTTTGATAATAGGACAAAGCTTTTTGTAGTCCTTTTTTGTTTGTCACCTTTACGATGGAATATTTCAGTTTTGACACTTGCTGAATCACAACAGCTCCCGCGCTTCTATGCTCAAGAGAAGAAAGAGGCTGTTTGTATTTGATCACCAACGTGTCTTCACTAAATAAGGGTGGTTTGGTGGATTCGTTTTTTTCCTCCATAAAAGTTTGTTTTATGACGTCTGTATTCAACTTGGCTGTAAGGTTACTGGCAGAGGCGGATGTTGCAGAAATCGTCGGTGAGACCAGAAGAGAAAATCCTAAACCTAGTGCTATGATCTTTTTAGTAAGTAATTTCAAGTAGCTTCCTCCTATTCTATCTTAATAACTCTATCATACTTTACTTGTGATAAATTGGAAATAATTTCTTTTCTACATTTTTTTCTCTTTTATTTGATTCAACCTACATCCTTTTTTGTTCATAGTTGAATGTTTTTTTCTTATTCATAGGTTTTATTACAGAAAAATTATTTTGACATAACAATAAATTTTTAAAATGAGGAAAAGAGAAAAATAGAATGTAATCCAAAAGAGGAAGTTACAATTACGAAGTACCCTAAAACTAAAAAAGCCCAGTGGAGATTATTTGGACTGACCCACCTATTTGAGACACAGAAAAAACACCTATGCTGCCTGTTTCCTGAACTCAATAGGAGACAGGTAGTTTAATTTGGCCTGAATTCGAATTTGATTATAATAATAGATGTAATTCTGAACCATTTGTTTTACACTAGAATTAGTGAGATTTTGTTTTTCTTGTGAATAGAATGTTTCAGCCTTTAATGAAGAATGAAACGATTCTATTACGGCATTATCATGGCAGTTTCCTTTGCGGGACATGCTCGTGGTAATGCCTTTTTCTTTGGCTAAATGTTGAAAAGCATAAGACGTATAGACCGCCCCTTGATCGCTATGGAGTAACACTTGTTTTGGTTGTCGCTCTTTTACGGCCATTTCTAGTGTCTTTAACACTAGCTGAACATCCTGTCGGTCGCTGATTTGATAGGCAATAATCTCATTATTGTATAAATCCATAATGGTTGACAAGTAAAGCATCGAAGTACCAAACGTCAAATAAGTGATATCCGTTACCCACTTTTCATTTGGTTGAGAAGCCGTAAAATCACGGTTTAAACGATTCGGTACGATGATTTTACTTTCTCCATTGATCCAGTTTTGACGTTTTTTCTTCACACGGCATTGAAGATTCCGTTTTTGCATGATTTTTTGTACGGTTTTGCGATTCAACTTGATTCCATATTTAAGCCGTAGGACTTCTCTTACCTTGAGATGACCATAACGATAATGATTCTTTACACAAATTTCTTGAATCAACCGTTCTAACTCTGATTCCATCATGAACTCTTCCCATTTCTTTTCCCATCGATAATATGTCGATCTTGGAATTCCTAAACAAGAACAGATAAGGGTAACAGGATATCTGTCTTTTAACTCTCTTACAACTTGGACCACTACTTCTGGCACCATCTCCTCTCG
>NZ_WIAQ01000021.1 GCF_009466385.1 Peribacillus tepidiphilus | reverse complement strand
ATTGGAGTCACCGAGGGTTAAGAAGTCTAACTGAAAGGTATCAGACTCTACGTCATACTTAATTGAACCGCCGTATACCGAACGGTACGTACGGTGGTGTGAGAGGTCGGGGGTTAGTCACCCCCTCCTACTCGATTTTTAAAAACATTTTGTTATGTAAACTCCCATCATCGAAAAGCTTAGGGTTTCTAACCCTTGGATAGGACATCAATGTATAAAAATAAGAAAAAATGTAAACAAGACAAAGGGAGATTTTATTTTTCTTATGTCCTTGTTGAAAGTCAGAAGGGAGTTTTCGTATTGAGTAAGTCAAACAAATTAGGATTTTGGATTTTGACTGCACTTGTAGTCGGTAATATGGTTGGATCCGGGATCTTTATGCTGCCACAATCTCTTTCTGAGGTTGCTAGTCCAGCTGGTGTAATTCTAGCATGGTGCTTAACAGGATTTGGTGTTCTTGCAACTGCGTTAGTGTTCGGGAATTTAGGAATAAGAAAACCTAATTTAAATGGTGGTCCACAGATTTATGCGAAAGAATTGTTTAGACCAGAATCACCAGCTTCTATTTTGGCAGGATTCATGTCATCCTGGGGATATTGGATCGGAAACTTAGCAGGGAACATTGCTATTATCACAACGTTTGCAAGTTATTTATCTACATTTTTCCCAATTCTTTCGAGTGAAGCTGAGCTAGTATCGGTGAGTAATTTCACGTTAAAGGTTGGAAATGCCTTGACGTTTATAGTGTGTACGTTACTTTTATGGGGAACGCACTTTGTCATTTTAAGAGGGATTGAAAGTGCAGGTAAGATTAATTTCGTTGCAACAGCAGCAAAAGTAGTTGGATTTGTTCTATTCATTGTTATTGGTTTATTTGCCTTTCAAAAAGCAAATATTGTGCCATTTGTAGCTGCTAAAATCGATTCAGCAGGCCATACAGTAGGGCTATTAGGTCAAATTAACAACGCTGCAGTTACAACACTCTGGGCGTTTATTGGTGTAGAATCTGCAGTTGTGTTCTCATCAAGAGCGAAAAAACAAACGGATGTAAAAAGAGCGACTGTACTGGGGCTCTTTATAGCACTTGCTATATATGTTGGAATCAGCACTCTTGTAATGGGTATGTTAAGCCAAGAAGCCCTGATTCAATCAGAAAAACCATTAATTGATGCTATTGAAACAGTTCTCGGTCCTATCGGCGGAAAACTGTTAGCAGGTTTAGGACTCATTAGTTTAGTAGGATCTACAATTGGCTGGATCATGCTTGCAGCCGAAGTTCCCGTAGCTGCAGCAAAACAAGGTCTGTTTTTGACAGCTTTCATGAAAGAGAACAAGAAGGGATTACCAGTATTTTCTCTTGTGGTAACAAACCTTCTTGGTCAGCTTTTCATCTTTTCAACCATTTCTAATTCAATTTCAGCAGCATTTAATTTTGTCATCTATATTGCTACTTTATCTTATTTAATCCCATACTTTATTGCCTCAACATTCCAGTTGAAGCTCGTACTTACAGGTGAAACGTATGAAGGCAATAAAAAAGCAAGAATGCTCGATGGAGTTATTGGAGGAATAGCAGTTATCTATTCCACATGGGTAATCATTGCTGGAACTGCAGACATCAAAACCTTCACATTCGGAATGATTCTATTAGCAAGTGGTATCGTATTCTACGGAAAACTACCAAAAGCACAAACAAAAACGACAGCAAGTTAAGCAGTTTCGATAAAAGACAAAAAAGTCTGTTGGTATAAAATACCAGCAGGCTTTTTTGATATTCAACAGATATTTAACTTTATAAGGATCATGTAGATTGTTAGAAAATAAGAAGCATTATGTAAACTGGTAAACAGATAAATGATAACATGCAACAAGATCTAAATTGTCTGATTTAATTGATTATAAAATCAAACAAAACACAATCAAAATTTGTGAAAAGATTTTTCAAAGTTATTGAGAGCGTAAAAATTTTTCTGGAGTTAGATAAATAATATTAAGAAAGATTTTTGAAAATGATTTATTTGAACTGAACCAGGATGATCTATATAAAAATTTCTGTTTCATCTCACTAAGTTAAGTAATCTTTTGATTTGAGACATGGATTCCGTGTGTTGAATTAACTTCCTATAATATATATTATGTAAACTAGAATATAAAACCGCGTGAGATTAACCCCTATTCCCCCAAGTTCCCATAATGTTCGCCGATATAAATCTCCGGACAAAAACGACAAAAAAGTTTGTACAAAAATGACAAGAATCTTTGTACAAACTTTTCTTGTTTGGATTCTTTGTTACCTTTTGATTTTTATCCGGTTGTAGATCCAACATTTAATTTTGGTGAATTTCAAGTGTCTACTAACTTAAATTACCAAAAATCTTGTATATGAAATCTTATTTTAAAAATATATCTATAGAAAAATTACGGTTCCTGTTTGTTGGACAATTTGAGATCCGCTCATCCATAATTCTTTAATTGTCTACTATTTTTATCTCTTCAATGGGCCAATAAATAACTTTTGTAGTTCCTACTACTTTTTCCATTGGAATTGCACCAATATGTCTACTGTCCAGCATTCATTCTTTCACACTTTCACAAACCTAACGCTACAGTACATTTATTTAGCAAAATTTATAAACTAAGTTTATCATAAGTAGCATCAATTAAAACAGACAACCTTCAACTATTACCTCAATCTTTATTTCTAAATATTTCATAGTTTTTTGTCATTTCCTTCTATTTCGTTAAGTTCTTATTGTCCATTTTATCCATTGCTATTCGAATTGGAGATTTATAAGGCGGATACCTTTAATACTTCTTCTAGGTGTGTCATAAAAGGTCCACGAATAAATAAACTAAACCGTTCTCTTATGCATTCAAAATCATATGTTTCTCGAATTTTTGTTTGATTTTTTATTTTCCAAAATGAATCTATTCCCTCACACTCCATTTTCCAACAAGTAATTGCTAATGCATGGGGACAAACATCACCATTTTGTTGGGCTTTATTGAAAATCTCAACGCATTTCTTGTGGTCCTTGATAATATTACGTAATATATATCTGCTTACTGCTTTATAAATAATCCTAGTTTGTTTGTAGACTTCAAAGTGTTCAGGGGTTAAATTTTCAATTAATACTGTTGGCCAAAGTGAGGTATCCAATGATTCTTGACCATTGAAAATTCTTTAATATCAATCTATCAAATCGAAGTAAATGTATTTTCTTGTAAAATAATTCCCCCTGGTGTGATTAAAACTTTGTGATCTTCGCCGTTTTTCTCCCTGCCCCACTCATTCTGTCAGATGCAAAAACATTCTCTTCCTTGCATATAGGAAAAATCCTACTTGTATGAAGTGGTAGATTCCTGCAACGATGAAGAAATGCAATAATATCTCAGGATTTTTCGAGACTCCACCAATATCCGTTGCCATCGCAACGATGTAAAGAAAAGCTAACGTTGTTCCTACAATGGTTGGGACAAAGAATAGAGCTGTTATCTCCCTTGAAATGATTCGCTTTACTTCCTTTGCAGTAATTCCTATATTATTAAGTTTTTTATACTTATTTTTTTCCTTATCAATCTCGGAAAAGAGATTTAAATATAGTAGAATAAACGATCCAAAGAAGAAAATGATACTTAAAAAAGTGGTTACGAAGAATAATATACCATTAGAATTTTTGTTGTCATTATAATCCTCCACTTTAGAGGCAATCCGAAATAAGTCTTCTTCGGTGGCATTCTCTGTCCGAACATCAACAATTGGTGGAGTATTTTCATTGTAGCTTTTAAGCGTCCTGTCTAGTTTCTCAACTGTATTCGTTGTATTCTTCCAGTTGGCTACATTGATTAAATGAATATTTGATTCAAAACCATCTAAGTGATCTTTTAGTATCTTGAATTCGGAATTGCTTACAATAATACAGTCATAAAGATTATATAGGTTGTTGAAATTTTTTTTGACAATCGTTTTCTTCAGTGTATAGGTTACCTCCCCATTTCTAGTTGGAAGAGTAAGACCTTGGTCATAATTACTACCGCTTGCTGCGTTTTCTGGGTCATCATTTATATAATATAGAAATTCATGATCTTGTAATTTCAGCTGATTGGAAGTTAACTGATTAAAATGGTCCACTGACATAAAATTATAGACAAATGACCAGTCACTGTATGTTTGTTTTTGATAGTAGGAATAGATCGGTATCACCAGATGTTTTTGGATGGGATTTTCTTTTTGGTCAACAATCGAATAAAGTTCTTCTAAAGCCAAGTTATTTTTGTTTTCTGCTTGGATAAATGCTATATCAAAAGGATTGCCATCAATTGCTTGCTTTTCAGTTAATATGTAGGTGGACAATATTATGGTGCTGTACAAAATAGTTACCATTATCATGACTGTGACGAGCATAAGTATAGATGTCAGTTGTTTAAATTTGTAATCTAGATTTGTCAGAAATAATAATCGGCGATAATAAAATGGTTTGTATTTTTTAGCAAGCTCTATAAAAAAACTAGTGAATTGATAAAGGCTAATGTATAATCCTATGAATGTTGACATTGCCCAAAGAAACAGGTACTCACCACCCGCAATAGAATTTGAATATGTATAATAAAGACCCAGAACGGATCCAATCATAATAGCCAGTCCTATACCACCTATTAGCGGGCTTTTCATCTTTATTGTCTCTGAAACCTTGTCGCTTTTTAAGCTATGAATAACGTTATGTTTTAGTGTGTGGAAGAGTGATTTTCCGACTGCGATGAAAAATACGATTAAAAAGGTAATGATCGAGTACACGAACATTTTGCTATTAAAATGAAAAGGAACCCCATGTAATCCAACACTATTCATTAATAGCAAATAGAATAGTCTAGCAAATATGGTTCCTGTTAGAATACCAGAAATGATCGAAAAGAGGGCAATGACGCCATTTTCTAGCAGTAACAATTTGCTTATATCACGATTGGACATTCCTAATGTCATGAACAGCCCGAGTTCACTTCTTCTTCTTTTTATAAATACATTGTGTGCATAACTAATAAAAAATACAGTAAAAACAACAAGAGCAACACCCGGAACTGTTAACACATATTGAATCGATTCTACCTTCTTCACTTGGACTACTCGCTCGTTGAAGTATACAGTCGAAAACATAAAGAAAAACATGACTGCAAAACTGTTGCATAAGAAGTAAAAAATGTATTTTTTATAATGAACCTTTGCCATTTTCCACACGATTTGATTAAAAGACATGGGTTCTCCCCCCTAAGACAGCAAGGTTATCCATGATTTGATTTAAGAACTCTTTCCTGCTACCTTTTTTTACGATGTAGGAATAGATGTGGCCGTCTTTTATAAAGATCACTTTCCTACAGTAGCTAGCTGCGAAAATGTCGTGTGTAACAAGGAGAACAGTTGTAGATAACTCGTGAACGATTTTTTCAAAACATTCCATAATGACCGCTGACGATTTAGAATCCAAATTTCCTGTTGGTTCATCGGCAAAAATGATACTAGGATCATTCACTAGAGCTCGACTAACGGCCGTTCGTTGTTGCTGTCCACCTGAAATATTGTAGGGATATTTGTCCAAGATTGCTTCAATTTCGAAGAGCTTTGCAAGATGTTGAACCTTAGCTTCCATTTCGGTTGCCTTTTTCTTTTCTAGTACCATTGGTAGAATGATATTTTCTTTTACAGTTAAGCTGTCTAAAAGGTTAAATTCCTGAAATACGAAACCTAATTGTTTACGACGAAATAGAGCTAATTGTTCACCCGTCATCTCGCTTATTTTTCGGCCCACAATGGTAACTTCACCTGAAGTAGGTTTATCAATTCCACTCAATACGTTAAGCAACGTCGTTTTACCACTCCCAGACGGGCCCATAATCGCAATAAACTCTCCTTTATTAATGGATAGGCTTACTCCGCCCAACGCAGTTGTAGAACCTTCACCACCATACTCTCCGTATATTTTAACTATATTACTAGCCTCTAAAATGATCATTGTATTTCCTCCTTTGGTGAATGGAAGAGAATATTCGAGCAGTATTCTTTCATCTTCTTAAACTGCTTTAACATCATCCTAAGTGACAAAAAGAATTTCATCCATCGAATACGCTAAAAATAGCTTACATTTTTGTAAGGTAATTTTAGCTGTTGACAAACGCTCGCACTCTTCGTCACAAACCCTCCTCTGATACTCATGACCATTTAGGGTAACTCCGCTCCTTGTACGGGTTCGTTCCTCAACTGACAAGTGTTTTCAATTAGCCTGAATGTGCGTAAAACATACTTTATCTATTTCAATCCTGTTTTCGAGACATCTTTGATTCTTATTTCGAAGCCATTGCCCCTCTATTCAATTTGTTTCTTTGTTCATTGTTCATTCCCCGTCACCCATCGAATGGTTACAGTTGTGCCTTCGGAGACTTTGGATTGTATAGTAATGGTTTGATCAAGTTGGTCAGCAATTTTTTTGCATAGGTAGAGTCCAATGCCTGTGGAGTTTGGAAATTTTCTTCCGTTTTCTCCTGTGAAAAATGGCTGAAATACTCGATCAAGATCATAGGAAGGAATGCCAACACCTTCGTCTGTTATTGATAAGGTTGTATAGTTTCCATTAACTTCAATACGAAAGATAGTTTTTTGCTTCCACTTTTTGTGCTAGAGTATTTAATGGCGTTGGAGATGATCTGGTCTAATAAGATTTCGTTCCACTTGGAGTCAGTGACAACATAAGCGTGCTTACCTGAAAATTCAATAGAAGGAAATACAGATTGGTA
The DNA here is from genome assembly GCF_009466385.1 of Peribacillus tepidiphilus. Lineage (GTDB taxonomy): Bacteria > Bacillota > Bacilli > Bacillales > DSM-1321 > Bacillus_BN > Bacillus_BN tepidiphilus. Next base: position 39,844 of record NZ_WIAQ01000021.1, on the reverse strand, counting down.
GATAAATTCCCTTTTTCGCCCGTTAATTACTTTTCTTAAAGAAACGAGTAAATCAACAGATTTTACTTCCAAGTCATTTTCGAAGTTCTTTAATCTTATCATTGTTAAACCTTGTTCTATTGATGTATGTAGACGTTTGTTTTCTTGAAGAATTTTATCAAAAACCTCAGCAGTTTCATTTGTTTTTTCTTCTTTATGAATGATTAGCTCGATCACGGAAACAGGTGTTTTTAAATAGTGCATCCAATGGGATAAAAAGTATAATCTTTCTTTATTTCGCTCTTTCATTTCATTGTATTTACTAGTGTGCTCCCATATTATTTTATTTAACAATTGCTGAAACGCTTTTTGTTCCTCTGTATGTGGATGTAATTCTGCAAATTGATTCCTTAATATAAGCTCGATCGCTCGATTTGTTTGATGGTAGTGGAAAAAGTCAATTACCAGGTATATAGTTAATAAAAATAACCCTATGGATAAAGGATAGAAAAACTCTGTGTTCGCTGGTTCACTTAGATGGAAAAAAGTTATCATGCAAGCCATGTTTACTAAATAAAATCCGATGAGAAGGGATCTGTCTTTTATAAATTTTTTTAAAATATGTTTAAGCATGGTTAATCCCCCATAGATGTAGGAAAGTGAAACATGTATCCTACCCCTCTTTTACTTTTTATGGCATGATCAAACCCTAGTTGAAAAAGTATTTGCTTGATTCTACTAATATTTACGGTTAGTGTATTATCATCTACGAATGTTACCGAGTCCCACACTTCCTCGATTAGCTCTTCTCTCGATATAAAAGTGTTTTTATTTTCTATTAATTTTTTCAAAAGCTTATATTCGTTTTTGCTAAGTTCGACTTTTTTCTCATGGCAAGTTAATGTAAGAGTTTTGGCATCAATACATAGCGGACCAACACAAATTTTTATCGTTTCCTTTGTTGCGTATTCCCCGTATACTCTCCTTATCGTTGCTTTGACTTTAGATTGGAATATTTCAAACGTAAATGGCTTTGTAATATAATCGTCCGCTCCAAGCTCAATAGCCATTATCTGGTCTAGTTCTTGGCTGCGAGCTGAAATAATAATGATCGGGACATTAGATTCCTTGCGAAAACTTCTGCATAAAAAAAAACCGTCATAATAAGGTAAGTTAATATCTAGCAAAACTAGATCAGGTTTTATACTTGTAAATTCCTCTAATAGATTTGAAAAATTCTTAGGGTGATGTACAACATATCCGTAGCGCTCCAAGTTTTCCTGAATAAGTTTACTTAACTGTATATCGTCTTCAATAAGCAAAAGTTTATACATAGTAGATTCTCCTTTTTTACTATTGCCCCACTTCTTTACTAAATTAAAATCTTTCTATTTAGAAGCCCTATAAAATGAATCTATTATAATATTACCATAATAAGGTAATAAAAAATATGTCGAAAAAAGTAGAAACATGATATAATAACAAATTGTCTGGCATTTTGGATTAATTAAATAAAAGAGAGGAGACATCATGAATTTACTTCAAAAAAAGTCAATAACTTACTTGTTGAGCCAAAAGAAAACATTGCAGAAAACACTAGGTGCCTATGATTTAATATTGCTTGGGATCGGCGCGATTGTTGGGATCGGCATTCTTGTGTTGACAGGTGTCGCAGCAGCAAATGATGCAGGTCCTTCGATTATCTTTTCATTCATGCTGGCAGCATTGGTTTGTGGATTTGTAGCGTTTTGTTATGCAGAAATAGCATCGACTCTTCCTGTTTCCGGAGGTGTCTATACGTACACTTATGTGACCATTGGGGAAGTAGTTGCTTATCTAATAGGATGGACGCAACTTTTAATTTATCTTTTGTCTGCCGCAGCCGTAGCAAATGGATGGTCTGCGTATTTTCACTCGTTGTTAGAAGGATTTCATTTGCATATTCCAAAAATGCTAAGTGCAGTACCTCAACAAGGCGGAATGGTGAACTTGCCGGCTGTCTGTATTATTTTACTTATGACATGGGTACTGTCAAAAGGTGTGCAAGAAAGTAAGAAAGTGAATAATACGATGGTAGCCATCAAATTATTCATCATTTTATTATTTATTATTGTTGGAATATTCTATGTTCAACCGGAAAATTGGGATCCATTCATGCCTTTTGGGTGGAAAGGAGTTCTAGCAGGAACTGCTACTGTGTTCTTTGCATTTTTAGGGTTTGATGCTGTTGCAACTGCGGCAGAAGAAGTGAAAAAACCGCAGCGTGATTTGCCAATTGGCATTATGGTTTCTTTAGTTGTGTGCACTCTTTTATACGTTATCGTTTGCTTAGTCTTAACAGGAATGGTTCCATATCATTTATTAAATGTTTCCGATGCGATGGCATTTGCGCTTCACGCTGTCGGACAAAATTTTGCTGCAGGAGTATTATCAGTAGGAGCCATTGCGGGCATTACAACCGTTATATTTGTGTATCTTTACGCAACAGTACGCGTTCTGTTCTCTATGAGTCGCGATCGTCTTCTACCAAAACCGTTCTCAGTCGTTCATTCACAATCTCAAGCACCCGTTTTTTCGACTTGGATTGCAGGATTTACAGGTGCAGCAATTGCTGGATTTATTGATTTGAGAGCATTGTCCAACTTAGTCAATATTGGTGCTTTGTTAACATTTATGATGGTTGCCTTATCCGTTATGATACTTCGCAAAACACATCCAAATCTGCAAAGAGGATTCAGGGCACCGCTAGTTCCATATCTTCCCATCTTGACGATTGCGTGTTCTTTCTTCTTAATGACTCGCCTTCCGCTAGAAGCGTGGTTATATTTCTGCATTTGGATGATGATAGGTTTAAGTTTTTATTTGATCTATAGAACGAAGCGCCAACAAAAAGATTCATACCAAGAGCAAAGGAATATTATGAAAAAAGCAAACTAGATAAGCAGGTTAATAAAACAGCCAAGGCTTTCTTAAAAAAGCACTTGGCTGTTTGTTTATCTCTATTTTTATAATTGCACTTTTTGCTTCAGCTAATCGCATTTTTCCAAAACCACGTTCGGGAAAAAATTCATTTTTTATTTTCTTTTTTGTTTTTTCATATAAATCTATAATAGCTTCTTCACCTAAAAACTTATTTGATAAGTAATGTTGAACATCTTTATTTAGTTTTTAAAGTTCTGAAATTAACTGAATCAGCTCCTTTTGATCAAATTCTTTGAGTTCTTTTTTTAATTCATTCAATTTTAATATGCTCAAATGTTCGTCTTTCCTTTCAAATATTCATCAATTATATAACACATTCTTTTATCATGGGATTCCATTGTTAGTTAAAATCCTTCAGCCAAATTTTAAAATTAATGTACCGCAACATTTTTTATAGACCTTCATTTTTAACTGGACAAAAAAAGACAGGAATCGCTCCTGTCTCGTGCATTTTGATCAATCATGAAAATTCGTGCCGTCTGTTGTTGCTTTGACAATACCAGCTCGGATGACAAAGTCACCGAAGTGCTCACCTTCCTGCCTTTCTTTTGCGTAACGGGAAAGAAGTACGCGTAGTTCTTTTAAAATTTCTTCTTCACCGATGTTTTCACGGTACATTTTGCTTAAGCGGCTTCCGTCAAAGGCTGCACCGAGGTACATATTGTATTTGCCTGGTGCTTTCCCGATAAAGCCAATTTCTCCGAGCGCATGGCGTGCACAGCCGTTCGGACAGCCGGTCATGCGAATCGTTATTTCTTTGTCGCGCAATCCGTTTTCATCAATCATTTCTTCTATCTTATCGATTAAAACTGGCAAATAGCGTTCTGCTTCCGCCATCGCGAGTCCGCAGGTTGGAAGAGCAACGCATGCGATTGAACTGCGGCGAAGTGCTGAATGATGCTTACCATCTGACAAACCGTATTGTTCGAGCAGTTCGCTAATCTTTTTCTTTTTTTGGCTTGATACATTCGCAATGATCAGATTTTGATTGGCTGTTAGTCGGAAATCTCCGGTATGGATTTTGGCGATTTCGCGCAATCCAGTCATCAGCTTGTAGTCGTCAAAATCTTTAATACGACCACCTTCTACAAACATCGTAAAATGCCATTTTCCTTGAACACCTTTCACCCATCCGTAGCGGTCGCCGTTATGGTCAAAATGATACGGCTTTGCTTCATCTAGGCTCCAGCCTAGTCGGTTTTCTAGTTCAGCCTTGACCGTTTCCAACCCGAGTCGGTCCACTGTGTACTTAAACCGTGCATTTTTTCGTTCGGAACGATTTCCATAGTCGCGCTGAATCGTAATAACTTTTTCCGCTACATCATAAATTTTGTCCGGCGTACAGAAGCCGATTACTTTTGCGAGCTGTGGATAGGTAGTTTTGTCGCCATGTGTCATGCCCATACCGCCGCCGATCGCAACGTTAAAACCGACAAGCTTACCATTTTCAACGATTGCAATAAATCCTAGGTCCTGTGAAAAGACATCAATGTCATTCGATGGCGGAACAGCGATACCAATCTTAAACTTTCTCGGCAAATAGAGAGGTCCGTACATTGGTTCAACTTCTTCCATTTCCGGCGTGCCAGCTACTTTTTCTTCATCTAGCCAAAGTTCATAATACGCTCTAGTACGTGGCAATAAACGATCGCTCAATATTTTCGACCATTCATATACTTCCGTATGGATCTCTGATTGAAATGGATTCGGGTTACACATGACGTTCCGGTTGACATCACCGCACGCCGCAATCGTATCCATAAGAGATGAATGAATTTCCTGAATCGTATGTTTCATATTCCATTTTAAAATCCCATGCATTTGAAAGGTCATGCGTGTTGTTAGTTTTAACGTACCGTTGCCGTTTTTTTGGGCAAGTTCGTCCATGACCAACCATTGATCGGGTGTTGCTACACCACCTGGCAAACGAACGCGCAGCATAAACTGGTATGCAGGTTCAAGTTTTTGCTTTTGGCGCTCATTGCGGAGATCCCGATCATCCTGCAAATAGCTACCGTGGAATTTCATCAGGCGATTGTCATCTTCTGAAATCCCCGCACTTAGTGGCTCTACCATCGATTCCGCTAGCGTTCCGCGCAAATAATTGCTCTCTTCTTTAATGCGTTCAACATCGCTTGGCGGACCGTCCGGTGCTTTTAAATTTGGGTTTACCATGTTGAAAAACTCCTTTCAATCCGAAATTCAGTATACATCACGCTGGTAGCGTTTTTTCTGTTGCATGTCGACCAAATAAGCTTCCGCTTGTTCCCGGCTCATGCTGCCTTCTTTTGCAATAATATCAATAAGCGTATTATGGACATCATGTGCCATGTTTTTCTCATCTCCGCAAATGTAGACAACCGCTCCTTCTTCAAGCCACTCAAACAGTTCTTTGCTGTGTTCAAGCATACGGTGCTGCACATACACTTTTTTATCCGTGTCACGCGAAAACGCGACGTCCATTTTCGTCAGTACGCCGTTTTTCAGCCACTTTTGCCATTCAGTTTGGTAAAGGAAATCAGTCACGAAATGCTGGTCACCGAAAAACAACCATGATTTACCGACCGCTCCCAATTCTTCACGCTCCTGCATAAAGGAACGGAACGGTGCAACACCTGTCCCTGGTCCAACCATAATGATCGGCGTTTCTGGATCCTTTGGCAGTTTAAAGTTTTCGTTATGCTGAATGAAAACCGGCAGTGTATCCCCTGGCTGCAAACGCTCCGCGCAAAAAATAGAACAGACGCCTTTTCGTTCACGACCGTGTGCATCATAACGGACTGCACCGATTGTCAAATGCACTTCATCTGGATTTGCGGATAAGCTGCTCGCAATCGAATAAAGACGAGCCGGAATTTTTCGAAGAATGGAGACAAATTCTTGTGCCGAATCTCCCCATGGACCAAAATCACGGATTAAATCAAGCAAATCGCGTCCTTCCAGATACGCTTTTACTTTTTCTTCATTGCCAGGTGATAAAAACTCCCGTAAATCCTCATTCGCCGTAAGTTGAACGACCTTCTCAAGTAGCGGTTTTGTTAAAACCGTAATTTCATAATAGGAGATAAGCGCTTCTTTAAGTGGACGAACGTCTCCCTGTTTATTAATCGTTACCATTTCTTTAGGATCCCATTTTAATTCCTCTAGAAGCAGGTCGACTAGAGCCGGATCGTTTTCCGGATAAATTCCGAGGCTGTCACCCGGTTCAAATGATAAGCCAGACCCTTCAAGGGATAACTCGATGTGACGCGTTTCTTTATTCGAACCACGGCCATTCAAATTAATATTTTCAAGCACTTCCGCTCTAAATGGATTGGTTCTGGAATATACCGATTGAACCGCTTCTTGTGTTGCTGCTATAGCAGCAACAGCACTTCCTCCCCTCGCTTCATTTAAGCTAACAAGGACTCCTTCAAGCCATTCTGCTGCAGGCTCATCAAAATCTACATCGCAGTCAAAACGCGGATAAAGCCTTGTTCCTCCAAGATCTTCCAGTCGAGAATCGAATTCTTTTCCTGTCTTACAGAAAAACTCATACGAGCTATCTCCAAGCGATAAAACAGAAAAATGAAGATCGTCAAGCTTTGGAGCCCTTTTACTATGAAGGTACTCATGGAATGAGAGTGCATTATCCGGCGGGTCACCTTCACCATGTGTACTTACCATAATAAGCAGGTTTTGGACTTTTTTAATATGGTTCGGTTTAAAATCGGCCATGGACGAAACGGTTACTTGAAAACCGTTCTCCTCAAGCTTCTTGCCGGCCTTCTTTGCAAGCCCCTGGGCATTGCCCGTCTGAGACCCGTAAAGAATGGTCACTTCTTTTGAGATTGTCTGCTTGGTATTCCCTATAGGAAGCTCTGATGTACCCGGAACGGAAACAGACTGAGACGCGGCCAGATAACCGCTCAGCCAAATTTTTTGTGACTCAGTTAATGTTGGCAAAAGGCGGTTAAGGAGTTCTGCCTGCTCCTGATTAAACGGACTGTTCAAAACCTGAAGTTGCAACAAAATCCACCTCGCAAAAGAAAATAAACTTTCGTACGTCATCTTTTAACTATTACTAGGTTCAACAATTCTTAACCATTCAAACTTTAGTTGTTTTTTACTATTCCTATAAGTCAAGTCGGTTTTATTTCGTTAACAATCTATAGATTGACTTTAAAAGTTAATAATTAAACTTTACTAAAAGTCAGAACATTAGTAAAATACATATAATTTATCATAGCTATTAAGATTACTAATAATTAGGGGTTGATTTTTTGTACTATGACGAATTAAAAACTTTTGTAACCCTTGCGGAGGTTAAAAATTTTACAAAAACAGCCGAGATTCTTCTAATGTCACAGCCAAGTGTAAGTTTACATATTAAAAATTTAGAAAAAGAATTCCAAACCAAATTGTTTGTACGATCTCCAAAATTCTTACAAATCACTCCAACAGGCGAAATTTTATACGAACGTGCAAAGCAAATGATCACGATTTACGAACAGACTAAACAAGATATCTTGGAACATCATCACTCTATAAAAGGAGAATTAAAAATTGGGGCAAGTTTTTCAATTGGCGAGTATATATTGCCATCATTACTTTTTGAAATTCAAAATGACTATCCAGAACTAGAAATTCATGTGGTAATTGGAAATACGGAAGAAATTGTTCAATCTGTGCGATTGTATCAAGTAGACATTGGTTTAATTGAAGGTCAAACCAATGAAAAGGAGCTTTCCGTACATTCTTTTATGGAAGATGAATTATATATTGTTTCTTCGAACAATCATGAACTGGCTAAAAAAGATGAAGTAACAATGGCCGACCTTCAGAATCAAGCATGGGTGACCAGAGAAGTTGGATCAGGTACACGTGAATATCTTAACCATTTCTTTCGTTCAAATGGATTGAAAGTGAAATCGCTTCTTACCATAAGTAGTAGTCAAGGAATTAAAGAAACACTTATTAATGGTATGGGTCTTTCGCTTCTATCCCGTAGTGTCATAGAAAGAGACGTACAGCAAGGAATTCTTTCCATTATAAAATTGAAAAATCAGTCCTTTAATAGAACGCTTTCCTATGTTTTCTCCCCCGTTATGCAAAATAAAAAGAACGTTAAGACATTTATCAGTGCGTTAAACAAAAAATGGCCTAACGAAATCAAATCAACAAATAAAAGCAGAATGTTTTAATATGACATTCTGCTTAATTTCTTTACGGGTGCTATAATAAAAATTTGACCCTTACGAACTTTTCGTTGATATATTATTTCTTTAAAGAAATTACATGAAACCTTTTCTAAAAGCCTTAATGATTATAGCGCTGGATAAAGTATGCAATTAAATGGAATCGCCCAAGGAGATCATAAGAAAATAAAAGATGGATATGTTTTAACGGAAAAATCAAAAAAGATGATCCACCATTATTACTCCCTATTAAGTAATAAAAAACATGACACAAATTAGTCAGTGACTCCATAGGATATTAACTTATCTCAGACGAATTAAAAAACATGGTTTATTTTTTTAAATCAGTACGTCTTGTTTCTTTTATCTAAATGGTGTATTACTGCATCTTCCATATCTTATTGATACGTTGACGATTAATCTAACCTTTTAAGACCTTAATTGATTTTCAATAGTATCTATATCCTCCCACCCATAAGCAATTTCTTTTACCTTTTTTTCAGCAATTTCTACCATTTCTGAATCGATTCTTATACCTCCAAGAGATTCGTAAAAATACCGTGCGTTATTGTCTTCAATAACCCAAACAAGCATTGAATTTATATTTGAATTTTTTAGATCATTGATTATTGGTTGAATAAGCTCTTTGCCCAGTCCTTTTCCTTGGTACTCTTTTAAGATATAAATGGCATATAATTCACCATCGTACTTCTTATACTTTCCTGTTCTTTCTTTTCCACCCGATGAAAATCCTACAATTTGTCCTTCTTCATTTTCAGCAACAAATACATTCCCATTGGGTATAACATTTTCCCATAGACGCTTCCGTTCTTCATATGATAAGTTTGTTAAGAATTCATCTGAAACAATACCCTTATATGTCGTTCTCCAGCTATCGACATGAACGATTGCTATATTTTGTGCATCAGATAACACTGCTTTTCGTATTTTCATTAAATCGTCCTCCAATTGTTTTGTTATATATGTAGGTATTCTAATAGTTTGTATAACTTCGATCATTTACCACTTTTTTCGAACTTCAGCCAGTTTCGGATAGCAAATTGAATAACCCGGTACAAATGATCCTTATTATAGATGGATAATTCCCCTTTACAATCCGCTGTTTCAATTAGAACCGTTTGAAATGTGTTCTTTAATGTTTTGTATTTATTTTCTAGTAGAATAATTGAACCTTCTTGAGCAATAATATTCTCTAATTCATCTACGTTACAAAAAGGACATGCATTATGTTTATTTCTGATGGTTTCAGGCTTCTTTTTGCTGGTCTGAGAGACAAAGTATAATTGAGTATCAGTTTCCATGAATATCCTCCAATAAATGTAAGAAAATGACGTTTTTACATGTAGTTCAAAAAGCTGACTTCAGATTGAATCAGCAAAAAACAGATCTGCGTAATATTCTATTTCTTGATCTTTACGAAGAATTAAAATGATTTTTTTTTTTCACTTCCATATATTTCAATTATACCACCTTTTGTAGATTGAACGAACAGATTGATTTTTGGAACCGTCGTTCATATTATTCATATTCAAGGAATGGTAGTAATCAGTTGCTAGACACTTTTTCGCATGTACGGTTGGAACCTTTAAAAACAGCGCATAATAATTTTTAGAAAAGTTGGTAGGGAGACTCTCCATGAAAAATCAAGGAAAGCAAAATGATAAGGGAAATGAAAAAAAACAAGAGGAAATACAAACGATTAATGAAATTTCTACGAGAGAGAACGGGCAGCCGCTACCTCAGCCTAAAGATTACGATGAAATAGAATATTAAAAAAGAACTGGCTATTATTTAGAAGCAAAAATAGAGTTGTTCTCCAAAATAAAAAGATGTGCATAATTTTTGAGCACATCTTTTTTTATATTATTTGGTTTTTTCGGACACATATTTAATAAAGCCATCTCTGTGTCCTTCATTGTCTAAAATTTTACGAACATAATATGGATCGTTCAACAACCCCTTTTCTTTGTCGAATACAATGTAGTCTCTTTTACAAGTTTTTGAGTCTTTGTTTTTCTTAATTGAAGTTCAATGATTTGAATACAATAATCTCCCTTGCAACAGGAACACAAACATAAAACGCTTTTCCGATTTTTTTAAAATGCCAATCGATATATTAAAAATCTCTCATTTGGATTTTGTTCAACGTGCGGCAATATGACTTCCTCTTTCAATTCAAAAAAACTGTGATTTTCTAAAAAATAGATATAATCTTCCGTCGGATAATATAAAATCAGTTCAATTTCCCGTTCTGATTTCTCCACTGAAAATAAAATATTGTTAATGATTTTCATGAAAATTTGTATGGAAAACGGATTAAAAAAATAAAATCGATTATCTAGTGGATTGATTTGATACTCTTCTGCTAAGCCACAATGGAAATGAATTTTATCTTTACAGTGTTTATATTTCTTCAAAAAATTTTTTCGATTTTCAATTGCTTCTCGATAGAAAGTCTCATTCATCTCGATCCCTACGACAGATGCATTAAATAAATAATTGATATAGAAGTTTAAACGCCCTTTCCCGCACCCAAAGTCTACGATCCGATCACTGCTTTTCAATTCATATTGATTAAATAATATTTCTAATGCAAGATATGGCGTTGGCTCATAACGATGATAATGCAAAGACTTATTAAATCCCTTTTGGTCTCCTACGGTTTTTATGTTCAGTAATTCATCAAAAAACTGTTCTTTCATTGATTGACTCCTATGTAAGTGATTTATGGTTTTAACTATTATGCTAACGATTTTTCTATACGTTTTAAAGTAGCAAAGTTCTTGTATAAAGACAGTTGAAAAATAAACACCATTTTCATATAGGTCACTCTACTAAATGGGCACTGAAACCCCATCTACCTATAAGTTAAATGGAGTGTTTTGGGTTACATTGAATACTCTCGAAAGATGGCGAGACACAATGATTGATGCATCTTTTTTGTAAATGTCACAAAGTTTACCATTTTGTCATAGAAAGAAAAAGGGTTTTAATCAGTATTTATAGAAATTTTTACAAGTGTGAAGTGAGTTTGTTTCTTTATTCTAGTAAAAGAAATTTAGGAGGTTAGAAAATGCGCAACAAAGAGATGCTACTGATACCTGGACCGACACCGGTCGTCGATTCCATTTATGATTCGCTTGCTCTGGAAACAAGGAGTCATACAGACCCGAGGTTTGCTGCTATTTACAAGGGTGCGATTGAGAAGACGAGACAAATGTTGAAAACAGACGGTGAAGTGTTTGTTATTGCCGGATCCGGAACAGTGGCAATGGAAATGGCACTGGTTAATACCGTAGCATCTGGTGAAAAGATTTTAGTCATAAGTCATGGCTACTTCGGTGATCGCTTCATTCAATTAGGAGAAGCTTTTGGCATTGAAGTAGACGTACTCCAATCTGAATGGGGAAAGCGGGTCAATCCCGATGACGTAGAGAAGAAGCTAGCTAATGGGAAATTCAAGGCAGTAACGATTACCCACGCCGATACTTCGACAGGAGTCGCGGCCGATTTGGATGCGCTTGTCCCAATCATTAAAAAGCACGGGGCACTTGTCATTCTCGACGGTGTTTGTGCTACTGCCGCTATGGAAGAAGATATGAGCAAGACATATGGCCATCCGAATTATAAGATTGATGTCGTTTTAACAGGCTCTCAAAAAGCCATTGGTGTGCCGCCAGGTTTGGCAATCGTCGCATTTAATAAAACGGCGTTAGCTGCACGGGAACAAATCGAGCGCGTGCCTGCCTACTATTGTGATATACATAATTGGATTCCGATTATGAATGATCCTGGCAAATATTTCGCCACTCCGCCGGTAAACCTCATCTACGCGTATGATGAAGGGATGAAATTGGTGCTGAATGAAGGAATGGAGAATCGATATAAACGTCATAAAGCATTCGGTAAAGCAGTTCGAGCCGCTCTCGTAGTATATGGGCTGAAGGCTTTAGCGGAGGAGGATGCCGCTGCTCCGACACTTAGCTGTATTCTTTATCCGGAAGGAATAAACGACGCTGCTTTCCGAGCTTCCCTTGCCAAGAAAGGTGTAATTGTCGCGGGAGCACTTTCTCATCTGGCCGGAAAGGCGTTCCGGATCGGTCATATGGGAAATACAACGGAACAGATGCTGGAAAAAGCGATTGTACGGATCGGAGAAACCATGAATGAGCTAGGATATTTGGTCGATACAGCGAAGGCAGTAGAGTGTTTTAAAGAGGTAGTATATTCTCGAGTAGTGTAGAAAGTTAAGATTTGTCTCTTACTTTAATTGTCTTAACTGTCGTTTCCTTATTTTTTTGTTAGCTATCTATTACGTGTTGACTTAGTTGGGTAAAAACTTGAGATGAGATTTGCAAACTTTACAGCTACTTTTTTTATGCCGAGATTTACAAAAAAACCAACCGTAAAAGTAACGGTTGGTTTGCTGAATGAACTGAATATGTAGATTATTGTTTATCCAAGTTTGCACCTACTGTCTCTCTAAACGGCTCTTCCTGCCAGCCTTTACAAACATCGACCCATCCATTAGCATATGAATACTGAAATAATTCATCGCATGTCAATTCAATGGCAGAGTTTGTACTTCCACATGCTGGGAAAAGAGTATCAAATCGTTTCATGGATACATCAAGAAATACGTCCAATTCATTGGCCAATCCGAACGGACATACGCCGCCAATGACATGACCGGTTTGCTCTAGGACTTCCTCAGGTGTGAGCATACGTGCTTTAAAAGAAAATGTATCTCGGAATTTCTTGTTATCTATTTTAGCATCACCTGCAGTGACAATGAGGATGGCTTTGTCTCCATCTCCCCTGAAGGATAATGTCTTAGCAATACGAGCAGGGATGACCCCAATTGTTTCCGCTGCTTGCTCAACCGTTGCACTCAATGTTTGAAACTCCATTACATCGCCTTCACGATTCCATTGTTTAAAATGAGCTATTACACTTTCAAGTGACATCGTTTTCATCCTTTCTTTACCAATATTAAGTATGATGATATCACTCTTTAATTCAGTAAAGCAACAAGAATGGAATCTTTTTACTATTACAAATGATGGTGATGGTAAAACATGTGAGGATTCATCTAGAAACATCTTTTTTCATAATTTTAAGATTTGAAAGCAGGAACCTTTATTGGTCCCTGCTTTTTTTATGAAAACGTTTATCAAGGTTGTTAGGCACTACAACATCAGGTACCACAAAAAGTTCGGTATGGACGGTCTGATGGCGGAGGAAGTGTGCAGTATTCAGCTTGTTCAGGGGTGTGCGCGTATGGCTTTGAAAGAACATCAAGCAGCTTCTCCATCACGCTGTAGTCTCCTTTTTCCACAGCGGCTTCCAATGCTTCCTCTACCCTGTGATTCCGAGGGATTACAGAAGGATTGCTATTCCGCATCAACTGACTGGATGAGGCTTTAGATTCCTTTTGCCTGCTTAGTCTCGCCTGCCACTGCTCATGCCATTGAGTAAATTCTGTAGTGCCAAACAGAACCGTATCCTCTAACTTTTCATAAGTTAATGCTCGGAAGGTATTCGTATAGTCCGCACGATACTTCAGCATCATATTGAGGAGGTCTTCAATAAGGGATTCATCCTCCATCTCTTCGTTAAAAATCCCCAGTTTTGCTCTCATTCCTTCGAGCCAATTGCTCTTATATAACTTAGTAAAGTCTAAAAGAGCATCCTCCGCCAGTTTGACAGCCTGATCCTGATCTTCATGCAGGAGCGGCAATAGCGCTTCAGCAAATCGTGCCAAATTCCACACGGCAATAGAAGGCTGATTGCCATAGGCATAGCGGCCTTGAATGTCAATGGAACTGAAGACCGTTGCCGGGTCATAGGTATCCATGAAAGCACAAGGACCATAATCGATCGTTTCTCCGCTAATAGTCATATTATCGGTATTCATCACTCCGTGAATAAAGCCAACTAGCTGCCATTTGGCAATAAGTGAGGCCTGACGCTTGATCACTTCCTGAAGTAGCGAAAGATATCGATTCTCATCAGCTTCAACGTTTGGATAATGACGCTTAATAGTATAGTCAGCAAGGATTTGGAGTTCCTCAATTGTGCCCCATTGTGCAACGTATTGAAAGGTACCGACGCGCAGATGACTCGCAGCCACACGAGTTAATATTGCACCAGGGAGTACCTTTTCGCGGTATACTGGCTCACCGGTTGTCACCACTGCTAGACTACGGGTGGTAGGGATATCAAGCGCATGCATGGCTTCACTGATAATATATTCGCGTAGCATCGGTCCAAGGGCCGCTCGACCATCACCCCCGCGGGAGTATGGCGTTCTCCCTGGCCCCTTGAGCTGAATATCAAACCGTTCACCTAATGGGGTAATCTGTTCGCCAAGTAGGATTGCCCGTCCGTCCCCTAACATGTTAAAATGTCCGAATTGATGCCCCGCATAAGCTTGTGCAAGTGGCGAAGCACCTTCAGGAATCCGATTGCCAGCAAGCACCGCTATTCCCTCTTCGATTTTCAGTGCCTCAACATTCAACCCTAGGGATGTAGCTAATGAATCATTGATTTTGACTAGCTTTGGTGAGCGTACAGGGGTAGGGTTGTGGCTAGTAAAAAGTGTTTTCGGTAAACGGGCATAACTATTGTCAAAGTTCCAACCTGCTTCTATTATTTCTTTTGCCATCCTATCTCCTTTTCTTCTTCCGTCTTTCTGTAACTTAGAGAACATACACATCATTTTGATTCCCAATTTGTTTGACTCCTTCAATGCTAGTTAAATCCACGTCTACGGAATCATTCTCAAAACGAAATTCTACTGCACTGTTTGACTGGAGGGTTTTCACGAGCTGAGATGGCGTATCTAAAGCTATAAGCTGTCCTTGATCCATGATCGCAATTCGGTCACACAACACATGAGCTTCATCCATATAATGAGTCGTTAATACGATCGTTTTCCCTTTCTCCTTTAAAAGAAGGATAATATCCCAGAGTGTTCTTCTAGCTTGCGGATCAAGACCTGTTGTTGGCTCATCCAAAAAGATTACCCATGGATCATGTACAAGTGCTAAAGCAATGGCTAATCTTTGCTTCTGTCCACCAGATAACCCTTTAATTCGGCTTTTGGTTTTATCAGTAAGCAGCATATCTTCAATTATATCTGGTATCGATACATGCCTTGGATAGAAGCTTGCATATAAATGAAGGATCTCTTCTACCGTAAGCAGTTCAAAAAGTGTCGTCGATTGTAGCTGGACACCTATGACTTCCTTTACCTTATTCAGCTGGCTTTTAATATCGAAGCCCCCTATTCTTGCCGTACCTTGGTCTGGTTTTCTAAGTCCTACAAGCATTTCTAGGGTGTTGTTTTTCCCGCACCATTAGGACCGAGTAAACCGAATACCTCTCCTTTATGCACCTCAAATTCAATGCCTTTTACAGCCGTAAAATCCCCATACTTTTTCACGAGGTTTTTTACTTGAATGATTTCATCATGCGAACTCATCTTTCACACTCCAAATGTTTAGTACATCCATCTTATCACGATATTTGAAAATAATCCTTTTTAATATTGCTCTGTTAACACTCATAGTGGGTTTTGTCCCTAATGTTTACATAATTTTCGTGGAGAAAAGCACCCTACTTTTTAGGAGGTGCTGAGATGACAGAACCAAGACAACCAGGAAACAAAGATCTTCCGGATTTTAAAGAGTTAAATGACCGGCTCATTGCAGAACGAAGTACATCTGGACCAACATTAGTGATTAAGACCAATTTAGACCCAAAAGACTCAACGGTTGAGAATCCCTATTATCAAAATGAAGAGAATACGGATAAAAAGGAATTTAGAGACTACTTTGAGGGTAAATAACCTAAAATAGAATTCAAAAAGAGCCGGATAAAGCATACCGGCTCTTCAAGTTATGTGTTGTATCCTTTTTAACGACGTCGCTTATACAAGTTATTCATCCTGCTTAGCTTTAATGACACGATGTTCAGCTAACTCAAGAGAAAACTCATCATTCACATTTTCAGGTTCGATTTTTAAGTTTTTTGGAGTTTGAGGTAAAGTATGTTTATTCTTACTAGCTGCTTGATTGTTTGCTCTTCCCATCATAAAGCCTCCTAACAAATATTTTGTTCCTTGTTAGTATGGCTAAGAAACTTCATTTTAATGAAGGCGATCCCAAAAAATAATGGTCTTTTTAATGGTTTTTGTCATTGATTTCTTTATGAATTTTCTTTAATGTGGAATGGATATTATGGAGGCTTAACAATATAAAGCCCAGCATAACAAATGTTACGATTTCTTTTGTGAAAAATGAAACGATCGCTAATATTACGGCATAAATACTATAAAGCCAAGTATTCATTTTTTTGTATACCCCTCTCTTCATTCCAAGTTTGTTTCATTCATTTAAAACCATTCTCTTACACCTAGTTTTTTTCCTCTACTTCATCATACAGAAGATTGGAAATTATTTCTATGGATTTTATCTTAATTACATAATATCTTCAATGAATATTGATGGAGTTTGAAATATATACTAGACTCTTTATGTGCTGAAAAACATATTACTAAAGTAATGGTGAAAAATTTTCTGTCTAAGAGGGCAGAGTTTAAATAACAAGCGGAAAGCTACATACATAGAACAGATTGGATTTAATTTAAAAATTTTCAAGAGAAGGATGTAGTATATGAAAAAATGTATCATAATCGGCGCAGGCATTTTAGGAGCTTCTACTGCGTATCAGCTGGTTAAAATAGGTGCGGAAGTGGTTATTGTGGACAGAAAGGATAAAGGACAAGCCACTGATGCAGCAGCAGGCATTGTTTGTCCATGGATCTCGCAGCGGCGAAATAAGGCTTGGTATCATCTTGTAAAAGAAGGTGCACGCTTTTATCCAAGCTTGATAGCCGAGCTTGAACGGGATGGAGAAAAAGAAACGGGTTATGCACAAGTGGGTGCAATCAGTATACATACGGATATAGAAAAGCTGAATGCGATAGAAAAACGAGCATTAATTCGTAAGGAGGACGCACCAGAAATGGGTGAGATTACTCTGCTTACACCTGAAGAAACAAAAGCTCAGTTTCCGCCACTTGCAGATGAATGCGCTGCTGTACATATTAGTGGTGCAGCTCGGGTCGATGGACGGGCGCTCCGAGATTCCCTTTTACGCGCTGCACAAAAAAACGGAGCTACCTTTTTATATGGAGACGCCAAACTACAATATAATGAGAATCGTATAACTGGTGTAAATATTGGGGATGAATCGATAGAAGCTGATACAGTCATTGTTTGTGCAGGTGCATGGGCCAATCAATTGCTAGAGCCGTTAGGTGTTCACTTTAAAGGAACCTTCCAAAAAGCACAAATCGTTCATTTGGAATTGCCGGATACGAACACGAGCAAATGGCCCGTTGTTATGCCACCAGGTGATCAATATTTGGTGCCTTTCGAAAACCAAAGAATTGTGATAGGTACAACTCATGAAGATACGGATGAGTTCGATATCCGGACCACGGCTGGAGGTTTACACGAAGTATTAAATAAAGCACTACATACTGCTCCTGGCTTAGCAAATGGCACTTTTCTTGAAGCACGAGTAGGCTTTCGTCCGTACACTCCAGGATTCCTTCCAGTGATCGGTGCTTTACCTGGCTGGAAAGGAATTTTCATTGCAAATGGATTAGGAGCTTCTGGTTTGACGATGGGCCCTTATATGGGATCTCAGCTTGCAAAACTAGCCCTTGGACATGAAATAGATATTGATTTGAGAAATTATGATGTACAAGGTGCGATAGGGGGATGAATTCCGAAAGAAGACTTATTTTAGTCTTCTTTCTTTTTTATACAAGTCCCCTTAGTTGGAGCTCCTGCTCTGATTTGGACATAGTAAAAGCTTCACGGACAAGAAAAAGATTAAGCTCCCGTATTTTTAGATGCTTAATCTAGCTTTTCTCCTTTATTTTTTTTGGGCTTTCATTCAATGGATGATTCAGAGACATTTGACTCCCCCATATTAATTGAAAGGAATTTTAGAAGAATTCGTTTTCTTTGAAAATACCAATTTGTTTACCGATATTTTTATATGCTCATTCGTTACATATGCCCTGATCAGAGAGTGATCCATTCTTCTTAATTCAAGCCAACTCCCATTCTTTAATTTCAATGATCCCCGTACACCCAATATAATTCCACACTTTCTAATGTCTTTCTTTCACGTTGTGAGCTTTTGCAATTTTTATATACTCCTCCTCATTTAAGACACCAAGCATTTTAAACAATACAGAGTATTGTAAAACTTTTTTCTGTATTCTTAGGCTCATTGTCACCACTCTCCTTCTTTATTTATAGAATATTCCATAAAATAAAAATGTTTCCTTTAACCAACAAAATTTCGCGAGGGCATTTTTGGTTTTTTGAAAATAACTATTTCTATTGTTGATGAAGCACCGCAAAATAAAATGATTACCTCAACTTGAGTATATAATTCATTTGATAAAGTTCAACCAAAATATGGATAAACATTTAAATAATGGGGAAATGTAAGGATGAATTGGTTAAAGTACTTTAACACTCAGGAGGATTATTAGTATGAATTTATACAATAACATGGAATTTGAAATAAAAAGCTCCTTTATACCTAACCTCAGCAAGTCAGATAAATTAAAGATTCTAGATGTTACCCCAAAAAGTGTGGTTATTCAATTGCATAATTCGAAATGCAGAGGAGTGTTTCCTTTCGATCATTTTCAATACTGGATTAAAAAAGGCTCGCTAATACCCATTAATGAGCATGTGGAGAAAACTTCATGATGATGGATGGCACTGGTTTCATACCTGTGTAATTCAATTGGGGTCTTTCCTAAAAACATCAAACCCACAATAAAAACCCACCTTGCCGCATTGTGAAGAGGAGTGGTGGGTTTAGTTATCATGCTTTCATGTTGTTTATTATATACAGTCTTCTACTAATATAGGATTTATAGATTATCAATTTTAGTGTAGTTGTATTATAAAGAAATGCATGCATTCGTAAAAAAATTCTATCCTCTCACCTGCCCATTCCCATAAATGAAATACTTGCTTGATGTTAGGGCTGGTAACCCCATTGGTCCTCTTGCGTGCAGCTTTTGCGTGCTAATACCGATTTCTGCACCATATCCAAATTCAAACCCATCTGTAAATCGGGTAGAAGCATTATGGTAGACTGCAGCTGCATCGACTTTTGTAAGAAACAAAGAGGCAATTTTTTCATCATCGGTGATGATTGCTTCCGAATGCTTTGTTCCATACTGATTGATATGTTGGATCGCTTCATCAACATTTTTTACTACTTTAATACTGACGGTTAGTGATAAGTATTCTGTAGACCAGTCATCTTCTGTCGCTGCCTTTGCTTTTGGAAAAGCATGACATACCGTTTCATCTCCATATATTTCGACTGACTTTTCATCCAGCACCTGTAACAACTGTTTCCCGTAAACAGGAAACCATTTTTCGTGAATTAATATGGTCTCAATTGCATTGCAAACAGACGGTCGCTGCGTTTTTCCGTTTAACACAATCCGTTCGGCCATTTCTTGGGCGGCCGTTTCATCAATAAAAATATGACAATTGCCAGCTCCTGTTTCTAAAACAGGTACCGTGGATTCTTTGATTACCGTTTCAATGAGATTTTTACCGCCTCTAGGAATTAACACATCTAAATATTCATTTAGAGTAAAAAGCTTCTTCGCCGTTTCTCTACTTGTATCTTCGATAAGCTGAACAGCTTCAATTGGTATTTCTGTTTGTTCAAGGGCACGATGAATCACTTGAACAAGTGCCTTATTGGAATAGCTGGCAGAGGAGCTTCCTCTTAAAATGACCGCATTCCCTGTTTTCAATGACAATGTGGCAGCATCGATTGTTACGTTTGGTCTTGCTTCGTAAATCATACCGATAACTCCAATAGGCACGCGTTTTTTCTCAATGTACAATCCATTTTCTTTTTTAATCGTTTCAATCGTTTCTCCAATCGGATCTTTAAGGTCAATTAGTAGCATAATGGCGTCTGCCATGTCCTTGATTCGCTTTTCATTTAACAACAAGCGGTCCAATATCGCGTCGGAAAAGCCCTTTTGTTTTCCTTGCTCCATATCCTTCCTATTTTCCTCTAAAATGAAATGCTGATCCTCTAATAGCTGTCTTGCGATTTTTTCTAACGCCTTATTTTTTTCCTCAGTAGAAATCCCCATCAATAAAAAACTCGCTAATTTAGCTGCTTTCCCCTTTTTAATAACCTCAGTCATTCTTTTATCCTCCGTTTTTAATTTGTAATATCTGACGGTCTATCTTAAATATGGGATTACCGTCAGTTTCTTCAACACGTGGTGCGATTTTTGCGTGAGTTTCAAAAAATTCATCTTCAATAATTATGCTTTCACCCATTTATCCCGATGAATGACCTCAATAGAAGCAAAAATGAATTCGTCACGTAACTCATCACTGCGTTTCCCCATTACCTTTTTCAGGTCTTCAGAAGAATAAAGCACCTCTCCTTTACCTAACAAACCATTCGTACCGAATACTTCCACCACATCTCCTTTTTCAAACGTCCCTGTGATGTCGTAAATTCCAGCTGGGAGCAGACTTCTTCCATTTGATACAAGGGCTTTTTCCGCACCTTGATCGACAAAAATTTTTCCGGAAACCGCTGAATGAAGGGCGATCCATTGTTTGCTGTTATTAATGGAGGTGAGTTTATCTCCTCCGATATACGTACCGTCCCCATTCCCTTCAAGAATCTCGATTAATTTCCGGCTTCCTTTACCGTGACCGATAAATACTCGGACACCAAGAGAGAGAGCTGTTTTTGCAGCAATGAGTTTTGACTTCATACCACCTGTTCCTACCTTCGACCCCGTTCCTTCAGCTCCATCTATCATTTCATCAGTTATTTCTAGTACATGATGGAGTCTTTTCGCAGATGGATTTTCACGTGGGTTGGAATCATAGAGTCCATTAATGTCTGTTAAAATAATAAGCTGGTCTGCCCGAACAAGTCCGCTGACTAAGGCGGAGAGCATATCATTATCACCAAAGGTTAATTCTTCTATTGAGACGGTGTCATTTTCGTTGATAATCGGTAGGATTCCACGATCTAAAAGCTCCATGATGGTTGCATACCCGTTTTTATAGCGTTCTTTTTTTGAAAAATCCTTTCTCGTAAGCAATATTTGAGCCGGTACGATCCCAAACTGACTGAGCTGCTCTCTATAGGATTGAATTAAAAGACTTTGACCAACTGCTGCTGACGCTTGCTTTCCTTTTAATGTGACAGGTCTGGATGAATAGCCTAGTTGTCTAAAACCAGCCGCAACCGCGCCGGACGAAACTAATAAAACTTGGTACCCCTCCCTGCGAAGTGCTGCAATGGCTTCGATATGATCCGATAATTTCTCCTGGTCAATTTCCCCTTTTTTGTTGGTTAATGAGCTGCTTCCGATTTTGACAACAATTCGTTTATTCTCCATGTTTGACTTCCTCCATCTACATACTTTCGTACTTTTTTGCATTGTGACGGAAAAATAATTCTGTTATCTTGTGAAAAATAATAAAAAAACCCTTTTCATCCTATTAAAAAGGACGAAAAGGGCTATGCTTCCGTGGTACCACCTTCATTGGATGTAAAATACATCCCACTTTTCCTGATAACGCTAGTTAGCGCCTATGTTTTAGCATAGGACTCTGGAGGCAGGTTCTGCGGCTTTCCTGTGGCGGAGTCTTCCAGCTCAAAAACCCCGCTCTCTGTCACATAAAGACCCGCATACTAGTCCTCCATCAACGATCAAATTATTTTACTTTATTATGGTAATTAATTAGAGCAATGTCAAGAATGTTCTGATATTTCGGGTTAAAATATTGTTTATGCACGATTTTAGGATATCGCTAAAGTCTTTTATAACTTTAAAATATTTAGATAGGAGTACTTTGAGAATACAGAGAGTTATATTTTGTTCTCTAAAAAATTTCTAATTTCTTCTCTCCTATTTCGGTACACCTGCTTCCCTAATTCAATAAGCTCATCCATAAACTTCACTTCATCAAAGGGGATTTCTTCTCCAAGTTCCTCATTTAATCGAAAATAGTTGTCACCTAGCAGAAGTTGACAATGGTATGAAACCGACTCGGATGACAAATGAACAGCTAAATCGAGAAGTTTCGGTGTTACCTTCATCGATGGGAAATGAAAGGGAAGCCACTGCTTCACACCCCAGAACTTTTCCTTATTGATTGTAAAATCAATTTTCTGTTGACCTGTACCGAGGGATAAAATATGTATGTTGCTCATTCCCTTTTTGAAATGGTGTAGAGCCTCAGTAATACAAACTAATGAGGGGTTATTTGCCCATAAACCACCGTCAATGGATAGGTAGTTGTTATTTATATTGTTAGGTGGAAAATAAACGGGTGCAGAACAGGAAGAAAGAACAGCATCCCAAAGTTTTATGGATAAGTCGTCACTCTCATGATGACCGTAATTTGACCGGTGTACATACGGTTTGCCATGGGTAATGTCCACCGCTGGAATGAGAAGCGGCTTTTGAATATCAGCAAGTGTAAGCTCTCCGAATGCTTTTTGAAAATAACGGCGTAAATACTCGTCACTATATACACTTTTAAATAGTCCAACCTTTGCTTGACGGACAAAAATTTTTTCTCCATACACCCTATAACTTTTCAGAACTTCGCTCATTTTCTTTTTCAATGTTACGGAAGCAGCAATAATGGCCCCCGTACTTGTTCCTGCAATCACATCAAAATACTCCGCTATTGGGCGTTTATATTCCTCCTCGATTGCTTGTAAAATGGCAACAGCAAATACACCGCGAATCCCACCGCCATCTATGCATAACATTTTCATTGTTTTCACCTAAAAGTATATTGTTTTTATCTTAAGTCTTTCCTTTATAGGTGCTTATTTAAACCAACCTTTTTCTTTAATTCGGGTTATTGCCTCGATCCTGTTTTCTACTTCAAGTTTATCTAGTATTTGTGAAATATAGTTTCGGACCGTTCCGGTTTTGATACGAAGCTGATCGGCGATTTCTTTTGTGTTTTTTCCGTCAGCTACGAGTTCTAATACTTCTTTCTCTCGTTCGGTTAGGGGATTTTCTTCAGCGTAAACATCGTCCATTAATTCCGGTGCAAAGATTCTTCTGCCTGCCATTATGCTTCTGATTGAGCTTGCCAACTCTTCGCTTGGGCTGTCCTTCAATAAATAACCGCAAACACCAGCTTTTAAAGCTCGTTGGAAATAACCGGTACGAGCGAAAGTTGTTAAAATAATGACTTTGCAGCCAAGCCCTTTTAGTTCTTCTGCCGCCTCGAGTCCACTTTTTAATGGCATTTCAATATCCATGATGCAAACATCGGGTTGATATTGATGCACCAGAGAAATGGCTTCTTCACCATTACACGCCTTTCCGACGACCTCCATATCTTCTTCCAAATTGAGCAGCAATCCTAAAGCTCCTAACATCATTCGCTGATCTTCAGCAATGACAATTCGAATCATATTCGTTCCTCCTTATCCATCAGCTTTACGACATTAGGAACTTTTATCATTACATTTGTTCCATCCTGTGCAAAGATTTCTAGGGTGCCGTTAACAAACTCTAGCCGTTCTTTTATTCCTTGAAGTCCGTTTCCATTCGTAAAGTCATGATTCTCCATAATGCCGATGCCGTCGTCCTTTACAGTAATACAGATTTCGTTTTCCGTTTGGACGATGGCGATATGACAAGTTGAAGCTTGGCTGTGCTTAACAACATTGGTTACCGCTTCTTTCAAACACATACTTAGAATATTTTCCAGAAACGGCGACACATTAGTT
Organism: Peribacillus tepidiphilus; assembly: GCF_009466385.1. GTDB lineage: Bacteria > Bacillota > Bacilli > Bacillales > DSM-1321 > Bacillus_BN > Bacillus_BN tepidiphilus. Next base: position 15,815 of record NZ_WIAQ01000021.1, on the reverse strand, counting down.
AAACCTATATGTTGATCGCTTACGAATTCAATTTGTGCAGCCTTAAGTAATTGTTTCACGCGAATGATTTCCTCTTTCAATCGAATGCCGCGCATTTGTGATACCATTTTCCTAACTTCGTTCAATGCAGTTCTAGCGGTTTGTTGAACGTCTTTCAATTCATTGCGAGCTTGTTCAGGGTCTTTGGAAATTAATTTTCTTGCCAAATCACTTTTCAGACCGATGAGTGAAAGCTTTTGACCAAGTGTATCATGAAGGTCACGGGCAATTCGTTGACGCTCCTCCTGTTTTACGAGCTCAGATATTCTTTTGTTCGCATCCTCAAGCTGTTCTTCGAGCTGCTCCTGCTTTTTCCGATTATAAATATTGAAAGGAAGAAGTATTGCACTAAACCAAATAATGATAATAAATGGTAATTGCTTGATGAATAATTGTTCCTGCAGAACCACTACGTTATAATTAATCGAAATGGTTGTACAGACCAGGTGAACAATGTATAACGTAATGAAAGCGATACGGTCTTTTATATTGCCGTTAAAGTAAGCAATATAAAAGGCAAAATACACATAGTGAAAAAGGATCGTCATTGTTATCGATATGCCGATTAAGATGATGGTCCACAAATAAACGGTCCATCCTTTCGAAATAAAAGCAAATCGATATGAGATAAAGAAAAAGATTGTCAGTAAAATCCCAACAATCATTTCGTTTGTTGAGGAAGATTCGAAAATAAAATAAAACGGTAAAATACTAAAAACACTCCATATATATGGAGATATCCCAGCGCTTTTCTGGAATATCATAAACCTTTTATGCATGCTTGTAACCTCTTAAACTATATTCAACATATACCTTACATGCTATCTTATCATAGAGGAATATGAATAGTCTTTAAAACTTCTACATTTCTGATTTAACACGTGATGAGACACTTTTGCTCTTTTTTTTCTGGTTTGTAGAATACGCTTTAATTTCCTTAAATCCTACACACTTTTTACTTTGTTCGTCCCATAGATGAAACTGTAGTGAACGTAAGCTTGTTGAAATCGTAAATGTTGGCACATGTTGCAAAGGAACACTACTATTGTGTGCTGCCTCAAGGTAATAGTTTGGCACTCTTGGACTAAAATGGTGAACGTGATGAAAACCAATATTTCCTGTCAGCCATTGTAAGATTTTTGGAAGCTTATAATAGGAACTTCCTTCCACAGCTGCTTTCACGTACTCCCATTCATCATCTTTTTCGAAATAGGTTTCTTCAAATGTGTGCTGCACATAAAAAAGCCAAATCCCTGCACAACCTGAAATATAAAAAATAGGTACATGTACCAAAAGGAATGACTCCCATCCGAGTGTAAAGCCCAGCAATCCAATCAACGAAACAATACAAATGTTACTAATATAGGTATTCATGCGTTCCTTCAACCTTGCACCTTTTCTATTAAACCTATTGGTCATTAAAAAAACATATATTGGACCTAAACCGAACATAACTAAAGGATTTCGATACATACGATACGTTAAACGAAGCCAGCGTGGTGCAGTCAAATATTCATCCACTGTAAGCATCCATATGTCCCCTATCCCACGCTTATCTAAGTTACTGCTGGTTGCGTGATGAACGGAGTGTTCATGTCCCCACTTGCTATAAGGGAATAACGTTATAATTCCCGTTATCGTTCCAAGAATATAATTAGCCCGTCGATTCTTAAAGAAGGAATGATGGCAACAGTCATGAAAAATGATGAAAATCCGTACCAAAAATCCAGCAGCAATCGCAGCCAATCCAAATGTTAAAAGATAAGAAATGGATAGGCTTTGATATGCAAGGTACCATAACAGAACAAACGGTACAATGGTGTTAATGATCTGCCAAACACTGTCTTTCGTATTCGATTTTTCATAAGGAGCGATATCTTTTTTTAAATTTTTCAATTTTTGATTGGTCATTTTTTTGTTTCCTTTCATCATTTGATACTTCAAATCATAAAGGAAAAAAATAGACCTTTGTAGTCATACATGTCATGTGCGTAACCATGATAAATGTCATGTATGGTAGAGAGAACTTACCGTCATCAACATGCTTAAGGCATAAATATAAAATAAAAAGCTATAAAATTTAGTTTTCGCTTTTTCAATTATAGATTATTAGTAACTATCCCATTTTGAAAGGTTTAGACTCTCAAAGTGAACTAAACACCAAGATAAGCTCGTTCAAGAATTTGCAAGTAGTCGGTTGCTGTAATGGGCCTCACATTGCTAGGTGTTGACCCGTTTTGAACAGCTAATTCTACAATTTTTGGAAAGTCTTCTTCACGTACTCCCGGTAAGTCTTTCAAATTTGGAATTTCAAGAGCCTTTGTGAATGCTTCAATTCCAACGATTAGTTTTTCTACCGCTGCTTGATCCGTATCTGAGTCCTTCGCAAATTTCATATAACGTGCCAAATCTGCATGCATCGATCTATTTACTACGGCGTTAAATCTTAACACATGTGGTAAAAATACAGCATTTGCCACACCATGCGGGGTATCGTAAAGGCCGCCAAGTGCTTCCGCTAAACAATGAACAGCAGCAACATCAGCTGAACCAAAACATAGCCCAGCTAATAGGCTTCCTTCTAGCATGTCATATCGAGCCTTTTGGTTTTGGCCGTCCCGGTAGGCAATAGGCAATGCGGAAACAATCGTTTCCATTGCTCTTGCACCAAGCGCTTGTGAAATGGGGTTAGTGACTCTGCACGTGTAACCTTCAATGGCATGGACTAAAGCATCGACTCCGGTTGCTGCTGTGACGAATGGAGGAACGGTTAGTGTCAATTCGGGGTCTAGAACAGCTAATATTGGACGTAAAGAAGCATGTTTAAGCGTAATTTTTCGATGAGTAGCCTCTTCGGTAATGACAGACGAACGAGTAACCTCCGATCCTGTTCCAGCTGTGGTCGGTACACAAATGATTGGAGCAATGTTGGTGTATGCTCTTCTTCCTTCCACATAATCAGTTGGTGTTCCGCCATTTGGTCCCAAAAGTGCGATGGCTTTACCAGTATCCATCGCGCTACCGCCTCCGATCGCTACTACAGCATCTACTTTATTTTCATTAAATATCTTAGCTCCAGCTAAACATTCGGTATCCCGTGGATTTTGTGATAGCGAGTCGAAAAGAGACACACGAAAACCGGCCGCCTCTAATGAAGTTTGGATTGGAGCAATCAGTCCTGCGCGAACAACACCAGGGTCACTTACTAATAAGATCGATGAGCCTATCTGAAGAGATTGCAATAAATCCGGTAATTGTTTAGCTGTTCCTATCCCCATTTCAATTCGAGTATTGCAGAAATATCCATATGAATTCACTTATATTTTTCCTCCTGTTATGCATATTGGTAGAATCATTTGAAATTTTCTTGATCTATATTTCAATATTCGATAGAGGATGCTTTATTCCTTTAGTAACCAAAGAGTTAAAGGCATTAAAAAAAGGAGTACCTCCTCAAATTCTTGTATGATGTAGTTGATCAAACAAACACCTACGAGAATAGAGGTTGACTCTTAAGTCAGGCTAACATCAAAAAACGATTGATCAACATTGCACAAAAAAGCATTACTTCATAAAGTAACACTTTTTGGATAAGAAAAATATTTAATTTTTCGTAATCTAACGTTCCTTTAAAACATGCTTAATGCATACTTGATCGACATCATTTCTAAAAGTTTAAGTCCTGCGATGCTGTTTCCCTTATCGTCAAGGGCGGGTCCGAATATTCCGATCCCAAACCGATTCGGTACAGCTCCCATAATACCTCCTGAAACCCCGCTTTTTGCTGGGATTCCAACTCTTACAGCAAATTCACCGGAAGCATTATACATACCGCATGTTACCATAAATGTCTTGCAGATTCTTGCTACATCAACAGGGATTATTCTTTTATTTGTGATTGGTTCTACACCATCCATTGCAAATACAATGCCTATTCTTGCCAAATCTAAACAGTCCATTTCAATGGCACACTGTTTGGTATATAGGTCCATCAACTCTTCTACATCTTCATTGATCACACCATATTGCTTCATGTAATAACAGAGAGAACGGTTGAGATGAGCCGTTTCAAACTCTGACTTTGCCACTTCCTGCGAATACGTTACATTTGGATTATTCGTCAATTCTTGAACGAATGAAAGAATACGGTTTAGCCTATCCTCGATATTTTTTCCCTTTATCATATGAGTTACAGCCAATGCTCCGGCATTAATCATTGGATTAAGCGGTTTTGTCGGATTCATAATTTCCAGCTTTATGATCGAATTGAATGGATCACCTGTTGGTTCGTATCCGACCTTACGAAAAACGCTTTCTTCCCCACAATCTATGAGGGCTAATGCCAGAGTTAGAACTTTAGAAATACTTTGTAATGTAATCTTTTGTTGGATATCCCCTGCAGATCGGCATGTTCCGTTTGGATGGTAAATGGCCACGGATAGATCGTGAGGGTGTGCTTTTTTTAATTCAGGGATATAGTCTGCGACCTTTCCGTACTTTGTATATTTTTTTGCTTCTAATACTAGCTCATTTAATTCTTCACTCGATTTACAAGGCATTTTTTATCACCAGCTTTATTTTCAATAAAAGGGAAAAATGTTCCTTAAGTTGTGTTTTTACTAAGGATAGTTTGACCAAAACAACGAGGAATACTCTTTTACTATCCGATTATTTAAACTCATAAAAAATAAAAGGAAGGTCAAAGCCCTCCTCGATTTATTGTCACCTATTCTTTTCTTTTTTTAGCATATGAAATACCTGTTCTACATCCTTATCGCCGCGTCCAGAAATATTCATGATAATGGTTTGATTTTGATTTAATGTGGCAGCTAATTTTATTCCATAAGCCACAGCATGGGCGCTTTCAAGAGCTGGAATAATTCCTTCTATTTTAGATAACAATTGGAAAGCTTCAAGAACTTCCTCATTTGTTACCGCTACATACTCTGCTCGTCCAGAATTTTTCAAATAACTATGTTCTGGTCCACATCCTGGATAATCAAGTCCGGCAGCAATGGAATAAGTAGGCATAGGATTTCCGTTTTCATCTTGCAGGACCAAACATTTGAATCCATGCAACAATCCGGCTGTCCCTTGGGTTAAAGAAGCTGCTTGACAAGGCTCAACACCAATCAGACGAACCTCTTGATCCGGTAAATATTCCGCAAAAGAACCAATCGCATTGCTCCCGCCGCCTATGCAAGCAATCACTGCATATGGAAGGCATCCTTCTTTTTTAAGAATTTGACGCCTACTTTCTTTACTGATCACAGATTGGAAATGCTTGACCATTGTAGGAAATGGATGCGGGCCTACAGCGGAACCTAGTAAATAAAAAGTATGGTCATAGTTTTGGACTAAATCAGCAAAAGCTTCATCTACTGCATCCTTCAAACGAGCTTGTCCTTTGGTAACAGGCACGACTTTCGCACCTAACAACTCCATACGGAATACATTAAGGGCTTGTCGCTTTGTATCTTCGGCACCCATATAGATGGTACAATCCATCCCAAACATTGCACATGCAGTAGCTGTTGCAACGCCGTGTTGACCCGCGCCAGTTTCTGCAATGACACGTTTAGCCCCCATTCGTTTCGCTAACAAAATTTGTCCAATGACATTGTTAATTTTGTGAGAACCAGTATGATTTAAATCTTCACGCTTCAAGTAGATTTTTGCTCCACCTAATTCCTTCGTTAAGCGTTCAGCGAAGTATAGAGGAGTTTCCCTACCTACATACTCCTGTAAATAATAATGAAATTCTTCATTAAACTCAGGATCATCCTTATACTTTAAAAATTGCTCCTCAAGAATGTCTAACACATTTTGAAGGTCTGAAGGAACAAAGCTTCCTCCAAATTCTCCGAAATACCCTCTCTCAACTTGACTTACTTGACTCATCTCAGCTCAACTCCTTCATTTTTGAAACTAATACAATTAAAATTGTACCATAATTAATTGAAAATTGTAAGTGTTTAGAATGTTCGGCGTTATTTTCGGTTTAAGGAATGGTTTTTATTTCTCTTCTAATCATTTTCATTAGATAATTGGTAATTATTCCATTGAATTTACTACATTTGAATCGTGTATTCACCATAATAAAAAAACCTGCCTTCTTGGATGGCATTTAAGGACTTAATGGAACTACGACACAATTTTTTCATTGATCCTATATAAAAACGCCCACATAAAAGTGGGCACTAAAGGAAATGAAAATTTATTTATTTTTCATTGGATTTTTGTTTGGCATTATTTCTTTTGAAAACTCTGTTAAAGCAGTCATGTTAGGCATCTTTCCGGCTTTTCGAAAATTCATATTATCGATTAACTTTTGAAAAGGATTCAGCATATTATTGTTTCGATTCCGTCGGAAAGCAAAAGTGGCTGCACTTAGTCCCAGACCGATCAAAGACGCCCACATCATCCCTCTATTCTTTCTTCTTCTGCCAAACATTTTTAAAATGTTTTGACGAATCCCTGTATTGAAAAGCGCTGTGATTAAATTATTCAATTGTAAGCACTTCCTTTTATAGAGAATTTAGAAAGTAAAAATTTTACCCTCCAACAATTAATATTTGTTTTCAGATGTTCGATTATGCTGGCAATGTTTTGATATGATTTATGATAATTCTTTATTTATTCTGTCAAAAACGACAATGAATATGTGGTTCTGTGTGAATTTTTCTCTAACAATTTTTGCTCAGTAAAGTCTTCTTTTTCCTTTATTAAAAGGTACGAAATTCGATTACCTTGAATAAAAATATACCGTAGTGGAGAATACCATTATTATTAATAAATAATTCGTTATAAAAATAGATGGTTTAAAATCCTGTCCTACATGGTTTTTATTCCTTTGGTCATACTATAGATGTCACTTTTGAAATGATGCTATGTATGGCTAGGAGGATCTAAAATGCCAAACCAAAATCCATTTACAAATTCTATAAATGATACTTCGATACAGGAGAAAATGGAAGACATATGGAGGATAACGTGTGGATCATGGCAAAATTGCAAAGAGGCTACAATCCAGTCTTTCCTTTCACAGTGTTATGAGTATAACATTGATCCACAATTTTGTTTTAATTGGATTGAACAGCATAAAAATGAGATATCGAACTGGTCGACTATTTTAAAAACATCACTTGATTGGGTAAATCAACATACTTCCACTGGTTCTCCTATATCTATGACAGAATAGGATATGTAGTAAAAAGGAGAGCTACTTGGCTCTCCTCTTAAATTTCTTACCTATAATAACCGATAAATTACACCTGATGACCGATATATTGGAATAACGACCGATATTTTGCTCATGATGGCAGATCAATCTGAAATACAAATCAATATGATTACAGCTTTCATTTACTTGTCAAGCTTGGGATTCTCATCCATTTCATTTTCAATTGAAAAAAGGTGTCTGCATCACAGAAAGACATTTGTCCATAATTGGTGTCAGTCACCTTTTCGCTTCTTTCAAAAACTATTTCCACCAAGAATCAAACATCGTCGCAGGAAGCTGGCGCTTATGCTCCGTTGCTAAAAAACGTTGTTCGATTTTTTCTGCTACCTCTTTTGCAACCTGTTTTCCTTCTAGATAATCATCAATTTCTTCATAAGAAATACCTAATTCCGTTTCATCAGCTTGTCCAGGCTTTTGATCAAGCAGGTCAGCGGTAGGCGTTTTTAAATATAAACTCTCATCGGCACCAAGCTCTTTTAGAAGGGCTCGACCTTGACGTTTACTTAATCCTGCTAATGGAAGAAGATCTGCTCCCCCATCTCCAAACTTTGTAAAGAAGCCGGTTACTGCTTCGGCTGCATGATCTGTTCCAATAACAAGGAAACCTTCCTGTCCAGCAAAAGCGTATTGAGCAATCATCCTCATTCTCGCTTTTACATTTCCCTTTTGAAAATCCCTTAATGGTTCAGGAGTATCAAGGCGATCATACTGGTCTTTCACTGCATCAACTGCCTCTTTAATGTTAAAAGTGTATACACGATCAGCTTTAATAAAATCTAAAGCTCTTTGGGCATCCGCTTCATCTTTCTGTATTCCATATGGAAGCCGAATTGCAATGAATTGAGCAACATACCCCTCGTTTCTCAGTTCTTCTACTGCCAACTGAGCAAGCCTTCCTGCAAGAGTAGAATCCTGGCCTCCACTAATACCTAACACAAAGCCATTTCCTTTCGATTTTTTTAAATACGCTTTTAAAAAATTAATTCGTTCCCTAATTTCTTCTTTTGGATTAATTTCAGGCTTGACGTTTAATTCTTTGATGATTCGCTTCTGCAATTCCATATTCCAATTCACCTCTGTAAATATTCTTTTCAAAAAGGGATTTTCGCTGTTGTTTGCTGATGGGCTAACGATCTGAAAATAGACATTAGTCATCTTTCAGTATTATAGTCATAATCCTTCTTAAAGGTAAATCATCTTTCCCATATCAATTTTATAATGGTTCTCAAGTTTGCCATGTTTTTATTTTCTCATATTGGAGCATCGGTAAAAATTCCATAGTATTGTCATAAAGAGAAAATATCCAAAGAATGAATAAATATGTTTCCACTGCTCCGAATGGCTAAAAAATCCGAATCTTTCAGCCTGATACTCTAAATTTGCGATCAAGAAGCTAACGAGTAAAATAAATAACCAACGTCTATAAAATGTCATTTTTTTTATAAAAGTAATTAATAGTAAAGTGAATAAAGGCAGACCTCCCAGTGTAAAAGCAATATTGATTGTGAAAATGTCTTCAAACGGCCTGATCGGAAAAAAGTACATATTCTTTCCGACGAAATAAAGATCTAAATACGTACCAATTAGAGATGCCAGTAATAATGTTGGATAAAAAGTTGAAAAGGCTTTGATCTTAATGGAATATTGTTTTTTTGGCGATGGCTGCAAGTTCAATTTTTTTCAAGTGTTTCACAGTTTTCATGACGAATCTCTCCATCCACATTTTCTTCATTTTTGAAAAAATAATGAATCATTCTCCAGTCTTTAAACCAATCTCCAGTTTCTGCAGGCAAATGATCAACACTTTTCCAAGCGAATTCAAGCCTCGGACTATAAAGCCGGCCTGCCCCCTGCCTGAGCTGGCAACCTCTTAACCTGCGTTTATAAAAAACGGTCGGTAGCTCTTCTTTCACACTATTAAATAAATGAGGCCAATAATCCTTTCGCGATCCAGTATGGGGATGAGTTTTAGCCCAGTTTACAACATTTTTTAACACATGTTCCCTCGAAAAAAGCAAAGAATACAGCCGCTTTCCTAACAAAATCCGCTCGTGTAAGGAACCAAATTGTTGGAGCGTCTGACCAACGAGTTTCGTTTCGTTATGTTGTTCATACGGGAAGATAATATGAGTAAAAGCAAGTAGATCCTGCAGTTTAAACTCAATCGTGTCGAAAACGGTCTTTTTAAAAATCGGATTTTGAATAACCCTATTTTCTAAATAACTTTGTTCATTGATAACAAGGGCGATTGTCAAAATATAACGATTACCATTCCTCCAAAAATCATTCCAAATGGTTTCCATAAATATCGAAACATTAAAAGTACCACTGTTGAAGCCTATTACTCCCTTCTTTACTCCGGTTATTATACAAAAAATGATGAAAACATACAGGCTGCTAAACGATATGTTTTATCAAATGGTGGAATAGAAAAAAGCTATATGTTTACAAAAATAATGCTTGCATTAACTGGACAGATTCCATGGCCCATGCTTTTCCCCATTCCCATTGAGATTGTACTTTTGCCGGTTTCATTTCCAATCAATTTCTTCGATTTTTCTATCTTTGGAAGGGCTAATCTCACTCCCATTTTAATACTTGCTGAAAAGAAATATCGTAAAAAGACAAAGATGAGTCCGGATCTATCTGATTTATTTGTGTCACGATCTGATGGATGGAATGAGGAATACTTAACTTGGAGCCGTTCAAATGAATGGATGTCTATCCTAGCATCCATTAAAAACGAGATCAAGAAATTCATGACTTTACCAGAGCAAATTCATTCGCTTGCATTCGATCGAGCGAAAAAGTATATGTTGGATCGAATCGAACCAGATGGCACCTTTTCCAATTATTTCAGTTCAACTTTCCTCATGATTTTCTCGTTGCTTTCCCTTGGTTATAAGAGAAACCATCCTATCATTATGAATGCAGTTAATGGATTAAAGTCTATGAAATGCCAAATAAACGGCTTGACTCATATGCAATATACGACTGCAACAGTTTGGAATACATCCTTAATCAGTTATGCTTTGCAAGAAGCAGGGGTTCAAGATACAGACCCGACAATTGTTAAAGCGAATGGTTTTTTGCTGTCACGCCAGCACTATAAATATGGGGATTGGGCCATCCATAATCCGGGCAGTTTTCCTGGTGGATGGGGCTTCTCTTATGAAAATACCATTCATCCTGATCTAGATGATACAACTGCTTCATTAAGGGCCATTGGAAAAATGGTTAATAAAAAGCCTCTCTTCCATCAAGCATGGGACAGAGGTATTCAGTGGGTATTTTCCATGCAAAACGATGACGGAGGCTGGCCATCCTTCGAAAAAAATGTAAATAAAAGCATTTCATCCTTTATTCCCCTTCAAGGATCAGAATTATTACTCGAAGATTCTTCCAGTGCGGATTTAACTGGCAGGACATTAGAGTTTTTTGGAAACCACACGACCTTATCTAACCATCATTGTGCTATCAAAGCTGGCGTGAAATGGTTGTTGGATCATCAAGAAAAGGATGGATCATGGTATGGACGCTGGGGGATTTGCTATATCTATGGTACCTGGGCAGCCGTAACAGGCCTTGCTTCTGTAGGAGTCTCATCGAGTCACCCAGCTATCCAAAAAGCGATAAAATGGCTTCGGAATATCCAAAATTCTGACGGTGGTTGGGGAGAGTCATGTAAATGATATAGAGAAGACCTACATTGCGTTAGGTTTTAGCACATTAACTCATACAGCCTGGGCTGTAGATGCTCTGATTGCAGCTACAGACGCTCTTACACCTGAAATAGAAGCAGGAATTCAATTTATTTTAACTGCTGCCAATACAGATGATTGGACGAATTCATATCCAAAAGGTCAGGGAATGGCTGGCGGATTCTACATGCATTACCATAGTTACCGATACATCTTTCCTTTGCTAACACTAGCCCGCTATCAAAAGAAAATTATGGATGGTAACGATCCTAACTAAAGATAGGGTTGGGTACCTCATCTATTGGTGTCAGACACCACAAAAAGACATTTGTCCAAAACCGGGTCTGGCACACCATACAACACACCATACATCTGTCACCCTACAAAAGCAGGAATGAACATGAAATTTGCAGAATATTAAATGAATATATATTCAAGGGGGGATCATTAGATGCAACGGACGATTGATCAAAAAAAAATTAGTGAGCTAGAAAGTGCAATTCATACTTATGTAAGGCCTGATACGTTTCCGTTAGCAATTCGAGTGATGAAGAAGGGAGAAGTACTTCCTGACCGTATAAAACGACCAATGAATGATCTTGGAACAAAGTTTAGTATTTGCCAAGGAATTACGATGGCAAGGAGATATGGCTGGTCATTGGCGATGGATCGTGAGGACCTTTCTTGTCCAATTGCGAAAATTGCCTTCGGTTTTGAAGAGGAACTTGACTATTATAAAAAAGGAAATCTAACAGATGGAATGTATACAAAAACTTGTGATTTGGGGTCTAAAACAGAAGCTTCTATACCAAAGTTCTCCAAGGAAGAAGCAGGAACTGTCTTGATGGCGCCTCTTTCTAGAGCCAATTTCGATCCAGAGGTCATTGTGGTATATGGAAATTCTGCACAAGTAATGAGGATGGTCGCTGCAGCTCTTTATAACACAGGCGGTGAAATATCTTCTACTTTTACAGCTCGTGCAGATTGTGCAGATATCGTCATTAAGACAATGAGAACGGATAAACCTCAAGTGATCTTGCCTTGTTATGGAGACAGAGTATTTGGACAAACACACGATCACGAAATGGCCTTTACAATCCCTAACTCGTTAGTTGATGATTTTATAGAAGGTTTACAAGGAACGCACAAGGGCGGCGTTCGTTATCCAATTCCAACTTTCTTACAATATGAAGCGAAATATCCAGCTACCTACCAAAAGCTAAATAAAATGTTCGAGGAAGAATAAGTTTTCGAATTTCCATGGGCCTCCTATGATCGCACACATTTCTTCAAAGAGGCCCTATTGACATGACGATTCAATCCCTTAAAAACGCGCATCTCATCATTTTTTTTGTCCAATTAAAAAGAGGAGCATTACTCTCCATCATCGCAAAACTCCCCTCTTTTTATGGAAAACTACTGTTCTTACACCTTATTCCTATTAAAAAGACGTTGATCCACAATTCGTTTTTCTTCCTTATTATTACTTATCCTTCCTGGATTTACTCTTGTAAGAATCGGCGTAATTCGTATAACACTCTGAAGTTTTGGTAGAAGGTTAGCATCCAATTCTTCTTCGGATTCTATAAATAATTCGAATACGTCTTGACCTTTTTCATTCGAAACAATCCCTTGGAATGTTTTATATCCCTCCTGCTCTAAAAATGTAGCAAGTTGTTTTTCTCTTACAAACATTCCTTTTACTTTAACACCATCACTGACTCTGCCAAGGACACCGGCGATCCGCTTCCCTTCATACCCTTCTACCCATCGCGACAAGTCTCCAGTACCAAACCGTATAAGCGGATAGCTCTTATCAAATAAGGTCACGACAACTTCACCTTCACCAGATTTTACTTCACGCCCAGTAATTGGATCACAAATTTGAACAAGAGCAGTGGCAGTTACCTTTAAACCTGGTCCCTGCTTATCCTCAAAGGCTAGACAACCACAATCTGCTGTTCCATATCCTTCATAAACGGAGATTCCCTTGTCTTCACATCTTTTTCTCATTTCTGCTGTAAGCATCTCTGCTGTAAAAAATACCTTTTTGATCTTTAACTCTTTTCCAACCGTCCAACCTTTTTCCTCCGCATAATCCAATAAAAGCCCAAAAAAGCTTGGTGTTCCAACATAGCCGGTGATTTGCAAATCTCTCATCACTTGTATTTGCAGCTCCCTATTCCCTGTACCGGCTGGAACGACTGTAGCACCTAATTTACGCAGTGCTGAATCAAACATGAATCCTGCAGGAGATAAATGATAGGAGAACGTATTTTGGACTATGTCCCCTTCATGAAAGCCAGCCATTTGAAGAGCCTCCGAAAATCTCCAAAAATCCTTTTCATGTGTTTGAGGATCATAGATTGGACCAGGAGACATAAAAATTCGTGCCATTTCCTTCGAATTGATGGTAGTCATTTTTCCAAAGGGTGGATCTACTTTCTGTAATTCAGGAAGCAGGTCCTTTTTTAGAACAGGAATTTTCTCCAAGTCCTCAATGGAAGTAATATCGTCAGGTGACAGTCCGGCACGTACCATATTCTGCTTAAAGCCTTCCGCTTTTTCATATGCGAATTGAATAACACCTTTAAGCGATTCGATCATAACCATCTCTTCCTTCTTTTATAAGATTTAATATTTTTATAGCTTTTCCTTCCTTTATCACTCATTCCAAGATAAAATTCACGTACATCTTGATTCGCTAGAAGTCGTTCAACTGGCCCATCTAATACAATTCGACCGTTCTCCATGATATAGCCGTAGTCTGCAATAGATAAGGCAACATTTGCATTTTGTTCCACTACTAAAATTGTGGTTCCTTCTTCTTCATTAATTCTTTTTATGATACTGAAAATTTCTTTTACGAGGAGTGGGGCGAGACCGAGGGAGGGCTCATCTAGTAGCAATACTTTCGGTTTTGCCATGATTCCTCTCCCAATAGCGAGCATTTGCTGTTCTCCGCCAGATAAATATCCTGCCTGACGATGCTTCAGCATTTCTAGTTTCGGGAAATAATGATACACCTTTTGAATATCGTCTTTAATATTTTTTCGATCCTTACGAGTATGAGCTCCGGCAAGCAAATTTTCTTCGACAGATAAATGTTTAAATACACGCCGGCCTTCCATGCACTGAAAGATGCCTTTTTTTACAATCGTTTCCGCATCATTCACATCAATTCGTTCCCCGTACAATTCGATAAAGCCATTTGTTACTTCCCCGTTCTCACTCTTTAATAGGCCGGAAATGGCTTTAAGCGTTGTCGTTTTTCCTGCTCCATTACTTCCTAAAAGAGCCACAATTTTTCCTTTTGGAATCACCATCGACATCCCTTTTAATACAAGAATGACACGATCATACATGACCTCAACGTTGTTTAAAGTCAGCATATACTTACTCCTCCTATTTGAAAAAAGGGGCGTTTTGGACAAACGCCCCTCCCCATTCTAGTAACCAATATAATCGGTTATGACTTCAAATTTGCCATTTTTGACCTCTGCAAGACGAATTTGATTCGTACCTGCATGATTGTCAGGTGTGAACGTAACCGGAGCTGCAAGCCCACCTAAATCTAGATTCGTGATCTTTTCTAATCCGGTGCGGATTCCTTCACCAGTCGTTGGGTCTTCAGCTAGCTTAATCCCCTCGACTAGAATTTTTGCTGCTACCCATCCTTGTACGAACTTTTGGTTCTTATCCTCTAACTTTTCTCCTTTACTTTCTAAATACTTCTTAATTTCCTCCATACCTGGTAAATCTTCATATGGGAAAGCATGTGATACAACTCCGATGAAACCCTCTGCTGCATCCCCTGCAATCGGAAGCAGACCTTCACCAGTTGCCCAGTTTAATCCAATGAATTGGGTATCAATCCCTAACTTTTTCGCATCTTTTAGAATCGTTGCAGTTGCTCCCCATGTCTCTTGGATAATCGCATAATCTGGTTTTTTCTTTTTCATATTTAATAATTGAGACGTTGCATCTAGTGCTTTTAAATCAACAATTTGTTCATCCACAACGTCAATACCAATTTCAGCAGCAAACTTCTTGGCATCTTCAATTGGAGATTTACCAAAGGCTGTATCATTATAAATCAGCGCAACAGTTGGAGTGCCGCCACTATGGTTATCTTTAATCCATTTAAGTACTGAACGTGCTTGGTCCGAATAAGATGCTGCTGTTAAAAAGTTATATGGACTTTCATCCATATTTTTTAGGTTTTCAGAATAAGAAGCTGAGAAATACGGAAGTTTGTCAGTTGCTACTTGCTGACGAAGTGCTTCTGTATCACCCGTTCCCCAACCTAAAATAGCCGCAACTTTGTCTTTGGATTTATATTTTTGGTAGAGCTTTTGTGCTTCTGGGATCTTATAGGCATAATCTTCTCCGACTAATTCTAATTTATAGCCATTGATACTTTCCTTTGAAATATAATCAAAGTATGCTTTCTCCCCCTCTGCATATGGCGTTCCAACATCGCCCGTTCCTCCGGTTATATCAAAAAGCCCTCCAATTTTAATGGTTCCTTTGTTTTCCTCAGCAGTTTTACCCCCAGTAGCCTTTTCCCCGGAAGCTTTTTCCCCAGAAGTCTTGTCTCCTCCAGAACATGCAGCAAGCACTCCGAAAACTAACACAAACATCAACAAAACAACCCATGCTTTTTTCATTCTTTTCCCCCTCTTACTATTTACGTATTGTCAAAACTTTTATAGTAAATAGGTTAGTAAATCCTATATTAGAGGGCTTTTTGAGCAAAAAAATTGCCACCCCCTGAAATTTAGGTAATAGTGAGGTTACCACACCGACACTAAATCCCTAAATAAAGGAAG
>NZ_WIAQ01000020.1 GCF_009466385.1 Peribacillus tepidiphilus | reverse complement strand
TGTCACTTCCATTCTAGGTTTTTGGGTGTGTGGTAACCTCAATTATCCTTAGAATTCAGGGAGTGGCAATTTTTTTGCTTATAAAGCCCTCTATCTAGGCATTTTATAGCCTATTTAATATAAAAGTTTTGACAATACGTCGTATCAACAGGGGGTATCAATATGGAAAATCGTCCACAGTGGGGGACACGTGCAGGTTTTGTTTTAGCTGCAGTTGGATCAGCTGTAGGTTTAGGAAACATCTGGAGGTTCCCAGCGGTAGCGTATGAAAATGGAGGGGGAGCATTCTTTCTACCATACTTATTTGCACTTTTAACGGCAGGGATCCCATTGCTTATTCTGGAGTTTACTCTTGGACATAAATACAGAGGTTCTTCTCCATTAACATTTGCGCGTTTGAAAAGAGGTTCTGAATGGCTTGGCTGGTGGCAAATAGCTATTTCTTTTGTTATTGCTACCTACTACGCTGCTATTATCGCATGGGCTATGTCCTATTCTGTCTTTTCTTTTAATACAGCTTGGGGAAAAGACACAGAGGGATTCTTGTTCGGTAAGTATTTAAACCTTGCTGAAGCACCTGGTGAAATTGGAGGAGTAGTACCTGGAGTGTTTATTCCAATCGTATTGGTTTGGATGATTACGCTTGGGGTTTTGGTGAAAGGTGTTAAAAAGGGAATTGAAGCTGCAAATAAATTTATGCTCCCAACATTAGTTGTTCTTTTTACAATTATTGTAATTCGTGCAATAACATTAGATGGAGCGGTACAAGGGCTTGAAGCATTCTTTAAACCAGATTGGTCACAGATTATGAACGCAAAAGTTTGGGTTGCTGCTTATGGTCAGATTTTCTTTAGTTTATCAATCGGTTTTGCCATTATGGTTACTTATTCGAGTTATTTACCTAAAAAGACAGATATTACCAACAATGCATTTATTACTGGTTTTGCAAACTCAGGCTTTGAATTGTTAGCTGGAATCGGGGTATTTGCAGCTTTAGGCTTTATGGCTGCTCAAAAAGGTGTAGCAGTAGATGAAGTTGTAAGCTCGGGTGTAGGACTTGCTTTTGTCGTATTCCCTCAAATTATCAATGAGTTCCCTGCATTAAACGGATTTTTCGGTTTTGCATTCTTTGTATGTTTAGTGCTGGCAGGATTAACTTCATTAATTTCAATTGTTGAAACTTTTGTCGCGGGTGTTCAAGAAAAGTTTAATATTTCCCGTACAAAATCTGTGTTAGTCGGCGGAGGAGCTGCAGCAGTAATTTCCATTCTATTTGCAACTAGAGGTGGTCTATATTTCTTGGATGCAGCTGACTACTTCATTAATCAATTTGGTATTACATTAGCAGGACTTGTAGAAGTCCTTCTGGTTGCTTGGGTTTTAAGAGAATTAAAAACACTTCAGAGCCATGCAGATGCTATCTCTGATATGAGATTAGGGGCTTGGTGGAGAATCTGCTTATCTGTCATTACACCAATAGTACTTGGTTATATGATGGTGCAAAATGTTATTACCAATATCAAGGAAAACTACGGCGGCTATCCAACAGGCTTTATCATATACTCTGGTTGGCTAGTAGCCGCTATTGCTTTCATTGCAGGATTTGTATTCATGGGAATTAAATGGAAAAAGGATGTTACAGTAATTCCTGAAAGCAAGGAGGTATCACAATAATGTCAGGTAGCGCGATCGCAATGATGATTGTGGGTATGGTTATTATTTGGGGCGGACTTCTTGCAAGTATTGGAAATGCTGTGAAAAAGTCAAAGCAAAATTAATTTCCAGAAGGCTGTCGGTTTTTTGGCAGCCTTCTTTATATTTATATGATTATTTCCTGTTTTTAGCTCGTGCCTGTCTTTCCCATAGCTTTAAATGCGGATAAGGATCAAAGCTCCATTCTATATACCCATTGTCTTTATACATTCCGTAGTGAAGGTGTGGAGGGAATTTGCCTGATGTTCCCGGTGGTCCGTAACCTGAGCTTCCTACTCCTCCGATTACCATACCAGGTTCTACGATTTGCCCGATTTTGAGGCCTTTTGCGAAACCGCTTAAGTGGGCAAAATAGTGATACGTGTTATGAATATCCCGTATGCCTATTCGCCATCCACCGTATTTATTCCAGCCCTTCATTTCAATGATTCCATAGCATGTTGAACGAACGGGCAAACCGTAATCTGCGAAAATATCTGTACCTTCATGAGATCTCCTTCCTCCCCATCCTCTTGCCATTCCCCATGTATTTTTATAGCTGTAATGGCTGAAAACTGGAACTGGAAATGCTTTGTCGGTTAAATTGATTCGTCCGTATTTCTGGAAAAGCTTAGCATTTCCCATGATAATGCCGACTGCTTTATCTCGTTTGTAATAATCCCATAGACCCATCCTTAAATTATCTTCATCCGTTCCATACTCTAATAGTTGATTAGCAAATGAAAATAAAACATCCCGTGGGTCTCGTAAGCTGGCTTTTCCATCACCATTTGCATCACGACCGATTCCATCAAAATACAAGATGGAATGCGGATTCTCATCAGAAACGTCAGGATTTGAAATACCTCTCCATTTTTCTGATTCTATGTAGATTCCAACTGGTCCATCTGAATCAGGCAAATCCCTACGAGCGTTTCTTATGCTGTGTTCATATTGATCTGCAGCTGCAATATAATACCACGGGATGTTTGTGACTTTTTCAACCTGCATGTATAGTTCCATCCGGATTTTATAAGGGTCTTTACTGATCGCTTTTGTCTGGATAGGCTGAACTAACAAAAAGAGGATAGAAAGAATAGCAAACATCTTATATTTTTGCACAAGTACTCTCCTTTCATCAGAAAGTATAATGTTCTCAAGTCATAGGATTAGTTTGTGAAAAAAAGAAAAGCTTTACTAATATAAATTAATGGAAACGAAAGTGTAAAACTTGTATATTTCATTTTTATTATGTTAAAGTGACAAAAGAAGAAAGCGTATAATTTTCTTATACTGAAAGAATGGAGTTGACTTCTTCGTGAGCAAGAGAGAGGAGTATCTTCGTAAACCAGATTGGTTAAAAATAAAATTAAATACAAACGAGAACTATACCGGTTTAAAAAAAATGATGCGTGAAAAAAAACTTCACACAGTTTGTGAGGAAGCGAAGTGTCCGAATATTCATGAGTGCTGGGCTGTCCGTCGAACAGCTACTTTTATGATTTTGGGGGATACATGTACCCGAGCTTGCCGTTTTTGCGCTGTTAAAACGGGTTTGCCTACTGAATTAGATTGGGCAGAACCAAAACGTGTAGCAGATTCTGTTGTTCAAATGAACCTTAAGCACGTTGTAATAACTGCTGTTGCAAGGGACGACTTAAAGGATGGCGGAGCAGCTGTTTTTGCGGAAACAGTAAGAGCGATACGCAGAAAAAGTCCGTTTACTTCCATAGAAGTATTACCTTCTGACATGGGTGGAGTTTATGAAAATCTTAAGACTTTGATGGATGCTAAGCCAGACATTTTAAATCATAATATTGAGACCGTCAGAAGACTATCTGACCGAGTTCGTGCTCGAGCAAAATACGAACGTTCCCTTGAGTTTTTGCGGAGAGCTAAGGAAATGCAGCCGGACATTCCAACGAAATCAAGCTTAATGATTGGCCTTGGTGAAACGAAGGAAGAAATAATCGAAACAATGGATGATTTGCGCGCAAATCATGTAGATATCATGACAATTGGTCAATATTTACAGCCTTCCAAAAAACATTTGAAGGTTGAAAAATACTATACTCCGCAAGAGTTTGCAGAATTAAAAGAAATTGCTCTTTCCAAAGGCTTTAGTCATTGTGAGGCTGGCCCATTGGTTCGTTCTTCTTACCATGCAGATGAACAAGTTAATGCAGCCGCAAAACACCGTCAACTTCAAGGTGAAGAAGCCAAGAATGCCTAATAACATTCGAAAAGTGACTTGACTTGCTTGTGGGCTCAAGTCACTTTTTTGCTTTAAAACTTGCATAACATCTCTTTCATAAAGAAGGTGCTGTTCCAATTAGAAACAGCACCCTAAGCACTTAAATCTTTTTATTTCATCCCATTTTGTTCGTCTTTCATTTCTCCGTTTTCATTCTCTACTTTGCTGATCTTACGGCCTTGAGGAGATTTTTTCATTTGTTCAATCGTTTTTGAAATCATGCTTTCAACATTTGGGCTGCCAGTTTCAAGTGTTGCATAATTCTCGATGTTTTGCGCTAGGCTTGTATTATCGCTAACATACACATGAAAGTAACGTGGTACAGCTGAAAGTGCTGCCTTCTTCACTTGATCTGCAGATTCAAAGCGGTTTTTTGCCTTTGTATCATATACAATTAATACTTCTTCATCCGTTACAAGTGTGGATACATCTTCAATTCCCGGAAGCTGTAAACACAAATGGGAAATAACATCAGCGAGCTGCTCCCGGTCTAGGCCTGGTGCCCTATTGTTGAAACTATTCATCTGATTTACACCTGTTTTTTGTAGACGAATAAATCCAAAATCTTCAGTGTCATTTTTCAATCTCCGGTAGTCTTCATCGTATAGCTGAGTTGGGGAATTAACCCTTGTTGGCGTGAGAGAATCTCTTATTGTATGATCATCTTGTGCCAATTGATTTGTGCACGCAGAAAGTGTAACAAAAGAAGAGATCCCTATTATAGCTAATGCTTTTTTTATCATGTAAAGCACCTCCTCATTACTAGAATGACCAATTAAGCATAAAATTTAGCTTAGTAATTGATGGGGAATCAGTTATAATTTAATCACACACTGTTTTTTCAAGAGGGTGAAATCATGATATCCATAAATAATTTGACTTTTGAGGTTGTAAAAGATTATCGAAATGGTTTTAATGAAGAGGCTTTTCGTGCCAGATATAGTGAAATATTAAATAAATACGATTACATCGTGGGAGATTGGGGGTATGGACAATTAAGACTTAAGGGCTTTTTTGATGATCAGAATCAAAAAGCGACCTTCGATACCAAAATCAGTACGCTTACAGAATACCTGTATGAATACTGTAATTTTGGCTGCCCGTATTTTGTCTTGAAAAAAGTGAGGAGATAATAAAAGTGCCGCTGCATGGAGCAGGGCACTTTTATTCTAAAAATAGGGTTCCTGACGATCATGGTCCGGATCATCATGAGTAGGGTGGGCGCCGTCCATTTGTCTTGGCAAATTTTTATGCAATGTTTTATTTTCGTAATTGAATGCACTGTAATAGCGTTGCCCTTTTTTCCACGGAGTGCTCTTATTCTGAACAGGCTCATCTTTTCCTATTATAGAACCGTATGGACCTTCCGGCAATGATTCAGGAACTAGGAAATTCCTTTGAGCCTCGACATTGGAAAAATCATGATAGTCTTCTTTATTGTCGCTCATTTGAACCTCCAGAGAATTTATTCGAAGCTTTGTAGCTTCTACCAATAAAATTCCCAGACAAATGAGTTTTCATTACTTACACAACTTCAGATAAAAAAGAAATCAGCTCATTGGCATCTTCTTCATTTAATTGAAATGCGTGTTCGATATAGCCTTCTTCCTCAAGGTCATCATGTCCGATTATCGCAAAACGATTTCCCTGCATGTCCAGCACAAGCTGTTTTCCATAGAACCGTTCTGATGACACAATAGCGAGGTCAAAGCGTTGGTTTTTTCCAACAAAGCTTACAAAACGTGTTTTTGTTTGTTCTAAATCATTATATAAATAAAATCTTTCTTCCATCCGAACCCCTTCTTCCAGATATAGTTTAAACAAATATTAAATGAGGCTTGTGCTCTAAATGGTGATGGGCTTTAATGAAGCGGACAGTTTTTGTTTTGCTTCTCATCACAATACTATCTGTTTCAACCAAGTCTCCACCTAAAAAACGTACCCCTTGCAAAAGTTCACCGCTTGAAACGCCTGTTGCCGCAAAAATGGCATCATCGCCAGATACAAGATCATCTAATGTAAGAAGCTGTCGAGGATTATGTAGTCCCATTTGAATGCATCGTTCTTCCTCTTCTATTGACTGTGGAACGAGTCTTGCCTGCATATCGCCTCCTAAGCATTTCAGTGCTACAGCAGAAATAACACCCTCAGGAGCTCCCCCTATTCCCACGAATAGATCGACTCCAGTATTCGGGAAGGCAGTTGCAATCGATGCGCCCACATCACCGTCTCCAAAAAGGATCACTCTTGCCCCTTTTGCCCTAACACGGTCAATGATTTCCTGATGGCGGTCTCTTTCTTGAATAATAACCGTCAAATCTTGAATACGCTTGTTATTTGCCTCGGCCACAATGTCAATCGTTTTCTCAATTGGATCATCAATGTTGATTTTCCCAGCAGCCTTTCTACCGACTGCAATTTTCTCCATATACATATCAGGCGCATGCAAAAGTGTTCCTTTATCGGCTACCGCTATAACAGCCATTGCGTTGTTATGTCCCTTTGCTACAATTGTTGTACCCTCAAGAGGATCAACAGCTATATCGACTTCCGGTCCCATGCCGGTACCGAGCTTTTCTCCGATATATAACATAGGTGCTTCATCTAATTCACCTTCACCTATTACTACAGTCCCAGCCATATTTACCGAATCAAACATCTTTCTCATTGCATTGGTTGCAGCATGATCCGCTTCATTTTTCTTTCCTCTGCCCATCCATTGTGCAGATGCTATGGCTGCAGCTTCAGTGACACGAACGATTTCCATTGCAAGCTCACGGTCCACAGAATATTCCTCCATTTCTTATTAATCCGTTATTTATTTTATCAAAATAGTTACCTTTAGTCAGTGTAATGAAAATTTTTCGCTTGGTTAAATAGAATAAAACAATGCCAATATTAACCGTATATGTGATAAAATAGTCTTGTTTATATTATTCTTTTTTTTGCGGAACCGGAAGGAATGAGTCTTTTGTCTACGTATCATCGTTTTAAGAAAAATAATTTACTCAGCTGGTTCAAAATTTTTTTGCCGCAAGAAAAATTGCGCTATTATCCACCGCAATTCATCCTTCGAAACCCTTTAGTTTCAAGTGTAGAAAGAGCTTTTAAGAACGGTTTTGAAGTAGCTGTGCTCTTTTTTCAAGTCAGCAATTTAAGGGATTTGACTGAAAAGGTTGGAACGGCAGGTATTCATCATTTGACATCTTTGCTAAAAAAAGAGTTTCAATTGTCTGCGAGTGGGATTTTACATGAGGAAAATATCCTGGTTATTCATGACTATCATAGCGAAGGAATTACTGTTTTTTTAAAAGTGGATCCTAAAAAATTATATTTATCTGAAATAGACATAAAGTCATTCCGTATTATAGAGGATGTAATGCAGCGCTTATCGATTATATGTCCTGCTTTGGAAGTTCAATTGAATTCAGGCTATATGTTTATGGACAAGAGGCATTACTCATTAGAAGAGGCTATAAACAAAGCACAGGAACAGGCTGTTGCAATGGCAGAAAAAAAGATTCAGTCTGAGTTCAATCATTTGCTTTATACTATGACACAAATCATCAATTCAAAGGATATCCGCCTTCTGGCTCAACCTATTTTTGATGTAGCTACGAGGGAAATTAAGGCATATGAGGTATTGACAAGGGGACCTGCAGGTACAGAAATGGAAAATCCACTTCGTTTATTTTCTGTTGCCAGGCAAACAGGGTTATTGTATGATTTAGAAATTATTGTTTTAGAAAAGACATTGCAGCAAATTTCGTTAAACGGTTCTTCTCAAAATGTTTTCATCAACTTTACCCCTATGACAGTTGGTAATCCGCGATTTTTGAAGGAAATGAAGAACCTTTTAGGGATTTATTCTTACGTATTGCCTTCACAAATTGTAATTGAGATAACAGAGAGAGACTCAATTGAAGGAATTGACCATTTACTATCCAATATACGGGAGCTGCGTAAAATGGGGCTGCGAATAGCCGTCGATGACACAGGGGCAGGTTACGCTAGCTTTCATACAATAAATGAACTCATGCCTGATATTATTAAGATAGACAGAAGTGTGATCCATAATATCGATAATAGCCCTGTAAAGGAATCCATGCTTAAGGGGCTGCTGTTAATTGCGAAGGAAACCGGCTCTATTGTTGTGGCTGAAGGAATTGAAAGTGAAAAAGAAGCTATGGTATTATCAAAAAATAAGGTAGAGTTAGCGCAAGGCTACTACTACGCTCGTCCTGCAAAAATTGAAAAAGTAAAATTCTCATCCTAGATCACGAAAGGGAGTAGGACCATGTATTTTGTAGACCGACAAAAAATTGAAGATATCTTAGTTTATCTTGAAAAACGATTAGAGCTTTTAGATCGTGCAAGTGATTGGGGAAAACCGGTCGAGGGCCTTGCTCTAGAAAGAATTGTACAATCCTTGATCGATTCCGTCTTAGATGTTGGCAATAGCATGATTGACGGATTTATCATGCGTGATCCTGGAAGTTATGAGGATATCATTGATATTCTGACTGACGAAAAGGTCATTTCAGAAGAAATGAGCCGTTCTTTTAAGGAAGTCCTTCCTTTGAGGAAAATGGTCGTACAAGACTACCTTGAAATAGACCATCAAGAAATGAAAGAACAAATCGTAAAACATGCTCCTGCATTTAAGCAATATCCTAAGGCCATTAGAGATTACCTAACTAACGAGCTTGGTCCAGTATCTGCTTTTAAAAAATAAGAATAAAGCGCTCATTAAATCTGCAAGCTTTAATAGCTTGCAGAATTTTGTTTTAAGTTTTATTCCTTCATCAACTATGATAAAAGTATTTTTGTTCTGATTGTTGCTAATTCCGATTAGGAGTGAAAATAAATGAAGCAGTATAAAGGATTTTTAATTGATTTAGACGGTACCATGTACAGAGGTACAGAAAGAATTGAAGAAGCAGCAAAATTTGTTACAACCTTAAAAGAGAAAGGTTTACCATATCTTTTCGTTACTAACAACTCTTCAAGAACGCCTGAGCAAGTAGCTGAAAAGCTAAGAAATTTCGATATTCCTACTGAAGATCATCAAGTGTTTACAACAAGTCAAGCAACGGCTAACTATATATACAGCATAAAGCAGGATGCAACGGTTTATGTGGTAGGCGAGGAAGGTATTATTCAAGCTTTAAAAGAGAAAGGCTTTACATTTGTTGATGAAAACCCAGACTTTGTTGTAATGGGCATCGACCGAGGCATTACCTATGAAAAGCTGGCTAAGGCTTGTCTTGGTGTAAGAAATGGAGCAACCTTCATTTCTACAAACGGAGATATAGCAATTCCCACAGAGAGAGGCCTTTTGCCTGGTAATGGATCTCTTACATCCGTTGTGGCCGTTTCCACACAAACAAAGCCCATTTTTATTGGAAAGCCGGAGTCCGTGATCATGGAGCAGGCACTTAAGGTGTTAGGTACAGCAAAAGAAGAAACATTAATGATTGGCGATAATTACGATACGGATATATTAG
The DNA here is from genome assembly GCF_009466385.1 of Peribacillus tepidiphilus. Taxonomy (GTDB): domain Bacteria; phylum Bacillota; class Bacilli; order Bacillales; family DSM-1321; genus Bacillus_BN; species Bacillus_BN tepidiphilus. The sequence continues at coordinate 79,901 of NZ_WIAQ01000020.1, read as the reverse complement.
CCGGCATGAATGCAGGATTGGATACTTTACTCGTTCATACAGGAGTCACGACCCCTGAACTGTTAAAAGGCTATGAAAAACAACCAACCTATGTCGTTCATTCTCTAGATGAATGGAAATTCTAAAGGAAAAGGGCTTTCTCAAATGAAAAGCCCTTTTGAAGAAAATCCATAAGAAAATAAATTTTTCTCGTAATTTTTTAGAATGTTTCTTCTAAATGTACAGGATATCGGTCGTCATTCCGATATATCGGTCGTCAGGACCAAGATATCGGTCGTCGGGACCAAGATATCGGTCATCAGGGCTAATATATCGGTCGTCGGGATCAAGATATCGGTCGTCGAGACCAGGATATCGGTCGTCGGGACCAGGATATCGGTCGTCATTCCGATATATCGGTCGTCGAGACCAAGATATCGGTCGTCGGGACCAAGATATCGGTCATCATTCCAATATATCGGTCAGGCCAAAGGAGATTTTTTTGTATTAGCTCTTTTCGCATAGATTGTTGTTTTTAGACTATAAAGTTTGCCCGTTGATTGCAGCGAGAGACTTGCTTTCCGCGAGGAGGGATGACACTCCTCGGCGATACCGCCTGTGGGGTCTGCCACTTCCCTCTTTTTCTCGAAGGACATTGAATAAGCTTGCTCGAATAAACACCGCACGCAGGAAATGCAAATGAATTTTCGAGGTCAAGTACTCTACACTTCAATCGACTCAGATCGTGTCGTTACATTACACTAAAAAAGCAACAAACTTTACGAAAGCCCCTTTGTATTTAAAAAGACTGCCCATTAGTCGTTATTCCGACTTATGGGACAGCTCCTTTAATTAGTCGACGTTCCTTAAACCAAGAGCTAATCGGGCGTTTCCGCTTTTCTATTCTACATTCATGGATCGGTGAGCTAAGCGGCTTGAAGCAGCTGCGGCAATTGCCCCGACGATATCATCCAAAAAGGTATTGCATTTACCAGTGGATTTATCATTCAGCATTAGCAAAATACCAGGTTTTTGCTTATCAATGTACCCATAGTTTGTGAAACCGATTGATCCATAAACATTGACAATAGAAAGTGCCAGTATCTCATCTACCCCATAAAGTCCTTCATCCATTTTTATGATGGATTGAAGCGGTTCCTCAAGCATCCCTTTTTCTGCGAGAATGTCGAGCTGAATGCCTGTTAAAATAGCATTTTGCACTTCACGCTTAGATAAAACTCTTTCTACATTGTGAATACATTCTTCTATTTTTAAATCAGAATGGTATTTAGTTTGAAGATACATCACTAGATCTGCAATGTCCTTGACAGTAACTCCTCTTTCTTGAAGCCATTTCCTTGCAGTTTGCTCTGATACACTTATTTTTTTCTCAGCCATAGTCATCACCTTTATTAATTATTTAAACTCTAACCTTTGCGGGTTATTTTACAGTGTATTTATATTGTTTATTAAAAAGAAACAAAAAACATTCCAACCAATTTCAATAAAAATAACTTCGGGCTATTTCTCATATATATGACATAGAGTGTCCTAATAAGAGCAATTTACACAATTGTGTTAAAAGAGGAGGGAAGAAATGCTTCAGGAGGCTATTTACAAAAACTACGGTATACAGCTTGATAGGCGAGAAGTATCTATGAGATACGAAATCTTTCGTTCAGGTGATACGGTATACACGGTCATACCCATTTCTGAAATGGATGAGGAAGAGCTGATGGAAAGGCTGAAACTTTCTCAGTTCATGATTTCACAGGGAGATGCATATGTTTCATCTTTTGTTATGTCAAAGCACGGTACGTACGTTTCACTTAATGGAGACAAAAAATTCTTACTGCTCGCCAATCAAAGGCTTGAAGAATCTAGGCCATATAAAATGGGAAAGAAATTAGCGAAATTCCATGCGAGAGGACGTATGTTTGCAGAGCCTGTAAAAAAAACAAATCGAATCGGAAAATGGAAGGAACTATGGGAAAAGAGAATAGATCAAATGGAAGCTGTTTGGAGAGAAAAATTGCACTCCCATCCAAGTAACGATTTCGAAAGACTTTTTGTAGATTCTTTTCCTTATTATATGGCGTTAGGGGAAAATGCGATTCAATATTTAGTCGACACCGAAATCGACCAGGATCCTCAAGGATTTGATGCCGCAACCATCTGCCATGAGCGTTTTACGAATGATTTATGGGTAGGGAGTTACTGTGTAAAAAATCCTTTTGATTGGGTAATCGATCATGCTGGGAGAGATTTAGCAGAATGGATTCGACAGCATTATTTCCAACATATTCATACGCACCAACCAGGAATCGGTCAATTTGCAGATGAATATAGAAGTTTAAGCGAGCCTTCAAGCTTTGGATGGAGATTGATTTATGCGCGATTGCTATTTCCGGTCCATTATTTCGAGACAATCGAAGAATATTATGTAAATGGAAGTGAAACGAGAAAAAAAATCCTAGAAGAACAGCTTGAAAAATATACGAATCAATCTAGCTACTATGAGGAGTTTTTGCGAAGATTTTTTGAGAGTGTGAGAGTTCCTGCTAAAAAGCTTCAAATTATTAAAGTGGATTGGCTGTAATGACCATGTCTAGTACAATGTTTTAGGTGCGTTTATTCATTTTTCTAAATTTTCTTCCTTTATTATGTTATGATGAACTTGTACAATCTGATTAATCATCATCATAGTTGAAGAAGGAGTTTTACAGGATGAAAAAACCCTATGTATTCATTACACGCAAGCTTTCAGAGCAGATCGTTTCGTCACTGAAAGAGAAATATGATGTGAACATGTGGGAGCATGAAAGTACACCTGTCCCAAGAGAAACGTTACTAAATGAGGTTAAAAAAGCCACGGCTCTTATCACGATGCTATCAGAAAAAATTGATGAAGAGCTACTAGAAGCAGGTCGTAATCTTCAAGTTGTGGCAAATTTGGCAGTAGGGTATGACAATATTGATGTTCAAGCTGCTACTAAAAAAGGGATCGCCATCTGTAACACCCCAGACGTTTTAACAGATACGACAGCAGATTTGACTTTTGCCTTGCTTATGGCTACAGCTCGAAGAATAATAGAAGCAGCAGAAGTAGTAAAAAAAGGGGAATGGAAGAGCTGGAGTCCGTTCTTATTAGCTGGCCATGATATCCACCATAAGACAATCGGCATCGTAGGAATGGGCTCAATCGGTGAGGCTGTTGCAAAACGGGCGAAAGGTTTTGATATGAATATCTTGTATCATAATCGTTCAAGAAAGCCTGAAGCAGAAAAATCTCTAGGAGCCAAATACTGCAGCTTTGAAGATCTCATTCAACAGGCAGATTTCATTGTATGCTTGACTCCTCTTACGCCTGACACCAAAAAACTATTCAATCGTGAAGCCTTTAATAAAATGAAAAAATCGGCTATATTTATTAACGCTTCCCGTGGACCTGTGGTAGATGAGAAAGCTTTATATGAGGCACTTGTTGAAGGAGAAATCGCAGCAGCAGGCTTGGATGTTTTTGAAACAGAGCCGATTGGAGCGGATCATCCATTACTGTCTCTCCAAAACGTCGTAGCTCTTCCTCACATTGGAAGTGCAACGAGAGAAACACGCGAAGCCATGATGCAGCTTTGTGTGGAAAATGTTGATCGAGTGCTTTCTGGTAAAAGTCCTAAAACATTAGTCAATAAGGCATGGGAAAAGCAAAAGGTATAAAACTTTGGTTCGTTAAGTGATTAAGATGCATACTAAATCTTTTCCTGAGCATTCCTTCGAGAGAAGGAATGCTCTTTGAATATAATGTTTAGATTAAAAATTTCTTTTATTTTCGTACATACACATGGAAAACTTATTATCTTTACATATTATTAATTTTTTCATAATTCTTTTTTTCAGACTATTGTAATAAAAGGTTGTTAGGATTATAATGTCTATTATGTAAATACATTTGTTTTTTCAGAATGTACATTAGAAAGGGGAACAAACATGAAGGCTATTTCTATTGGCTTGCTTGGTCTTGGAACAGTAGGTTCAGGTGTTGTGAGAATTGTTGAGAATCATCAGGATAAATTGATGCACCAAATTGGCTGTCCAGTTCATATAAAAAAGATTCTTGTAAAAGATTTATCAAAGGAACGTGGGGTAGTTGTGGATCGTTCTCTTCTTACTACAGATGCAAATGATATTTTAGAAAACCCGGAAATTGATGTTGTTATTGAAGTGATGGGTGGTATTGAGCAAACACGAGAGTATTTGCTTAAAGCTGTTAGGAATAAAAAACATGTGGTCACTGCTAATAAGGACCTGATGGCTTTGTATGGATCCGAATTACTCACAGAGGCAACAGCAAATCATTGTGATTTATTTTATGAAGCAAGTGTTGCAGGAGGAATCCCAATCTTACGAAGCCTTGTGGAAGGATTGGCTTCTGATCGCATTACCAAGATGATGGGCATCGTGAATGGGACTACAAACTTCATTCTCACAAAAATGAGCAAGTATGGCAGTCCTTATGAAGAGGTTTTAAAAGAAGCACAAGAGCTTGGATATGCGGAGTCTGATCCGACAGCAGATGTAGAGGGATTAGATGCAGCCCGCAAAATGGCGATTCTAGCAACATTGGGTTTTTCGATGAATCTTGATTTAGATGATGTAAAGGTTAAGGGTATTACTGAGATCACCGAAGAAGATCTAGATTACAGTAAGAAGCTAGGTTATACGATGAAGCTGATTGGGATCGCGTCCAGATGCGGAGAAAAGGTAGAGGTCAGTGTACAGCCGACGTTATTACCAGAAACGCATCCATTAGCTTCCGTCAATGATGAATACAACGCTGTGTATGTGTATGGAGAAGCAGTAGGGGAAACAATGTTCTATGGACCAGGGGCGGGAAGCCTGCCGACAGCAACTGCTGTAGTTTCTGATCTTGTAGGGGTTATGAAAAATATGAGATTGGGTGTAAATGGACGAAGCGTTGTCGCCCCACAATATAAGAAAAACTTAAAAGATGCTTCAGAAATTTTCTCTAAGTATTTTGTACGCCTGCATGTAAAAGATGAAGTGGGTGTATTTGCGAATATCACGTCCATTTTCTCCGAGCATGGTGTAAGCTTCGAAAAAATTCTGCAATTACCGCTAAAGCAAAAGGATCTAGCAGAAATAGTGCTTGTAACACATAAAGCATCGTTAAAAGATTATGAAGAAATTTTACAAAAGCTGAATGACTACGAAATGGTGAAGGTCATTAAAAGTACTTACAGAGTGGAAGGAGACGGAGCGTTATGAGCTGGAAAGGATTAATTCAAGAATATGCTGAATTTTTGCCCGTAAATCAAAATACACCTGCTCTGTCACTTTTAGAAGGAAACACACCACTTGTGAAATGCGAAAATCTTTCAAAAGAATGGGGCGTTGAACTATATGTAAAATACGAGGGAGCCAATCCTACAGGCTCCTTTAAAGACAGAGGAATGGTCATGGCAGTCGCTAAAGCGATTGAGGCAGGTAGTGACGCAATCATCTGTGCTTCAACTGGAAATACCTCAGCAGCAGCTGCTGCTTACGCTGCTCGCGCAGGTCTTCGTTGCATAATTGTCATTCCGAACGGCAAAATTGCTATGGGAAAGCTTGCACAGGCAGTTATGTATGGAGCAGAGATTGTGGCAATTGACGGAAACTTTGATCAGGCATTAAAAATTGTACGCAGCATTAGTGAAAAAGCACCTGTTACCTTGGTGAACTCTGTAAACCCTTACCGTATTGAAGGTCAAAAAACGGCAGCATTTGAAATTTGTGATGTGTTAGGCCAAGCTCCGGATGTTCTTGCTATTCCTGTTGGCAATGCTGGTAATATAACTGCATACTGGAAGGGTTTTAAAGAGTACCATGAGAAAAAAGGAACAGGTCTCCCTCAAATGCGTGGCTTTGAAGCAGAAGGTGCGGCAGCAATTGTACACAACCGAGTCTTTGATGAGCCAGAAACAATCGCAACAGCAATCCGAATTGGTAATCCTGCTAGCTGGCAATATGCAGTTGACGCTGTCCGTGAATCAGAAGGAAAAATGGATGAAGTGTCAGATGAAGAAATTTTAGCAGCATACCAGCTTTTAGCTCGTAAGGAAGGTGTATTTGCTGAACCAGCATCTTGTGCATCGATTGCGGGGGTAATCAAGCAATTAAAAAGCGGTGAAATACAGAAGGGCAGCAAGATTGTTGCTGTTCTTACAGGCAACGGATTGAAGGATCCGAATGTGGCTGTTGAATACAGTCAAATAAAGCCTGTAGTTCTGCCGACAGATGAAAAAGAAATTTTAGAACATATTCAAGGTGTGGCTCAGCTATGAGCGAAGAGAAAATGTACAGCATCCGTGTCCCGGCTAGCACAGCGAATCTTGGTCCGGGCTTTGATTCGATTGGATTGGCTCTGTCGTTATATTTGACAGTTGATGTTTATAAAAGTGACAAATGGGAAGTCATTCCTGTCTCTAAAGAGCTTGAAGTGTTTCCAAGAGACGAGAGTCATTATATTTGTAAGATTGCCAAAAAAACAGCATCCCTTTACGGAAAAGAAATGTCGCCATGTAAATTATATGTAACAAGTGATATCCCTTTAACACGTGGACTCGGAAGCAGCGCATCAGCGATAGTAGCTGGCATCGAGCTTGCAAATGTAATGTGTGACTTGGGGCTGTCTCAAGAAGAAAAAGTGCATCTTTCTTCACTTGAAGAAGGACATCCCGACAATGCTGGAGCTTCTGTAAAAGGAGGGCTTGTTGTTGGTGAGCATAATGAGCGTGAAACCAACCTGCTTTCCTTTAAGCTTCCTTCGATTGAAATAGTAGCCCTCATTCCGAACTATGAGCTTTATACTGAGGATTCACGAAACGTGCTTCCTTCTGTTTTATCCTATTCGGAATCAGTCAAGGCAAGTGCGATTGCCAATACCTTTCTAGCTGCACTTCTTTCTGGAAATTGGGAGCTAGCCGGGAAAATGATGAGCGAGGATCGATTTCATCAGCCATATCGGAAAAAGCTTGTGCCACATATCGAGGATACGGAAGAAATCGCCAAACAAGCGGGAGCATTTGGAGTTGCACTTAGCGGGGCAGGACCGACGGTGGTTTGTTTTTCAGAGAAAAAACATACTGAAAATGTACGAAAGGCATTATCAGAAGTGTTCCCTGAGTACGAATCCATTAAGCTGGAAATTGATTATGATGGCAGCACAGTAACAGCTTATTCTGTAGAGTCAAATGGGGAGATTATACAGTCTAAATAAAGGGTTATTTTATTAAGAGGCATTGTAGGGGGAATGCCTCTTTTTGATTTGGTAGAGCGGTCAATGCCTAAAGGGACAAACAGGATTTGCTTGATGGAAGAAATGAATGGATTTAGGGACTGAATCAAAAAAATGGTGAGTATTTTTATTTTATAAACACAAAAAGGCTAAAACTCACTCGTGAGTTTTAGCCTTACATTCTATTTAAAAAATAGATTAGAATACTTGTTCAACTTCAACGATGCCCGGTACTTCTTCAAGAAGAGCGCGCTCGATACCGGCTTTAAGCGTAATGGTAGAGCTTGGGCAGCTTCCGCAAGCACCGAGAAGGCGCAGCTTTACGATGCCGTCCTCAACGTCTACTAGTTCACAGTCTCCTCCGTCGCGAAGCAAGAACGGACGAAGTTTATCTAATACTTCTTGAACCTGTTCTTTCAATGATTGTTCAGACATGTATATCGCTCCTTTCCTACTTCATATTATAATCACTAGCGACCAAAAAATCCATTTGAAATCCTTCAAAAAAAGTTCATACTTTCTCCAAGACACAATTTTCCTATACAATATTCATATAAAAAAAGAAAAAGCCGAAGGGAGTAGGCGTTGTGAACAGAAAGAATCTTGAGATTGAAGTATACGGAGCAGAAGTAGTATGTCCAAGTTGCGTAAATTTGCCGTCATCAAAAGAAACGTATGAATGGCTACAAGCTGCACTTTCTAGAAAGTTTCCTAGTCAGCCTTTTACAATTTCTTATATTGATATTCATCAGGAACATGAGGATGAAACCAAAACGTCATTTGCTAAAAGAGTTATTGAGGAAGATTTATTTTATCCGGTAGTCGTGATCAAAAACAAAATTGTAGGAGAAGGAAATCCGAAGCTTAAGACCATTGTTGCTGAAATGGAAAAGTACGGGTATAGGGTTGAATGAATAAAAGCCCGGCAATTACCATACAGGAGACGTAATAAAAGAATGGGAGCATCTGCGGACAGTATAAAAAACCCGGCGAAAGCCGGGTTTATAGAGTGTAGACAAAGTATATTTCATGCACTTTCAGACTGATTGAAAACGCTTGTCAGTCGAGGAACGAACCCGTACGAGGAGCGGAGTTACCATAGACGGTAATGAGCACGGGAGGAGGGTTCGTGACGAAGAATGCGAGCGTTTGTCAACAGTCTGAAAACCCGGCGAAAGCCGGGTTTAATCATCCATTATGATACTTGTACATCCACAAAATACCTGACTTCAGTAACCGTGCTACTCTTCCTGTGATTGGTCGTTCGGCTAATATACCAAAGCCGTGTTTTTTTCCGAGAGAACCTAAAATTCCTTTTAATTTTATAGGAGGAAAGCTCTCTGGAAGAGGTTCGCCAGCCCATTTTTTCTTTAATACTGTTACGATTTGCTCTGCTTGTCCTTCAGCTAGCTGTGCACTTGGAGCATGTGGCAGACTTGCGCAGTCACCAACTACAAACACATTTTCATAATTAGGGATGGAATGTTGAGGTGTCAGAACTACCCGACCTTGAGAATCCTTTTCAACATCTAGGTCACGTACAATTTTGTTGGGCTGAATGCCTGCAGTCCATACAATTACATCGCAAGAAATCGGTTCATCGTGGTTATAGAGAATATTTTCCTCGATTTTTGTGATGTTTGCCTTGTTAATGACTTCTACACTGTGGCTGTCAAACCATTCCTCAACGTACTTGCTAAGTCTTGGGGAAAACGCAGCTAAAATATGATCGCCACGGTCAAAAAGTTTGATTTTTAAGTCAGGACGGCTTTCACACAATTCACTTGCAAGCTCAACACCGCTTAATCCAGCTCCAACAATGGCAACGGTCGAACCCGGACCTAAATTATTTAGAGCCTGGTACGTACTTCGGGAACGATCAATGGTTTGGATGCTGTAGGTATATTGGTCGGCACCAGGAACATTATGATATTTATCCTCACAGCCTAGTCCAATCACAAGGTCGTCGTAATGAATAGGCTCTTGATCTTTTAAGAACACTTTATTTTCATCTAATAGAATGGAGGTAATTTCTCCATATACATATTTTAAACGGTCATGCTCAGGAAACGAAACTCGGATATGTTGATCGGAAATTGTCCCCGCAGCCAGCGCATAATACTCTGTTTTCAAGCAGTGATAAGGATTACGATCAACTAAAGTAATCGTGATATCTTCAGGAAGTTGATTAGGAAGTAAGCGGTGAAGAATTCTCATTCCCCCGTAACCTCCACCAAGGATGACTAAATGTTTCATGTAAATATCCCCTTTAGTGAACTGGTAGTTTAGTAGAGACTGTAAACTAAGTCGTAAATCATTGACTGAAAGAAATGCTTATTCTACCAAAGAGTTTCGACAGTCTTGACCAAAACAATAAGTACATTAGAGTAGTATAAGTGTTTTCGTTTGAATATTATTGTAAAGTGAAATATTATTAACTTTTAAATTCCATTAAAAAGTATAACGAAATTGTGACAAAATCACAACCTGATTATAGGAATCTATGTCGAATTATGACTAATTATTTTGTTTAAAATATAAATAGGTTATTATTTTACACGATCTATGTAACAGTACGAGAATTTATTAGGTTGAAGTTATTAGATTTGACGAATAATCGGAAAAACTGTAGCATGTACAGTTAGGAGATGTTTGGTAGAGGTGACAGCAAATGATCAAACCGATCATCGAGTTTTGTATAAGTAATTTAGCGAACGGTGCTCAAGCAGCCATGGAAATATTACAAAAGGATCCAGATCTTGATATTATTGAATATGGATGTCTTGGCTACTGTGGAAAATGTGCAACTGAACTATACGCTTTAGTCAACGGGGAAGTTGTGACAGGCAGCACACCGGAAGACCTCGTGGACAATATTTATCAATTTTTAGAAGAAAACCCAATGTTTTAAATAAAGTAAAAGCCCGACAAGAAAAATTTTCGGGCTTCCTTTTTTATTCATTTATTACATCTTCCTGTTTTTGCATATCTCTTATTTCGTACCATCTTTCTCTTGCCATATCTACTATTTTTGTTTCCACCGTTCTGCTTTGTCTTTCAATAACCATGGAGAAATATTTGACTGCTTGATCTATTTCACCAATCCGTCTGGATAGCTCCCCAAGCAAATACAAAATCCTCACCTCGGAAACCTGAGTTCCTCTGAAGTCATCTGTAGAGTAGGATTCGTAATAGTGATGGATGGCGATTTTCATAAATCTTTTCTCTTGTTCAATGTTCTCTAATAAACGATACAGCCACGCGATTCTTAAATAAAGTCCAGCTGTTACAATGTGTTTTTCTTTTTTTAATTCTGCACAATAGCAAGCAAGCTTATAGGTTTTTATCGCATCCTCGATTGTTCTATGCCCGCCGAAATTCTGAGGTACCCAATTGGATGATACTTTATTGATTATCTCTTCCTTTGTACCTGGTGGAAAATATTTTGAAAAGTCGTCTGAAAAGGAAAAACCGCAATCGGGACATACATATATATTATAAAGAAGACCATTTACGTGACCTTCTTTATAGATAGGACAAAAGTCTGATTCATAACGTTCAACTTTAATGAATTTTGAACGGATTTTTTTTGAGGTAAATTTCGTTTTGCAAAGTGGACATTCCACGTTACGATCGAATATTGGATCAAGATTTTCCATTGATTTATCACCCTTAATTACATATGAGTCTTATGGATTAGTTCTATATGACTTGTATATTCATTATATCGTAAGAGTAAGAATAAAGAACTATATAAATTTGAATACTTTTTAACATGATAATGTTGCAAACTTGAGCCGAAAAATTTGATTAGTATATACTGTAAGTAGAGAAGAAATAGGAGGGATGAAGTGCATGAGTGAAGTGGTCATTTTAACGGAATCAGCCGCTTTTCAAATAAAAGAAATGATGAAGCATAATGAAGAGGAAGATTCGTTTTTAAGAGTGGCTGTCAAAGGTGGAGGCTGCAGCGGTCTGTCATATGGTTTAGGATTTGAGAAAGAGCCGACAGAAAAAGATGTAAAGCTTGAACAGCATGGGATTCCGATTGTCGTTGACAAAGAGAGTGCAGCCATTTTAAAGGGAACGATCATTGATTATAAACAATCCATGATGGGCGGAGGATTTACGATTGAAAATCCAAATGCCATTGCAACATGTGGATGTGGATCATCTTTCCGTACGGCTACCCATTACGGAACTCCTGAGGAATGTTAAGCTGACTAGCTTGTAATAGATGTAGAGTTCGTTTTAAAAAACAAAAATCGGTTTAAGCATCAACTTAAACCGATTTTTGTTTTTATTTAAACATAGAAGAACTGTGTAGTGGCTGAACTTTTGCTTTTGGATCTATATAAGATTTTGCGTTGTTGACAGCAGTTGGGGCTTCACCAAAACCACATGCGATAAGCTTAACTTTTCCTTCATATGTACAAATATCGCCTGCAGCATAAATTCCCGGAATATTTGTTTCCATTTTTGAGTTAACAACAATGGAGTTCTTTTCAATTGTAAGACCCCACTCTTTGATTGGTCCCAATGAAGAAACGAATCCGAAGTTTACAATGACAGAATCAACATCAATAACTTCTTTGTTTTCACCGTTCACATCTTCAAGTACCACTTGGGTAATCTTTTCGCCATCACCGATTAATTCAACAGGAACATATGGTGTTTTAATGTCTACTTTAGAGTTTTTCAAGTTTTCGACGCTGTGCTCATGGGCACGGAACTTGTCTCGACGATGTACGATTGTTACTTTTTCCGCGATCGGCTCCAGCATTAGCGCCCAGTCTACCGCAGAGTCTCCACCACCACAAACCATAACCTTTTGACCGGCAAATTGATTTAAATCATCAATGAAGTAATGCAGGTTCTTTCCTTCATATTGAGAAGCAGATTCGAGCTCCATTCTGCGAGGTTGAAAAGCTCCGTTTCCAGCAGTAATGATAACAGTCTTAGAAAAATGTTCCTCTTTGTTTGTAGTAAGTTTGAAAATACCATCTTCCAGTTTTTCCAATTTTTCAACAGACTGCTCTAAAACGATGGTAGGATCGAATTTCGCCATCTGCTCTTTTAGGTTGTTAATTAATTCTTGGGCACGGACTTTTGGGAACCCTGCTACATCATAAATGTATTTTTCAGGATATAAAGCCGATAATTGTCCACCAAGTTGCGGTAGGCTTTCAATAATTTTAACAGACGCTTGTCTCATACCGCCGTAAAACGCAGTGAATAAACCGACAGGACCTCCACCAATAATTGTGATATCATAGACTTTTTTTTCTATCACACCATATCCCCCCTATTAATGAAAACGCTCCACCTTTTATAATAGCACAAAATCAAAAGAGAATAAGCTTTATCAAATATAAAAATTTTTCATCATTTACTTTTTTATCATTTCTTTTTTCGTGTAATTTTACTCATGTCTCCTTTCGTTAGTTGATGGTGTGGACTTCCGAAAAAATAGACTAGGAAACGTTAATAGTTTATTTAATATTCTTAATATTGAAAACTAGTTTTCTCACTTGAAAAACCGATGAAAAGCATATAATATTTATGTAGATATTATGTTAAGATTTCATGACAAATTTCGTACATTTTTTTGAATTAATTCGTGAACTATATCACAAACTTTTAGTTCTCTTATTATTTATGAACGTTTATAAGAGTGTAGGTATAGGTAATGAAAATTACAGCGCGAGAAAAATACTGTAAAGGTGGAAGTGATTCATTTGAGAAAACCAAAAATTGTGATTCTTGGTGCCGGATATGGCGGCTTGATGACAACAGTTCGTTTGCAAAAATCATTAGGAGTGAATGAAGCAGATATCGTATTAGTCAATAAAAACGACTACCATTACGAAACAACTTGGCTTCATGAAGCATCAGCAGGGACACTTCATCATGATCGAGTTCGTTATGACATAAAGGATGTAATCGATCGTCAAAAGGTTGATTTCGTACAAGATACAGTAGTTGAAGTGAAACCGGAAGAAAAACTTGTAGTTTTAGAAAACGGGGAATTGTCTTATGACTACCTTGTTATTGCATTAGGCGCAGAGCCGGAAACATTTGGAATTCAAGGTCTAAAAGAATATGCGTTTACTATTTCTAATATCAATGCTGCTCGCCAAATTCGTGAACACATTGAATATCAATTTGCCACATATGGCACTGAAGAAGAGAAAAAAGACGAGCGCTTAACGATCGTTGTAGGTGGTGCAGGTTTTACAGGTATTGAGTTCCTTGGGGAGCTTGCGAACCGCATTCCTGAGCTTTGTAAGGAATACGATATTGACTTCCATAAAGTTAAACTAATCTGCGTAGAAGCGGCACCAACAGCTTTACCTGGATTTGATCCTGAGCTTGTAAAATATGCGATGAGTCATCTAGAAAAGAAAGGTGTAGAATTCAGAATCGGCACTGCGATTAAGGAATGTACACCGGATGGAATTATTGTTGCAAAAGGTGAAAATGAAGTAGAAGAAATTAAGGCTCAAACAGTCATCTGGGCAGCAGGTGTAAGAGGAAGCTCTATCATTGATAAATCTGGCATTGAAGCTATGCGCGGACGCGTTAAAGTAAACCCAGATCTGCGTGCACCAGGATACGACAATATTTTTATCGTAGGTGACTGTTCACTTATTATTAATGAGGAAATTAACCGACCTTACCCACCAACTGCACAAATCGCAATGCAGCAAGGTGAAGTATGTGCGAAAAACTTAACAGCATTAGTTCGTGACCAAGGCAAACTAGAAGAATTTAAGCCTGATATCAAAGGTACAGTTTGTTCTTTAGGCGAGGACGATGCGATTGGTGTGGTGTTCGGTAAGAAAATGGTCGGAACAAAAGCATCGATCATGAAAAAAATGGTGGACAATCGCGCACTGTACATGATTGGTGGTCCATCCCTAGTCTTGAAAAAAGGAAAATTCAACTTATTATAATGAGAAGGAAAGCCCTCACCAGAACAAATGAAAGGTGAGGGCTTTTTTTGAACATTGCTACCTGTTTTCGGATTTAATTTCTAAATATTCTGTAAATAAACAAAAAAGGAAGAAAAAGAAAGATAATAGGAATTGTATACGTTTTCTTAAACAATATTGACCGAATTTAAAGGTTTTCATTTTGAAAAAAATTTGATATATTATCAGAAAATTCTAATTTTTTATTAGGGGTTGATCATATGTCAGTCAATCAGTTACAAACAAAACCTTGTGTTTATTGCATAGGAAAAGGGTACTTCCAATTGTTGCTGGGTGGATCTGAAACTTGTCCCTGCTGCAACGGTAGTGGAGAAAACAAAGAAATGGAAGAAGCATATAATCAGACTCCTTGATTTATGAGGAGTTTTTTATTTCGGTCCGTTTCCTCCCTTCTTATTGACGAGTAAAATCTCATTAAGTACACTAGAAAATGATGCTTCTAGGGGAGGGCCTTTATCATGCAAATGTCTATACCAATTTTAATTATATCTGTTGTTTTATTTTTTGTGCTATTTTTTGGAATCGGCTTTTTACTGAATATGCTTTTTCGAAAATCTTGGATCATGGTCATCATTTTTCCACTTGTTGCGATCTTTATTGTGAATAAGGTAAAGTTGATTGAATACTTTACTAATCCAGTAGCAAGCTTACGTACAATCGGAAATAATTTCGCTTCATTGGCTTTAGCAGATATTATCATTTTATCTAGTGGTTTGGTTGGTGCTATTTTGTCTGGTGTCGCGATTAACGTTCTAAGGAAAAAAGGATATCGAATGTTTTAGGTCTTCTGTAAAGAAGGCTTTTTTTATTGGTAGAAATTTGCCGTTATTTGTCTTAGATATTTGTAATTTCTGGTTTTTCACTTGCTCAGTGAATATTTTCTTAATATTTGGGAAAGAAATATTCCTGTGAGAGGAGTGAGTAAAGACCTGTATGAATAAAGTAGATAGGTTAATGAAAAAGGTCGCAATTTCTATTCTTTTAGTATTGGCACTTCAATCCACTTATTCTCAAATAACTGGGGTTGAAGCGAAAATTGCCATGCCATTTGATGAGCAAACGAGTGAAGAGAGTATTTCGTCAGAGAATAATAAGCCAAGAGAATTAGGATTAAGCTATAAGTATTTAAAGCATATAAACGCCATGAAAACTGAGATCTCTTCAGAGGAAGTCATAACTGCACCAAAAACCCTCGAAGATTCGGTAGATTGGACAAAGTACCCAAAAGCAAAGGTGACTGCGACAGGATATACGGCGGGATATGAATCAACGGGTAAACATCCAAATCATCCATCATATGGAATTACATATTCTGGAGTCAAGGTGAAGAGGGATTTATACTCCACAGTTGCTGCTGATTTACGTGTGTTTCCGATTGGAACGATTCTATTCATTCCGGACTATGGATACGGGGTTGTTGCTGATAAAGGAGGAGCTATAAAAGGAAACGAGCTTGACCTTTATTTTAATACCGTACAAGAGGTTTACGACAAATGGGGAAAGAAAAAGGTCGACGTATTTGTCATTCAAATGGGAAATGGAAAGCTGACGGAAGAAGATCTGAGAGCACTAAATGAAAATGAAGAAATGCAAGTGTTCAGAGAGCAATATTTCGGTAAGATGAAGAAATGATTAGAAAGAGACCAAGCTAAAAGGACAAACAAGTTGACCTTTTAGCTTGGTCTTATATGTTTTGTCAATTAAAGGATACTTTTGTTAAAAATGAAAAATGGTATCCTCTTATCTTTTTATTGGAAGAATGCTTTTTCTATGTTAATGAGTTGAATTGCTCTGGATGGAGAAGGTTTGCTAATTGTTTTAAGCCCTCCAATAATCTTGGTGAGGGCCGGCAGAAAAGAGGTTCCTCCATAATAAAAATATTTCTGTTATTAACTGCCATGATTTTGTCCCATCCATTACGCTTAAATACAACTTGTTTTTTTATTTTGTGAATCGGTACGCCAACCCATGCCAAGCAAATGTATTCTGGGTTTTTCTTTATTATATCTTCTGGTGGAATTTGAACACTTGCCATTTCTATATCATCCAATATATTTCTTCCACCGGCTAACGAACTGATTTCAGTTAGCCAATTTAATTTACCTGGAGAAAACAAAGGATTTGGCCACCATTCCCAATATATAGATTTTTTATGAGTGATTCCATCAGCCACTTTCTTAAACCGATCCATATCCTTTAAAAACTCCTGAGCTTTTAATTTGCCAATATCCTCTATACCTAATGCCCTTCCAACAGCCATTATGCTTTCAGCTATTTCTTGAAGAGAGTTTGGATTGAGTACGATGTGAGGAATATTTCTTCTTACAAGCTCTTGTACATTTTTTTCCATTCCAGGGACACTTAGAGACGCTAGTACAAGATCGGGTTTTAACGCTTCCACTTTTTCCATGTTAATCGATAAATCAGGACCGAGTCTTGGAAGTGATTGTACAGATAACGGCCAATCTGAATAATCGTCAATTCCTACTAACCATTCTTCAACACCTAAATAGCTACAAATTTCCGTATTGCTTGGGCATAAAGATAGTATTCTCATTTTCTCCTCCTCATCCGAAAAGAAACACATGTAGAAGTAATGCGATGAATATGCCTGTCAAGCCGCCGAAAAATACCTCAATCGGCTTATGACCGAGCAATTCTTTTAGCTTTCTTTGTTTTTGTAGCTCTCCTTTTTCCTGCCAATACTTTGCTTCTTTTAAGAAAGTATGAAAATCCTGTACTAATTGATTCAATACGATGGCCTGTTCTCCTGCCTGTCTTCTTACACCAGTCGCATCAAACATCGTAATAATGGCAAAGATCGCAGCTACAGCAAAAACGGCTGAATCCAAACCGGTTTCCAAAGCAACTCCAGTTGCTAAAGCAGTTACGGCAGCAGAGTGAGAGCTGGGCATTCCACCTGTGCTTGTAAGGAGGGACCAATCCAATTTTCTTAACGCAATGTACTGGATCGGCACTTTTACAAACTGGGCAAAAAAGATTGCAAATAAAGAGGCACAGAAAGGAAAGTTTGTAAATAATTCCAAAGTGTTGTCACCTACTTTTGAATATCTAAATACATCACTTATTATTCATTATGTCATAAAACGATCTTTTTTTCGGAAAAATCTTTATTCTTCTTCTCTTTTTCAGTTAAAAATTTTTCATTCGATAATCGAAATAATAAGAAATGTTTACTATAATGATAAGGAAGGATTTATTGGAGGTGTAAAATTATGTTTACGGTAAAGAACACATGGAAACCTTCTTTAGAACAAGAATGTCTTTTAATTGGCTTAACAGATCAACACAGTGGGCAGGGCGGGACTTTAAAAGAAGCAGATCAAGCTATGGAAGGGCAAATATCGGTTTTGATTAAAGAAGGAGATATCTCTTGGAAAAAGAAATCGATTACAATCATACATACGTTAGGCAAGCTTTCTACAAAAAAACTCGTTTTTGTGGGTTTAGGAAAGAAAAAGGACGTTTCTTTTGAAGGCCTAAAAGAATGCTTCGGAAAGGCATTTAAACAGTTAAAAGGATCGAGGCTATCCTCTGTCGGAGTGGATCTTGACTCCTTTTTGACAGATGATATCGAGGTTCCTGATGCAGCCCATGCTTTAAGTGAAGCATTTGCATTAGCTACATATGAATTTGAAGGGTATAAACAAAAACCAAATGAACCCGAAAGGAAGATAGAGGGGATTACGGTATTCACGAATGCAGACGTTGAAGAGGTGAAAGCTTCTTTAACTGTAGGATATGTGTACGGGAAAGGAACAAATTCTGCTCGTACTTTAGTAAATCTTCCTGGCAATATGTTAACTGCTTCCGATTTAGCCCAGTACGCATTAGAGCTTGCTGAAAAATATGGATTCGAAGCTGAAGTGTTAGAGAAAGAGGAAATGCAAAATCTTGGCATGGGAGCTCTACTGGCGGTTAACCAAGGATCGGAACAACCACCGAAAATGATTGTTTTAAAATATCAAGGAAAAGATGAATGGAAAGATGTAATTGGTCTTGTCGGAAAAGGTATTACCTTTGATACGGGTGGATATTCGATTAAACCAAAGGATGGAATCGTCGGAATGAAAACGGATATGGCAGGAGCAGCGGCTGTTCTTGGAGCCATGGAAATCATTGGGGAGCTTAAGCCGGAACAAAATGTTGTTGCTGTGATTCCATCAACTGATAACATGATAAGCGGCCATGCATTTAAGCCAGATGACGTGATTACTTCCATGAGTGGAAAGACGATTGAAGTGTTAAATACGGATGCAGAAGGAAGATTAGTATTAGCGGATGCCATCACGTATGCAAAGCAACACGGAGCAGAGTATCTTGTAGACGTTGCAACGTTAACCGGCGGGGTCATCATTGCGTTGGGAAATGAAATGACAGGGGCTTTTACGAATAATGAAAGCTTTTTTGAACAGGTTTTGGAGGCGTCCGTAGAAGCAGGAGAGCCGATGTGGAGACTTCCGATTACAGAAAAAGATAAAGAACGCGTACGTTCAAGCAGAATGGCTGACTTGAACAATTCGCCTGGACGAGAAGGTCATGCCATCATGGGTGCAGCGTTTATCGGAGAATTTGCAGAGGACACACCATGGGTACATCTTGATATTGCTGGTACAGCTACCACGAACAAACCATCCGAACTAAATGCAGTTGGTGGAACAGGTGTCATGACCCGCACCTTAGCATTACTAGTTGAAAGATTCGAAGTAAATGAATAATAGAAAGGTTTCAAGCTCTTTGTTTACGAGTAATTCGATTATTCTGTAGAATCATTCCATTATTCCGCAAGATTTTTCGATCTCTATCGCTTTTTAATCACTTCAGCTGAAAGCCCAAGCAATTTTCTTTTTTTCTGCATATGAATAAATGTACGGAAAAATAGAAAATAGGAGGTTTCCGGAATGAATCGAGTTTATAGGGGGTTCGGCTATGGAAGAAGACCTTTTAATGAAGGCTTCGGCTATGGAAGAAGCCCGTTCTTTTTTGGTGGCCCATTTATCGGTGGATTATTAGGTGGACTGTTGGGAAGTGCCATTATTAGTGCACGTCCTCCTTTTTACGGGCCGTATTATCCACCACCACCACCACCACCTTTTTATCCTTATAATAGCGGTGGTTTTTACTACTAGAATTGGTGTATGAACTAGAAATTGTCCCATTTTCCAAACGTGTTTTATACTCTATTTAAAAGAGGGTCTGAGCTCTAATCCTTGAGCCATCCTCTTTTTGTTTTATAAAAACCATTAGATAAAGTATTATTCCTTTTCTTGTAAAATAGATTATTATAGTTGTTAAAAGGTAGATCATTCATGACTTTTTCCCCATTCTTTATTACTTTATCAAATGATGTAGGATCCTTGAGAATATGTTTGCATCATGTGTTGATCCTGATTAAGCTAGTTTCATAAAAAATTCTTTTTATTGCAGGAATGAGCAAAAAGAAATCGAACATTACATTTATTTGAAAAAAGAGGTGGGCTTATATGATGATTGAAAATACATTGATGCAAGCACTTGGTATTGAGATTGTGGAAGTTGCGGATGGGAAAGTAACGGCAACAATGCCGGTTGATGAAAGAACGAGGCAGCCCTTTGGGTTGTTACACGGCGGAGCTTCTGTTGCGCTTGCTGAATCGGTTGCGAGTATTGGAGCTTATGAGTTGGTTGACAAAGAAAATGAAGCTGTTGTAGGGCTGGAGATTAACGCCAATCATATTAAAGGAAAGAGAGATGGGACGGTTACTGCAATTGGAACGGTATTGCATCGTGGAAAATCGACAATGGTTTGGGAAGTGAAAATTTACGATGAAAACGACCAGTTGATTTGTATATCTCGTTGCACAATAGCGGTTATTAAACTAAGAAAATAGATGATGGGACTTTAAAGTTCATGTAAAGCTAATTCTACATAAAAAGGCGATCTCCCTGTCGATTGGTGAGATTGCCTTTTTTTACTGAGAAGTTATTATTTTTAGAAAAGGTTATACAGAATAATCAGGCGCTTTTCGCTTATCTATAATTCAGTATCGATTTCGAATAAATTCTTTAAACGATTTTGATGAAAAGAATTCGGTGCAAGCTTAATCATGCTGTTGCGAATCGAGCAAAGCAGTGGAATATCTAGCTGAGCAACCTTTCCTAACACCCATGAATCCTGTACCACTTTTCTTGTCCGGTGCAATCTTTGCTTTTCGTATTCCATGAATGCACTCTCAATATGATTGCTGTCTTTTAAACATAATGAAAGATATAGAGCATCTTCTATGGCTTGACCTGCACCCTGCCCCATATTTGGAGTCGTTGCATGGGCGGCATCGCCAAGAAGAACAACTCTGCCAAATACGTATTGAAAAATAGGATCTAGATCATAAATGTCATGATGGATAATATGATGTTCCTTTGTCCTTTCAAGCAGTTGAGGAATAGGATCGTGATAATCCATAAAATTATATATGATGTCTTTAATGGTCCATTTCTTTAGCTCTGGATCATCCTGCTGACAGTTTTTTAATGCATACCAGAATATCTTTTGATCCTTTAAAGGAACAATTCCGACCCTGCCTTTTGTGCCCCATGTCTCCGTAAATCGCCTTGGAATATGATCAGGACAATTTTCCACTACTCCTCTCCAGCATGTGTATCCAGCAAAACGAAGCTGCTTATAAGGTAAAAATTTTCTTCTGACTGTAGAAAAAATACCATCAGCTCCGATTAAATACTCCGTTTGAGTGTGACTGCCATCTTCGAAAAAAAGATCAATTCCTTCACGATGTTGAGATAAGTCAACTAGCTTTTTTCCATAAACAATCGTGCCTGGTTGGAGTGTTTCGGTTAATATACTTGAAAGCTGTGAGCGAAGGATCATCGTATAATTTTGAATGGTTGAGTCTTTATAATGTAAAAGGGTAAGATTTTTTCCGTTTTCTGAAAGAATATGACATTCATTCAGTCCATATCCGGCTTGTTGGATTTTTTCCCCTACTCCTAAATAATTGAGCGATTTTAATGCGTTAGCACCTAGTACAATACCAGCCCCTTCTGTTGAATGATCCAGGCGTTTTTCATAAATCTTAACCTGGAACCCTAACCGCTGTAGAGCGATACCGGCACTTAAACCACCAATTCCGCCTCCAATGAT
This sequence comes from Peribacillus tepidiphilus, assembly GCF_009466385.1. GTDB lineage: Bacteria > Bacillota > Bacilli > Bacillales > DSM-1321 > Bacillus_BN > Bacillus_BN tepidiphilus. Next base: position 58,471 of record NZ_WIAQ01000020.1, on the reverse strand, counting down.
CGTTATTTGGTCCTTCAAACTCACCCCTCCTTTATTATAAAAGGTTAATATGCATAATTTCCCTATTATGAATATAACATTTTGGAATTATTGGAAAAGTGAAAGATTTTCGAACAAAAATATACTGAGAGTGCATTTTCTTGTCACAAAATTCAACAAGATTGGAACGAGAATATCAAACTCCCAATTCTATGTACGGGGATTAGCGTTATTAATAAGAAAAAGACCGATGACTAAACCGGTCTTAAACGCATATCATTCTTTTTGGAAAAATAAAAGATCTCGTCTCTAGCGATGAAATTTAATGAAAATATCCATTTTTTATAAGGTTATTATTAATAGACCTAAATAATTCTTGGTGTATTCAAGTTTTTCATTGTTCTTTTGATGCTCTTTTTGCATAATTGTAGAGTACTCAGTTTGTAGAAAAATGAGGGGAAGAAATGAAGAATACATACTTGATTGGATATTTTCCTTTAATATCAATTATTTTGTTTAGTTTATCGTTTGCGATTTATTCAGAAATGCAGGCGCTTGTTCTGTTGGAAAATATAGGAATTTATGACGGAATGCTAGAGTTTTTTTCAGATGCAGGGATAAAGCTAGCTCTGCTTTTGGCAATGTTTCTACTTTATTTCATGCTTTTTGCTGCTCTAAAGTTGGTTTCCGACACGATCTTGGAGCTATCGTTATTGTTTTTTTCAAAGGATTCGGAAGGAGAAAACTTAAAAAATATCCGGCTTGGTTCTGCCATTTATTTATTAGGAGGAGTTGTTTCTCTTCTTTGTGTTCAATCGTTCCTTCTGGTATGTGCAGTATTTCTTATTACTACGATCATCGCTTTCATCTATTTTGTTTATAAAATCAGCAACACTTTATCAACCGCAGGACTTATTGGTTTGATTTTTTTTCACACGATCCTATGGTCTATTATTGTGTTGACCATCACCTATTCGTTGCTTAAGCTATATAACAGTGTGATTGCAAGCTTGCCAGTGTAATGTATTTGGTACAGCTACAAAGGATAAAATCAAAAAGGCTGTTTCATTTTCCCGACATCCCGATAGCGGGTGATGGGAAAGTGAAACAGCCTTTTTATTGCATAATTTTTTTCCATATTTTCAAATGTGGGGCTTGAGAAGCAATCTTTTCTAGACTTTTAGGTTGATCTTTTCCAATCCAAACGCCCGTTGTATATGTTTCGTCCATGCCGACAAACCAGAGGTCTTTTACGTCATTGGTTGTCCCGGTTTTCCCCCCTATATAGGAAGTTTTATAGTAAGCTTTTCGTGCTGTTCCTTCTGTTACTACGCTGTGAAGCAATTCTTTCATTTTTGCGACTGTTGCGTCTTTCCAAACACGGACCTTTTTATCTTTCCACTCATATAAAATAGTGCCGTTACGATCGGTTACTTTACGTATGGCTCTAGCTGGTTGATAACTCCCATCCTGGAAAGAGGTATAGGCGCTTGTGAGCTCGAGTGGACTGATTCCATAGGAGAATCCCCCAACGGCTGCCGACAGCACATGGTCTTGCACTGTTACCATTGAGAATTGGAACGGTTTCAAGTAGCTAAAGCTATTTTTAATGCCCGTTGCTTGTAGGAGTCGAATAGCCGGCGTGTTATATGAATGAGCAAAGGCTCTTTTCAAGGTGACTTGGCCATAAACAGCACCACCATAGTTTTGTGGGCAATATCCCTTGTGGCAAAATGCCCCAGCGTTTACGCGATCATTCAAATCCGCACCTGTTCTGTCTAAATACGGTGCATAAACAAGTAAAGGCTTGATTGCGGAACCTGGCTGGCGAAAACTTTGAAAAGACCGATTAAAAGTATATTTTTTATAATGCTTTCCCCCAATCAAAGAGACAAGCTCGTGCGTATGATGTTGTATAACGACTGCAGCTCCTTGGACATTTGGATACGTTAGCTCATTTTCAATGGTTCTTTTGACTTTATCCTGCAAGGATTTATCAAGGGCCGTATGGATCGTAACACCTGATTGTAAGAGCTTTGTAACCTTTTCGTTTAACTTAGCCTCAGCTTTTGCACGACGGACAGCGTCCTTACTTTCTAATTCAGCTGTCATCCCTTCAGACTGGGCGACAAGTTCTTTTAATTCACTTTCAACATAGGTCACATAATCAGGATAGAGGTCGATTCGTTTTCTAATCTTAAGCTGAATTTTTTCATTTTTCAGTTGGTCGAATTCAGCCTTGGAAATTTTCTTTACCTCTAACAGCTGTTCAAGGATTCGAATTTGCCGTTCCTTTGTCTGATCAAAATGCTTTAATGGGTCATATAAGCTGGGATTGTTGGGAATAGAAGCGAGAAATGCCATCTCCGCTTTTGAAAGCTTTGAAACCGGCTTTTGAAAATAGTACCGGGAAGCAGCTTGAATGCCATACGCACCATTTTGAAAATAGATGGCATTTAAGTAGAGCTCCAGAATCTCTTCTTTTGATAATTGTCTTTCCAGCTGATAGGAATAGAGCAGCTCTGATAATTTTCGGTTATAGGTTTTTTCATGATTTAAGAACAGGTTTCTCGCTAGCTGCTGTGTAATGGTACTCCCGCCTTGCTCAATCGATTGATTTTGAGAGTTCACCAAAATAGCCCGGCTAATTGCAACTGCATCGATTCCAGAATGCTCAAAAAAATGTCGATCTTCTATTGTCACAAATACATCTTTTATAAATTGTGGAATCTGTTCATATTCCAAATATTCTCGATTTTGCTCTCTCTGAATCTCCGAAATGACAGTTCCGTCTGCCGCCGTTATATAGCTGTTTTGCGGCAATCGGATTTCCTTAAGGGCTAGATGTTGATCCAAGTATGTAAGCAGTGGTTGGAAACTACTCCATTCTTTAAAGGTCAAGATGATCAGAATCGAAAAAAGAGGGACGAGTAATAAAGTTAATAGATATCCAAAAAATGTACGCAACTGTCCATCTTCCATTCTATATAGAATTATTATTTTTACAGACAAGCTTTACACATAACAGGGGTGCAATGACACGTAAAAGGTCACTGACTACAAATTAATTCTTGCAACACCAGAGTTGAATTTTTTATTACTAACCCATCATAAAATAATTGAAAAAAGGAATAAAGAGCTTTAAAGAAAAATGCTACAATTTTCCGTTATGAAAGCACGAGGTGGGAGGTTCAAGGTATTCCTTTTTAACCTATGAAACGATATTGTTCATCTAAAATTAGAATAATTTATGGCCCAATTTTGTAAAATATGAAAATATCATTTCTAAATCTGTTATAATTCTTGATTAATAGTACATTCAGGAACGTTTTTCAAATTTTTAACAGAGTGCTGTAGTAAAATCTAACTAAAAAGGAGGAAAGAGTATGGAAAAGAATCAACCTTATGTATTCATTGATTTTGAATTCACGATGCCTGAAGGGAAAATGAAGCCAAATGGTTTCTTTCCCGAAATTATCGAGGTTGGTGCTATACTTGTAGTGAATAATGAAATTCAAAAACAATTCTCTACGTTCGTAAAGCCTAATAAATATCCGATTCTATCAGAGCGGTGCAAGAACTTCTTGAAAATTTCCCAGCAAAATATAGATGAAGGCATTTCCTTTGAAGATTTTGTTCTAGCTATTTCTGAGTTTGAAGGGGATAAGCCTAGCGTTGTTGTGACTTGGGGAAACATGGATATGAAAGTATTGAGACATAATTGTCAGCAAGCAAGAGTCGAATTCCCGTTTAAAGGTAAATTTGTCGACTTATCTATGGAATATAAGCGTTTCTTTGGAGACCAGAATCAAACAGGGCTTTGGAAAGCTGTTCAGGAATATGGAAAAGAAGGGGTAGGCCGTCATCACCGAGCTCTAGACGACGCTATGACTACCTATCATATTTTTAAATTAGTAGAAAAAGATAAACAATATTTAGAAAAACATCAACCAACAACAATCGGCGATCGTATTGACCTTTCAAAGGTATTAAGTAAAATGGCCTTTTAGAAGCCAAATCATCTACATATGATTTGGCTTTGGAAGGCTATAAACAAAAGCTTATTTAAAATAATCCCTCTCAAGCTCTTCAAGCATTTCTATGCTTTTTTGACTCCAAGGTGTGTCTTCTGACAGTAAAGTTTCTTTCATTTTTTGAACGGCTGCCTTTAAGGAAGCTTTGTAATCCGGCACCTCATCTTTATACTCTCTCACCATGTTTTTCGGTACATTTGTCTGCTCCCTGAAAGCTAAAGCCCTTCGTTGATGAAACATCGCTACATCTACTTGTTTAGGATTATGCAGATCACCTTGCATTGGATGTTTTTCAACTGCTAATACACGAATTAAATAACTATTTGGGCGTACATCTGTAATTTCTCCAATATACTTTCCGGTTTTATAGATTGCTGTTACGTAGTCGCCAATTTTAAAATGATCCTGACTCAATGAATTCCTCTCCTTTTTATATCATTATCTTCATCATATCAAACGAACCTGTATCGTTAAAAGAAGGACAAGCCTGCAAATTGAACGTGATTTTTAGTTGAAAATCAGGTAAAGTTTTGAAGTGGAGGTAGATAGTATGATGAGGAAATTCTTGTTTTTCCTTCTTCTTTTCATTATGGTATTGTTAACGGCTTGCGGTAAAAGTGAAACGAGTGCAGATAAAAAAGTAAAAGAGGACAAGCCGGTAGCAGAACATCAAGAAAAAAATGAAGGAGAGAAACAAATGAGCATGTATCCGCAGTTTACAGAAGTACAAGATGATGAAAAAGTGGTAATCATGGAAACAACAATGGGAAATATTAAAATTAAATTATTTCCTAAATATGCACCCAAAGCGGTTGAGAACTTTGTGACGCATGCGAAGAACGGATATTATGAGGGTGTCATTTTTCATCGTGTTATCAAAGACTTCATGATTCAAGGCGGAGATCCAGATGGAACAGGCATGGGAGGAGAAAGTATTTGGGGTAAACCTTTCGAAGATGAATTCTCCATGAAGCTCTTCAACTTTAGAGGGGCACTTTCCATGGCGAACGCCGGTCCCGGAACAAATGGTAGCCAGTTTTTTATCGTCCAAGCTAAAGAAATCGATCCTGGTTTAAAAGAGCAAATGGTTAAAGCCGGATATCCTGAAGAAGTAGTAGAATTATACGAGAAAAATGGTGGAACGCCTTGGCTCGATCATAAACATACCGTATTTGGCCAAGTGATCGAAGGTATGGACGTTGTAGATGCCATCGCAAACGTAAAAACCGGTGCGGGTGACAAGCCGGTAGAAGATGTAGTGATCAAAAAAATTGAGGTTGTTCAGTAAAATGAAGAGTCCCATTGGGGCTCTTATTTATTATCTCACTTCACTATCATAATAGTAGGAATTCCTATTCATCCTTGTTATAATGAGCGCAAAGGGATGAGAAAGGAAGTACAAAAAATATGCATGTATTTGATGCACTTTTAGGATTGTTTCTCTATTTTCCAGAGGATAAATCAGAATATATTCCTGCTGCCATAACGTCTGTAATTTTTCTAATCGGGGCTGCATTAACAATGCGCTTAATTATTCGTATTTCTAAAAAAGAGGCGGAAAAAGCAAAGGAACTGGAAACCAGGATTTTGAAAGACGGATTTAGAGACGAAAAGTAAGGAAGCTGAACCAGATAAACTGGTTGATAAACTGGTTCAGTTTTTTTATGGAATGTGCAAACTTTTTGGTTGTCTATTACTCAGTGAAAGCTCCTATCTTTCTAAAAAGTGTAAAAAGTAACCTTTAGCGGGGTTTATTACCGAAACCGGCGGGAATATTATGAAAACTCGCGGGATAATATAGATAACCGGCGGGATTATCACGTATACCCGCGGGATTATTGTATTGTGTGGCAGCATGATTTAGTAATCCTAGAGTATCCCGTAGAATTACTACAACATTTGCTATGAATTCGTGCCTATTCTATATAGCAATGCTGCATAATCTCCGCTTGTATTGGGCATCCTAAAGTCAAAATGTGTTTTAGGGAGGACTCAGCTTGAAAAAGGCCCTATTAGTAGCAATGGTACTCCTGTTAAGTGCCTGTACGGAACAAAATCCAACGAAACTGGACGTTAAAATATTCAATCCTAATGGAGATTCACTTGGTACAATCAAGCTTGCGGAGCAGGCAAAAGGCGTGGAGTTTGATATCGATTTAGAGGGATTGAAACCAGGAGAACATGCAATCCATATACATGAGAAGGGGAAATGTAAGGCTCCAGACTTTAAATCAGCAGGTAATCATTTTGACCCAGAAAAGAAAAAGCATGGTCTCTTGCATCCAGAGGGTTCACATGCAGGAGATCTGCCAAACCTGATCGTAAAGGAAGACGGCACGGTCAAGGTGAAAATTCTTGCTCCAAGTGTCACCATGCAGGAAGGGAAAAACTCCTTACTCTCAAAGAATGGCACTGCTATTATCATTCATGAGAAAAAGGACGATGGGATGACGCAGCCTGCAGGTAACTCTGGGAAGAGGATAGCGTGTGGGGAAATCAGTAAAAACAAAAAGAGAAACTAATGTAAAATCCCGACCATGTAAGGAAGTCGGGATTTCCTATTTAAAGCTAATACATTAAGCAGGCGCTTTCCGCTTTTCTAATTGTCTAGCTGCAAGCGCCAGCTCCTCGGGTAAAATAACCTTCCCCCTGCGAAGTCTCTGGGACTTCTTCGGGTGAAGAACATTTTCCCGTCGGGCTTCGACAGGATGTCGTGACGTCGACGTTCCTTAATACAGGCGCTTTCCGCTTTTCTTATAAGAATGCTTTTTTTAGTCTGTTTAGTCCGTCCATTAGGGTGGTTCTCGTACACCCTAGGTTCATGCGGACCCAGCCTTCTCCACCAGGGCCGTATTTTGGACCAGGTTCAAGGATGAGTTTTGCTTCTTTCAATAATTTGTCTTGAATCTCTTGGTTTGTAAGCCCTAGGTCCCTGCAATCGATCCAAAGTAAATAAGATGCTTCTGGTTTCATTGGCTTTAGCTGCGGAATTTCTTTTTGAATATACTCTATGGCAAGCTTTGTATTTATATGAATATATGAAACGGCTTCATTAAGCCATGCTTCCCCGTCCCGATAAGCAGCTTCCATTGCTTCTAAAGCAAATAAGTTCAAGCCGTGAAAACCTTGTTTTTGCTGATGGGCCGTGATTTTTGCTCGTAGCTCTCGATTTTCCGTGATCATAATAGATGCTTGGATCCCGGCAATATTGAACGTTTTACTTGGCGCCATGCAGGTAATAGTACGATTCGAAAAATCACCCAAGGTTGCAAGGGGAATATGCTGGTATCCTGGTAAAGCTAAGTCTGCATGAATTTCATCAGAGATCATCGTGACGTTATACTTTGTGCAAAGCTCTCCTATTTTCGTTAATTCTTCTTTCGTCCAAATGCGTCCACCTGGATTATGGGGGCTACAGAAAAGAAACAGCTTGACCCCGGACTTAAGCTTTTCCTCAAAGTCCTCGAAATCTAATTCATATCTACCATTTATCAGTTTCAGCTGGCTGTTCACAACTTCACGATCATTCGTTTTTATTACATGGAAAAAAGGGGTATAAACCGGAGACTGCAGTAAAATTTTATCCCCCGGATTTGAAAGAGCCTGAACACAGGTGGCAAGTGCAGAAACTACTCCTGAACTAAAAGTAATCCAAGATTTATGTATATTCCAATCATGTTTCTTTCTCATCCAATGAATAATGCTTTCATATAATGGATTGGAAGGACCTGTATAGCCGTAAACAGGATGAGCGGCTCTGTTCTTAAGCGCATCAATTATACATTGAGGTGAAGCAAAATCCATATCAGCCACCCACATCGGTAACGCATCCTTCACGCCAAATCTTTCTTCTGTAAAATCCCATTTTAGAGATCTAGTATTTTCCCGATTAATAGGTTGATCAAACAAATTTTCCAAATCCTCACCCCGCAAATTTTTTCTTTCTATGATACTATAAAAGGTGATATATTTCATTAAAATATTCAGAAAATAAGCTAGGCTTCATTATGTTTTTGATCAAAATCATGACGTTTAAAAAGAGGAAGGATAGGGAATTAAATATTGGTCTAAATAGGAGGATTTAAATGAATTATGTAAAAGTATCGGGTTATTTATTACTCGCAATACTTCCTTTGTCTTTGATCAGCTACTATTTTTCAGTCCATCATGAATCCGTATTCTTTTTGTATGAATGGTTGTTTTTTGCCTTGTTATTAGGTGCGTTGACCTTTTCAATTATTGGTGTCTTTAAAAATAGGGAGCAGAGATGGTCCTTGTACTCTATGGTTGCATTTATTGTTCAATTTTCGGTGCTATCTTTATTCTTAGGCCCATTGACCTTTTATCAAATGTTTTATTTTTATTATATTACAGCAACAATTGGAGCTTTCGTATATATTTGGTCATTTAGGAAAACAAAAAATTACCGCTTTTTACCGATCGTATTTTTCATTATCTCGGCAATGTTGACGCTCTATATTGTTATTTTGAATAACCTATGGGGGAAAGATTTAAGCTAGGGAGAGCATTCTGATATTGATATGCAAAAGAGCTAAAGCAGTTAACAGCTTGACTATAGCTCTTTTTCTTTAACTCTTTTGCCCGTAAATAAACTCCTTCATATAATCAGCGACTTCCTTTGGTTTTTCCTCAGACACAAGATGGCCTGCCTCCTTTAGAACGACAAGCTTAGAGTTTGGAAGGTCCTGATGAAGTTTTTTCCCAGTTCGGAGTGGAACAACGCGGTCATGCTCTCCCCAAATTAACAAGCATGGAGTTCGAATCTCCTTTAATGCCTTTTCTTCTAAATCTCCTTCGCGATCTCGAATCATTCTCGTTAATGCTCGGAAAATGTCATCCTCTAGAAAGGGTTGCAAGTAGCCAAACATCATTTCATCATCAATTAGAGTTTGGTTATAGACAACATTTTGTAAATTGCTTCTTACCCCTGACCTCGCTAGCCATAGCTTAACATACAGATGAAAATAAGGGATGAAGCTGGAGTAAATGAGTCTCTTTTTAGCCCGTTTCATGTAACTAGAGCTACAAAGAAGGATCCCTTTATGTACTCTTTCGGGAGCTTGTCTCATGATGTGAAGCGATATTTGACCTCCCATCGAGTGGCCTACCACAGAAAATTCATGAATGTGCTCTTCTTTCGTCAATTGTAGAACGGTTTGGGCTAAATTCTCATACGAATATTTATAATGGATTTCTTTTCCGCTTTTTCCGAAAGGAGGCAAATCCACTGAAAGAATATTAAATTCATGTATCAAAAAAGGAATCATCCTGCGGTAGCTGAAGGAAGAAGACAAAAACCCGTGGATTAGTACAAGCGTATGGGATGAAGACGGATTCGTATATAATTCATAATATACTTGGTTACCGTTTACGATTGTATGCTTTGCAACGGGCCGTGTCATAGTCAATCACTCCTTTTATGTCTCCTACTATTTATTCCTCGCAAAACTATATAGCTATTTTTTCCCCAAAAAGTAAAAATAATCGTAACCCAATAAAACAAAAGCATTTTTCAATAAAAGTTAATATTTGTTATAATAAATGAGATTTATTTCATTTTACCGAAAATAGTGATAATTGTTTCCGGTCTTTGAAGGTATTAATAATGTCCAGTTTTACAATTTGTGGGGGGATGTACATGTATTTGAACGACAAAGAAATTGAAATTTTAAAAATTATCGAAAACAATGGGAGAATCGACACGAAGGACTTGGCGAAAATGATTGGCCTTTCCCAAGAAGAATTGGAAGGGACCTTAAAAAAGCTAGAAGAAAGAAATATCATTGTTCGCTATATGACTATTATTAATTGGTCAAAGGTGGATGATCATGAAGGTGTTACGGCAATGATTGATGTAAAAGTGACTCCAAAAAGAGGCGTTGGGTTCGATGATATAGCAAAGCGAATTTATCAGTTCAAGGAAGTGCAATCCGTTTACTTGATGTCTGGGGCTTACGATCTTTCTGTCATCATTGAAGGAAAGTCGATGAACGAAGTGGCAAGATTTGTATCGGACAAACTGTCGACTTTGGATTCCGTACTCTCAACAACAACTCATTTTATCCTCAAGAAGTACAAACATGACGGAATTGTTTTCGAGCAAAATGATGAGGATAAACGAATTGTGGTGTCCCCATGATCAAAACGAGTTATCTTTCCAAAACCGTACAAGATTTAAAGCCTTCTGGAATACGACGCTTTTTTGACCTGGCTGCTAATATGGAAGGGGTTGTTTCGCTAGGTGTAGGTGAGCCGGATTTTGTCACGTCATGGGCAGTCCGCGAAGCGGCAATCTCGTCACTTGAAGAAGGTCACACTTCTTATACTGCGAATGCAGGCTTGATTGAACTCAGAAAAGAAATTGCAAAATATGTAACACGATCGTTCGGTGTAAGCTATAATCCTCAAAACGAAATCATTGTGACGGTTGGGGCAAGCCAAGCGATTGATATTGCCTTGAGGGCCATATTGAATCCGGGTGATGAAGTATTGGTCGTTGAACCAAGCTTCGTTTCATACGTTCCACTTGTGACGCTAGCCGGAGGAGTACCGGTTACAATCCAAACCAAAAAGGAAAATGATTTTAAGCTGACACCGACAGAGCTGGAAGCTGCTATCACACCAAATACAAAAGCTCTCTTAATTTGTTCCCCTAATAATCCGACTGGGACGCAGTTAAATCGCAAAGAGTTGGAACAGCTAGCAGAGGTAGTAAAAAAACATGATTTGCTGGTACTGTCAGACGAAATTTATGCCGAACTGGCATATGATGAAGAATTTACAAGCTTTGCAGCGATACAAGAAATGAGAGAAAGAACCATTTTGATCAACGGATTTTCAAAAGGTTTTGCCATGACGGGATGGCGGCTTGGGTTCCTTTGCGCTCCACTCGAGTTCAGCGAGGCTATGCTGAAGATTCACCAATACACGATGATGTGTGCTTCTACTATGGCTCAGCATGCAGCAATTGAGGCCTTAAAAAACGGAATGGATGACGTAGAAGAAATGCGTCGCAGTTATCGAGCTAGAAGGAATTATATTGTAAAATCATTTAATGAAATTGGGCTGGATTGTCATATTCCAGGTGGCGCATTTTATGCCTTTCCTTCCATAAAAAGCACAGGCTTAACCTCAGAGGAATTTGCTGAACGCTTATTGATGGAGGAAAAAGTAGCAGTAGTACCTGGTAATGTGTTTGGAGAAAGTGGAGAAGGACATATTCGTTGTTCCTATGCATCCTCTATCGAACAGCTGCAAGAGGCCATTAAAAGAATCACCCGCTTTCTTGAGAATTTAAAAGTACATTAATTCGTCCCCTTGACCGCCCTTATTCAAAAAAAAACGAGGCTACTCTAAAGAGATTACCTCGTCCAAAAAGGGGAATTCGGAAAACCGATGCCTTAAGAATTTGGGGGAGCCTAAGACATGATGTTTCCAATGTACTAATCTAATGGATTAGTATAGAAAGCCTTATGGTATCTATTCTTACCAAAAGGGATTGTTTTTATACAATTCTTTTGAAAAATTTTTAATACTTTAAAAAAGACTGCTCTGACGCAGTCTTTTTTTGGGGCTAGTTTGCTTTATATTTCATTTCATACAGCATTTGTAAAACACGAAGAAAATCGTCTTCTCTAAATTCCTTCGCTTTCTTTAAAATAAGTTTGGCTTTTTTTGTACCGATATCTTTCACAAGCTGTTCGATTTCATGGTCAATCGTTTGCATTTATAAAGGGGAAAATTTACATAAACTGTTAAGGAGAAATGGTATTTTTTGAATTGGTTTCTACATTGTGCTATAATATATAATTGCGTGAAAAAGTGACGAAATTACTTATTATTTAGGAGTGTTTACATGGCAGAAAAATATGAAGTTGGAACAATTGTAACAGGGAAAGTAACAGGCATTCAGCCTTATGGTGCGTTCGTTGCGTTGGATGAAAACGCTCAAGGCTTGGTACACATTTCTGAAATTACACACGGGTATGTAAAAGATGTAAGCGAACATTTGAAAGTGGGGGACGAGGTTAAAGTAAAAATTTTATCTGTGGATGAAGAAGCCGGTAAAATTGGATTATCCATTCGAGCGACTGAAGAGGCTCCTGATCGTCCGCAAACTCAAGTAAAAAAGCCAGCTCCGAAGAAACGTCAAGCTCAAGTTAAGCCGGTATCTGAGGGAAATGAAGGATTTAACACGTTAAAGGATAAATTACAAGAATGGATTGAACAATCTCAACGTGAAGGTTTAATTAAGAAATAAGATAAGGTCTTTCCTGTCATTGACGGGAAAGACCTTTTTCTTTAATCTCTTTCATTATGCTTCCTTCGCTGCTTCAATTTGAAGGGAGATTTTAATTTGGTCACCTACAAGCACGCCGCCTGTTTCTAGAGCTGCATTCCAGGTTAATCCATAATCACTACGGTTGATTTTTCCTTCAGCGCTGAAACCAACTTTTTCGTTACCCCATGGATCTTTTCCTTGACCTTCAAAAGTAACGAAGAAGGTTTCTGAGCGTGTAACGCCACGAATGGTTAAATCGCCAGTCACATTGTATTCATCGTCGCCTGTTTTTACAATATTCGTAGAATGGAAGGTTAAAGTTGGATAAGTTTCGGCATCAAAGAAATCAGCTGAACGAAGGTGAGCGTCTCGGTCGCTGTTGCGAGTATCGATGCTGGATACATCAACATTAAATTTGATATCTGCGGTCGTTAAGTCAGTAGGATCTGCTTCGATGGAGGCTTCAAATTTGTGGAATGTCCCTTTTACTTTTGCGATCATCATATGTTTTACTGAAAAATCAATGCTGCTATGTGCAGTGTCTACGGCCCATTTAGTTTTTGCCATGTTTCATTCCCCCTCAGGTTGTTTTAATTTAAGTATTTTAAAATAAATTATCTTTAATTAAAGATAATTTAACTTGAGATAATTATATACTGGAATAGATTGTATTGTCAACATACGAATGGTAAAAATTGAAATTTATTTTTTTGAAATGTTTATTAGAAAATGGGGATAAATAATAATGGTATAAAGGCAGAAAGACTGTCTTAAAACAAAGAGCCTGGCTCCCTCGTTCCTAAAATATTGAAAACAGGATCATTGTTTTGCACATATAGAATCTGAAGACGGGAGTCAGGCGCTTAAACAATTATTTTATGAGCTTAGTAGAAGTAAGCTTATGATTTTTGGATAGTGTATTTTCTCATTCGATATTGAAGATTTTGTCTGCTCATGCCAAGTGCGGCTGCGGCTTTGGTAATGTTGTAATCGTGGTGTTTGAGCACTTTACGCAAATAATATACTTCTGCTTCCTCCATATATTGCTCTAGTGGCTTGATGCTTTTTCCGCTCGTTATCATGAAATCGCTGCCATTGCTTTCGCTCGAAAAATCATCTTTGAACTGAGGTTTATTCCTAAATGAAATAGGCAAATGCGTATATGAGATCATATCTTCATAATCTATTAAATTCATCGAACCTTCAATAATATGCTCAAGTTCGCGGACATTGCCGGGCCAGTCATATTTCTTGAATTGGTTTAATACATCCTGTTCAATACCTTTAACGCTCATTCCAAAAATATGATTATACTTTTCTATGAAAAAGTGAACGAGCTCCTCAATATCTTCCTTTCGGTTTCTTAAGGGAGGGATGAAAAGAGACACGACACTTAAACGATAATATAAGTCTTTGCGTAATCGGCCCGCAGCGATGGCATCTATTGGATCCTCGTTAATCGTTGCAATAATTCTTACGTCCACCTCTATATCTTTCGTGTCACCAACCCTGCGAATTTTTTTCTCTTGAATAGCTCTCAATAATTTAGCTTGAAGAGCTGGATTTAAAGAATTGATTTCATCAAGCAGCAGCGTTCCACCTTCCGCAAGCTCAAACAAACCAGGTCTTTCGATCGCACCAGTGAAGGCACCTTTTTTCGTACCAAACAAAATTCCCTCAATGAGTGTGTCAGGTAAGGCAGCGCAGTTTTGCGAAATGAAAGGGGCGGAAGAACGCGGACTGCCGTTATGGATACTCTGGGCAAAAAGCTCTTTTCCTGTTCCGGTTTCTCCGATAATTAAAATGGATGAAACGGTTCTTGTCGCTCTCTTACTTGTTTCGATTACAGCTTTAATCTCCTCGCTGCTTCCGATGATGCTGTCAAACGTATACTTTGTGTCGCCTTTTTTATGGATATTCTGGCGGATTAGTTTCTCAAGCTTTGTCACATCCCTCGCAATCTCAATGGCCCCAATTGTTCGATCTTCATTGATGATGGGAAACGTATCATTAATGGTGGTAATTTCTTGCCCTTTATTGTTAAAATACGTTTGCTTCGAATTTTTAGTGGTTTTGCCTTTTTTTAAGGCTTGAAGAAGTGTGCTGTCTTCATTTTGGTGAAAAGTAAAGACATCCAAAATATTTTTATCCAACACATCTTCTACATTCATTCCTTCTATCTCAACCATTTTTTTATTATAAATGATGGTCTTTCCTTCTTTGTTAATGACGTGAATCCCTACGTCAATTTCATCTAAAATACGTTGATAGATGGAAAATAAGTGTTTATAATCTTCTGTGTGATTCATTAAGCTGCACCTCTTTTATAATAGGTTCATATTGATCGTATCATGAATTTTATTAGGTGCAAGTAATTTTTGCTTTTTTGCATCTGTAATCGCTTACAAACAGCAAAAATCATTTGCAGTAAATAAGGATGAAAAATGTAAACATATTGTCAAATCTAGTTTTGAAAAATTGGCACGATAGTTGCATTAATAAATGTGGGATTAAAATTCAATACAAGGGGGAGTACAAATGGTACAGGCATACAAGCATGAACCATTTACAAATTTTTCAGAAGAAAGCAACAAGAAAGCTTATTTAGAAGGTTTAAAACTAGTAGAATCCTATCTTGGCCAAGACTACGATCTTGTCATTGGCGGAGAGCGTATTTCTACTGAAGATAAAATTGTTTCGATTAACCCGGCAAACAAAGAGGAAGTAATTGGTCGCGTATCGAAAGCGAACCGTGAGCTTGCTGAAAAAGCGATGCAGGTTGCGGACGAAACGTTCAAAACGTGGAGAAAAGTGAAGCCGGAATCCCGTGCTGACATTTTGTTCCGTGCAGCTGCGATCATCCGCCGCCGCAAGCATGAGTTCTCTGCCCTTTTAACGAAGGAAGCAGGTAAGCCTTGGAACGAAGCGGATGCAGATACTGCAGAAGCAATTGATTTCTTAGAGTACTATGCTCGTCAAATGCTGAAGCTAAAAGATGGTGTTCCGGTAGAAAGCCGTCCTGGCGAGTACAACCAATATAACTACATTCCACTTGGAGTGGGTATTATCATCTCTCCTTGGAACTTCCCGTTTGCCATCATGGCGGGTACAACAGTAGCGGCTATCGTAACAGGAAACACGGTTCTATTAAAACCAGCTTCTACAACACCAATTATTGCCGCTAAATTTGTTGAAGTCATGGAGGAAGCAGGTCTTCCTGCCGGCGTTCTAAACTTCGTACCAGGCAGCGGGGCTGAGGTCGGAGATTATTTAGTCGATCACCCGCGTACTCGATTCATCTCCTTCACTGGATCTCGTGATGTAGGGATTCGCATTTACGAGCGCGCTGCAAAAGTTAACGAAGGCCAAATCTGGCTAAAACGAGTGATCGCAGAAATGGGCGGTAAAGATACCATCGTTGTGGACAGCGATGCAGATTTAGAATTAGCCGCTCAATCGATCGTGAAATCCGCGTTCGGCTTCTCTGGTCAAAAATGCTCTGCATGTTCTCGTGCGGTGATCGTAGAAGATGTGTACGATCAAGTGCTGGCTCGCGCAGTTGAATTAACGAAAGAATTAACAGTGGGCGATCCGACTGATCCAACTACCTTCATGGGTCCAGTAATCGACAACGCTGCCTTCAAGAAAATCATGGAGTACGTGGAAATCGGAAAGCAAGAAGGTAGATTGATGACAGGCGGAGAGGGAGACAACTCCAAAGGCTTCTTCATCCAGCCAACGATTATTGCCGATGTTGATCCAAAGGCTCGCATTATGCAGGAAGAAATCTTCGGACCAGTGGTCGCATTCGCAAAGGCAAAAGACTTCGATCATGCGATTGAAATTGCCAACAACACAGAATACGGCTTAACAGGCGCTGTTATTACAAACAACCGTGCACACATCGAAAAAGCACGTGAAGACTTCCATGTAGGTAACCTATACTTTAACAGAGGATGTACAGGAGCGATTGTTGGATATCAGCCATTCGGCGGCTTCAACATGTCCGGAACAGACTCAAAAGCAGGCGGCCCTGACTACCTCGTGCTTCACATGCAAGCAAAAACAACGTCTGAAATGTTTTAGTTACTGTGAAAAAAGGGCGGAGCTTCGCTAATTTTGTATAGCCATGTGTTGTCATTTATCTTATGTGATGAAGAATATAAATGTCTTAGCTCCGCTTAGACCACTATCATTAAGCTGGAGCCGTTGTTAAACAAGATTATTTTATCGTCAAAGGTGAGAGAAGAAACGTATATAGTATTATCCATAAATTGAAAGGGGATAGGCGAAGCTCATGAACAAGTCTCAAACAAAAACACAAGAGTTGATTACTCAAACAGAGAAGTACGGTGCAAACAATTATCATCCGCTTCCAATTGTCATTTCTGAGGCTGAAGGTGTGTGGGTGAAGGATCCGGAAGGCAACAAATACATGGATATGTTAAGTGCCTATTCTGCAGTTAACCAAGGTCATCGCCACCCTAAAATCATTAAAGCTTTGAAAGATCAAGCAGATCGTGTAACGTTAACTTCTCGTGCATTCCATAACGATCAGCTTGGCCCTTGGTATGAAAAAATCTGCAAGCTGACGAATAAAGAAATGGCCCTTCCGATGAATACGGGAGCTGAAGCAGTTGAAACGGCTATTAAAGCAGCTCGTCGCTGGGCTTACGATGTGAAAGGCGTACCTAATAATCAAGCAGAAATCATTGCATGTATCGGGAACTTCCACGGTCGAACTATGACTGCAGTGTCTCTTTCTTCTGAAGAAGAATATAAACGTGGTTTTGGACCAATGCTTCCTGGCATTAAATTAATTCCATACGGTGATATAGAAGCATTGAAAAACGCCATCACACCTAACACAGCCGCATTTTTAATTGAGCCGATTCAAGGCGAAGCTGGAATCGTTATTCCGAAAGAAGGCTTCATGAAGGCTGCTCTCGAGCTTTGTAAAGAACATAACGTATTGTTTATTGCTGACGAAATTCAGGCTGGTCTAGGTCGTTCTGGTAAAATGTTTGCTTGTGAGTGGGAAGATGTAGAGCCGGATATGTACATTTTAGGAAAAGCGCTAGGAGGCGGCGTATTCCCAATCTCCTGCGTAGTAGCTAACAAGGATGTCCTAGGTGTATTCAATCCGGGCTCTCACGGGTCAACTTTCGGCGGAAACCCAATGGCATGTGCAGTTTCAATAGCTGCGTTAGACGTGCTAGTTGAAGAAAAATTAGCAGAGCGTTCTTTAGAATTAGGTGAGTACTTTATTTCTAAATTAAAAGAAATCAACAATCCAATGATTAAAGAAGTGCGTGGACGCGGTTTATTTATTGGTGTTGAATTAAAAGAACCAGCTCGTAAATATTGTGAACAATTAAAAGATGAAGGATTGTTATGTAAGGAAACGCATGACACAGTTATTCGTTTCGCTCCTCCTTTAGTTATAACGAAGGAAGAGTTAGATTGGGCAATTGAACGTATTCAAAAAGTATTAGCATAATGCGATAAAAATGAGGTGCAACAATGGGAGCAACAGGGGTAACTGAAAATAAAACAGAACAAGTTCAAGAAGAATCTTTAAATCTTTTTACATCAACACAGGTTGTCATCAAGGATGCTTTAACAAAGCTTGGCTACAACGAAGAAATGTATGAGCTTTTAAAAGAGCCATTAAGGATGCTGACAGTACGTATGCCTGTCCGCATGGATGACGGAAGTGTAAAAGTCTTTACTGGCTATCGTGCTCAACATAACGATGCTGTTGGGCCAACAAAAGGGGGCGTACGTTTCCATCCTGAAGTAGATGAAGAGGAAGTAAAGGCTCTATCTATGTGGATGAGCTTAAAGTGTGGAATCGTCGATCTACCATACGGTGGAGGAAAAGGAGGAATCATATGTGATCCAAGAACGATGTCCATGGGTGAGCTAGAGCGACTTAGTCGTGCGTATGTCCGTGCCATTAGCCAGATTGTTGGGCCGACAAAAGACATCCCAGCACCGGACGTTTATACCAACTCACAAATCATGGCTTGGATGATGGATGAATACAGTCGCCTTCGTGAATACGATTCTCCTGGTTTTATTACAGGTAAACCTCTTGTGCTTGGAGGTTCCCAAGGTCGTGAAAAAGCAACAGCACAAGGTGTGACAATCTGTATTGAAGAAGCTGCCAAGAAAAAAGGCATCTCCATCGAAGGGGCAAGAGTCATTATACAAGGCTTTGGAAATGCTGGAAGTTTCTTGGCGAAATTCATGCACGATGCAGGAGCAAAAGTAATCGGTATTTCAGATGCGTACGGTGCACTTTACGATCCAAAGGGATTAGATATCGATTACCTGCTTGACCGTCGTGACAGCTTTGGAACAGTAACAACGCTGTTTGAAAATACAATTACAAACGCAGAGCTTCTTGAAATGGACTGTGATATTTTAGTTCCCGCTGCCATTTCAAATCAAATTACAAAGAAAAACGCACATCAAATTAAAGCATCTATTGTTGTAGAAGCTGCGAACGGACCGACAACATTGGAAGCTACAAAAATCTTGACAGAGCGTGGTATTCTTCTTGTTCCGGATGTACTAGCAAGCTCGGGTGGCGTAACCGTATCATACTTTGAATGGGTACAAAACAATCAAGGTTACTACTGGAGTGAAGAAGAAGTGAATGAAAAGCTTCGAAAAGTTCTTGTTCAAGCATTTAACAATGTTTATGAAGTTTCTCAATCCCGAAAAGTCAACATGCGTCTTGCCGCTTACATGGTAGGAGCACGAAAAATGGCCGAAGCTTCTAAATTCCGCGGCTGGGTATAAGGGTGAAAAAGCATGGATTCTTGGAGTCCGTGCTTTTTTTTCTGTTTTTGTGGGATTGTTGCTAAGGGACAGCTCTTACATCTTTTGAAGGGCTCTTTTCGCATAGATTGTTGTTTTTAGATTATAAAGTTTGCCCGTTGATTTCCGCTCCAGGCACTTGAATTTTGCTCCATTATTTTTGCTCCATTTTCTGTGTAATCAGACATTTCTATTAACCTCATGCATATATTGAAAAAGTGTGCAATTTTCAAAAAGGAGCTGAGTAAGCCTTAAGTCTTATTACTAAATAATACTGAGTGCTATATTCTTACATTGCTACTATAATTTACTATTAAGAAGTGCGAGAGTCATTTTTAATAAGCAAAGGAGAAATACTACTATGAAATCCATTATTCAGTTCAGTTTAAAAAATGCAGTAGCATTATTGCTGCTGACGCTATTAGTGATTGGAGGAGGAGTATTTGCTGTTAAGGACTTGAATATTGAAAAATACCCCAATATTAATATTCCATACATGACAGTAGTTGTTCCATATCCAGGTGCATCACCGGAGCAGTCAATCCGTGAAATAGGAGAGCCGCTTGAGCGAGAGCTTATGAAACTCGATGGAGTAGAAAATGTTTATACGGATGGTTTAGCAAACGTTGTGTATTCAACAATAGAATTCGATATGAGCGTAAATATGAAAGAAGTAGAAAATCAAGTTCGCTCTGCAGTAGAAAAAGTAAAACTTCCTCAGGAAGCGGAGGATTTTGACATTATTCAACAGGGCATTGAACCGGATCCTTCCATCTACACATTAGGAGTATACAGCGATCGAAAAAATGATGTTACACAATCTTTTGTCAAAAATGATTTGATTCCAGCTTTAGAAGCAATTGAAGGTGTAAACAAAGTAGAAGGAGATGGATTAACAGAGAAGCAGGTATTTATCCGTATTCTTCCTGAGAAATTATCAGAAAAAGGGCTTTCTATGGAAGATGTGAAAAACGCAGTCACAGCCCATTCTGTATCCATTCCAACAGGAGATGTAAATATCAGCGGGCAAGTGCTTCCGATTCGGGTTGGAGGAGAAATTCAATCCTTAGAGGAATTAAAAAACATTACGCTGTTTGCTCTAAATACCCCAGAGATGATTCAAAGAGGAGCTTCACCAGTACAAAAAGTGAAATTAAGTGATGTTTCAGAGATTGCCTATGAAGGCAAAACAAGTACGAATTTTACGAGAATTAATGGAAAAGAAGGTGTAAGAGTTAGAATCACAGCAGAAGCTGGGGCAAATGTAGTAGCAATCGCAGAAAACGTCGATAAAGCCTTAAAAGAAGTTTCCGTTCCTACGGGTGTAAAAATTGAAAAATTAAGCGATCAATCGAAGGAAATAAAAGAATCTGTATATGCGATGTTAAGAGAAGCCATGCTGGGTGCAGCGATGGCAGTTGTCGTCACATTATTATTCTTACGAAATGTAAGGTCTACTCTAATTGCGATCATATCGATACCGCTTTCGATCTTAGCTTCATTAACCGTATTAAATATGCTAGGCTATACGCTCAATATCATGACGCTTGCTGGAATTGCAGTAGCAGTAGGACGTGTAGTGGATGATTCAATCGTTGTTATTGAAAATGTGTTTCGAAGAGTGCGTGCATCGAAAGATCGAAATGAAAAGCTTGTAGAAGAATCGACAAGAGAAGTTGCATCAGCTATCACTTCTTCTACAATCACGACCGTCGCGGTGTTTTTACCGATGGCTTTCGTTCCAGGAATTGTAGGGAAGTTCTTTGCTCCATTAGCCTGGACCATAGTCATTTCTTTATTATTCTCATTGATTGTGGCTGTTACGATCGTACCGTTGCTTTCAAGAATGTTCCTTTTGAACATTAAACAAAAAGAGCATCGTGAAGGACTACTTCAAAAAATGTACAGAAGCACACTTCAAAAGGTTTTAAATCATCGAATCGTTACGTTGCTTGCTGCGATTTTCATATTAGCTGGAACAGTGGCTACGATTGCACCGAAATTAGGAACAACGTTTTTACCGCAAGAAAAGGTGCTCGACTATGATGTCAGCTTAACAATGGAAAAAGGAACCGCACCTAAGCTAACAAGTCAACTGGCAGAAAAAATTGAAAACAACCTGCTTGATCGGAAAGAAATTCAATCCATTAGCACAAGTGTAAATGGGGAATATGAAACGGCATTAATAAGTTTCAAGGTAAAAGAAACAACTGACAATGTAGAGGGTCTTATCGAAGAAATCCGCGAAGATTTTAAACAATTCAAGGAGGCTAAAGAAATAACTGTTACCGGTGTAGGTGCAATGGGAGGTGCCAGTTCTTCTCAGTATATCCTGGTAGTAGAAGGCTCTAGTCTTGAAGATATAAAAAACGCAAGTACTAAAATTTCTTCATCATTAAAAGAAATAAAAGGCATGGCAGATATTCGGACATCGATGGAGGGAGATGAGCCTGAAATTGCACTTGAAATGGATGAAGAGAAATTAAAAGAGCATAGCTTAATGCCTGCAATGGTAGGAAAAAGCTTAAGAGATGCCATTACCGGTGAAACGATCACTACCATTACGTTGGATGATGAAAAGAAAGATGTAACCTTAAGTGTGAAATTGGACGAATTAAAATCTCTCGATGATCTAGGTGAATTGCAGATAAAAAATATGTTAGGCCAGCCTGTTAAGCTAAAAGAAATTGGAGAACTAAAAAGAGTAAAAAACCAAATGGCGATCACTCACCTAAATGGTCATGAATATGCAATGGTTTTCGGTCAAATTACGGATTCAAAAACCGGTGAAGTGACGAAAAAAGCAGACGAAGCCATTGCTAAACTCGATTTACCCAAAGGGGTAACCTACTATAAAGAAGGTGCTTCTGCTGCTATGGAAGAAGGCTTTACAAATATGGCACTTGCGCTCGCTGTTAGTATCTTCCTTGTATATATCACAATGGTTATTGCTTTTGGTGAAGGAAAAGCTCCGTTTGTCATATTGTTTGCGATTCCTTTCTCAGTAATTGGTGCTCTTCTTGGATTGTTTGCTGTCAATGAGCCAATTGGTATGCCTGCAATGATTGGTCTTCTCATGCTAAATGGAATTGTTGTAACCAATGCGATCGTATTAATTGATCGAGTCAAGCAAAATGAGAAAAAAGGTTTGGAAGGAAAAGAAGCGATTATCGAAGCGGGTGTAGTTCGTCTTCGTCCCATACTAATGACGGCCATTGCAACTGTTGGTGCATTAATTCCAATGGCTATTTCGAGTCATGCAGGAATCGTTTCTTCTTCGCTTGCGGTAGTCGTAATTGGAGGACTTGCAACCTCAACATTGCTAACCTTAATCATTGTGCCTGTTTTATATAGCTTATTTCATCCTAAGAAAAAAGGAAAAGATGCATCTAATGAACTTCTTAAAGCCGTTTAAAAATGAAATGGGATTAACAGGCATATAAACACGATGAAAAAAAATAGAGGCTTCACTCAACAGTTTTAGGACTGTGAGGAAGCCTCTTGTTTATGATCGTGTAGGACTAGCTTCAGGATTTCTTGCCGTCTCTTCGTTAGGTTTGAATAGAAGACCAAGGTTTACAAGACCAGCAATTCCAACTAATCCGTAAATAATGCGAGCAATAGCACTGTCTTGTCCGCCGAAAATGGCAGCTACTAAATCGTATTGAAAAAAGCCAATAAGACCCCAGTTAATTGCTCCGATAATCGTAAGTACTAGTGCAGTACGCTGAATACCACTCATGAATGCTTCCTCCTTATTTAGATGGTTCTTTAATAGAGTGAATCAAATGTTGAATAATATGCATACATGAAAAGTTTTCGAGTCATTTTTTTTGAAAACTTATCCCTTGTTTGTGCATAATGAAAGATGGAGGTGTAAAACTTGCAAAATTTTGCTTATCGAAATCCTACAAAATTAATATTTGGTAAAGATCAAGTAAAAGAGTTAAGAAACGAAGTACCCCAATACGGAAAAAAAGTGCTTCTAGTCTATGGTGGCGGAAGCATCAAAAAAAATGGTTTATATGATAAGGTCATGGCAGAGTTGAATGAAATCGGGGCTGAAGTACACGAGCTTCCAGGCGTTGAGCCAAACCCTCGCATTTCAACTGTCAGAAAAGGGGTAGAAATTTGTAAAAACGAAGGAATTGAGTTCCTTCTTGCAGTAGGTGGCGGTAGCGTCATTGATTGTACGAAAGCCATTGCTGCGGGAGCAAAATACGATGGAGATGCTTGGGATATTGTAATCAAAAAGGCGGAAGTGAAAGATGCGCTTCCATTAGGTACGGTTCTTACCCTTGCAGCGACCGGCTCTGAAATGAACCCAGGGTCTGTTATTACAAATTGGGAAACGAAAGAAAAATACGGATGGGGAAGCCCGTATGTATACCCTAAATTCTCTATACTAGATCCAGTCAACACATTTACAGTGCCAAAGGATCAAACGATTTACGGTATTGTGGACATGATGTCACATGTGTTCGAACAATATTTCCACCAAACGACGAATACAGAGCTTCAGGATCGTATGTGTGAAGCGGTTTTAAAAACAGTTATTGAAACGGCGCCAAAGCTAATACATAACCTTGAAAATTATGAATACCGTGAAACGATTCTCTACTCAGGAACCATTGCTTTAAACGGTTATCTACAAATGGGAGTCCGCGGTGACTGGGCGACCCACAACATTGAGCACGCAGTATCTGCTGTTCATGACATTCCACATGCAGGCGGACTTGCGATCCTGTTCCCGAATTGGATGAGGCATACATTACATGAAAGAATCGATCGCTTTACACAATTAGCTGTACGTGTATGGGGTGTGAATCCAGAAGGAAAGTCAGATGAAGAGATCGCTCTCGAAGGAATAAATAAACTGCGAGAGTTCTGGACAAGTCTTGGTGCTCCAACTCGTTTAGCTGATTACAACATTGACGAAAGCACTCTTGAAATCATGGCAGATAAAGCGATGGCTAACGGTGAATTCGGCAACTTCAAAAAACTGAATCGAGATGATGTCGTAGCGATTTTGAAGGCATCTTTATAAAGCTATTTAATGAAGTATTCCTTTAAGTGCCTGGCTCCTTTTGTCGTTACTTACGATTTAGTAACGAGGGTGCCGGGCTCTTTTCGTTTGGACAGCTTATTTTGTAGGGATTTTTGGTGTTCTTTGTTATATATGACTCTGCATTTGAGTTTTCGCTTAAATCGTCTAGCTTTTCGCTTAAATAAAAGGAGTTTTTGCTTAAATCGTCTAGTTTTTCGCTTAAATGAATGTTGACTCCTTTTCTTTTGGAAATAACATTGTATGGTCTTACCTATAACCAGGCGCTTTCCGCTTTTCTTTGTCTAGCTCCAAGCGCCAGCTCATCGGGTAAAATAACCTTCCCCCTGCGAAGTCTTTAGGACTTCTTAGGGTGAAGAACATTGCTTTGACAGGACGTCGTGACGTCGACGTTTGCCATAGGACGTGGCAGGGGTTAGTCGACGATCCTCTATTCAGAGCTAACCAGGCGCTTTCCGCTTTTCCTACAATTGTTTTGAAAAAAGTCAAAATGGGTACGCTTACATAATAGGAGTATTCTTGATATTGTTATAACCTTTCGATAAAGTGTAAATGTAACCTAAAGATATGGAGGAACTCACAATGACACATGTACGTTTTGACTACACAAAAGCATTGTCTTTTTTTGGTGAGCATGAAATTACATACCTGCGTGACGCTGTGAAGGTTGCGCATCATTCTTTGCATGAAAAGACAGGAGCTGGCAATGATTTCTTAGGTTGGATTGAGCTTCCTACAAATTATGATAAAGAGGAATTCTCCCGCATTCAAAAAGCAGCTGAAAAAATTAAAAATGATTCTGACGTATTGCTTGTCATCGGAATTGGCGGTTCTTATCTGGGAGCGCGTGCGGCAATTGAAATGCTTCAGCATAGCTTTTATAACGCCTTATCAAAAGAACAACGCAAAACTCCGCAAGTACTTTTCGCAGGAAACAATATCTCTTCCACTTACATGAGAGATTTAATGGATCTTTTAGAAGGCAAAGACTTTTCAATCAACGTCATTTCAAAATCAGGTACAACAACTGAGCCTGCCATCGCATTCCGTATTTTCCGTAAACTGTTAGAAGAAAAGTACGGTGTAGAAGAAGCGCGCAAACGGATTTATGCTACTACTGATAAAGCTCGTGGTGCTTTAAAAACTCTAGCTGATGAAGAAGGCTATGAAACATTTGTGATTCCGGATGATGTGGGTGGACGCTATTCTGTATTGACGGCTGTTGGGCTTTTACCGATCGCTGTTAGCGGCGCAAACATTGAGGAAATGATGAAGGGTGCTCAAAAAGCTCAAGAGGATTTTAGCAAATCCGAGCTCGAAGAAAATGCAGCGTATCAATACGCAGCAGTTCGTAACATCCTTTATAACAAAGGTAAAACGATCGAAATGCTCATTAACTATGAGCCAGGTCTTCAATATTTTGCAGAATGGTGGAAGCAGCTTTTCGGTGAATCAGAAGGAAAGGATCAAAAAGGTATTTTCCCTGCTTCTGCTAACTTCTCAACCGATCTTCATTCTCTTGGACAATACGTACAGGAAGGTCGTAGAGATCTATTTGAAACCATTATCAAGGTTGAGAAGCCACGCCATGAATTGAAAATTGAAAAAGAAGCAAATGACCTAGATGGCTTAAACTACTTAGCTGGTGAAACGGTTGATTTTGTAAACAATAAAGCTTTTGAAGGTACATTGCTTGCTCATACAGACGGAGGAGTACCAAACTTAATCGTAAGTATTCCTGCAATGGATGAGTACACGTTCGGATATCTTGTTTACTTCTTTGAAAAAGCATGTGCCATGAGCGGCTATCTATTGGGTGTAAATCCATTTGATCAGCCAGGAGTAGAAGCATACAAAGTGAACATGTTTGCTCTACTTGGCAAGCCAGGCTTTGAAGAGAAGAAAGCAGAACTAGAA
The DNA here is from genome assembly GCF_009466385.1 of Peribacillus tepidiphilus. Classification (GTDB taxonomy): domain Bacteria; phylum Bacillota; class Bacilli; order Bacillales; family DSM-1321; genus Bacillus_BN; species Bacillus_BN tepidiphilus. Next base: position 32,346 of record NZ_WIAQ01000020.1, on the reverse strand, counting down.
AAACGTCTACAATCTTAATATGAGTTTAGAAAACCCCGCTGTCAGCAGCGGGGTTTTTGATTAGTGAAATAGAGAGGACTTTTTGTTTTTGGCTTGAAAAAACCTTTATTGTTGCGAAATAGAAACGGCCGTTAATCGAAAAATATCGGTCGTCAGAACCAATATATCGGTCGTCAGTGATAAGATATCGGTCGTCAGAACCAATATATCGGTCGTCAGAACCAATATATCGGTCGTCAGAACCAATATATCGGTCGTCAGTGATAAGATATCGGTCGTCAGGCCAATATATCGGTCGTCGTAAATGGAACATCCGTTGTTAATCCGCAGTAGGGGGAGGTCAAATCCGTAGTCGCATATAGCTACAAAGCTACCCCGTTTCCAGGTTTATTTCCCGCCTTTTGGTTATGCTATAAAAAAAGGTGTTTAAGGAGTGGCAAATATGATTGAAATTCCTTCGCAAATCGAGGGGAAGACGTTCACATTATACGATTTGGAAAAAATGCTAAAGCCTGCAGGATATGACATCGGCGGGAACTGGGATTATGACCATGGCTACTTTGATTACAAAATCGATGACAAGAAAGGGTATCAATTTCTCCGCATTCCGTTTCGTGCTGTGGATGGTCAGTTAGATTCACGCGGTGTTACTGTTGAATTGGGAAGACCATTTCTTTTGTCGCACGAATATCAGCGTGGGCTTGATGACAACGCTTCGGCAGGGAGCTTCTCCGGATCCTTTAATCAATTTTCCGAGCCCCAAGACCCTGATGCGACATTCCCGGAAAAATATATCGATTTAGGAAAAGAATTAGTACGAGAGCTAGAAACGCATTTATTAAAGTAATTTAAATACAATACAAGCCGATCAATTGCACTTCTCTATTGAGAGGATTGATGATCGGCTTTTTCATTAATCGTTAATCTGTATGGGAATCATTCGAACTTTCCAAGCTGTCTACCATGACTTTACTTGCAATTTGATTGGTTTGAATAATTTGATCTGCCCCCGCTCTAATCGCATTATTCACTTGCTCCCTGGTCAGAATTTCAATTACGCAATATGTTTCCGGACTAAGGCCTTTTACGGCAAGCAGGGTTAAGATGGAGAACATATCAGTCTGAAACTCATCATTTTGTATATTTGCAGTGATGAGTACTTTAGAAGCTCCTAGAATATTAGCTTGAATTAAGACTTGATCATCGGTTGATTTTCCGTTCACAAAATGGAATTTTAATAAATGGTTGGGATGTTTCTCAAGAGTAGAATCAATTAAAACAATTTGCTGCTTCGGATTGTGTAATAGCAAATGTTCAATAATCTCCTTCGATCGTTCATTCCATCCTACAATGATGATATGTCCGTTCTTTTTGAAATGACTTTTTCCGGATAAAAAATTTTCCTCTGATGAAACGGCAGCAGCTGATAAAGAAACAAAATAGGACGTAACGAACCCTGCCCCCACTAGAATTAATAGCACACCTACTAGACGCCCCATAAATGTAACCGGCGAATAATCCCCATATCCAATGGTAGAAGTTGTGACAATGGCCCACCAAAAACCTTCAAAAAAGGTCGGGAAAGTTTGCGGCTCAACTAAGTGGATGAGAAGTCCAAAGCCGCAAAGCAGAATGGCAATTAGTATTAGTAATCGTGCTAAAGCTGGAACTCTAGAAAATAAATGATTATAAAGCCAAAACATGTACATTCCACCTTGGGTATCTTATAAATCGTGTTATTTTTAATAACTAGGACAAGAATACTTTTCATTATGGACAAAAATGGATGGGATTATAAGGGAAAATATTGTTTGAAATGAGTGATAAAGTGATTATGTAAGGTTTTGTTACATAATTTTAAAAAAATAAGTATATTTTTTTCTGAAAATTGGTTGTATTTAGCTAATTATTATAATATGATATTTAACATAACATATCATGTTATAAAATATAACATTAAGGTGGCGATTAAACGTGCAAATAGGTGATTCCGTATTTATGTTTTTGGCAACGTTACTTGTTTGGCTCATGACACCGGGGATTGCTCTCTTTTATGGAGGGATGGTAAAAAGTAAAAATGTCTTAAGTACCGCGATGCATAGTTATGTTCCAATGGCAATTGTATCAATTCTGTGGGTTCTCATCGGTTATTCCTTATCTTTTTCTACGGGGGGAAATGCCTTTCTAGGAAACTTAGATTGGTTTGCGTTAAAAGATGTGACATTCGAGCCCAATGAAGACTACAGTTCAACGATTCCGCACAGCTTATTTATGATGTTTCAGTTAACATTTGCTGTCTTAACCGTAGCAATCATTTCAGGAGCAGTAGCTGAACGAATGAATTTTTCCGCATTCATACTCTTTACGATCATTTGGTCTATTGTTGCTTATGCGCCTGTTGCGCATTGGGTTTGGGGAGTAGGTGGCTGGCTCCGAGAGTTAGGAGCTCTCGATTTTGCTGGTGGTAATGTCGTTCATATTTCATCAGGTGTAACCGGACTTGTGTTTGCAGTCATGCTTGGAAAACGAAAGGAAGCTAATCAAAGTACGCCTCATAATTTGCCATTAACGGTATTGGGTGCTTCGCTGATCTGGTTTGGCTGGTTTGGATTCAACGTGGGAAGCACCCTCACTTTAAATGAAGTCGCCATGACTGTCTTCGTTAATACAGCAGTTGCTGCAGCAGCAGGAATTGTCGGCTGGTTAGTAGTAGAGTGGTTGATTAATAGAAGACCCACGATGCTGGGGGCTATTTCAGGAGCAATCGCTGGACTAGTTGCAATAACCCCTGCCTGTGGATTTGTTACTCCATCCGCCTCTATTTTAATCGGTTTTGTTGGAGGAGCGCTTTGTTTCTGGGGGGTCTTCTACTTAAAGAAAAAACTTGGTTATGATGATGCGCTAGATGCATTCGGACTTCATGGTGTAGGAGGTACGTGGGGCGGCATTGCAACAGGATTATTCGCCACAACCTCAGTAAATGAAGCCGGAGCAAACGGATTGTTTTATGGAGATCCTAGCCTTTTATGGAAGCAGGTAGTCGCAATGGTGGCAACCTATATTTTCATAGCAGTTGTCACATTTGTCATAGTGAAGATTATTCATGTAGTGGTTCCAATTCGAGTGAATGAGGAAGAGGAAACAATGGGGCTCGACCTCACGCTTCATGGTGAAAAAGCTTATCATGAATCTAATTTGTAAAAGAGGGTGATGTCATGAGTGAAGTTCTGACAAAGATTGAGATTATTACCAGACCTAATAAATTTGAACAGCTTAAACAAGAATTAGCGAAAATAGGGGTAAGCGGAATAACAGTTTCCAACGTGCTTGGTTGTGGCTTGCAGAAAGGATTTGTTGAGCACTACCGTGGCGTAACAAAAGAAATAAACATGCACGAAAGAATTAAGGTCGAAACGGTTGTTTGTAAAGTACCTGTTCAAGCTGTGATTGATACGGCAAGGAAGGTTTTAAATACCGGCCAACCTGGAGACGGAAAAATCTTTATCTATGAGATGAAGAATGCCATTAAAATTCGTACAGGTGAAGAAGGCTGCGACGCTCTGCAAAATGATTCTTGAAGAATCATACGATAAAACGTTTTCAAGCCCTGTATGAGATAGTATTACTTCTACACAAAAAGGAGTCGTGAGGAAAATTGGGTAGGCTGGTGAATCTCATAATGGCAAAAAAACAAAAAATTGTCAATCTACTTATATTAGAAAAAATATTTGAGCCCTCTCAACGAACCTATTTAATGGATCAGCCATTGGCAGAATTAGAAAAAATGTTTCGATATAAAAAGAAAGAAGAGAGTTCAAATAAACATAGTTGATTCTTGAAAAAAATCTAATTATATAATAGATCATCCTTTTGAAATTATAGAACGAGGGTGTCCCCAAAGTAATTGCGGGATACCTTCTTTTTTTCCGTTTTTTGTCGAATGGCTGATAAAAATATTTTAAGGCCAAACGGTATATAATGAATATTTTGATTTTTTTATAAATTCAAAAATATTTATTGAAAAATCATGAACCTGGTGCTTTAATAAAATTACATTACTTATCAGATATGTGACAACTCAAAGAAAAGGTGGTGAATCTATGAATGTAAAAAGAATACCGACAAAGAAGATTTCGGAATCGGTTGCCGAGCAACTCGAAGAAATGATTTTGTCGGGCAGCTTGCAAGCGGGAGAAAAGCTACCTTCAGTTCGGGAGCTGTGCAATTTATTTGATGTAGGACGAACTGCTGTCAGGGATGCCATAACTACATTAAAAGGAAAGGGAGCAGTCTACGTAAAACAGGGAGAAGGCACCTTTATCTGCAAATTCGACAGCTCTAATTTGTTCTCTAAGCCTGTTTCTGTTCCTAATAGGAATGATCTGCACAAGCTTTTTCAGGTGAGAAAAATTTTAGAGCCTGGAATTGCAGAAATGGCTTCCTTAAATCGTACAGAGGAAGACTTGAAAAGAATGGAATTCAGCCTTTCACAATCTCTCCATGAAGGCTGGGAAGGTGATTATAGCTTTCACATGTCCATTGCCAAGGCCACGGGAAATGAAATTTTGATTGGGTTATTAGAATTGATCTCAACGACAACAAAGAAAGCTATGATGGAAGTACATCATTATATTCAACGAGAGAAGCAGGCAGCTTTAACTATTTTCAACCAACACGAAAAGATCTTTCAATCGATTCAATCTGAAAATGCTAATAAAGCTGGTCAATGCATGGTAGAACATCTCGATTATGTAGAAAAGCTATTACAGTCGCAAATGGCTAAAGAGAAAACTCATTAACTATTTTTTAGAATTAATAAGAAACCATGTTTCTTATTACGAAACAATAGGAGGTGCTTTGTTTGGTAGTATCTGATTTTATAACAGAATTAAAAACAAAACTTCCTGAAGTGAAAATAGAGGCAGGTTCTTTACATACCTCTCACCTAGGGAATAACGGTCAAGCTGTGGTTTTTCCGAAATCCGAACAAGAAATTGCCGAGGTTTTAAAATTTGCAAATCGTCATGGTAAAAAGGTTAATGTAATGGGAAACGGGACGAAAAGGGGCTTTGGAGGTTTAGTAGAGACCGCAGATCTTTTACTTTGTTTAGCGGAGTATAAAGGCATTGTCGAACATATAGTGGGAGATATGACTTTGACTGTCAAGGCAGGCACTCCATTCAAGGAATTACAGACTTATTTAGCTAAGTTCAATCAGCAAATTTCACTAGATCCAAGTAATCCGGAGCATGCAACGATTGGTGGAATTATTGCAGCTAATGACAGTGGTCCGAAGCGCTTAGGGTATGGAGCTGCACGCGATGTCGTAATCGGATTACGCATGGTTTATCCGGACGGAACCATCATCCGTTCTGGGGGAAAGGTTGTAAAAAATGTTGCCGGTTATGACATGAATAAGCTGTATATTGGTTCAATGGGAACATTGGGTGTTATATCGGAAATTACAGTAAAGCTTCGTCCGCTGCCTAAATATGAAAGCGTTATTGTTTTATCTTTTTTGGAAGGTGATTTAGAGGAAGCACGATCATTTGTTAGAAAGCTTTTGGATTCCATGATGGAACCAGTTGCTCTTGAGCTGATCAACCCGACATTATCTGAAAGATTAATAGGAGAGAGGCTATATTCCGTCGCAGTGAGCTTTGAAGACCTTGAGAGCTCCGTTTTATATCAACAAGAATTTGTAAAGAGCATTTTACCTCGAAATGCCAAAGTCAAAATTCTTCAACAAGACAAAGCAGAAAGCTTCTGGAATGAGTTTTATTCCATTTCACCAAATGGAGTAGGATCTGAAGAAAAGGAACAAATAGAAGCAGCTTTAAAAATAGGTGTCGTGAATATGGATGTATTTAGTGTTATTAGAGAGAGCCATCTATTAGAGGATTCACATAATATTTTAGTCGAATCGAATGGTGGGTTAGGACATGGTCTGTGTCAAATAAATCTTAAAGGTTCAAGCGACGATGTTTTATCTGCTATTGATCATGTAAGAAAGATTGCAGTTCGTTTAGGTGGATATGCAGTTGTAAAGCATTTGCCTTATGCTCTTCGCAAAGAAGTAAAAGTTTGGGGAGAAGAACCTGCTCATTTCTTTTTATTAGAAGGTATAAAAGCAAAAGTGGATCCAAACAGGATTTTAAATGATAAGCGATTCGTGGGAGGTATCTAAAATGAGTACAAGAGAACTCGATTTAAAAAATCCCCCTTCCTGTGTCGGCACCGGTGTAAGCAACTATCTTTGGAGCGATCCTCCAGATGAAAATAAATGGGCTGATTGTGTTCATTGCGGTATGTGTCTGGAATCTTGCCCAACCTATGAAATAACGGGTCAGGAACAGCATTCGCCAAGGGGACGTGTGCACCTTATTAAATCCGTCGCTGAAGGTAAGCTACAGGTGAATGAACAATTTATGGACCCTGTGTTTGCTTGTTTGGACTGCCGTGCTTGCACGACCGCTTGTCCTGCTGATGTGGATGTAGGCGGGTTGATTGAAGAGGCACGTGGTCAAATTCGCCAAGCTATACCACTAAAAGGCTGGAAAGGAACAGTAAGTACATTTTTCCTTAAAGGATTATTTCCTCATCCAAACAGGTTACATGCAATGGGAAGTCTATTAAAGTTTTATCAAAAAAGCGGTATGCAAAAAGCTGTCCGAAAGACAGGACTAATCAAGATTATGCCTGATCACTTGGTTGAACTGGAATCGATTATGCCTGAAGTGAAGCAACCTGTCAGAAAGAAGTATAAAGACGAAAAGGTAATAAAAGCAAAAGGCGAAACGAAACATGAAGTCGCATTTTTAACAGGCTGTGTGATGGATGTTATGTTTAGTGACATAAATGAGGCAACGATTAATGTGTTAACTCGCAATGGTAATGATGTGGTCATTCCACAAAACCAAACATGCTGTGGTGCCCTTCATGTTCATGCTGGCGACCGGGATATGGGAAGAAAGCTGGCTAAACAAAATATTGAAGCATTTAAGAATGCTGAGACAGTCATTGTAAATGCAGCTGGATGCGGGTGTATGTTGAAAGAATATCCTGAATTGTTCCGTGAAGATTCTGAGTGGCATGAAAAAGCGGTCGAGTTTTCTAAAAAGGTTGAAGATATTTCTAAATACTTGTATGACACAGGATACGAAAAACCAAAAGCGGAAATTAAGACGCGTATCACCTATCATGATGCTTGTCATTTGGCACATGGTCAAGGAATTCGCCAAGAGCCTAGAGACTTGTTATTAAATATTCCAGGAGTAGAAATGGTTCATATGCCAAATTCGGATCGTTGCTGCGGCAGTGCGGGTATTTATAATATTACGAATCCAGAGATGGCCAATGAGGTCTTAGAAAACAAAATGAAAGATGTTCCTGAAGATGTTGAAATGATTTCGATGGGAAATCCAGGCTGTATGCTGCAAATGGCTCTAGGTGTTCAAAAATACGGGAGAAACCAAAAGGTCGTCCACACCGTTCAATTGCTTGATTTAGCCTATCAAAAAGAAGATCAGTTAAAGGAGGGAAAGTGATGGGGGTAAAAGGCATCAAGACAAATGACGTGCACATTCAGAATTTGGCCGCCATTGTCGGTGGAGCCCGTTCCATTCTTTATCATAAGGAAGATTTAATAGCGTATGACTGTGATGGATTTACGATTCATAAGCATTTGCCAAAAGCGGTCGTTTTCCCGAAAGACACACAGGAAGTAGCTAAACTGGTTAGATACTGTCATGAACATAATCTTCCATTTTTAGCAAGAGGAGCCGGAACCGGATTAAGCGGAGGAGCTATTCCTTTAAATGGTGAGGTCATTATTAGCCTTGTTAGGATGAAACGTCTTTTAAGCGTGGACCTAGAGAACAGGCGGGCTGTCGTAGAGCCAGGGTTTGTTAATTTGAAGCTGACCAACTCCATTTCCGATAAGGGATATTATTATGCGCCGGATCCTTCCAGCCAATATTGCTGTACAATCGGTGGCAATGTTGCAGAAAATGCCGGTGGTGCGCACTGTCTTAAATATGGTGTTACAACGAATCATATTTTAGGTCTTGAAGTGGTTCTGCCAAACGGAGAAATTATTGAGATCGGCGGAAACGGAATCTTGGACACTCCAGGCTATGATTTGCTTGGTTTATTAACGGGTTCTGAAGGTACTTTAGGAATTGTGACTAAAATAACCGTACGAGTTTTGAAAAACCCTGAAGCGAAGCAGACGGTTCTCGCTTATTTTGATAAGGTTTCTGACGGAAGTCAGGCTGTATCAGATATTATTTCTGCGGGTATTGTACCAGCTGCACTGGAAATGATGGACAAAACGGCTATTGAAGGAGTAGAGGCAGCTGCTTTTCCAGTAGGGCATCCAAAAGATATTGAAGCTGTTTTACTTATTGAAGTAGATGGAATTTCTGCTGGCATAGATGAACAGATCGGACAAATTCTTCAAGTTTGCAAGAGTCATCATGTTCGTGAAGTAAAAGTGGCCCAAGATGAACAAGAAAGAGCTAGATGGTGGGCAAACCGGAAAACAGGGTTCGGGGCGATGGGGGCTATTTCACCTGATTATCTAGTACAAGACGGGGTGATCCCTCGAAGCAAGCTCCCAGAAGTATTGAGTAGAATCAATCAAATAAGTGAAGAGTACGGATTGAGGATCGCGAATATTTTTCATGCTGGAGATGGAAATCTTCACCCGCTAGTACTCTTTGATTCAAGAGTCCCAGGAGAAACAGAAAAAGCTTTAGAAGCAGGTAGCGCTTGCCTAAAGGCCTGTGCAGACGTAGGCGGCTCCATTACGGGAGAGCATGGGGTAGGAATAGAAAAGAGAGAAGAAATGCGTTTCGTTTTCAATGATGATGAAATCATTGCTCAAACAAATATCCGAGAAGTGTTTAACCCCAAAAATTTACTAAACGCAGGAAAGCTATTTCCAACGCCCGGACGCTGCGTAGAAATCAAACAAGAGTTAAAAGGAGACGCAGCCAGTTAAACCTCCAGCTTGGGCGGAAACATCTAGTACTTACCCATAAAAATACCGCCCTTTTTATTTTTAATTTTTTGAAAATTATTGAAATAAACCGATGTTTGTGCTACTATTTTTATAAATTATGAAACGGTGTTTTGTAATAACAAACAAAATATTCTTTCATCAAGGTGAGGAAATTTCAATAACCCGTTTCCTTTTATCATTTGTCTTCAAGGAGGATATAAAATGGAAAACTATGTTAAAGTTGGGGAGCTTCAAGTAGCTTCAGTGCTTTATGATTTCATCAATTCGGAAGTTCTTCCCGGAAGCGGTTTGCAAAGCGAACAATTTTGGGCTGACCTAGAGCTGTTAATCAAGGATTTGACGCCAAAGAATAAAGAATTACTAGCTCGCCGTGATGAACTCCAAAGTAAGTTGAACGCATTTTACAGAGAACACAAAAATGGATACGATTTCGAAGAATATAAGGCTTTTTTAAAGGAAATCGGTTATTTAGAGCCGGAAGTAGAAGATTTCAAGATTACGACGGATCAGGTAGATGACGAAATTGCTGTGCAGGCAGGTCCACAGCTTGTAGTACCAGTTAATAATGCCCGCTATGCAATTAATGCCGCAAACGCTCGCTGGGGTAGTTTATATGACGCATTATATGGAACAGATGCAATCAGTGAAGAGGGAGGCGCTGAAAAGAAAGGCGCTTACAATCCAGTGCGCGGTGAAAAAGTCATTGCCTTTGCAAAGGAATTTCTTGACGGGGCAGCACCATTAACAGCGGCTTCTCATAAAGATGCTGTTCAGTATACGGTGGAAGATGGAAAATTATCTGTAACTCTTAAAGATGGAAAGAAAGCGGAACTGAAGGATTCCTCTAAGTTTGCCGGATATCAAGGACAGCCTGAAAACCCATCGGCCATCTTGCTGAAAAACCATGACCTTCATTTCGAAATACAAATTGACCGCAGTCATCCAATCGGTCAAAGCGATGCAGCGGGAGTCAAGGATGTTGTGTTAGAATCAGCCCTCACGACCATTATGGATTGCGAAGATTCTGTGGCTGCTGTAGATGCAGAAGATAAGGTTCTTGTATATCGCAACTGGTTAGGTTTGATGAAGGGTGATTTGTCTGCGACCTTTGCAAAAGGCAACAAAACGATGACGCGAACGCTAAATCCTGATCGAACTTATACCGCTCCAAACGGAGAAGAATTTACTTTATCCGGACGTTCTCTAATGCTTGTCCGAAATGTTGGGCACTTGATGACAATCAGCGCCATCCTTGACCAAGACGGCCAGGAAGTTCAAGAAGGTATTCTAGATACAGTCATAACAAGCTTAATTGCAAAGCATACACTCATTGGTAATGCAAAATACCAAAATTCAAGGAAAGGATCTATCTATATCGTTAAACCGAAAATGCATGGATCCGAAGAAGTAGCTTTTGCCAATACACTGTTTAACCGAGTTGAAGACATGCTTGGTTTGGAAAGACATACACTAAAGATCGGTGTAATGGATGAAGAGCGTAGAACGACTTTGAACCTGAAAAACTGTATTAAGCAAGTAAAGGATCGAATCGTCTTTATCAATACTGGTTTCTTAGACCGTACCGGAGACGAAATGCATACATCGATGGAAGCTGGTCCAATGATCCGAAAGAACGATATGAAATCATCTGCATGGCTTCAAGGCTATGAAAAATCGAATGTTAAAACGGGTCTTGAGACTGGTTTCCAAGGAAGAGCTCAAATTGGAAAAGGCATGTGGGCAATGCCTGACATGATGAAGGATATGATTGAGCAAAAAATCGGTCACTTAAAAGCAGGTGCCAACACAGCGTGGGTTCCTTCCCCTACTGCAGCTACCTTGCACGCTTTACACCACCACCAAGTGAATGTAAAAGAGGTACAAAAAGAATTAGCTAATGAAACGAAAGACTTTAAAGATGATATTTTACAGATTCCAGTTGCTCAAAACCCAAACTGGTCGCCTGAAGAAATTCAGCAAGAGCTTGATAATAACGCACAAGGCATTCTTGGCTATGTAGTTCGTTGGGTAGAACAAGGTATTGGATGCTCTAAGGTTCCCGATATCAACAACGTAGGGCTTATGGAAGATCGTGCAACACTTCGCATCTCCAGTCAACACATGGCAAACTGGCTTCACCATGGGATTTGCACAAAAGAACAGGTCCTAAAGACTTTACAGCGCATGGCAAAAGTGGTTGATCAGCAAAATGCTGGGGACCCTGAATATCGTCCTATGTCTGATCATTATGAGGAATCTGTTGCTTTCCAAGCTGCTTGTGACTTGGTGTTTAAAGGCTACGACCAACCAAACGGATATACGGAGCCAATTCTGCATCGACGCCGTATAGAAGCAAAGGCAAAATTTGCCGTTAAGCAATAATCAAGAATATAATCAAAAAAAGGGCTGACGTAATTCGTGAGGGGCAATGAGGATTATCCCACAACTACTCCTGCGTGTGTGGGAAACCTTTCATCATGAGTCAGCCCGTCCATTTTTCTATAGATAGACAACAGGAGGAGAGTAGACATGAAGATTGTTCGATTTGCAGTAGGTCATGACATTTTCACAGGGGTTTTATCAGATAATGAAATAAGAGAAATTAAAGGGGATCTTTTTGGAGACTGGGAGTATACTGGTCAGCGTTTTTCAATGGATCATGTGAAGCTACTCGCACCGCTAAAGCCAAATCAAATCATTGGAATAGGGGCAAACTTCGTTTCAAAAGTAGAAGATTTACCTGAGAATTTGCCTGATATTCCAGTGTTTTTCTTTAAACCAACTTCTTCGGTGATTGGTCCCGATGAAGAGATTGTCATTCCTTTAGGTATTGAAGAAGTAAAATTCGAATCAGAGCTGGCAGTGATTATTGGGAAAGAAGCGAAACATGTAGCGGAATCAGATGTACTAGATTATGTTTTCGGATATACAATCGGAAATGATGTGACCGCTCCTCAGTTTTTCCACGAAAATGGACATTGGACAATTGGAAAGTCGTTTGACACCTTCACACCTTTAGGGCCAGTGATCGAAACAGAACTTGACCCATTCAAGGTCCGGGTAAAAGCCGAATTAAATGGAGAAGAAAAACAGAATAGCGGAATGGATTTAATGATTATTCCAATCCGAAAAATGATTTCCTATCTCTCTAATGTTATGACACTTAAGCCGGGTGACGTTATTTTGACTGGCAGCCCAGTAGGCGCAGAATTTGTAAAAGCAGGAGATATTATTGAGTGTAAAATTGATGAAATTGGTACTCTTCGAAACACGTTTGTAACGGCAAAAGAGACGATAAAGACTTCATAGGCTCTACAATAGCCCGGCAATGTCTATGTTATAATGAGAGTATTATGGTTCGCACCAGAGGTGAGCGAAATTATGGAAAGAGAAAATATGGTGAAGTCTGTAAGCCGGGCACTGGACATTATTAATTTAGTAAGCTTAAAAAAAGACGGTTTAGGTGTTACAGAGATTTCTAACCAAATGGATATAAATAAAAGTTCAGTATATCGGATCCTTTCAACACTTGTTAAATATGGATATATTGATCAGGATCAAGAAACTGGACGGTACAAGCTCGGATACCGTTTCTTAGAAATAAGCTCAAAGCTTTTGGAATCCATTGACTTAAGATCTGAAGCGAGACCTTATCTGCAGGAGCTTGAAAAAGAGACCAATGAGGTCATTCATCTTGTCGTTTACGATCAAGGAGAAGTTGTTTATATTGAAAAGCTGGAAGGCAACGAAACGCTTCGGATGCACTCAAAAGTCGGTAAAAGGGCACCTATGCACTGCACGTCAGTTGGAAAAGCCATTCTTGCCCATCTTCCTAAAAACGACGTGTTAGATATTCTTGAACGTAAAGGACTTCCATTACATACGGAACATACGATCACGGATGAAGAAGAATTTCTTCAAGAATTACATAAGATTAAGCAAAATGGCTATGCACTAGATTTAGAGGAAAATGAATACGGAATCAGGTGCATTGCAGTGCCGATTTTTGACCATTTAGGCAAAGTAGTCGCTGCAGTCAGTATTTCAGGTCCAACTATTCGAATGACCGATGAAAGAATTGAACAGCTAAAAAATAGTATGATTCCAATCGGACATAAAATATCTGCCAGATTGGGTTATAAAAAATAAAGCCGGGGTAAATCTCTGGCTTTATTTTTTGTTGGCTCTATAAACATCTAAAGCCTGATAAATTTAAAGCAATTGTATTAAGCCATAACAAAGGTAAAAATAACAACTATGGCTGGGCCCAGGGAACCGATCTAAAAAAATCAATCATTAGGATAAATACCCAAGAGTTTTTATTTCCGTTGACATATTCTTTATTGTATTAAGAAAAGAGGAGGAATTATTTTGCACACAGATATAGAATATTGGCCTAATGATGTTGACCCATATATTCAGCCTGAGAGTGATGAAAGAATTTTTGGGTTTGGAGGATTTAGACCCGGATTTGGGTTTGGAGGATTTAGACCTGGATTTGGATTTGGCAGACCATTTTTCGGCAGACCTTTCTTTGGAGGATTTGCAGGAGGACTATTAACAGGTGCATTGCTAAGCCCATTTTTTGGTGGTTATGGGTACGGATACCCTGGCTACGGATATCCTGGCTATGGATACCCTGGTTATGGATATGGTTATCCTCCTTATCCTTTTTATTAATTGGACTAAAAATAAATATATTAATGATGTACTGCTGTCCAAAAGGAAACTTTGGGCAGCATTTTTGCTTCAGCTCCTTGTTTGAGGGAACAGGTCAAGCCTGTTCCCTATTTTACTTGAGATTGTTTAGTTGAATTACTCGTTTTTCTTTCTTTTTTTGAGAAAAGAATAGATTCAATAACTAAAATCAAAATAAAAAGAAAGAGAACAAATAATTCAGCACCTTCCATTGCAAGGAATGGATATAAAGCATTTTGCAGAGCTGTGTTTAGATCAATCCCTATTAAAATGTCGATGCTTAGAGAAAATCCTATTAATAGTCCCATTATCAAAATAATAATGCCAATGATTTTCATTTATGATCACTCTCCAATAGATAGTTTTTTCCTTTTCAAAATCGTTATACGGAAAGAGAAGTGTCTTTAAGATTGTATATATTTGTATAAATAGTAAGTAAATCGAAGAAAATATCAAAAAAGCAAAGAAAGGTATTAATTGCTATGCCTTCATTTTTTAAAAGCAAAAAACAGAAGAAGAACCGTCCAAATCAAAAGGAAAATAGCCAAAATCAGTCTACTAACAGTATGCCTGAATCTCTCAATAGTTCTTTGTCGGCAAATCTTGAGGTCATAAAGCAAAAAACAGGGAATAGTGCAGACGTAGTGATTCGAACGTTGAGAATCGGTGAAAATTCTGAAATTAGGTCAGCCGTTGTTTATGTAGAGGGCATTGTTGACAGTCAATCCATCAACGATTTATTAATCGAATCAATGATGAATAAACGTGATTTACAAGTAAAAATGGGACAAGAAACTATAGAGGTCATTGCAGAAGAGGTAGTTGCTCTTGGTAGTGTAAAGACAGTAAGCGACTGGGATGAATTATTTTTGTCTTTAATGTCAGGTGAAACAATTATCTTAGTTGATGGGAATGAAAAAGTTCTAAGTGCCGGTACTAAAGGTGGGGATAAACGTTCGATTCAAGAACCAGGTACTCAGATGGCAGTCCGTGGCTCAAGAGAGAGTTTTACTGAATCGATTCGGACAAATACAGCCTTAGTTCGAAGGCGTGTAAAAAATCCAAACCTATGGCTTGAATCCATGAGCATCGGTAGGGTTTCGAAAACAGATGTTGCCATTATGTATATCAACGGAATTGCTAAAGAGGAAATTGTCGAGGAAGTACGTAAACGGTTAAAAAGGATTGACATCGATAGCATTCTTGAGTCGGGTTATATTGAACAACTGATTGAAGACCAGACACTGACAACATTTCCGACACTTTATCATACAGAAAGACCCGATATGGTTGCGGGTAATCTTCTTGAAGGAAGGATTGCGATTTTTGTAGACGGAACTCCATTTGTGCTGCTTGCGCCAGCAGTATTTATCCAGTTTTTCCAGTCTGTTGAAGATTATTATGCTCGGTTTGATATCGCAACAGCGATTCGTTTTTTACGAATTCTTATTTTTTTTATATCTCTTATAGGACCCGCTGTATATATTGCTGCTACAACATTTCATCAGGAGATGATTCCAACACAGCTGTTAATTGCTATTGCGGCGCAGAGAGAAGCGGTTCCTTTTCCAGCATTCATAGAAGCAATCATTATGGAAGTGTCTTTTGAAATTTTACGAGAAGCAGGGATCCGATTACCAAAAGCCGTAGGATCGGCTGTATCGATCGTCGGGGCTCTTGTGATTGGACAGGCAGCAGTACAGGCTGGAATTGTTTCGCCGGCCATGGTTATAGTCGTGGCCATCACAGCGATTGCCAGTTTTGCTACCCCTTCATTTGCAATTGCGATTTCTGCTCGTTTAATTAGGTTTTTGTTTATGATGATTGCAGCAACATTTGGTTTCTATGGAATCATTCTGGGGATTATTATGATGATTGTTCATTTATGCAGCCTACGTTCGTTCGGAGTTCCTTATATGTCTCCGCTTGCGCCGTTTATTCCTGCTAATGTAGGTGATACAGTCATTCGATTCCCATGGTGGGCTCTCAAAGAAAGACCAAGGTTAATGACTGCAGATAATAGTGTTCGTGAACAGAAAAACCAGAGGCCGCAGCCTCCTAATGCTCGTGAAATGATAAGTAGAAAAGGTGACCAGAATGATTCGTAAATGGATTTTTCCTTTCATTATACTAACAAGCATAGTGTTACTTTCAGGATGCTGGAGTAATAAGGAATTAACCGATCTTGCGTTTATCGGAGCTTTAGGAATTGATAAAAATGAAGAGGGCAGGTATGTCGGAACCTTTCAAATTGTCAATCCTGGAAGCGTGGCAGGGGGGATGCAAGGCGGAGGAGGTGGGGAGAGGCTACCTGTCACCGTTTATTCCGCTACTGGGAACAACATAGTTGAAGTAAGCAGACGTGCCTCAAGCAAGGCCTCACGAAGGTTATATTATGCCCATACTAACCTATTGGTCATCAGTGATGAACTAGCAAAAGAACAAGGTATCACTACTATATTTGATGCCTTAGATCGGGATCCTGAATTTCGGAATACGGCGACGGTTGTAATTGCCCATAATACGAAAGCAGCTGATATTGTTAAAACCATAACGCCAATCGATAAAATTTCGGCTAATAAAGTGATTAAGACGTTAAAATTTACGGAACAAAGATGGGGAGAACATATAAATGTCAATATTCATGAAGTAATAAAGTCTCTCGTATCTCCTGGAAAAGAACCCATTATCACAGGATTCCGTTTGGTAGGGGATTCAAAACAGGCAAACAAAAACGAGAATATTCAAGAAACCACCCCAAAAGCAACCCTTGAAGCCAGTGGTCTTGCCGTTTTTAAGGATGGAAAGTTGATTGACTGGTTACAAGGAGAAAACGCAAGAGGAACAGTATGGGGACTTAATAAAATTCAAACAACTGAGGTCAATATTAACTGGAAAGGAAAAAAAGAATCCATCGGCTATCAAGTAATCAGACAAAAAACGAAAGTCACTGCCAATATGTTAAAAGGGAAACCAAAAATTTTGATAAATATCCGTGTAGAAGGAGACGTCGGTGAGGTAACGGTTCCTGTGAATCTAACCGATCCGCTCGTTCTAATGAAGATCGAAAAGGAATTGGAAAAAGAAATCAAGAAAGAGATTCAAAATGCCGTTAAACGCGCTCAGAAAAATAAATCGGATATTTTTGGGTTTGGCGAAACGATACATATTTCCGATCCAAAAGCATGGAAAAAGCTAAAACATAATTGGAATGATGTGTATTTCCCTAAAATAGAAGTAGATGTAAAGGTAAACGCTTTTATACGACGCACCGGTTTAAGAAACAAACCGTACATTTCTGGAATGAATTAATCGATAATGAAAAGGACGTGACAAATCAGTGGAAAAGGCGAAAATTAACGCAACTCAGCTGTTTGTCCTGATATTGTTGTTTGAATTGGGCAGTGCTTTGTTAATTCCTCTTGCAATCGAGGCGAAACAGGATGCATGGATTGCTATTCTGCTTGGAATGGCAGGCGGATGTTTTTTATTTTTAGTCTATCATCGGCTTTATCAATATTATCCGGATCTTTTGCTAACAGAATATGTGCAAAAAATTATCGGGAAATTTTTAGGACGAGTATTTGCCTTTTTATATATTATTTATTTTTCTTATATTGCGGCTAGGGTGCTGCGGGATTTCGGAGAGATGATGGTAACCTATCTCTATCCAGAAACACCTATGTTTATCATTAATGCATTATTGTTCGTTGTTATTGTTTATTCTGTCCGGAAAGGAATTGAGGTTTTAGCAAGGACAGGAGAATTACTATTTGTTTTTATGTATTTGCTTGCATTTTCTGGACTCGTTCTTATTCTCCTTTCTGGTTTGATTGAAATAAATAACTTAAGACCAGTATTTGAAGAAGGAATTAGACCCATTTTGAAAGTTGTATTAACTCAGACCATATATTTTCCATTTGGGGAAGCCATTGTATTTACGATGGTTATGCCGTATTTGAATAACCCAAAAAAGGCGAAAATCACAGGTTTGTTAGCTTTAGGGCTAAGCGGAATTACCTTGGCGATTGCAATGGCTATTAACATCAGTGTTCTTGGTGTTAATCTCACTTCTCGCTCGCAATTTCCCTTGCTCAGTACAGTACAGACAATTAGGATCGCAGAGTTTTTAGAGCGGCTCGATGTCTATTTTATGCTTGCATTAATTATTGGGGGCTTTTTTAAAATCAGTATTTTTTTCTATGCAGTTGTGACTGGCACTGCAAATTTGTTTAACATCAAAGAACCTTCGCGGGTGGCTTATCCGATGGGGCTTGTCATTTTATTTTTATCGATCTCGATTGCAAGTAATTTTCCAGAACACCTAAAGGAAGGGTTAAAGATCATTCCGATTGTTTTACATCTTCCTTTTCAAGTAATGATTCCTCTTTTACTTCTCGTTATTGCTTTTTTTAAAAACCGCAAAAAACGAAGGTAATTAAATCAATGAAGAAGAGGCTGATTCACCACTTTTGATTTAACCGCTTGTTCTTCGCTGATCGGGTTCGAAAGTTCCGCTTACCCAAGCATGGATACGAACATAGCCGGGGAATTTTCTCCGGCTTTTTTTACTATTTAGATTACAAAATTCTTTGAAATCACTAATGCAAAATGGAGCAAAAGATTTAAAAAATCAAGTTGACATTGATAATCATTTTCATTTATAGTAAATATACATTATTGAAAATAATTCTCAACTAAATGAGGTGACTATATGAATGTCTTCATTGGATATGTTAGCATGTCTGGAAACACGGAGGATATTGCACAACTTTTACTTCATCAATTTCAGGGTTTCGGTTGTGATGTAGATATTGAAGAACTAGACATTTTCAAACTTTAACTTTGATTAAAAAAGAATATCAGTCCATGATTTCAGCGATCTATATCGATACAGATAGGAGGTTAATTATAACAAAAGGAACAGCTTTTTCCAGCAGAGGTTCAGTGGAAATACTGCTTCCTGATCAACCTGCTTGGATCGTAATGAATCAACCGATAACGGAAAGAGCCTTTTTAGATTTATTTACGTCAGAAAATCAATTGTTTACAACTTCAAGCAAAGACGAATATGGATATTCACGAATTTACCAGTTACATTTTGATCAAAAAAATTTAGTGCCAATTGAAACCGTTTCTGGACATAGTTTTAGATGAGCCGGACACAAAGATCAATTATTTATTGCTGGTTCAGACGAAAGCAAATGGATAGATTCCCTTAACAAAAAACCCGTCTATTTACATTAAAAAAGGAGTGGTCTTCATGAAAATTGCAGTTGTATATGCAAGTATGTCAGGCAATACAGAAGCCATTGCTGAGTTCATAACAAATGAGCTGATAGAAAATAACTTTGAAGTTGATTTAATCGACATGCTAAGTTTAAAATCCGCATCTGAGATCCTTGACTATAATATGGCGTTTATCGGTATGTATACATGGGGAGACGGAGATTATCCTGATGAGTGTTTAGATATAATAGAAGAATTAGAGGAATTAGAATTAAACCAGTTCCCATTTGCATTATTTGGTTCAGGCGATACATCCTATCCTGAATTTTGCGGAGCTCTTGATCACCTCCAAAAACTTCTGATAAAACAAGGTGGAATTATGACTACTGAACCATTAAGAATTCATTTAAATCCAAATAAAGAAGACCAAGTAAAAATCAATGAGTATGTTCAGCAAGCTATTCAATTTTTGAGTTTAGGATCCTGAGGCTGAAAATTTTCAATTATTAATGAAGTTGCCCTTTTCGGACATCCCCTTTCTACTTATTAATTCAAGCCCTAACTTTTAGGGGGATTACCTTCACCCTGCGAATCCAAGATTTAAAAAATAAAAAGAAAAGTTTTCTGAGAAAAAGCGTTTACAATATGTCAATCTTTAATAAATTTTAATATTAATCCCTACTTGACACATAGGGATTGTTGGGATAACATTAATAAAAAAATAATTTTCATTTTTAGTTACCTTAGTACTAAGCTGATCGGATAAACTGAAGGCTCATACTCTCCTGCGAGTATGAGCCTTTTTTTATATACAATATAAAGAAAGGTGGGAAATGATAAACGTATCTAACTGTTGTTATTCATGTTTTGAGTGTCTCTGGTTTAGTCAGATATTGATTGAGTAAGTAATAACTTTATTAGGAACAATATTTATGCTGATCAGAAAAACTGAAGGCTGCTTATCTTTTATTAAATGATGGCAGCCTTTTTTTATTTAAATCATTAATGAAAAGAGGAGATGGATAATGTTGAATACCAAACGTACAATTTTTACATTTTTTCTTACTTTAATGCTGTTAACAGTTGTGCTAGCTGGATGCAGCAGTAATCAAACGAATAGTGGAAATGAAGAAAAAAATAATGAAGCAGCGTCTAACAAAGATTCAGTTGAATTACTAAATGTTTCTTATGATCCAACTCGCGAGTTATATCAAGATTTTAATAAAGAGTTCAATAAATATTGGAAAGAGAAAACAGGTCAGACTGTCACCATTCAACAATCCCATGGAGGATCAGGGAAGCAAGGACGTGCGGTTATTGATGGTCTTGAAGCTGATGTAGTTACATTAGCTTTAGCCTATGATATTGATATGATTGCTAAAGACGGCGATTTACTTGAAAAAGATTGGCAAACACGATTGAATCATAACTCTACTCCTTACACTTCAACCATTGTGTTTCTTGTTAGAAAAGGAAATCCTAAAGGAATTAATGATTGGGACGACTTAATCAAAAAAGGTGTCTCGGTTATTACTCCTAACCCAAAAACATCTGGAGGTGCAAGGTGGAACTACTTAGCAGCTTGGACTTATGCAGATAAAAAATATAATAGCGACGAAAAGAAAATAAAAGAATTTGTAAGTCAATTATATAAAAATGTTGAAGTGTTAGATTCTGGAGCTCGAGGCTCTACTACCACTTTTGTTGAAAGAGGGATTGGGGATGTGTTAATTGCATGGGAGAACGAGGCATTCCTTACGTTGAACGAATTAGGAAAAGATGAATTTGAAATTGTCGTTCCTTCAATAAGTATACTTGCTGAACCACCTGTTGCTGTTGTTGATAAAGTTGTAGAGAAAAAAGGTACAAGGGAAGTAGCTGAAGCCTACCTTAAATATTTGTATACAGATAGAGGTCAAGAAATTGCTGCTAAACATTATTACCGTCCACGAAATGAAGAAATACAAAAAAAGTATAAAGATACATTCCCGGAAATTGATCTAGTAACAATAGATGAAAGATTTGGTGGATGGAACAAAGCTCAGGAAACCCACTTTAATGATGGTGGAACATTTGATCAAATTTATCAGCCTTAATAGAAGGTTATAGTGAAAGGTACATAGGAAAGTCTATGTATCTTCACCTTTTTTCTAATTTACTAAGCAATCATGTGTAGAGGTGTGTTCATGATCAACTTATCCATATCAAAAATTAAAAACCAAAGTATACTACCTGGATTTGGATTATCACTTGGGTTTACGATGTTATACATTAGTTTTCTTGTCATACTACCTTTATCAATGGTTTTTTTTCATACAGTTAGTATGGGATGGAAGGATTTTTGGGACACAATATCGGAACCTAGAGTCATAGCTTCTTATAAATTGAGTTTTGGAGCATCCTTTGCTGCAGCTTTTATTAACGTAATATTTGGCGTGTTAATAGCTTGGGTATTAGTACGTTATCATTTTCCAGGTAAGCGTATTGTAGACGGATTAGTTGACCTGCCTTTTGCATTACCAACTGCTGTAGCTGGGATTGCTTTAACATCTTTGTATACACCTAATGGATGGATTGGGCAATTTTTAGGTTTCAAGGTAGCGTTTACTCCTATAGGAATTATCATTGCTTTAACTTTCATTGGATTACCATTTGTTGTTCGTATGGTTCAACCTGTCTTACAAAATATAGATCAGGAAATGGAAGAGGCATCGGCTAGTCTAGGGGCAAGTCGCCTTCATACGTTTATAAAAGTTATTTTTCCAGAGTTACTTCCAGCTATTCTTACGGGTTTTGCTTTAGCATTTTCAAGAGCTTTAGGAGAATATGGCTCAGTAGTCTTTATTGCAGGAAATATGCCGATGCGCACAGAGATTACACCACTATTAATTATGACAGAACTGGAACAATATGATTATGCAGGGGCTACAGCCATCGCTACGGTTATGTTAATTTTCTCTTTTATTCTTTTATTTGTTATTAACTTATTACAGTGGTGGACAAATAAAAAATTTGTACACAATTAAGGAGGATATTCATGGCTGGACAAATTCCGATGCAACAACCGGGTATACTTGTTCAAGCATCTAGAAACACAACTGAACCACGGGTTGTTCGCTGGTTACTTATTTTCATTGTACTGGGATTTTTGAGTTTATTTCTTGTTTTGCCCCTTATTGCCATTTTTGTCAAGGCTTTTGACAAAGGAGTGAATGTTTATTTAGCTTCCATTAGCCATCCAGACGCACTGGCAGCTATTAAATTAACTTTATTAGTAGTTCTTATGACTGTTCCACTGAATGCAATTTTTGGTGTAGCTGCAGCATGGGCAATGACAAAGTTTGATTTTAAAGGGAAAAACGTATTAATCACCATTATTGATCTTCCTTTTGCTGTTTCTCCAGTAATTGCTGGATTAGTGTTTGTTCTGTTATTTGGTTCTCATGGATTATTTGGCCCATGGTTTTTTGAAAATGATATGAAAATCATTTTTGCTGTACCAGGAATTGTCCTCGCAACGATATTTGTAACATTACCATTTGTTGCACGTGAACTAATTCCATTAATGCAAGCACAAGGATCTGCAGAGGAGGAAGCGTCATTAACTTTAGGTGCGAGCGGCTGGAAAACATTTATTCTTGTTACACTCCCGAATATTAAGTGGGGTTTATTATATGGAATAATCCTGTGTAACGCTCGTGCGATTGGAGAATTTGGAGCTGTATCTGTAGTTTCTGGGCATATTCGGGGATTAACTAATACAATGCCTTTGCATATTGAAATTTTATACAATGAGTATCAGTTTTCAGCAGCTTTTGCGGTTGCCTCATTAATGTCAATCCTCGCAATCATTACTCTAATTGTAAAAAATTTTATTGAATGGAAAACAAGAAGTATTTAAAGATGCAAAATCACTCTTAAAAGGAGTTTTGTATAGTGAGTATAATAATAAAAAATATTTCAAAATCGTTCGGCTCATTTAAAGCACTTGATCATATTAATATGGATATTCAAACAGGTGAATTAGTCGCTCTTCTAGGACCATCAGGATCTGGGAAAACATCATTGCTTCGTATCATTGCTGGATTAGAAGCTCCAGATCAAGGAACTATTCTTTTTGATAATGAAGATATCACTCATATTCATACAAAAGAGAGAAAAGTGGGATTTGTTTTTCAGCATTATGCTTTATTTCGCCACATGAATGTTTTTGAGAATGTGGCTTACGGCCTAAAGGTTCGTCCTAAAAAGTTACGACCTTCAAAAAAGGAAATTGAAAAAAAAGTTTACAAATTACTTCAGTTAGTAAAGTTAGAAGCATTTTCAGATCGTTATCCCTCACAACTCTCTGGAGGTCAAAGACAGCGTGTCGCATTAGCTAGAGCATTAGCAGTTGAACCAAAAGTATTATTACTAGATGAACCATTTGGTGCTTTAGATGCTAAGGTAAGAAAAGATCTTAGACGTTGGCTAAGAAGGTTACATGATGATTTTCATATAACAAGCATATTTGTCACTCACGACCAAGAAGAAGCATTAGATGTCGCAGATCGAGTAGTAGTAATGAATGAAGGAAGGATTGAGCAAGTTGGAAGCCCTGAAGAGGTATATGATCATCCAAACAGTCCTTTTGTTTATGGCTTTTTAGGAAATGTGAATTTATTTCGAGGTCGCCTTCATAAAGGAAAGCTGCATCAAGGGAATTTTCAAATCGATGTTCCGGAATATATTGAGGCAGAAAACACAACAGCCGTTGGGTATGTTCGTCCTCATGAAATTAGTGTAGAGAGAAAAGAAAATAGTAGTGATGCAGTCTCAGCAATAATCAAGCATATACATGTGGTAGGTCCTATTGTTCACCTTGAATTACAAATAAATGATACATCAGAATTTCTTGAAGCTGAGCTAACAAAAGAGTTGTATCGAAACCTGCAGTTGAAAACAGGTGAACAAGTGTTTGTGAAACCAAAACAGCTAAAAGTTTTTGTGCCGGAAGACTTTTCAATATAGAATTTCCCATACTTGGTGTTAATATTCTTAATATTTTAGCTCTGATCCATCATATGTAGTAAATGAAGCTGTACAATGCAGTGATAAAAATATTCAAGAAAAATCATCTTTCTAAGAAGAACAGAGATAAACATCTATAAAAAAGAGAGAGACTAACTCAAAAGTGTCGTTAGTCAACGTCCTTTTGAGTTAGTCTCTTTTATTATTGGATAAGAAATACTATTAAGTTAGAAACAGTACAATCCTTTAGTTTCATTTTCTCTTCAGTCAATTAATCAGAGGACTGTATCATTTTGAGATTGTAAACAAAGCGCGACCTTCCTAGTTGAAGAATCGCTCTGTAAAATATTTTTCATTTTTATGGGATCAATAAAATTTTTCCGATACTTTTTCGACTTTCCAGCAATCTATGTGCTTCAGCACATCCTTTAAAGGAAAAGTGATTGGATCTGCCATTTTGATTTTTTCATCTATAATCCAGTCAAACAATTGTTTGGAATGTGAGATTCTTTCCTCACGGGAGGTCAGGACATTCCAAAGATCTCCTCCAGTTAGTGTTTTAGAAGTATCCATAAGCATTCGAGGATCTACTGGATCAGGGTCTCCACCTGCCATTCCATAAAACACTACTGTACCCCCGACTCTTGTAGCTTTAAAACTTTCTGCTAAAGTCGAACCGACTGACTCATAAACAACGTCCACACCTCGACCGTTTGTCACGTCTTTTACTTTTTCACACCACGGTTCTTCATATAAGAAAACATAGTCAGCTCCAACTGAATATGCTGCTTGCGCTTTTTCTTTGGAGGAGGTGAGACCAATGACTTGCCCACCAAGTAGTTTTACAATCTGAACAAGGATTTGACCAACCCCTCCAGCTGCTGCATGAATTAGAACAGAATCACCAGGTTTTATTTCATAGCTGTCCTTCGTTAAATAATGTGCTGTTAAGCCTTGAAGTAAAACAGAAGAGGCTGTTTCAAAGGAAATTTCATCTGGTAATGGAATGGCTTTTTCCATAGGAACAGCAACCAGCTCCGCATTGGCAAACGGAACATCCGCAAACGCAATGCGGTCTCCCACTTTTATGTTCGTAACATTTGCACCTACTTGTTCTACAATTCCAGCACCTTCATAGCCCAATATGTAAGGCGGTTTCCCAGCGAGATGATAATTCCCTTTCCTTCTATATACATCAGCGAAATTCAGTCCAATGGCATTCATTCTCACCAATATTTCATCATCATTTATAGAAGGATCAGCCATTTCTTTATAATGCAGGACTTCAGGTCCACCAAACGTATCAAAGACTAATGCTTTCAATTTTACTACCTCTTTCTCTACCATTTACATAAGCTTCATAGTAAAGAAATTCTGGGCTAAACACAAGTTTCTTAATCAGATATTTGTTAAATCAGTCATTTTCACCTTTTTTTCATTATTAACCTCGTGAAAAATTATTCAATTGAGGTATAATAAATTGTAGTGAATAAGTGCAGCATCTTCCATTCGTATTGTTAATCAGCAATATGAACGCGTAGCAAACACTAAAAGTTATTTTAAAAAAGTGTTGTAGAAAAATTTTTTCATATTCATCATTTTGTATAGATTCAAAGTTTGAAAGAGAGTGGAATATTATGGGCCGTAAATGGAACAATATTAAAGAAAAAAAAGCGTCAAAAGATGCAAATACGAGTCGTATATATGCAAAGTTTGGACGCGAAATTTATGTAGCAGCAAAGCAAGGTGAACCAGATCCAGAAATAAATCAGGCCTTAAGAGTCGTACTTGAGCGTGCAAAAACGTACAATGTACCGAAAACAATTATTGAACGAGCCATTGAAAAAGCAAAAGGCGGTTCAGATGAAAGCTACGATGAACTTCGTTATGAAGGCTTCGGACCAAATGGTTCAATGATCATTGTAGATGCATTGACAAATAACGTGAACCGTACTGCATCAGATGTGCGTGCTGCATTTGGTAAAAACGGTGGTAATATGGGAGTAAGTGGATCTGTATCCTATATGTTTGATGCTACGGCTGTCTTTGGTATAGAAGGTAAAACAGCAGATGAAGTACTGGAAATATTAATGGAAGCAGATGTAGATGTGCGTGACGTTTTAGAAGAAGATGAAGCTGTGATCGTTTATGCCGAGCCTGACCAGTTCCATGCAGTGCAAGAAGCATTCAAAAATGTTGGAATAACAGAATTTACAGTTGCAGAACTAACCATGCTTCCGCAAAATGAAATCACACTTCCAGAAGACGCACAAGCACAATTCGAAAAATTGATTGATGCATTAGAAGATCTAGACGATGTTCGCCAAGTATACCACAATGTAGATCTTGGTGAATAATATATGAAAGCAGACCTTTGTTATGTAACGGTCTGCTTATTTATTTGGTTCAATGAAGCTTGGTAGAAATTGGGGTTTATTTAGCTGGCTCAGAATTGAACGTAGCAATAGGTGTTGCTAAAGGGGGATGCGTTGTTGCATAATCTTTCATTATAATAAAGGGAAAAGAAGAAGCTCAAAGAATTTTTACAAATACTGTTGTAAGCAGATTGAAAGCTTGGAGAGCAAATAAATTAGCTATTGCAGTAGGTGAAGCTCCGGCTCATTTGATTGAACTTATACATATTTATGAGGAGGTTTAAAATGAAAGCATTCTATAAAGCACTCTGTTTACTTGTTATTGCGGGGCTACTTTCGTTAGGAGTAGCAGCATGTGGATCAAGTGATGCTAACAATGATCAGGAGACAAATTCAGCGGCTAGTAATAAAGTAGAAACAAATCCAGTTGGAATTAAACTTATTCCTGCTACTGTGACAAATGTGGTAGATGGTGATACCATTGACGTTGAAATAAATAATAAAGAAGAAAGGGTTCGTCTATTACTTATAGATACGCCAGAAACGAAACACCCTTCTAAACCTGTGCAACCATTTGGACCTGAAGCCTCTGAATACACAAAACGAACGTTATTAGGGAAGCAGGTAGGATTAGAACTAGATGTATCTGAACGCGATCGTTATGGCCGTTTATTGGCTTACGTTTGGTTAGATGACAAGATGCATAACGAAGTACTAATTGAAAAGGGATTAGCACGTGTCGCTATTTTCCAACCTAATGTAAAATATGTCGATCGTTTTAGAGAAAAGCAGCACCAAGCGCAAAAGAAAGGTGTTGGTATTTGGAGCATCGAGAACTATGTGCAGGAAAAAGGCTTTAACTCCAATACTCAACAAAAGCAATCTAATATAACGAATAAAGAACAAAATGATGAAGGAACACAAAATAAAAGTTGTGTTGGTAAGATTAAGGGAAATAAAAATTCGAAAATTTACCATATACCAAGTGGTGCACATTATGATGAAGTAGCAGATCATAATGTTGTGTGGTTCTGTACCGAAGATGAGGCACAAGCTGAAGGATACCGGAAATCCCAAAACTAAATTTATAAAAATGATTAACCCTTAGCATATTTGAGCTAAGGGTTTTATCGTTTAAAAAAAGTGGTGTTAGTATAGGTGGTGACAGTAACAGTGACAGTGGCGATGTCCTTCGTCAGTTACTGACCACTTAGTTGGTAGAGGGATTCTAGTTAATAAACTGTGTTAATTAAGATTAAACAAATTTAATAAAGTCTAAAGTATCAGGGCTTAAGCAGGGGTAAGAAATCTAGATTAATCTAATTAATCCTAACCTAATAAATTAAGTCTGTACACCCTTTCACTTTTATAAAGAAATAACGAGGTTATAATACAAGAAAAAACCCTTGTATATCAAGGGTTTCCGATATGGAGCATAGGGGGCTCGAACCCCTGACCTCTACGCTGCCAGCGTAGCGCTCTCCCAGCTGAGCTAATGCCCCGTCTTTATGTCACAACATAAATTTTATCTAAAAATTCGATCTTGTCAATGCCCTTTATAAATTTTCAATCTCCACTGATTCAATCCCTTCTATTCGAGAGATGGAATAATAGACATCCGTCGTCTTCCTGTGCTGGTCAACGGTAATTTTCAGCTGAACAAAATGAGAATGCTCCAGATCTTTAATTCGAACGTTCTTGATAGAAATGTTTTCGTTAGCTATTTTTGAAATGACTTCTGCGATATTTTCCTTCTCTGAAATCATGAGCTGAAGTAAAATAACCTTTTCTCTTAATTGCTTTGGACCAATAAGTCCCATAATCATTGGAACTAACTCAACAGAAATAATTAGTAACACAACTCCTGCGAAGGCTTCTAGGTAGAAGCCGGCTCCAACAGCAATACCAATACCGGCTGCTCCCCAAATCATCGCAGCGGTCGTCAGTCCTGAGATGCTGTCGTTTTCTCTGCGTAAAATGACTCCTGCCCCCAAAAAACCAATACCAGAAACAATTTGTGCAGCCAAACGAAGAGGGTCCATCGTAATATTGACATCATCACTTCCAGGGAAAATATAAGCTGATTCTATTGATACAATTGTCAATAAGCAGCTGACGATAGAAATAACCAAGCTTGTCTTTAATCCAACGGGTTTTCTTTTTATTTCTCTCTCAAGTCCTATTATTAGGCCAAGTACAGCTGAGATCCCAAGTTTTATTAGAATATGCATTTCTATATGAAAATCAATCATCCATTCCATCCTGCTCACCATCCCCATCTAATGCTGTTATCGATTTTAAAGTATGTGTCTATACTGAAACTTCACTGCGTAAAAATATTGTATATTTATATGGAGCTTTATTTCAAATAAATTCTCTGAAAATTAATGTAGCCACTCCAGACAAATGCTTGTAAAATGTATACAAACACAGGGAAAGTTAGGGGATAAAAAGATGCAGGAACCAAAAGTCAATCCTTACATAGCACTTGCTATAGGAGTCATATCCGTTTCAACTTCTGCTATATTAGTAAAGGTTTCAAGCGCACCATCCGGTATAATCGCTTTCTATAGAATATTATTTTCTGTATTGCTTATGCTTCCATTATTTTTAATCAAGTATAAACACGAAATAAAACTCGTAAAGAAACGCGATTGGTTACTTTCATTTGTATCGGGTGTATTTTTAGCTTTTCATTTTATTTTATGGTTTGAGTCTTTAAATTACACTTCCGTTGCTAGTTCGACAGTTCTTGTAACTATACAGCCTCTCTTCGCTTTTATCGGAGCGTATGTATTTTTTAAAGAAAGGTTTACCGGAAAGGCGATCTTTTGTGGAATACTTGCCATAACTGGAAGCATCATCATCAGTTGGGGAGATTTCAGAATTAGTGGTATGGCTTTATGGGGAGATATTCTTGCATTACTCGCCTGCGCATTGGTCACAGCTTACCTATTATTCGGTCAAAATGTAAGAAAAAGACTTTCTTTAGTGACCTATACATTCATTGTATATAGTATAAGTGCCATTACTTTGTTCTTTTATGTACTGATCGCTAACGAACCGTTAGTACCATATCCGTTAGAAGACTGGGTTTATTTTATATTACTTGCGGTATTTCCGACTTTGATGGGACATACGCTTTTTAATTGGTCTTTAAAATGGCTAAGCACTACGACAATATCTATGGCTATTCTTTTTGAGCCAGTTGGAGCGACCATTCTAGCGTATTATTTATTATCAGAGAATGTGATTTGGACTCAAATTGTTGGAGGCGTTATTGTCATTCTAGGAATAAGCTTGTTCTTAGCGGATGAAAGAAAGATTAAGATGAAAGCAGAGGTAGTTCAAGAAAAAACGAGTATGTAATAGGGGAGCAGGCAAACTGTATGTTGTGAGCCTGTTCCTTTTTTTATTAAATGAATGATGAAATCATCTCTAAACCAATCCATTCACTCTCTTTTCCTCTTTTGAAATTACCTTCAAATTCCATTTCTAATTTTAGATTAGATTAAACATCCTATGACTAATAGAAAATGGAAGGAGAAGAATCCACATGGATTTACGCCTGTACATTTTGTGGATATGGAAAATCTGGGATCCTATTTACTACTCTTTTACACGGTTGCAATACATTGAACCTGCTGGTAATAAAAAAACCGTATTTAGAGTACGTTTAACAAAATACAAAGGAAAAGAAGTGATCCTTTCAGATGGGACGAGGATTCGTAAAAATGATGTCTTATTAAAAATCCATTTACATAACGTTCGATTGCTGAGCGAAATTCTTAATGTAAAGCATGAGCTGAACAAGGGAAGATGTATTTACAAAATGGTATTATATTCAATGCCAGTCCTGGCGGATTATATTAAAAATCATCCAGAAGAGCAAAAAATAAAAGGGATAATTGGGATAACAATGATTAATAAAGGAGTACGACATTTAGGGTTTGAATGCTTTTTTCCTGAAAACATTTTTTATCTGTGGTTGAAAAAAGTTTCACAGCTGCCAACATTTTTTCTTTCAACTTCTACAATGAATGTGCAGAATTTTAAAAAACATAACCCAGTATACTTAATGATGTCTAAAGAGCATTTAATTAAAAAATATCAAACGGTTGTATAATGAACCTGCAAAAAAAAATAGATTTTTATTGAAATAAGACCACTCCATTAGGTGAAAAACCTTATTGGAGTGGTCTTATTTTTAATTAGAAACTTGAACAAATTGATTTGTTCTGTGATTAGCTAAAATATCTAGTATTAAATTAGATCCTTCTTGCTTTGATAACTGTTGATGATAGGTGTTTAACTTCTCTTTATAAAGGCTTTGATGTTGTTCAGAATCTAAAATGGTAAGGATTGAATCTTCAATATGCGTCATTGTATTCCAATGATTCAAATGAAATACAAGACCACTATTTTTTAAATATCGTAAATTGATTTCCTCTTGACCAGGTAATGCATGATAGACAAAAATTGGAATTCTTTTGGTTAGACATTCACTTATGGTTACTCCGCCGGGCTTTGTTATAATTGCATCAACATTATGATATATCTGATTCATTTCTTCTCTTGACGAAATATACGGCATTGGTTTAATCATTGGATTTTTCATCTCATTGATAAAACGGTATAGCTTTTTATTTTTCCCGCATAAAACCGTGTAGTGAATGTTGCCCCCTGGTTTTAGTTTTTTAATAAATGATTTAATTAATCCAGCTCCTTGATTTCCCCCAGAAATTAATAATGAATATGTATTTTCCTTTTTCGGTTTACTTGCTTCCTTTTTTAACTGTGGATGAATGGGAATGCCTGTTACAAGTATTCGATCCGATTCAACTCCCCGGCTAATTAAAAACTCTTTTAATTCTTGACTCGGTACAAAATGATAATCAATGGATTCGATCCCCCATATTTGATTAATAAAGTAATCTGTATAGACATTAATAACTGGAATACTTTGCTTTTTTCTGCCTTTTAACTGATTTAATACACAAGAAGGAAGTGCATGTGTACAAATAATTAAATCTGGTTTTTTTAACTCGATTAACTTTGTCATCCAATAGGAAAATAATCGTTCATACAAATGAAACTGTTTATGTTGTTTATTGTAATCAAAAACAGATTTATGATAAATCCAACTATACAAGCTTGGGAAAAGATGAATCCATCGCAGGTAAATTGCTGATACAATCCCTTCTATTTTTCCAAAGCCAAAGGATAATATATCAATTTTTTCACAGCTTAAAGTATGATCTATTTCTAGTAGTTCATCTATTAATCCATCAGCAACATGATGGTGACCAGAGGATATTTGTAAGAAAGGCATAAACAATACTCTCTTCATGAAAACACCTACCGAATTTTTTGATTATTTTATGTAATCACTAGTAATACATGCATTATTTGCTTTAAGGATTTGATCCTCAAACCGCATATCTAACAGTTGAATCATGGGAATTAAATGAGTATTTTTAGTTAATAAGGATGTTGAAAAAGTAAAACTTTTGAGCAGCCTTTTAAAACGAATTCCTATTTTGATCAGTTTGTGCTACATAGATGTTAATTAAGACTATTTATTTAAGTGGAAATATTTTTTGCTGCACATAATTTTTTTATAAAAACCTCTTGATAATGAAAATTATTCATGATATATTATCTTTCGTCGCTGATGATGAATAGATAAGAGTGATAAACACTTAAAAAATTATTTTAAAAAAGTTATTGACTCTTTAGGACATCGGTGATATATTGAGAAAGTCGCCTCTGAGCGACAGATACTAGAAATTGCACTTTGAAAACTAAACAAAACAATACGTCAACGTTAATTCTAGTTGCTTTTAAGCAACGTAAATTTATGAGCAAGTCAAACACTTTTTGGAGAGTTTGATCCTGGCTCAGGACGAACGCTGGCGGCGTGCCTAATACATGCAAGTCGAGCGGACTTCTTAAAAGCTTGCTTTTGAGAAGTTAGCGGCGGACGGGTGAGTAACACGTGGGCAACCT
>NZ_WIAQ01000002.1 GCF_009466385.1 Peribacillus tepidiphilus | reverse complement strand
TTTTTGCCTACATGTTCTGGCACAAATCGAAACAAATAGTACGCGAAAAACCTTACAAATTAGCCGTTATTTAAGGGCTGCATTGTGGAAACCAGCGCATATCTGGCTTCGAAAAATTGAAGGAAAAGCCATCCCTTAATAAGTAAATTGTCGTCGTCGCACAGGTCTAATTGTCAATAAATTTCCAAATGGATGGAGTCACCTATAATTGGGTATTTACCTTTTTGGCTCTAAACAGAAAAAATAATAAAACTGAAAATTGCGACAATATTTATGCAACACTAGTGAAATTTTTTATAAAAAATGAAAAATATTTAACAAAAAGCTGAATAAGTTTACACTCATAAAACAATAAAAATAGATTGAATAAAAGCACAAAACACCGGATTAAAATTAATCCAGTGTTTTTTCTGGGTGTTAAAGTATGATTTTAAGGAAAAATACATCTTACTCTTTTCAAGAAGCTTTATGCTCTAACCGTAGTTTGTCAGCGACCATCGCGATAAATTCACTGTTTGTAGGCTTTGCTTTGGACATGCTAACTGTATAACCGAAAAGAGATGAAATCGAATCAATATTGCCTCTGCTCCAAGCAACTTCAATCGCATGGCGAATCGCACGCTCTACGCGACTAGCCGTCGTGTTATATTTCTTTGCAATATCTGGATAGAGAACCTTCGTAATCGAACCAAGTAATTCAATATCGTTATAGACCATTGAAATGGCTTCTCTTAAATATAAATAGCCTTTTATATGAGCCGGTACACCGATTTCATGAATGATGCTTGTAATACTTGCATCTAAATTTTTTGGTTTCGCTTCCATAGATGATCTATATGAATTGGTTGCTGTTTTTTTAGATAGAGTCACATTTC
The DNA here is from genome assembly GCF_009466385.1 of Peribacillus tepidiphilus. GTDB lineage: Bacteria > Bacillota > Bacilli > Bacillales > DSM-1321 > Bacillus_BN > Bacillus_BN tepidiphilus. The sequence continues at coordinate 365,539 of NZ_WIAQ01000002.1, read as the reverse complement.
CATTTTGGTTGCTGACTTGTCTTATATGATTTCCCAAATTCTCCATATCAAAAGGCTTTAAGATAAAATAGGAAGCTCCAAGCTCTACGGCTTTCTTTGTAACATCCTCCTGACCAAAGGCAGTAAGCATAATGACATTTGGTTGTGATGAACGAGCAGAGCTTCTTAATTTGCCTAAAACGGCTAGACCATCCAAATGTGGCATGATGATGTCCAGTACTAGCACATCTGGCTCGCAAGTTTGAAGCATATTCAAACAATCCTGACCGTTATATGCAACGCCAATCACTTCCATATCGTCCTGGGAAGAGATGTATTCCTCCAATAAGTTAACCAGTTCTTTATTATCATCTACAATACATACTTTAACCTTCTTCACCCTTTGTTTCCTCCTCAAAAAAACTTCACATTTTTTCTAATTTAGTAAAAATTTATTCGTAAATAACGTTTTCGACAAACGCTAAAAAAATCCTTTATTAATTATAAAAAATACAGAAAATCTTTCATTTCCTTTTATTTTCTCTGTTTTTCGACTATTTTCGAGCAAACTCGTATAAATGTCGAAAAATCTTTACGAGCATATTGTAACATATGGAATCATGATTATCGTCACAATTTTGTTCATTTTTCCGATAAAAAAATCAAACACCTCATTATCCGAGATGTTTGATGATTTTTATCAATTAGCTAGCTTTTGGAACAGCATCAGCTTTTTCATATATATTGATTCCTGCTTCATTCAACATCCATTCAATATGAACACCATAGCCACTAGTTGGATCGTTTACAAAAACGTGGGTAACTGCACCAACCAGTTTTCCATCTTGAATAATGGGGCTTCCACTCATTCCTTGTACAATGCCTCCGGTCTTTTTCAATAACTTCTCATCTGTAATTTTAATGACCATTCCTTTAATGGCTGGAAATTTTTGTGGAATGGAGCTGACGATTTCAATGTCAAACTTTTCTACTTTAGAACCGTCTACCACTGTGAGGATTTGAGCAGGCCCTTCTTTTACTTGATGGGATAGGGTAATAGGCAGCGGCTTATCCATCATTCCATTTAGAATTTGCTTATTCAGCTTCCCAAAAATACCAAATGGACTATTTCGATTAATTGTGCCGATTATTTCTTTTTCGGATGAAAATCGTGCTAACTTTTCACCTGGATTGCCATTACTACCTTTTTCAATCGATGTGACTGTCGAACGAACTACTTGTCCGTCTTTAACAACGATTGGCTTTTTTGTATCTATATCAGAAATAACATGTCCGAGAGCACCATATTTTTTTGATTGGGGATGATAAAAGGTCATAGTCCCTATTCCAGCAGCCGAATCTCTAATATAAAGTCCAAGCTTGAATATATTTTCATTTTGATCTTTTAGAGGGACGAGCTTTGTTTTTATTTGTTGTTCATCTCTTATAATGACCAGTTCAAGAGGCTTCCCATCCTCACCAGCTGATTGAACATGTTCAGAAACGTCGTTCATTCCCATTATTTTCTTTCCGTTAATTTCTGTTATGATGTCTCCACTTTTAACTCCGGCAATTTCCCCTGGTGATTTTTTACCGTCTTTCGTGTCAATGAGGTGATGACCAACTACAAGCACTCCTATTGTGTTTAACTTTACACCAATAGACTGTCCACCAGGTAAGACCTTGAAGTTCTTCAGCACTTCAACATCCACTTTTTTAACAGGTAATCCGGCAAAATCCATCAACAATTGGTTAGTACCTGGTGCATCCGCATCTAAAATGACTTCATCATCTTTTTGATTAACACGGATGCCAGCGTTTTTTGCCACTTTTGTTGAAACCGGCATGGCTTGTGGGAAAACATATTTTTCCCCCTCAAACAGAATGACTTTTGTAGGAATGGAAACCATTTGTCTTACAGGCTGAAAAAATCCTAATGAAAGGAGCGAAACAAGGAGAACTCCACCAATAATTTTTCTTAGAAAAGCAAGCTTCAATCTTTTCACTCTCCTCGCTTCTAATCCACACACTTTTCATGGCTACACTTTTAATTTTGCCTTCGGAATGGTCATTTATAACCCCTTACATAAATAAAAGCTATCCGTTTTTGGATAGCTTTACAATGCATAGCTTTTTCTAGTTGATAATTTTTCCAGTACTTAACTAATATGTACTGCCTTTATAGAATTAGCCTGTTCGATCAATTCTTTTGCGTGTTGCTTTGTCAAATCTGTGATTTCAACACCGGAGATCATACGACCAATTTCTTTTGTTTTCTCCTCATCATCAAGAGGCTTAACAGTGGTTTTCGTTCTACCGTCAATGGTTTGCTTAGAAATATAGAGATGAGTATCTGCCATTGCTGCAACCTGTGGAAGATGTGAAATACACAGTACTTGAGAATCAACGGAAACTTTATAAATCTTTTCGGCAATCGCCTGCGCAACCCTTCCGCTAACACCTGTATCTACTTCATCAAAAATGATAGAGGTAATGCCTTGATGCTTAGAAAAAATGTTTTTTAATGCCAGCATAATTCTTGATAATTCGCCTCCGGAAGCAACTTTAGAGAGAGGCTTTAGTGGTTCACCTGGGTTGGTAGAAATATAAAATTCGACCTCATCCAAACCTTGCTTTCCGATTTCGTTATCTTCCACGTTTTGAATGGCTGTACCTTTCTTATGGAATCTTACTTCAAAGACGGTTTTCTCCATATATAATTCTTTCAGTTCACGATGTATTAGTTTGGTGAGTGTTTTGGCAAATTCCTGTCTTACAGCTGACAAATTGGCTGCTTCTACAAGGATATCCTTCTTTACAGAAGACAATTCTTTTTCCAGCTTCGTTAAATGAGTTTCCCGATTTTGAAGTGTTTCAATCTCCTCTTCAATTTTTGAGAAATACTCTAAAATATCTTCAACACTTTTCCCATATTTTCTTTTTAATTGATTGATTTCGTTTAATCTGCTTTCAATCATATCCAATCGATGTGGATCATATTCCAATAGCTCTAAACGATTACGTATTGTTGTTGCTGCTTCTTCCAGAAGGTAAAAGCTGTTTGAAACATTTTCAGAAACTCCTTGAAGGTCATCGTCAAGCTCGGCTGCCTCTTCAAGATGATTCATTGCAACTGCAAGCCAATCAAGTGCACCTTGCTCGTTTCTTAATGCATCATAACTGTTTTTTAGGCCCTCATAAATCCGCTCGAAATTCATGATTTTTTTTCTTTCTTCCATAAGTTCTTCATCTTCATGAAGCTTCAGGTCTGCTTTCTTGATTTCATCATATTGAAATTTAATTAAATCTAGCCTATGAGCCATTTGCTGTTCATTTTGATTCAGACTCTTCCATTGTTTTTGAAGCGTATCAAATTTCTTATATAAATCTTCATACTCTTTTAAAGCTTTCGCGATCTTTTCGCCACCAAATTGATCTAATAAAGGCAGATGATAGCTACTTTCCATTAGCTCTTGGTGTTCATGCTGTCCATGGATATCAATAAGAGTTCGACCGACTTCTCGTAAAATCGAAATGGTGACGAGCTTTCCGTTTATACGGCAAATACTTTTTCCCGATTCAGAAATGTCTCTTCTTAATACGATCATTCCGTCTGATATGTCAATACCGAATTGTTCGGCTTTTTCCATGACAGGATGGTTGTCATCAATGACAAACAACCCTTCTATTTCCGCTTTTTCTTCTCCATGTCTAACAAATTCAGAAGAACCCCTTCCACCTGCCAGCAAATGGACAGCATCGATAATAATGGATTTCCCAGCACCGGTTTCACCAGTTAAAACAGTTAAGCCCTTTTTAAAAGAAATGGAAAGGGCTTCAATGATGGCAAAATTCTTTATGGATAATTCGACTAACAAATCATTCACCTCAATTCAAATTAGAGCATGTCCAAAAATCGTTGTGAAATGACTTGAGTATCCTCAGGAGTACGACAAATAATTAAACAAGTATCGTCACCACAAATCGTTCCTAAAATCTCATCCCAGTCTAAATTATCAATTAACGCCCCGATCGCTTGCGCGTTTCCAGGCAATGTTTTCATAACCAGTAAATGACTAGCAGAATCAATTCTAATAAAGGCATCAATTAATGCTCTTTTCAGTTTTTGCAAAGGATTAAATCTTTGATCAGCTGGAAGACTATATTTATAGCGGCCGTCCATCAACGGTACCTTGACTAGATGAAGCTCCTTAATATCCCTAGAGACTGTAGCCTGTGTCACATTAAATCCTGCTTTTCTAAGCTCATCAACAAGCTCATCTTGAGTCTCAATATCATGATTCGCAATGATTTCTCTAATTTTTATATGTCGTTGACCTTTATTCATATTGCACCTCTTTATATGGCTTGTTTACATCTTATTTTTTACAAACCCTATCATAAAAAATGATACCTTGTTTCTTTATGAATGTACATGCATTTTATTTAGAAAACGAAGTGTTCAAGGGTGTACCTAAATAAAACCCGAGAAACAATTTTGCTTCTCGGGATCCATCTATCCTTGTTCATTTTGCTGAATTTCTTTTTTTAGGCTTGAATGGGCTTCATCGACAACTTTTCGGATAAAAGCTTCAGATATGAATATAGCTCCTTCGCCTTCTTTTTTTCCTGCCCAAAATAAATGAAGCAAGAATTCAATATTTCCATCTCCACCTGTAATTGGGGAATAGGAAAGGTTTTTCACATCGTAACCCATTTGTAAGGCAAAGTTTGTAACTTTTTGAATGACTTCTAAGTGAATTTTTGGATCCCTAACAATCCCTTTTTTTCCAACCTGTTCTCGACCAGCTTCAAAATGAGGCTTAATCAAAGCAATCACATCACTGTTTGGTACAAGAAGTGTTTTAAGAACAGGAAGGATAAGAGTTAACGAAATAAACGAAACATCAATACTTGCAAAATTAGGCATTTCACCAGAAAGATCGGCAGGGGTGACATACCTAAAATTTGTTCTCTCCATCACCACTACTCTTTCGTCCTGCCGCAGTTTCCATGCCAGTTGGTTATATCCTACATCTAAAGCATAGGACATTTTCGCCCCATTTTGAAGAGCGCAATCCGTAAATCCACCAGTGGAAGCTCCAATATCAAGCAGGACTTTGTCCTTAATATTCACATCAAAGGTTTTTAATGCCTTTTCAAGCTTAAATCCTCCCCGAGATACATAAGGCATGACCTGACCTTTAACACTGATTTTTGAATCAACAGGAATTTTCTCACCCGGCTTGTCAACTCTTTCCTCGTTAACATAAACGAGTCCTGCCATAATAGCCCTCTTTGCTTTTTCTCTCGTTTCAGCTAAACCCTGTTCAACGAGTAAAACATCAATTCTTTCCTTTTTCACTTTCATTCCACTAAGCCCTTTTTTGTTTTTTTGGTACAATCATCGTCATTTTATTTACGATATTCTCAGTTGTTAGGCCTATTTCCTCTAATAATTCATCAACGCTTCCGTGCTCTATGAAGCGGTCCGGAATTCCCATTCTTTCAATAACGAGATTGTGATAACCCATTTCTTGAGCATGCTCAAGTACTCCGCTACCAAAACCACCCTGCAAGCACGCTTCTTCTACGGTTAATATTGGAGCGTTTGTTGAAAAGATGTCCTTTAGCATATCCAAATCCATCGGTTTGATGAAACGAGCGTTGACAACCTTTACAGAAATACCTTGTTTTTCTAATCTTTGAGCCGCTTCCATGCACATAGGAATCGTTGTTCCGAAGGTTAGGATCACTGCGTCTTTTCCGTCCTTCAAAACTTCCCAGCTTCCGATCGGAATGACTTTTAATTCCTTATCCATTTCAACACCATATCCATTCCCCCTTGGGAATCTAAGAGCGATTGGACCATCATCATATTTTATTGCGGTATTTACCATATGCTGTCCTTCATTTTCATCCTTAGGCATCATCAAGACGATATTTGGTAAGTGGCGCAGAAATGCAATATCAAAAACCCCTTGATGGGTCTCCCCATCTGCTCCAACTAGGCCTGCTCGGTCAATACCGATAAAAACATTCAAATTTTGTCTACAAATATCATGCACAACTTGATCGTACGCTCTTTGTAAGAACGTAGAATAAATTGCTAAAAATGGTTTCATGTTTTGGATTGCCAGACCTGCTGCCACGGTTGCTGCATGCTGCTCAGCAATCCCTACATCAAACATCCTGTCCGGAAATTCAGACGCAAAGCCTTCCAGTTTTGAACCAACAGGCATGGCAGGTGTAATCGCAACAATTCTTTCGTCCTCTCTAGCAAGCCTGCGAACTGTTTCGCTAACAAGAGAGCTCCAGGCCGGAGGAGATTGTTCAGGCTTCACAAATGCACCTGTTTCAATTTTATAAGGACCAGTACCGTGCCATGTACCCGTTTTATCAGATTCTGCTGGATGATAGCCTTTTCCTTTTTTTGTTATAACATGCAATAGGACTGGACCTGATGTCTTTTTCGCATATCTAAGATTTTCGAATAAATCATCGTAATTGTGACCGTCTACCGGACCAAAATAAGTAAAGCCTAATTCTTCAAAGAACATGCCGGAAACAAACAAATATTTCAAGCTATCCTTCAAACGCTCGGCTGTGTTCGCTAGCTTCCCACCTACAGCAGGTATTTTTTTCAGCAAATATTCAAGCTCATCTTTTACCCAATTATACTTACCTGCCGTACGAAGCTGTCCAAGCACATTATGAAGAGCCCCTACATTCGGTGCAATGGACATTTCGTTATCATTTAAGATGACAATGATATCTTTTTTCTCATGACCAATATGGTTTAACGCTTCAAGAGCCATCCCACCGGTAAGGGCGCCATCTCCGATAACAGGGAGAATATAACTCTTTTCCTTCTTTAAATCTCTAGCAATCGCCATGCCCATGGCAGCAGACAGGGAAGTCGAACTATGTCCCGTTTCCCAAACATCATGTTCACTTTCCGATCGCTTAGGAAATCCACAAAGACCTTTGTATTTTCTAAGCGTATCAAATTCGCACGCTCTTCCGGTCAAAATCTTATGTACGTATGATTGATGACCGACATCCCATATGATTTTATCCTGCGGGCTATTAAATTCTCGATGTAACGCAATCGTTAATTCAACGACCCCAAGGTTTGGACCAATATGGCCCCCTGTGACGGAAAGCTTTTCGATAAGAAAATTCCTGATGTCTTGACTCAGCTTTTCAAGTTCACTTTTGTTCAGCCCCTTTAAAAAAGAAGGGTCCTTTATCGATAAAAGATCCAACAGGATCACTCACTTTCTTTCTTATTTCCGCATTTTGGATTCTGCGAAACTTTATAAGCAAGTATATAAAAGGCTTGCACCTGGCAAGCCAAAAGACGTTAGTTTTTTTCTCATTTAATATAACACAAAACATTTTCCATCTCAAATTAGAAAAGGGAAATGAAATGTAGAATGCGCACGATTCGTTCTTTATTAAAAGAACGTCCTGGCATGTCCTGTGGCAAACGTCGACGTCACGACGTCCAATCAAAGCCATGTTCTTCACCAGAAGAAGAAGTTTCGCTTTTATTTTACCCGAAGATCTCACACTTAGAGCTGGACAAGAAATTCATCCTAACTAACCCTTTTTCCAATGAACTCCATTAATTCAAAGAGGATCGGATCTTCCAAATGAGCATTTTCTAAATGTTGTTTGGCTGCTTCCATTTCTTCTCGAAGCTTTTCCTTCGCACCATCAAGCGTCAGCAATGACGGGTAAGTGCTTTTATTATTTATTTCATCACTACCTACAGGCTTTCCGATTTGTTCTTCGTTTCCTTCTATATCAAGAATATCGTCCCTAATTTGAAAAGCCAGTCCGATATGATAAGCAAATCTTTCTAAATGGTGCTTCTGTTCATCATTTGCTTCTGCAAGTATGGCTCCAGCCATCACGCTAGCAGATAAAAGTTTTCCGGTTTTATTTTTATGGATGTATTCTAATTCCTCAAGCGTTAACTGCTTGCCTTCTCCCTCCATATCAGCTGTTTGTCCTCCGACCATGCCTTCTGCACCTGCTGATTTAGCAATTAGCGTAATAAGCGACAAGCGCTGTTCCGGGGATATGTCTTTCATTTCCGCCAAAATTTGAAAGCTATAAGTCAGTAAGGCATCACCTGCCAAGATTGCCATTGCTTCTCCAAAAACTTTGTGGTTGGTCGGCTTTCCTCTTCTTAAGTCATCGTCATCCATACTTGGAAGATCATCATGGATTAGCGAATAAGTATGAATCATTTCAAGCGCACAAGCTGCAGGTAATCCCATTTCAATATCCTTTTGAAAGGACTTAAGTACAGCAAATAATAGAAGAGGTCGGATTCTTTTCCCACCCGCTTCAAGTGAATAGATCATTGATTTTTTTAAAGTAGCAGGCATTGTAAGCTCATTTACGTATTGCACTAGTTTTTCATCGATTCTTTTTTTATAAAAGGAGGTGAACTCCTTAAAAGAGGAAGATGTCATTCTTTCTCCTCCTCTGAAATTTTAAATGGGGAAATTTCTCCATCTTCATTGACAATTTGTGCAAGCTCTTTTTGAACAGCATCCAATTTGCTGTGGCAAATTCTTGATAAGTCCATCCCTTTTTTGTAAATGGCAATAGCTTCTTCTAAGGGAACATCCCCTTCTTCTAATTGCTCGACAATTGCTTCAAGCTGTTCTAACGCTTCTTCAAAAGTCCATTCTTTTTCTTTATTCATTCCATTCGTTCTCCTTCTTGTTTTTCACTTCGCAGCGGAGGCGACCGTCTTTTAAGACGACTTCGATTTCGTCTCCAATCTTTACCTGCTCTTGGCTTTTTATCAATTTTTCTTCATCATCAAAAACCACACTGTAGCCTCTTTCCATGATTTGTAAGGGGTTTAGCATAAGAAGCTTTCCATTGGTCCCTGAAAACTCTTTTTCCTTTAATTTCAAGATATTGAGTAACGATCTGTTTAAGCTACGGTATTGTCTTTGTAATTCAGATCTCATTTGCTCCATGCGGTTTTGAGGATGATGTTTTTGTAATACAGAGGCTAAACTCTTATAATGGTCCATTTTTTTCATAAAATAACGGATTCCACTCTTATGTAAACTTTCAAATGTTCGGTCTAGCTGTTCGATTTTTTGTTCATACAGTTTTTGCGGATATCGGAAAGCATAGGATTTCTCCAAACGCTCAAGCAAGGCTTCCTTCTGGCTTACTTTCGTCGCGATTGCCCTTGACAAACGAGTTTGAATCATATCGATTTTTCTTTTTAATTCATCCCTGCTCGGAGCAGCAAGCTCAGCAGCTGCAGTAGGTGTTGCTGCTCTAACATCCGCAACAAAATCAGCTATTGTCGTATCTGTTTCATGGCCTACAGCAGAAATGATAGGAATAGTAGACGCAAAGATCGCTCTTGCAACCTCTTCCTCATTAAAGGCCCAAAGCTCCTCAATAGAACCTCCCCCTCGACCTACAATTAATACATCCAGATCATAGCTGTTAGCTTTTTCGATTGCTCTTGATATGGAAGCAGGAGCATTGGCTCCTTGGACCAGCGCAGGAAAAAGTAGAACATTTCCAATTGGGTATCTTCGTTTTAAGGTAATCAGAATATCGCGAATAGCTGCTCCAGTTGGTGATGTCACAATGCCGATCGTTTTTGGGTATTGTGGAAGAGGCTTTTTATATTCAGGAGAAAAAAGTCCTTCTTTTAAAAGCTTGTTCTTTAACTCCTCAAAACGGACAAATAAATCCCCAAGGCCATCCTGAGACATTTCTTTTACATAGATCTGGTATTGACCAGATTGTTCATAAACAGAAATAGCACCTTTCACTAACACCTTCATGCCGTTTTCAGGTTGAAAAGAGAGTGAAAGATTGTTATGGTTGAACATAACAGCTAGGAGCCGAGCTTTGTCGTCCTTTAATGTAAAATACATATGTCCGCTAGAATGAATCTTTAAATTTGAGATTTCTCCTTTTATGTACACTTCTTGCAAATGCGGATCCCTATCAAATTTTCTTTTTATATATTTAGTTAAAGCAGATACGGTTAGATAACCTTGAACGCTCAATGGAATGTCTCCTTATAAAAAACTTTTAAGGTAAAAAAACTGCCCTCCTGTTATTATAAACAAGTGGGCAGATACTTTTAAGTATTAAATGCTTTTTCTTAACAGTTCAGTGCTTGAAGTTCTTTTTCATGAATTTTTTTGGCAGACTTTAATGTGTTAAATAACAGCATCGTAATGGTCATTGGTCCTACACCTTTAGGGACTGGAGTTATGTAGGAAGCAATGTTTTTTACTGCATCGAAATCTACATCTCCACAAAGCTTTCCTTCGTCGTCACGATTCATTCCCACATCGATAACTACTGCCCCAGGTTTGACGTGTTCTGCAGTAATTAAATTCCGGATTCCGACAGCAGCGACTAAAATATCGGCCTGTTTAGTATGATAAGCCAAATCTGTAGTTCTAGAGTGACAATAGGTTACTGTCGCATTTTTATTTAAGAAAAGCTGACCAGATGGCTTTCCGACAATATTGCTTCTTCCAACGATCACTGCATGCTTTCCGGCAACATCATAGCCTATATGCTCTAGCATGACCATAATGCCATATGGTGTACAAGGATAAAAAGCATCCTGTCCAGTCATCATTCGACCGATATTTATTGGGTGGAAACCATCTACATCTTTTTCAGGAGAGATCGCTTCAATTACTGCCATTTCATTGATTTGTTTCGGAAGCGGAAGCTGAACAAGAATTCCATGTATGCTTTTATCCTGATTCAATTCTTCAATTTTGGAAAGAAGCTCATCTTGCCCCAAGTCTTCCGGATATTCAAGCAATAATGAGTACATACCAAGCTCTTTACACGCTTTTTCCTTCATGGTCACATATGCTCTAGAAGCCTGATTATTTCCTACTAAAATAACGGCTAGACCAGGGGTAATTTTTTTCGCCTTAAGAATTTCCACTTCCTTGGCAATATTTTTTCTTACCTTGTGTGCAATTTCTTTTCCATCAATGATTTTTGCTGTCATTTTCTCTCCCTCTCTTACCTTTATATCTGGCAAAACATTATGATTAAGCCAAGTGAATAGAAGATATTCACTTGACATCAAAAAACTTCAAACACGGGAATCACTTATTTAAATAAGTTTTTACTTTAGAAAGAACTGCATTAACAAATTTGCCGGAAGATTCATCGCCATAAAGCTTTGCAATTTCAATTGCTTCATCAATTACAACCTTTACGGGTGTTTCCTCACTATCCAACATTTCAAAAACAGCGAGTCTCAGGATATTACGATCTACATTCGCTAAACGTTCCAATCTCCACTTTTCGAGATTTTTTTTAATGATTTCATCAATTTCTTGTTTTTTGTCAGCTGTTCCTCGCACGAGAAATTCAAAATATTCGTCACTTTTTCGATCTTCTAGCACGCTTTCAATCGCTTCATTTACATCGGCATTCGCCAAATCAATTTGAAAAAGAGCCTGTAAAGCTTTTTCTCTCGCTTCTCTTCTCTTCATTTATGAACTCCTTTTTAAGTATTGGTCTTTTTCGATTTTCATTATAGAAATAATAGCATAAACGAACAATGGAGGGTAGTATATTCATAATTATTAAGAGTTTATTTTAATTTCAGTCTTATTTTTACCCAAAAATTAGTGGAACATAAGGAAAAACTTAATAATCATAATTTTTAAATAGGCAAGAGAGAAAAATACTACTCTGAAACTCCTTTGGTAATATTGAGCTTCCTTTATGAAGAAAAAACATTATTTATTGTAAGCATAAATGGGAACAGTTTCAACATCTGAGGATTCATTCATGTGTCTACCTCTCTATTATTCCCTAAAAAAACTGCCCAAAAATAATTTTGGACAGTTAGTTTGACTTAATTAAATTTCCTCATTCAATTCGACTTCTTGTTTAGCTGATTCAAATTGCACTCCCACAACATGGATGTTTACTTCATCAGCTTCTAAAGCAGTCATGTTTAGCAAGGCTTGTCGAATATTATCTTGGACTTCTTGTGCGACCTTTGGAATGGATACGCCAAATTTCATTACACAATATACATCCACTTTAATAGCTTCATCGGACAATTCGACCTTTACACCTTTTCCGTGGTTTTTCTTTCCTAGTCTCTCAACAACACCCGATGCGAAGTTCCCACGCATTTGTGCAACTCCTTCAACTTCTGAAGCAGCGATCCCCGCAATCACTTCAATCACTTCCGGAGCTATTTCTACTTTACCTAAGCTGTCGGTTGCTTGTTTCATTTCTAACATATTGTTTTCTGCCATATTCAACACCTCCAATGTCCTTATATTATGACTTCATAACGTCATATAATTCAAGAAACTTTGTATTAAAGTCTCCTTCTACGAATTTTTCATGCTGTAATAGCTTTAGATGGAAAGGAATCGTTGTGTGTATGCCTTCTATTACAAATTCTCCCAATGCTCTTTTCATGCGTGCGATCGCTTCCTCACGTGTTTTTCCATGAGTGATGACCTTTGCAATCATAGAATCATAATAGGGTGGGATTGAATAGCCAGGATAGGCTGCTGAGTCAATTCTCACTCCATATCCCCCAGGCGGCAGGTACATATTTATTTTTCCAGGAGAAGGCATAAAGTTCTTCTCTGGATTTTCAGCATTGATTCTGCACTCGATTGCCCATCCTGTGAAAGAGACCTCTTCTTGAGTTAAACAAAGTTTTTCTCCGGATGCAACCTTTATTTGCTCTTTAATTAAGTCAACTCCCGTCACCATTTCGGTTACAGGGTGCTCAACTTGGATGCGTGTATTCATTTCCATAAAATAAAACTGTCTGTTTTGATAGTCATATATAAATTCTACAGTTCCGGCGCCAGTATATTCAACAGCTAAGGCTGCTTTGACAGCAGCTTCTCCCATTTCTTTTCTAATTTCTCCGTCAATGGCTGGTGACGGGGTTTCTTCAAGAAGCTTTTGCATCCTTCTTTGAATGGAACAATCTCTTTCTCCTAAATGAATGGTATTTCCATACTGGTCAGCCAGCACCTGGATTTCAACGTGTCTGAATTCTTCAATGAATTTTTCAATATATACACCCGGGTTACCAAACGCTGTCATTGCTTCCTGCTGGGTCATTTGAATACCCTTGACTAGTTCTTCCTTTGTTCTTGCAACACGGATTCCCTTACCCCCTCCACCAGCAGTCGCTTTAATGATAACAGGGTAACCGATTTCCTCTGCTAATTCTAGTGCATCATCCACGTCTTTAATGATTCCTTGAGACCCAGGAACGATTGGAACACCTGCTTTTCTCATGGTTTCTCTCGCTACATCCTTCGTACCCATTTTCGAAATAGCTTCAGGTGTTGGACCGACAAACGTGATGCTGCATTCACGACACAACTCAGCGAAGTCAGCATTTTCTGCTAAAAAACCGTAGCCTGGATGAATGGCATCACAACCAGTCAGCTTAGCTGTACTAATGATATTGGTAAAATTCAAATAGCTATCTTTTGAAGTTTTCGGGCCAATACAATATGCTTCATCCGCAAGCTGAACATGTAACGCATCACGGTCAGCCTCTGAATAAACCGCTACTGTTTCAATGCCAAGCTCCTTACATGCACGGATGACGCGGACAGCAATTTCTCCTCTATTTGCCACTAATAGCTTTTTTATCATAGCAATGACGCTCCTTAATCAACTTTCACCAAAAATAAAGGCTGTCCATATTCAACCAATTGGCCATCTTTTACTAATACTTCTACTATTTCTCCATCGACTTCAGCCTCAATTTCATTAAACAGCTTCATTGCTTCCACGATACATACGATCGAATCCTTTGTAACTCTGGAACCTGGTTTGACATAAGCGTCCGCCCCAGGTGATGGAGATTGATAGAATGTACCAACCATAGGTGACGTGATTTTATGTAGATTTGAATCTTCTTTTTCTTTCTGTTGTACTTCCTGAACTGGCTGTTGAACGGTTGTTTCCACTTTTGCAGCTACTGTAGCCTGAGGGGGCTGAACAACTGCAACTTCAGGCTTTTCAACCACCGACTGCTGGATTACCGGTGCTTGCGTAGCAGATCCAGCGGTTGATTTTTTCATTTTAATCCTAGTACCTTCTTGTTCATACTCAAATTCGTCAATGTTGGATTGATTGACAAGTTTGATCAGTTCTCTAATTTCTTGAACTTTTAACATTTCATACACCCCTATCCCACTATTTATAGTATTGGTATCAAAGTTATCCTTTTAAACAGGAAAAAAGCTGACTAATTTTATACATGCACTATTTGTCGTATTAGCCACACTTTTTATGACTAGATACTAATATCATACGATAATATCTAGTCAAAATTCAACAACTCTTCCACCTTTAATAAATCTATAAATAATAATAATCTTTTATTTATAAATTGTGAATATTCAGAGAGGAATTTTTAATAGTAATATAGAAACATTAATTATAGGGCTTTGTAGAATTTTGGAGGGTTTTGGAAAATGAATCTAGTATAAAAATAATAGTAATTTCGAATCTATTTATGAGGTGAACAAATAGTGAGTACAATAGAGGCTTTAAAATCAGAAACATTAATGCAAAAAAACAGTTTAGTAGTCAAAGCTACTTTAGTATCTGTCATACTAGCTGCAATTGTTGATATTGCGATGAAAAAAGACCTTGCAGTCATTCTCTCCATTATTATAGGTGGAGGACTAGGCGTCGGAATTATAGCTTTCCTTCATTATACAAACCGCTGGATTCATATCATACCCTATTTGGCTGCTAGCATTGTAGCTGTTGTCATTTTTATCATTATGCAAAACAGTGTATCAGCAACTGCTTATATTTTAGTGTATTTTGTTATTGCTACAACAGCGATTTACATGGATAAGTTTGTACTCTTGCTCGGGTCTTTATTAGGCTTTGGAGTGCTGATACTGTATACCTTTTTTAATCATGATGTCTTACCACTCGAAACCAAAAATTATGTAACCGTTTTTCTTTTACATGGTCTAGTTAGCATATTACTGTATTTTCAGCTTGCAATCTCAAATAATATGTCCAATCAATTAACGAAAATCCAAATGGAAACGGAAAAACTTTTAAAAAGGGACATGGAAATAAAAGAAATATTGAAAGATAATACATTTGTACTCAAAAACATGATGGCAACTGTCAAAGATCGAAGCTTTGAGAACCATACGGCAGTAAACGAAATGTCAACATCCATTACAGAGCTTGCTTCCGGTGTTCAAGTTCAATCTGATACGATTCAAGATATCAATGGTGCGGTTGCTAACACTTCTCAAATGGTAGAAGAACTTATGGAAATATCAAAACAGCTTTTACAAAATTCAGAACAGACAGAAAAAGCCGGATTTACTGGCCAAACATTAGTCGAGACGCTTGAAAGAGAATTAGAAAAATATTATGATTTAACGAATGAAATTGTAAAGCGAACAGAGACCTTAACTTCAGAAGTGAATGAGGCAGTAGGCTATGTTAAAAATATACAACAAATTTCTCAGCAGACAAACCTTTTAGCGCTTAATGCATCAATCGAAGCAGCAAGAGCTGGAGATAGCGGAAAAGGATTTGCTGTCGTAGCGGAAGAAGTAAGAAAACTGGCTGAAATTACAAGCCAAACAGCTGCTTTAATCTCTTCTAACCTTGATTCTGTGCAATCTGAAACCGAGAACAATAATGAGAGTATAGTCAACGCATCTAATCAGATGAAATCAAACTTAACGCTAGCTCATAATTCAAAACTTGCTTTTTCAGAAATATTTAAACACGTCTCCTTGTTGAAGGAGAAAATTCAAGAATCCCATGATCACATTCGCTCAATTGAAGATTCTTCAAAGACGGTAGCTCAATCGGTCAACGAGTTCAGCGCCATCATTGAACAATCAAGCGCCCAGCTTCAAGAATTGGCTTCAAATACCCAAGCTCAAGCCCATCAAAATTCTTTATTGTTTGCTTCCGTTGAAAAAGCAAATTCGTCATTGGAGAAAATAGTAGACATATATAGTCAAGATGACAGAGGTTAATTTTTTCTAGTAATAGGTATCAGGAAGGGGGGTCCAATAAGTCGATTTTCGGCTTTTGGATACCCCATTTTGAAGAAAAAATAACTTGATTTGGTTGATTCTAATTAAAAAGGCTCTTTTCAAATAGATTGTTGTTTTTAGACTTTAAAGATTGCCCGTTGATTGCAGCGAGAGGCACTTGCTTTCCGTGGGGAAGGATGTCACTCCTCGGCGGACCGCCTGTGGGGTCTCCCACTTTCCTCTTTTTCCCGCAGAACATTGATAAGCTTCCTCGAATAAACACCGCACGAAGGAAATGCGAATGTATTTTCTAGGAGTAAAGTACCCTCCGCTACAATCAACTCAGAGATTTAAAGTTAATTTACACTAAAAAACAACAAAATTTACGAAAACACCAATAAAAAAATACAAAACTGGATTTTTCCTACTAAAAAAAGGAACGTCGTGTTTTAGACGCTCCTTTAAAGCAGGTGCTTTCCGTTTTTCTATTTCTTCGGTTGGAATTCTACCACTACGTTTTGCATCCCGTTGATTTCTTTTCCAACTAATTGAATGATATCATTGGCTGCAGAAGCAGAAGGCTTATCCGCTTTTACCGTTACACGAACGTCATGTCCATCAGCTCTAACCAGTGCTGCATCATATCCCATTGAAACAATTAATGTTTCCAAAATACCTTCTTTTGTATTAAGTTCTGTTAATTGTTTAATCTTTTCATGGGCTTCATTACGTTGCTCTGCCGAAAGCTCCGTGTTGGCCATCATCACTGTTAATTCTTCCATCAGCTTGTTTCTATCATCTGTAATTTCCATTCTTAAAGCCTCGAACATTTCATCGTTTGCAGGTGTGACAACCGCTTTTGCTTGACCACTGTCTTCTTTTGCTTTGGACGCCTGATCGGTTTCTTTCTTATTATCTTCTTTTTGCTCTGTTGCTGCCATATTCGTTGCAGGTTGCTCAGGTGTTGTTACATAATATACGGACAATACCACAACTAAACTTAACATTGTCAATAACCAAACTGTTTGTTTTTTCAATAACATTCCTATTCCCCCTTATTTTTTTGGCATAACTGCCACTCGATGACTCGGAATATCCAAAGCTCTGGTAACTGCTTCCACAATCCATTTTTTCACTTGGATATTATCAGCACCTTTTGCGACCACTAACACACCTCGGATAGATGGCTTCTTTGTTTCTTGTATGATCGGCACTTCTTTTTCCCCATTGCGAATGATTACTAGCTTCTCGTCCTTTGAAGAGTCCTCGACAATTCTTTTGCCACCTTCTCTGTCCGTTTCATCTGTTATTTGTTTTTGTGTTACATAGTTTTTCTCGTATATTTTCCTTTCAGAAGCATCTACATTAACGACAACCGTTACATCCTCTACACCCGCAATGGATTCTAACGCTTCCTTGATTTGGTTTTCATAGTTTTTTTCATAATCAACGATGGATTGGTCCGTGCTATCGTTTCGCCTTCCAAATGCTTCTACATCCTTCGACTCTTCCTTTTCATTAAATACAGGGAGAGCTTGTTCGGTTGAAAGACCTTGATCGGAGGAAATGAAGTTACTGGCCAACATGATGGCTATACCAAGAATGAGCACAACTTGCACATATAAAAAAATCGATTTTTTTTCTTTTGGACTCTCTTCTTCACTCTTCTTCCGTTTACTGAAGAGCGCTTGAAACCAGTCAAAAGGCCCTTTACTATCTTTCAATCTCCTCTGCCCCTCCTTTCTCTCCCTCAATCACGATTCTCTCTTCCGTGATCCCCCATTTCGATGCCAAATAGCTTCGAATTTTCTTCCATTCTTCCTTTTCCTCATGAGGAGAGTTTGTACTAATTTCGACTCGAGAAACCGTTTCGATCGCTCTAGAAGCATCACTCTTTGAAGGAGCTACCTCGATGGATACACTACTTAAATCTTGTGGCAATTGTGGTTGTTCCGATTGCTTTAACTGAATGTCTATGTTTTTGATTTCCATTTTATATTGCTCCATCAACTCCTCTTCCACTTCTGCCCTAAGTTGGACAGCCATCTGTTCTAAAATATATGCATGTTGTGCAGCTTGTATTTCCTTTTTCTTTAATTCTGTTGAATTTTCGAGTGAAAATTTTTCTGCCTGCTCTGATTCTGTTGCCGTTGTGATTAGCTTTTCAAAATCTGTTGATAGCAGCTTAAAGATCGGAGTTATAATAATCGCGATTAACAACAGCCCTATCACCATTTTGGCGTATTTTTGCATCGAAGAGTTTGGAAGGAGCATTTCAACGACGATTGCCAGTAGAATAAATAAAATAATATTCGTAATCCAGGTTGTTAAAAAGTCCATCATTCCTCCCCCCTATCTAACCATGAGCGTTACATTACCTGCTGCAATGATGACCGTAATACTTAAAAAAAACATGATTGACACGATGGCTAGCGCCGCAAAAATATACATCATGCTCTTTGAGATAATGTCCAGGCATTTTATAACTGGCCCTCCGCCAATCGGTTGTAAAAGTGCTGCAGATAATTTATATACAAAAGCTACAACTAAAATTTTGATAGCTGGGAAGATCGTGATTAATAAAAGAATAATGACTCCCGCCATACCTACCGTGTTTTTCAAAAGTACAGATGCGTTCATGACAGTATCGGTAGCATCCGAAAACATTTTTCCAATCACTGGAACGAAATTCCCTGTCAAAAATTTTGCTGTCCGGATCGTGACACCATCAGCAACAGCAGATGTGGCTCCCTGCACCGATATGACAGCCAAAAACACTGTCATAAAAATCCCTAACAAGCCAATACTCCAATTTCTTAATAGCTGTGCCAGCTGGGTGACTTTATAATTTTCTGAAAGAGTGCTCACAATGCTTAATAGAGCCGCAAGAAATAATAGTGGCAAAACAACTTTGCTGACTAAAAGGCCGCTTGTGTTCATTAAAAAAAGCAATACCGGATGGAAAAAAGCTGCTGAAACGATACCTCCTGAAGCAGCAATTAATGCCAGGAGCATCGGAATAAGTGAAAGAATAAAAGAAATCATGAAATCAATCGTTTCTTTTGTATAACCGATCGCAACATGGAAACTGTTTAATGCAATGATGATTAGCACCATGAACACGATGGCATAGGCAACTTTACTGATGGAGCTTTTTTCAAAGGAATTTTGCAAGGATTGAAGGAACATGCTGAATATGGTGAGTAATAGTAAGGTTCCTAGCAGTTTACCATTCACCAGTAATTCATGAAAAATAAATTTTGTTATTCCTTTAAACCATTGTGA
Organism: Peribacillus tepidiphilus; assembly: GCF_009466385.1. GTDB lineage: Bacteria > Bacillota > Bacilli > Bacillales > DSM-1321 > Bacillus_BN > Bacillus_BN tepidiphilus. The sequence goes on along the minus strand of NZ_WIAQ01000002.1, from coordinate 346,202 downwards.
AAAGGAAAACTGCTTCTCCCCACTTACAAAATCATAAAAACTCCCTTTTTGGCTTTCAGGTAAAAAACCTCCGTAATCTGTTACAATTTGGTCCCAAAAGGATTTAAGCTCGTCGACTCCAAGCTTTTCTATTTGAGACTGCACCATACTATCCTGTAAATTCGGACTTGCGTTTTGCTCTGATTGAGAATTTCCATCCACTCCGTTGCTGTTCGGTGAAGCATATCCTGTAGAAGCAGTCCATAATACAAACATACTAGCTATTAAAATGTAGAGCGTCAATTGCTTCATTTCTCACCTCAACAACCTTCCTTCTTAGCTTGGAATCATATTTAAAATGGTTTCAATAATCACCGTGAGTATGGGTATAGCCATCGCTAGAATGAGGATTTTTCCAGCAAGCTCAATTTTGGATGATAAGGCTCCTTGGCCTGCATCTTTCGTTATTTGAGCTGCAAACTCAGCAATATAGGCAATGCCGATAATTTTTAAAATGGTTTCTAAATAAACCATATTGACATTTGCTTGTCTTGCAATGTTTTGAAGCATGGTAATAATTTCGTAAATTTGATCTACTAAAAATAAAAAAATCAAACATCCTACAAACACAACGAGTAAGAACGCAAAGTTCGGTTTTTGCTCTTTCACTAATAGGGCAAGAAAGGTAGCAATGAGCGATATACCAACAATTTTTATGATTTCAATAGTCAATCCCTCCCTTAGCCTTGAAACAAAAAGACCGACTTGATCTTTTGGAACAAGTCATCCATTACGTTTGCAACCATAAAAAGAATGTAAATAAATCCAAATAATGTAACCCATTGCGCGTATTCTTTTTTATTGATTTGTTCAAGCAAGGTATTAATGAATGCAATAATGATTCCGATTCCAGCGATTTTAAAAATTAATCCTACCTCTATGCCCATCCTTACTCCTCCTATTTTTCATTAAGCAAGTATAATAATTAACAGCAACCCAGCAAGAAAACCTAAGCTTTTAACCATTTTTTCATATTTTCCTTGTCTTTCGAGTGCATCCTGTTCTTCCCTCTCTAGATGTGCAATCGCCAGCAAAATATGCTTTTGCTGGTGGTAACGATCATATTGTCCGAGTGTTTCCCCAAATTGAGACAGTATTTCATATTCGGTTTGCTTCAATGCAAGCCATTTCCAAACTTCATGTAAGCTTTCATCCCAAGCCGTTTTGACATTGATATCTGTTCGATTAAGTTTTTTGCCAAATGATTCAAAAAACCAGTTAATCGGCTTCGGCATTTGCTTGGCCAGTTTGAAAGAAGCCTCTCTTAATGGGGTATGTCCGAACATGATTTCAGCCTCGAGTGACTGAAGAGCAACCTTTAGCTGACGCAGCTGTCTCGGTCTTTGACTTAAATGTTTCGAAGCTTCAAACCCACTCCATGTTGTGGCAATGAGAATAAATACTGCCCCCAGTAGTTTCATCATTTATGTCACATCCATTTCTACCATTAAGTTATTACCCATATGATCAAATACAGTGGATATTAGCCCTGATGTTTCTTCCCTTCTCAACTCAATAAATCGTTCAAAGATCTTTAAATCTAAGATCTTTTTGATTGTAGGTCGGCTTTTTATTTCTTCAAGGCTTGCTCCATGAGTAGTTATCATAAGTTTTATTCCTGCGTTTGCAGCTTCCAGCACTGAATCAGCATCTTCTTCACGTCCAATTTCATCAGCAATCAATACGTCTGGTGACATAGAACGTATAAGCATCATCATGCCTTCTGCTTTTGGGCATCCATCTAAAACGTCCACTCTGTGTCCAAATTGAAGTTGTGGAACCCCCTTTACACAGCCTGCAATTTCAGAGCGCTCGTCCACAATTCCGACTTTTCGCGGTGGAATATCAAGTTTTTCATATCCAGTAGAAACAACTCTAGCTAAATCCCGTAGAAGAGTGGTTTTACCAGTTTGCGGCGGTCCTATGATCATCGTGTGACGCCAATGATTCGTATATAAATAGGGTAAAATGTGATGGGCAACACCAATTTTTTCCCTTGCAATCCGAATATTAAAAGAAGATATTTCCCTGATCGCTTTCACACGCCCATTCTCCAATATAACTTTCCCTGCAAGCCCAACCCGATGACCACCTTGAATGGTGATATATCCTCTTTTCAATTCCTCATCTAATGTATAAAACGAAAACTGACTTAAATTATTGATTAGTTGTAAGGCATCTTCTTCACTTACATACACAGATAAAAAAATAGGCTGCCCTGAAACGGAAACTTCAATAGGTTTTCCGATACGAATTCTAATCTCTTCTATGTTGCTTCGGATATCCGTAGGAAGAATATCAAAAGGCAGAGACAATTTGCGTGGTAAAAAGCGTAAAACGGAATCCATACTGGTTCCTCCTATAGCCTGTCTTTCAATATTTAAATGTATGGCTTGTCACGAAAGAATATGACAGAAACGAATAGAAGGTATGAACGGATCGTACTGCAGATCTAAAAAGGTAAATATTCAGAAAACGGAATGGAAATACAAGATTCAAAACCGAGGCTCATAGCAGAAGATTTAATGAAACAATTAGCAGTTATAAAAGGATGCAAATAAAAATGTGACAACATTGTTCAACTTGAATCGATTGTGACAGGAATATAAAAAAAGGACCGGAAAAAATCCGATCCTTCTTTCATTATGCACGTGATACGTAAGTACCGTCTGTTGTATTGATAATTAATTTGTCTCCTGTATTGACAAAGAAAGGAACTTGTACCACTAGTCCCGTTTCTAATGTTGCAGGCTTGGAACCACCAGAAGCTGTATCTCCTTTAATACCAGGCTCCGTGTCTGTCACTTCAAGTACAACCGTGTTTGGAAGCTCGACACCAATCGTCTCACCTTGGAACATCATAATATAAACTTCCATGTTTTCTTTTAAGAATTTCAATTCGCGTTCGATTTGTGCAGAAGAAAGCTCGATTTGCTCATAGGTTTCGTTATCCATAAAAACATGGTTGTCACCACTAGCATATAAATATTGCATTTTGCGGTTTTCAATGTGTGCTTTGCTAACTTTTTCACCAGCACGGAATGTTTTTTCTTGGATAGCGCCTGTTCTTAAGTTACGTAGCTTTGAACGAACGAAAGCGGCTCCTTTACCTGGCTTAACGTGTTGGAATTCGATCACTTGCCAAATTCCATTGTCCACCTCAATGGTTAGACCTGTACGAAAATCATTTACAGAAATCATGTCTTTTCCTCCTAAAGCTTTTACAAAATGATAAGTTCCTTTGGTGAATGAGTAAGAGATTCGTTGCCCTCTGCCGTTACAATCGTATCATCTTCTATACGGACACCACCAACCCCAGGCAAATAGATGCCAGGCTCAACCGTTACAATCATACCTGGTTCTAATACAGTATCAGATTTATAGGAAAGAGCTGGACCTTCATGAACCTCTAATCCAATACCGTGACCAGTGGAATGCCCAAAGTATGAACCGTACCCTTTTTCCTCAATGTATTTACGAGTTAAAGCATCCGCTTCTTTTCCAGTCATTCCAGCTTTAATTCCAGCCATCCCGCGAAGCTGAGCTTCCAATACGATGTTATATATTTTTTTTAATTCATCGCTCGGTTCACCAACAGCAATCGTACGAGTGATGTCTGAAACATATCCGTTGAAATAAGCACCATAGTCCATGGTTACAAAATCACCTTTTTCAATGACTTTGTCACTCGCAACACCGTGTGGAAGAGCTGAACGATATCCTGAAGCGACGATAATATCAAATGAAGACGAGGTTGCTCCCTGTTTTCTCATAAAAAACTCAAGCTCATTAGAAACTTCAAGCTCTGTTAAGCCCGGTTTGATAAATTCGAGAATGTGCTTAAATGCTGCATCGGCAATTTGGGCAGCTTCCTTTAATATCTTAATCTCTGAATTAGTCTTAATCAAGCGTAAATTCTCTATTAGACCGGATAACGGAACGAATTCACCCTCAAATACCTTCTCGTAGCTCTTATATGCCGCAAATGAGAGATGATCTTGCTCAAATCCAAGTTTTTGTACTCTCATTTGCTTAGCCTGCTTTGCTACTTCTTCTTGGATTGTGCCAACATGTTGGATGATTTCATACCCTTCACATTGCTTTTGGGCTTGTTCTACATATCGGAAATCCGTAATAAATTTCGCCTCAGATTTAGAAATAAGTACAACTCCCGCAGAGCCCGTAAAACCTGTCATATATCGTCGATTGTATGTATTTGTTATTAATAGTGCATCTACATTAACCTTTTCAAGTGAAGCACGCAGTCTCTCTAGCTTTTCCATTATCCTTTCCCCTTTTCCATTCTATCAATTGCTTGAAGTGCAAGCTCGTATCCGTGAAAACCTAAACCTACGATTTGCCCTTTTGTCACAGGTGCGGTAACTGAGTGATGACGAAACGTTTCTCGTGCATGAACATTTGAGATATGAACTTCAATCACAGGGACCGAAATACTAGCTATTGCATCACGAAGCGCATAGCTATAATGCGTAAATGCCCCTGGGTTTAAGATGATCCCGCAAAATCCTTCATCTTCGCACCGATGGAGCTCATCAATCAATTCTCCCTCGTGATTGCTTTGAAAACAAGCGACTTCATACCCTAAAAGATTTCCTGCTGACTTGATTTTTTCTTCTAAATCCAAAAGTGTTTCAGTACCGTATAAATGTGGTTCCCTTTTTCCTAATCGATTTAGGTTAGGACCATTCAACAGCATGATTTTTTTCATAGCCATCACCATATAAGAATTTTTTTTATAAAACTAATATGAACATTCTATCATATTCCGAAAAATTCTTACTACTTTTTTAGGCGATTCTTATGATTGTGCTTCAGCGTTTTGATTCCCCTCTTCCTGCTTATTTGTCTGATTTTGTTCTTTCCGTTCACTTTCTTCATAGGAAATACTGTAACCGACAAAAACACCATACAATATGTATAAGCAAACAGTCGTTATAATAGTATTCCTATCAAGTTCTTTAAATGGTTTTATTTCTGAAAAAATGGGATTTAAAGCAAACATGACAATTGCCCACAATGCTAATCCAAAAAGGATTCCTGCAAAAATTCCATTCACCTTTCTAAGCGTCAGGTAATATACTAATGCTACAATAATAGAAAGTACACTCAAAAGCAGGATACTAATTAATGCACCGGTCCAGCCTTGACGGACATTCTCTGTTGTCCATGTTGACAGAATAACTGTTGGACTAAATTCAGAAAAATTGAAGTAAAATAGAAATAATCCAAATGTACTCCAGATCAATCCTCCAAAAAAACCAATTAATGCAACATTTCCAATAAATGAAATAGGCTTCTCCCTTTGATTTTGTTCCAATTTTTGAGAATCGTTTTCTTCCTTTTGATTTGTCGTTTTATTTTGTTCTGCCAAATTGGACACCTCCTACTATTAAGTATGTCCTTTTTTGAAGGGAATATTTTTCAATTGAAAAGAAATGCTGAAAGCGCTTAAATCTGGACAATACAAAAGCAAATTCATAACTGTGATCGGTTTCATGTAGAGCTTTTCTTAAAATTTCTGTAAAATATTTATATCGACACAGCAGCTTATTTATTTTTTGGTTAGATTTTAAAAGATTCGCATCATTTTTCAATTGTTTCTTAAATATAGTATTCTAATCACGAATTTCGAAAAGCTTGCCGTGAATAACAGCATAGGTTGGTGTAATACATGTCTAAGGAAGTAAAACCAGTATACGGTGGTCAAGCCGTAGTAGAAGGTGTAATGTTTGGAGGAAAAAAACATACCGTTACTGCAATTAGGAGAAAGGATGGGACTATTGAATACTTTGAGCTACCGAGGCAATCATCAAAGGCCATAGCTTCGCTTAAAAAGATTCCTTTTTTAAGGGGGATTATTGCTATTATTGAAGCGAGTGCAAACGGCTCTAAGCACCTGACTTTTTCCACTGAAAGATATGAGGTAGATCCGTCTGAAGACCATGCCATAGAGGAGCAAGAGCCCTCTAAATTGGCTTTAATACTAGGGGTAGCTACAATAGGGATTTTGTCGTTCTTATTTGGAAAATTCGTATTTACATTAATTCCTGTTTTTTTAGCAGAGCTTACACGTCCATTATTTAAAAGCGATCTTGCTCAAATCTTGATTGAAGGTTTGTTCAAGTTGCTCTTATTACTAACATACATATACTTTGTATCTCTGACTCCGATGATTAAGCGGGTTTTTCAGTATCATGGTGCAGAGCACAAGGTTATTAATGCTTTTGAAAACGGTTATGAATTGACTGTTCAAAATGTTCAAGCCGCTTCAAGACTGCATTATCGCTGCGGCAGCAGCTTCATCTTATTTACGGTAATTGTCGGCATATTCGTTTATATGCTGGTGCCAACAGAACCGTTATGGGCACGTGTGTTGAATAGATTAGCCCTCATACCTGTCGTGCTTGGAATTTCCTTTGAGGTCCTGCAGCTTACGAATAAATTAAGAGATTTTCCGGTGCTAAAGTATTTAGGATATCCTGGTCTATGGCTTCAGCTTTTGACAACTAAAGAACCGAGTGATGACCAGGTTGAAGTTGCGATTGCATCGTTTAATAAACTATTGGAAATAGAAAAGGTAGCAGAGGAAGATGTAGAAGCTGAAGAAATTGTGTGAAAAATAGAGACCTTCCAAAGTATGAAAAGCTCTCATTTTGTTTACAATTACAATAAAATGCTCAGGATGCTTTTAAGGAGGTGGCTTTGTTGAATCGTTCATTTTCATATATCTTTTATGGCATTGTAATATTGGGTGTTATTGGTATGGTTAGTAGATTGTTTGCCGACCCCGTCGGAGTTCTTAGGAACTTACTGATCTTTGCTGCTGTAGCGGGAATTATCTTTTTTGCATTCAAACGATTAACAAAGAATCAACCAGGAAAAAGAGATCAAAGAGCTTATGTAAAGGCTGCAAAAGAATCGAAGAAACGGTTCAAGCAGCGTAATCAATCCAAGGCCTCAGGAGATAAAGTGGCAAGCTTTTCTGTAGCTCAAAATGTAAAAAAAAGTAAAAACCGAAAAAATTCGGATATTCATTTAAAGGTAATTGAAGGAAAAAAAGGCAAAAAGAAAAATCGGGCTTAAAACTAAGTCCGATTTTTTATGTTTTCCCCCTTTAATAAAAAGCTCTTGATCAGTACGTCCATCTTCTTAGAAAGGCTTGGGTACTCTTTCGCCCTCTGTCTATAAGCAGCTTCTTTTTTTCATCAGTCAGCTGAAACTCTGTTGCTAATACACCGTTCATTGGTATAAAAACAATATTTCTTTCATGCTTTCTGGAAATATATCTTGAATCATGGGCATCCTTCATCGTTTCAAACAGTGCCGCAAACATTTCAATTGCATTGTCTACTTCCTTTTTTGGCCGCAAATCGTCTTCAGCACTGAGTTTAATTCCAATAACCGGCCTAACCTTTTTTACGTTCTCTTGATCAAAAAGCCACATTGGAAAATTACTTAATACTCCTCCATCAACAATCAGATTTGTATGTTTATGCATTCTTACTTTTACTGGTTCAAAAAAGTATGGAATACTGCAGCTCATCCGGACTGCTTTTGCTATGGAGAACGATTTTGCATCCAGCCCGTACTTTTCCAAATCATCTGGTAGAACCACGAGCTTACCGTTGGTAATATCGGATGCAACTACTCGAAGAGCATCTTTTGGTAAATCACCGAATGTTGTTATTCCTTTTTCAGCAAGCTTACTTGCTATCCAAAACTCAAAAAAATCACCTTTAAATAATCCCATCTTCCAATACAGCATAAGCCATTTGATAATTGGTAGCTTGAATACAGATCGTGAATCTAAAAATGCTTCTATATCTACTTCATTCATGATTTTTTCGATTTCTTTACTGGTGTATCCTGCTGAAATAAATGCTGCGATAAGTGAACCTGCGCTTGTTCCTGCTGTTCTCTTGAAGGAAAAACCATTCTCCTCTAACACTTGATATGCTCCAATCAGCGCAAAACCTTTGATGCCTCCTCCGGAAAAAACGCCATCTATTAACATGAAAGCCCTCCCCTATTTTCCGGTATCTTTTACATATTTAATCGTGAAGGAAGGTTTTTATTACTATTATTAATGGCTGTTGTTCTTTACCTGAGTTGTTTAATCGGCATGAGGATTTTTACATATGAAAGTCTTTCCTTTATAGGCGATTTGCTACTTGTCCTGTCCGAATAACCTTCGTATTCGGACCCCCTTAGGCGATTTGCTACTTGTCCTGTCCAAATAACCTTCGTATTCGGACCCCCTTAGGCGATTTGCTACTTGTCCTGTCCGAATAGCCTTCGTATTCGGACACCTGCAGGTTATTTTTTGCAAGTCCTGTCCGAATACCCCTTTTATTCGGACACCCCAAGGCGATTTGCTACTTGTCCTGTCCGAATAACCTTCGTATTCGGACACCCTTAGGCAATTTCCTACATGTCCTGTCCGAATAACCACCGTATTCGGACCCCCTCAGGCGATTTGCTACATGTCCTGTCCGAATAACCTTCGTATTCGGACACCCTCAGGCGATTTGCTACTTGTCCTGTCCGAATAACCTTCGTATTCGGACACCCTTAGGCAATTTCCTACATGTCCTGTCCGAATAACCTTCGTATTCGGACACCCTTAGGCGATTTGCTACTTGTCCTGTCCGAATAACCTTCGTATTCGGACACCCTTAGACAATTTCCTACATGTCCTGTCCGAATAACCTTCGTATTCGGACACCCTTAGGCGATTTGCTACTTGTCCTGTCCGAATAACCTTCGTATTCGGACACTCGCAGTCTAACAATAAAAAGGGTTAACCATCCGTCAAATGACTAGCAGGTTAACCGGTTATCATGTGAAATATTGAATTTCTGCGCTTGGAAAAAAATGTCCAATGTATCCACGAATCGTTTGTTCCAACTCATTAGCCTCTTCATCTTTATATACATATTTTCCGATTCCATATTTTCCCCATTTGTACTTCCGTTTCGACTCATCTAGTTCGAGCTTTGTTTTTGGGTAATGCTTCTGGATGACTTTCTTTGCCGGAGCAGTAAATCGATGCTGAATCAATTCAAATGACAAATGAGGCAAGTCCATGCCCTTTAGTGCTTCTTCAAGGCGCTCAAAAAGTTCAAAATATCCCTCTTTCCATTCCTCATGCATATAGATCGGAGCCACAATAAAACCTAACGGATAGCCAGCATTCGCCACCTTTCTTGCTGCTTCCAGCCTTTCATCAAAAGAGGAAGTACCAGGCTCGAAATTTTTTATGACATAGCGGGAATTCACACTGAACCTAAATCTTGTTTTCCCATTATGTTTAGCGTCCAATAGATGATCGACATGATGAAATTTCGTTACGAAGCGAAGTCTCCCATACTCACTATTCCCAAAAAATTCAATGGCTTTCTTTAATGAGTGGGTTAAATGATCGATTCCTACAATATCAGACGTACAGGCCGCTTCAAACCTTGTAATTTCCGGCTTCCTTTCATCCATGTATTTTTGAGCTTGATCAAAAATCTCATCTACGTTTACGTAAGTTCTAATATAGGGCTTACTCCCCAAGGTCGTCTGCAAATAGCAATAATGACAATGCCCCATACAGCCTGTAGCGAGTGGGATTGCATATTCAGCAGATGGCTTAGACGTATCGAATTTAAGGGTACGTCGCACACCTACAACAAGTGTTGATTTAGCTATACGATATTTCTGTAAATCAGTCTCACCCGGCAGCCCTCGAATTTGATTATGAGAAGTTGTTTCCCTTATCTCAATATTCATATCCTCAAACTTTTTCTTTAACTCACGACCGAGTGGATATTCAAGAGCTCTCGGCTCAATATATACCAATTGTGGAATAAAAGGCTCCATAATGATCACCATTCTATCAGTTATTTGCTCTTGTTTAGTATTCCAAAACTTGTGATTTACCATGAAAAAAATATCTGGAAATCAACTTTAGTAAAAATTCAACGAGTAGAATAGTATGTGTTTATTAATCACTACAGCTTTAAAAAAGACCTGGCTAGGCCAGGTCTTTACAATCCGCATTTTAATTGGGCGCCGCAGTTTGTACAAGTGTTACAGCCGCCGATTTCTTTTACTTCACCTTTCCGGCATACTGGACAAGTGTTACCTACTTCAGAACCAATTTTTACATTAGTTGAGCGAAGTTCATGAATCGTATCTACTAATACAACTTTTTTCTTCTCAGTTGTTTGTGTTTCTACTATGTCATCTTCAAAGCTGTTTTCTTCTGCTTTCAAAGTTAAGACTTGGGAGTCACGGCTACCATCGACATAAACTGTTCCACCTTTTGCTCCGCCTTTGTAAAGACGTTCGTACACTTTTTCCACCTGTTCAACCGTATACCCTTTAGGGGCATTCACCGTTTTACTGATCGAGCTGTCAATCCAGCGTTGGATGATGCATTGTACATCTGCATGGGCTTCTGGTGATAATTCCATAGCAGAAACGAACCAATGCGGAAGATTATTTGGATCAGCATCCGGATTTCGATCTAAATATTCTTGAACAATATCTGCTTTTACTTCAATAAATTTCCCTAAGCGACCGCTACGGAAATAAGTAAAGGAGAAGTAAGGCTCTAAACCTGTTGAAACACCAACCATCGTTCCTGTACTTCCTGTTGGTGCAACTGTTAATAGGTGTGAGTTACGGATTCCGTATTTCTTAATATCTTCACGAATATCCTCAGGCATTTTTTTCATAAATCCTGTATTAATAAATCGTTCACGAAGTGTAGCTGTTTCTTCTTCTGTTTCACCTACTAAGAATGGGAAGCTGCCCTTTTCCTTCGCCAATTCGATGGAAGCTTTATAGGCAGAAGTAGCGATTACTTCAAAAACTTGGTCAACCAACTTGTTTCCTTCTTCACTGCCGTACTCTGTTTCACAATAAATGAGCAAATCATGAAGCCCCATAACGCCTAATCCTACACGGCGCTCCCCTAGGGCTTGCTTTTTATTCTCTTCTAAAAAGTACGGTGTCGCATCGATGACGTTATCTTGCATACGCACACCCACTTCAACGGTGCGTCGTAGCTTCTCAAAATTAACTGTTTTTGTTTCTTTATCCGCCATCTGAGCTAAGTTGACCGCGGCCAAGTTACAAACAGAATAAGGTGCTAGCGGCTGCTCTCCACAAGGGTTGGTCGCAACCACTTGCTGTCCGTATGCTTTGGCGTTTGTCATGTCATTAGCATTGTCAATAAAGAATATACCAGGCTCTGCAGAATATGTTGCACAAATGTTGATCAAGTTCCAAAGCTCTCTAGCCTTAATTTTACGATAAACACGAACTCTGTTTCCTTGTTTTTCCCATTCACGTACATCCCCAACTTTATGCCAGTTTTCATTATAATGTTTCATTTCTTCGGCATTATAGCTCTCAACATCCGGGAAGCGAAGTTCATACTCACTGTCATTTTCTACAGCTTCCATGAATTCCTTCGTCAAGCAAACCGAAATATTTGCGCCTGTTAAAAATTCAGGGTTATGAACACTGTAATTTCCACCTGTACGCAGCTTTTCTTCTGCTTCTTTTATAATTTTATCGTTGAATCCGCCTTGTCCAGGAATGTTTTTATAATTAATGATCCCTTGATACATCGCTTTTTCCTGCTCCGTCAGCGGAGTAAATTTCAATTTTTCAGTTGCATGCTTTTTGATGCTTTCGTCTTTTGTATTTTCTATAAGGTAACGAAGAATGCGTGGATTTTGCATTTTTGAAATGATGAACTCCACAATATCTGGATGCCAGTCGGCAAGCATGATCATTTGGGCACCGCGTCTTGAGCCCCCTTGTTCAACTAGATGAGTCAGCTTTGCGATATCATCTAGCCACGATACGGAACCGGAGGATTTTCCGTTTACTCCCTTTGCAAGTGTATTACGCGGTCTTAATGTAGAACCGTTCGTACCAACACCGCCTCCACGGCTCATAATTTCCATGACCTGCTTTCTATGCTCTGAAATCCCTTCACGAGAATCCTGCACAAACGGCATGACATAACAGTTAAAATACGTTACGTCAGTATCAGCACCTGCACCGTATAATACACGACCAGCCGGAACAAAGTTCATGGATACAAGTTCTTCATAGAACTTTTGGAACCATTCTTGCCTTTTTTCTTCCGTCTTTTCAACGGAAGCCAAACCCGTCGCGTTCCGTTTAGCGATTTGTTCATAAAAAATTTCAAGCGGTTTCTCAATGACATCTAAGGATCGGTTAACAATCCCTGTTTCCACTTCTTCCTGCTTGTCCAATACGCCTCGATATTCTTCCTCGACAAGAACTTTAGCTTTTTTGTTTTCCCAATCAATTTCAACAATGTATCCAAGTCCACGAGCAGGAAATTTCGGATCTTCTTTAATCGTTAGGACAACAAAATCCCCATTCGTTAAAGTAATTTTCTCTGTGTCTTTAAAAGAATACCTGTCAATCATAACGAGTCTTGATACACCCTTATGAGTAATCTTCATATCAGGTGTGATCGGATGTACCTGTGGAAACAACTTAATATCCTTATTTAGCCTATCAATGTTTAGTTTCATTGTTTGCTTAAACGCAACAGACATGTTATACCTCTCCTTTATATCTAATCCCCTAAATAAACCTATATGTAGTGCCTGGTGTGAAGCATCATTTAACAAAGTACCCTTAACTTAACACACTAAACCCTCAAAATCAATATATAGTATTAGAATTATTTTCGAAAACACTATATATTGTGTTTTTGTAAAAATAAATATGATTTTGTCAAACTGCAAATATGTGGAATAAATGAGAAAAATGGAGATAAATACTGATTTCTTTCGATTAATTGCCAATAATCGACTATTTTCAGACTTGCATTTTTTGGCTTTAGAAAAAGTCCTTTTCTTTTAAGGCTTGAAGAAGAATCAATCAAAAAAGTTAAAAAAATTTTTTTATAGAAAAGGGGCTGACTCAGTGAATCAGACACCCTTTTTGTTTACTTTTATTTTGAATAATCGTAACTATCGGCTATTCACTTACTTTCTACCAACAAAATCTAGCGCATAAAATTCCATTCGTCACTTTCATATTTTTGGGCAGCAAGTTGCTTTATTTCATCCATTTGTGCATCTGTCAATTGAAAGGGCTCCAATTGGATGTTTAAGCCCTCTTCAAAACCTGTCTTGAAAGCCATTTTTGCTTCGTCCAGATGAATTGTTCGACTCGAAACATCATTGATGGCTACAGCTTTATTTTTAAAAGCTTGCATCATTCTTTCTTTTATCCGATCATTGGAGAATGTAAAAAGACTAAACAACTTTTCTTCATCTAGATCTAATAGGATCGATCCGTGCTGAAGGATCACTCCCTTTTGTCGGGTTTGGGCGCTTCCTGCAACCTTCCGTCCTTCTACCACAAGCTCGTACCAGCTAGGGGCATCAAAACAGACAGAAGAACGTGGAGCCTTTAATGCAGCCCTGTCTTCTTCTGTTTTCGGTACAGCAAAATATGCATCTAAACCTAAATTTTGAAATCCTTTTAAAATACCCTCTGAAATGACGCGATAAGCTTCAGTCACATTTTTTGGCATATCCGGATGTTCTTCAGAAACAATTACACTGTACGTAAGCTCATGTTCATGTAATACTGCTCTACCGCCTGTAGCTCTTCGTACAAAACCAAGACCTCTTTTTTTTACTTCTTCTAAATTGATTTCTTTTTCAGCTTTTTGAAAATAGCCAATCGACAAGGTGGCTGGATTCCAACCATAAAAACGGATCGTAGGAGGAATAAGACCTTCGCTATGCCAGATCATCAGCAGCTCGTCCATCGCCATGTTGAAAGATGGTGAGCAATCACCTGAATCGATAAATGCCCATGTTTCTTTTTTCATATATAGATCCTTTCTTTAATAACTTTTTGATTACACTTTTTTTAGAATAACAAAAATACTAAAAAAGAAAAAGAATAAAGGCACCTAGAAAATGTAAGAAAAATGTCAACCATTCATACAAAAGAAACACAAAAAATTTTTTGATATTATAACGAAGGAATACTATAATAAATAATGCTTGTATTGTTTTTGGAGAGGAGAATTCTACTGTGCTTTATTACTTTTTGGTGATCGTTTTTGCAATATTGGCTTATTCAGCATTCACATGGTGGCAGCAGCGCCGCGTTGTGAAAACATTGACTCAAGAAGAGTTTATTGAAGGATACCGAAAAGCTCAGCTCATTGATGTGAGGGAGCCAAATGAATATAATGCCGGTCATATTTTAGGTGCAAGAAACATCCCACTTTCACAATTGAAATCGAGATTAAAAGAAATCCGTCCTGACAAACCCGTATATCTTTACTGCCAAAGCGGTATACGAAGCGGACGAGCAGCCCAGATGCTTCACAGAAAAGGCTATCGTCAGCTTTACCATCTAAAAGGTGGTTTTAAGCAATGGACTGGAAAAATTAAGGTGAAATAATTAGGAATCTCTTCATAGCGTTATAAAAATATACGATAAATGTATAAAGGAAAAAGAAAACGAATCCCAAATAAAAAAGCATATGCCTACAGGAATTTTGAATTCCCGTCATGCATATGCTTTTTTATTATTTTGTTGATTCGAATGTTTCTTCTTTTACGTAGCGAAGAATCGGCTTTCTTGCTGCCATCGTTTCATCCAAACGTTTAATAACCGTCGTGTGAGGAGCCTCTTGAACGATTTCAGGATGTTCTTCTGCTTCCTTTGCAATTTGAATCATCGCATCTATAAAGGCATCCAATGTTTCTTTTGATTCGGTTTCCGTCGGCTCGATCATGATACATTCTTCCACATTAAGAGGAAAATAGATAGTAGGTGGATGATACCCGAAATCTAAGAGACGCTTTGCAATATCGAGCGTACGTACACCAAGCTTTTTCTGGCGCTTTCCACTTAAAACAAATTCGTGCTTACAATGTCTGTCGAATGGCAGATCATAATATGGCGCAAGCTTTCTCATCATATAATTTGCATTTAGCACAGCGAATTCCGTAACGGCCTTTAACCCTTCAGGACCCATCGAGCGGATGTACGTGTAGGCACGAACGTTAATACCAAAGTTCCCATAAAATGGTTTTACACGCCCGATCGATTGCGGACGATTGTAATCCAAAGTAAAAGTGTCACCATCTTTTGTGATAACCGGTGATGGAAGAAACGGAATCAGGTCTGCCTTTACTCCTACAGGACCAGAACCAGGACCTCCTCCTCCATGAGGACCGGTAAAGGTTTTGTGAAGATTCAAATGCACAACATCAAATCCCATGTCCCCTGGTCGAGCTTTTGATAAAACAGCATTTAGGTTGGCTCCGTCATAATATAGCTTTCCACCCGCTTCATGCACAATTTGTGCCATTTCTAAAATATTTTCTTCAAATAAACCTAAAGTGTTCGGGTTAGTAAGCATAAGAGCTGCCGTATCCGATCCGACTACTCTTCTTAAATCGTCTAAATCTACTAATCCATTTTCATTTGACTTAACCGTTACCGTTTCAAGACCGGCTACAGTGGCAGATGCAGGATTTGTGCCGTGTGCGGAGTCAGGTACGATTACCTTAGTTCTATTAAAGTCACCGTTCGCTTCATGAAACGCACGGATCATCATTAGACCTGTCCACTCACCGTGAGCCCCTGCTGCAGGCTGAAGCGTCACTTCATCCATACCAATAATTTCCTTCAAATGCTCTTGAAGATCATACATTAATTCCAATGCACCCTGCACTGTGCTTTCATCCTGATACGGATGAATATGGGCAAATCCATTAAAACGAGCGACAGTTTCATTGATTTTCGGATTATACTTCATTGTACAAGAACCAAGTGGATAAAAGCCTGAATCAACACCATGGTTTCTTTTTGAAAGAGCTGTATAATGCCTCATAATATCCAGCTCTGAAACTTCCGGTAAATCCGCTTCCTCCTCACGAATGTAATCATTTGGGAGGATTTCCGATAAGTCTATATCTTCTATGTCCAATTCAGGAAGGCTGAAGCCGATTCTTCCAGGAGTACTAAGTTCAAAAATTAACGGTTGGTCTTGCTTATTCATGGCCATCCCCCAATTCTTTCACGAACATATCGATTTCTTCTTTTGTACGTAATTCTGTAACAGCAACAAGCATGTGCTTTTCTAATTCAGGATAGGTTAGACCTAAATCATACCCTCCAATGATTCCTTTTTTAATAAGCTTTTCGTTCACTTTCTTTACAGGGTTCGCTAACTTAATGACAAATTCATTAAAGGAAGGTCCGTTAAAAACAACTTCAATTCCTGCGTTCTGAAGAGCTCTCTTCGCATAGTAGGCTTTTTTTATATTTTGTGCCGCCATTTCTTTTACACCTTTTTTGCCAAGAGCTGTCATCGCCACAGATGCTGCAAGTGCGTTTAACGCTTGGTTGGAACAAATGTTGGAGGTAGCTTTTTCACGACGAATATGTTGCTCACGGGCTTGAAGTGTGAGAACGAATCCACGTTTTCCATCTTCATCCACTGTTTGACCAACAAGGCGGCCAGGAAGCTTTCTCATTAAATGATTTGTAACAGCAAAATAACCACAATGAGGTCCTCCAAAGCTTTGAGGAATTCCAAACGGCTGAACATCACCAACAACAATATCCGCTCCAAATTTTCCTGGCGGTGTCAAGGCCCCGAGTGATAATGGATTGCTTGAAACAATCAACATCGCCTTCTGCTCGTGCGCAATTTTTTCAATCGCTTGCAAATTTTCAATACGGCCAAAGAAGTTTGGATATTGTATGATCACACCGGCTACGTCAGGTCCCGTCTCTGTTTGTAGCTTTTCAAGATCTGTTATTCCATCACGGTAAGGTATTTCAACTACTTCAATATATTGTCCGTCCGCATAAGTTTTTAGAACATCTCTTGATTCAGGATGTACAGTTGCTGAAACAAGAATTTTCTTACGTCTCGTTTGACCTGCACTTAACATCGCTGCTTCAGCGAGAGCTGTCCCTCCATCATACATAGATGAGTTTGCCACATCCATTCCCGTTAATTCACAAATCATCGTCTGGAATTCAAAGATCGCTTGCAGCTCTCCCTGAGATATTTCTGGTTGATAGGGTGTATAAGCTGTATAAAACTCAGATCTTGAAATAACATGATCTACAATGGTAGGAATATAGTGGTCATATACACCTGCACCTAAAAAAGAAGTATATTGCTTAGTATCTGCATTCTTATTAGCTAATTGAGAAAGTTCTTTAAGTAGAGCAGACTCGGATTTAGCCGGTTTAATAGTATATTCCCCTTTGAAACGAACGCTTTCTGGAATATCAACAAACAAGTCATCTATACTTTTAACGCCGATTGTCTGAAGCATTTCTTTTTGATCTTCTTCAGTCATCGGTAAATAACGATGCTTCATCATGCAGGAATCCCCTTTCTATTTTTTCGCTCTTTTATAAAATGGAGTAGCGATCACTTTAGCTTTTAATTTTTTTGACCGGACCTCTACATCAACCTCGGTTCCCAGTTCGGAAAACTCTTTCTTCAACAACGCTAACCCGATATTTTTCTTGAGTGTAGGGGATTGAGTTCCTGATGTTACCTCTCCAACTCTTTCCTCGCCTACATAAACAGGATATCCGTGTCTAGGAATACCGCGATCAATCATTTCAATACCGACAAGCTTTCGATCAGGACCATTTTCTTTTTGTTGCTTCAATACACTTTTACCGATAAAATCTATTTCTTTATCCGTTTTCACAGCGAAGCCGATACCCGCTTCAATTGGTGTAATGTCCGGTGCAAGCTCCTGACCGTATAGTGGAAGTGTTGCTTCAAATCTCAACGTATCACGTGCCCCAAGACCGATTGGCAACAAGCCTTCTTCTTTACCGGCATCTAGAATTTCTTTCCAAAGATGAATGACATCCTGAGACTCACAGTAGATTTCAAAACCATCTTCTCCTGTATACCCTGTTCTTGATACAAGTGCTTTTATACCGTTTAACTCAACATTTTCTTTAAATTTAAAAAATCCAATTTCTTTTAAATCCAAATTTCTAGATAACTTTTGAAGAATTTTCTCGGAAAGAGGCCCCTGAAGAGCCAACTGAGCCACTTCATTCGAAATATTCTTTATTTCAACATCTTCTGTCTGATGTTGTTTCAACCATTCAAAATCTTTCTCAGTATTAGCAGCATTTACTACTAGTAAGAAGTCTTCATTATTTCGTTTATAAATGATCAAATCATCGACTGTACCACCATTTTCATAGCAAAGGGCAGTGTATTGAGCTCCTCCGTTTTTCAACTTGGATACATCATTTGTGACCAGCCTTTGTAGAAAAGCTTCACTGCCTTTTCCTTTGACAGTAATTTCACCCATATGAGATACATCAAATAAGCCTGCTTTGGTTCTCACAGTTTCGTGTTCTTCCCTAATGCCTGAAAATTGAACAGGAAGCTCCCAGCCACCAAAGTCAATCGTTTTTGCCCCATAATCTTTGTACACTTCAAAAAGCGGAGTTCTTTTTAATTCAACCAACATAATACCCCCTTTACTTTTTAGAAAACCTTTTACGCTTTCAAAAGAATCAAAAATACCCCATATTGTTTGAGTACCACGCGCCACATATTTCTTACCATTTCCAAAGAAAACATAAAAAAGGACAGAGATGCTCCATATAAAAAGAGCAATCTCTGTCCTGGTACCTGAAAGTTTACCTAAATAAGGCTTTCCCCTTTGGTGGTCCGCGAAAAACGAACACTCTCCAGAGCTGCGTCCGGTAAGAGTTCTTTTGCCTGAGAGATTCGCAGCAGTCTACTTGCTCCTTCGGCGCTACACAATGTAGTCTCTCCCCTTACCTTCATTCGCTTATATAAAATTTGAAAATGGTCATACTATTACAAACTGATGAGAACTAGCTAATTTGAAAGCTATTTTCATCCTATCATTAATTCAGATTTCTCTGCAATCTTTTTTTATTCAAAAAAATAATAAAAACTTTATTATTTTATTTATTCAAAACAATAATTTTCGTCTTTTAAGCATTTTCTAATAAAAAATCCACTAAAAAACTGCAAATTATTGGTTAAATCCGATTTTCAAAAGAAGGAGATGCATTCAATGAATATCTCAATCGAATTCAAATCTGACTGGGAGGAAGGATTGCTTGAACGAATTGATCATGATGGACCATGGGGAAGCTGGGATCTTTATAAGCTGGCTGTTCAAGTAGAAAAAAACTTACTGGTTCCAGAATTTGAAGGTCTTCAGGCACCGAAGCATCTTCCACATTTGACTCCTTTGCCTCATCAGCTCGAAGCTGCAAAAGAGGTTGTAGAAAATATGAACGGTAAGGCCATTTTGGCAGATGAAGTGGGCCTTGGTAAAACGATAGAAGCGGGTCTGATCTTAAAAGAATACATGATTCGTGGTTTAGTAAAAAAGGTTTTAATCCTTGTCCCTGCTTCACTAGTTTCTCAATGGACGTTCGAACTAAATAGTAAGTTTTTCATTCCCGCTGTCGCCCAAAGAAAAAGCTATGTCTGGGAATCTTGCGATGTAGTCGTCTCTTCCATTGATACTGCAAAACGTTCTCCACATCGGGAAATTATTTACTCCCAAAATTATGATTTTATTATTATTGATGAGGCTCATAAATTAAAAAATAATAAAACAAAGAACTATGAATTTGTGCAGAATCTCAAAAAAAGGTTTTGTTTATTGCTCACAGCCACACCGATCCAAAATAAGGTTGAAGAAATTTTTCACCTTGTGTCTTTACTAAAACCCGGTCAATTAGGAAATGCCACATATTTTTCCGAAAAATTTAAAGGCAAAGGTAGAAACATTAATGAAGACAACTATCTAAAAGAACTTGTAAATAAAGTGATGATTCGAAATAGACGTGGAGATACGGGGATCGAGTGGACGAAACGAAAGGTTCAGACGGTTGTTATCGATTTTTCTGATGATGAAAGAGAACTCTACGACGCTGTTTCTAAATTTAAGCCATACGGGGGTGAATCAATCGGGAGTGTATTTTCCACTTTAACTTTACAGAGGGAAGCCTGTAGCAGCCGCGAAGCAGTCTTTCAAACTTTGAAAAATATGCTAGAAAAAACGGACACTCCATCTCACAGCATAAAAGAGAAGGTTCATTTTCTAGCAAAAAAAGTTGAAGGCGTTACCTGTAATTCCAAAGCAGAAAAAGCATTGGAACTCATCAAGCAAATCAATGACAAAGTGATTATTTTCACCGAATACAGAGCAACACAGCTCTATCTGCAATGTTTTTTAAAACAGAATGGTATTACGTCCGTCCCATTCCGGGGGGGCTTTAAGCGTGGGAAAAAAGATTGGATGAGAGAGCTTTTTCAGAAGCATGCACAGGTTCTGATCGCAACAGAGGCTGGTGGTGAAGGAATTAATCTGCAATTTTGTAACCATATTATCAATTTCGACCTTCCTTGGAATCCAATGAGGCTCGAGCAACGAATAGGACGTGTTCATCGTTTAGGACAGGAAAAAGATGTGAACATCTATAATTTTGCTGTAAGAAACACTATTGAAGAACACATTTTAAAGCTGTTATATGAAAAAATCAACTTATTTGAGAGAGTTGTCGGTGAGCTTGACGAGATTCTAACAAGATTGGATATCGGAAATTTGGAAGAATACCTAATAGATGTTGTCGGACTTTCCAAAAGTGAAGGAGAGATGAAAATTAAAATGGAAAATTTGTCATCTATCATCCAACTTGCTCAAGAAATGAAGGGAGAGGGCACTCGTGCAGCAACGTGAAATCCATCAATTCCTTTTGAAATATTTTCAATCAAACGGGTGTGAAATCCTTTGTAATGCCCCTTCTTATCTCATTGTCCAGTTAACAGCAGAATTAGATAAGCTTTTGATGAATCGCCCTTTTTATTGGCACTACTTAGAAAAGACTGGTGGAACGCCAAATCCTATGAAATTGACACTCATTACAGATCATGAAAATGTACCGGAAGGCATCCAAGGAGAATTTATCCACTTTGGCTCTCCTCGTCTACATCAAATCTTCCAATCCACAAAAAACTTAGCAAGCTATATACGGTTATACGAAAATACAATGCCAAGTCATAATCCTTTATTCCCTTGGCTTAGTGCGAACATTAAAGTGTCCTTTGTATGTGACCGAAAAAAAGAAATGTTTTTCTCACTCGGAGTCAATTTAATAACTGGGCAAATAGCCAATCATTTTCACGATAAAATTTTAGCATTGAGAGTTACACCGAAAATCCCAGATTACTCATTTACCCTTTCACCACTCATTATGCCGAAAAGCGGATTGAGAAGATTAGACCGGTATGTACGTTTGCAGCTGGAAGAAGAGAATCACGATTGGGCAATTAGGGCAGTAGAACGATGGGAAAATGATTTACTGCTTTTGGAGCATTTTTACGGAGAATCGGATGAAAAAGGCGAAAGTTATGAAACAGAAAAAGAAGCGCTTCGGGAACAATATGAACCAAAAATCAAAATAGCCGTTATTAACGGAGGAATGTTTTATCTGTCAGAGAAAGCGATTTAATGCAAAACAAGTCATAAAGCTAACCAAACGTTTTTAAAAAAAAAACAGACTGGGATTTTACGGACCTTTATTGCATATGATTCGTCCATCCTAGTCTGCTTCATCTCATATTTATTTTTTTATAAACAGCATCATAATCGCAAAGGGGATCACCCCAAACCATTCACTAATAAAATCCGTTCGATTTTCTTTTCTTTCTAATCTATGCTTTTTGCGCTGTTCCTTTGGTTGATTATAATATTGAACAAATTGCTGTGTTAAAAACTTTACATAATCATTTGTATTCATATTCATACCACCCATTAGCAGTATGAACATATCTATACAATGATATACCTAGGTCTTCATAATATCTTGGAAGCACTCTCAATCTGTAAAGCATTTAGGATTTCTTCTACAACTTCCTGTGTAGATTTATTTGTGGTATCAACTTGTATCGGTGCCTCTCTGTATAAAGGTAACCGTTCCTCAAAGATCGACCTTAAATTGGCTCTTTTCTCTCCTGCTAATAACGGTCTAGACGTGTCATTTACTAATCTATGCTCAATCTCTTCCGGATCGCAATGCAAATAAACCCAGTAGCCATTTTTCCGGATCCATTCCCTATTTTCTTTTGCTAATATAATGCCGCCACCGGTTGTCACGATCCTATTCTCTCCGTTTAATGCTCGTAAAATTTCTGATTCCCGCTCTCTGAAATACGCTTCACCTTCTTGTAAAAAAATATCCTTGATGCTTTTGCCTTCTTTTTCTTCAACTAAAACATCTGTATCAAATACTGGCAAGCCACTTGCTTTTGAAAGCAATTTACCGATTGTTGTCTTCCCACTGCCCATAAACCCCGTTAAATAGATCGCCCTCACGTTTTCACCTCAATACTCATTCCATTTTGTAATTTTCCTTTTTGTTACATTATAATCATACAACGCCTTTGCTTTTCCATTATAAATGGAAGTAGCATAAAGCAAAAAACTGACAGTATCTCCTCTTCGTTCTATTATTTTATAATATACATCTCCTCGCGGATAGAAAAAAATACCTTCCATACCTGAAAATATTTCACTTAATGAAAGCTCCGCCGTGTCCTTCTGTGCCAATAAGAGCAAATGCTCTAAAATTAATCGACTTTCGGTTTCCCTGTAAAATTTTTTGTCAGAAATAAATTCTTCTGCCCTATAAGCAATCATGAAACAGAAAATGGAAAAAATAATCAAGACGCTTAGAAAAACCGATCCCTTTTCATTCGTAAACATACGGTTTAACTTCCCCTTTGAAAGAACGTTTGTTTTGATCTGTCACTACTATTACGATCAGTCGTCCATTTTTTATAAACTCAAGACCCGTTATTTTTTGCAGCATCACTTCATGACCTTGGTTATTTACCCTTCTTCTAATTTTATCCTGGTATTTTTCAATGGTGATGACATCGCTGTTTTGATAGAGCAACAATTTTCCGTTACTCATTTCTTGTCTCTGAGAATTAGTAATCTCTCGTTTGAATTGTGCATAAAAAATTTCCCACTCTCGAGGATGAATGAAATTTCCTTCACGCTCATACCGTTGTAAAACAATCATGGAATGTAAAATCAAAGAACAAATGATTAAAACGATACTAAGTGCAATTAACATTTCAATGAGAGTAAATCCAGCTTCCTGATTATTTAATGTCACATATTTCCTGTACACGATTTTTTGCATCTGTATACTGAATACACCCCTTTTGCCAGCTTGGATTTGTCTCATGATGGGATATGCTAAATGTGTAGATTTTCCCCTCATGTAGAATTTGTTTTGTAGCGATGGATTGAAGATCCTCCTTTTGTAATTGCTCATATAATAGATGATTTGCCATGATCTTATATAAAACATTTTGTTTCTCCTGTTTAAGGTTCACTAACATCGGAACCAATAAGAATACCAATAAGAAACACGGAGCTAACGCACCTAAAACATCAACGAGAATCGATCCTTTTTTGTTCAATGTAGTAAAATCTCCCTTTACCAATTAATAAAACAAATTCAAACAGTTGTTTGTCTGTCTGAATATACCAATTGCCAACTTTAGAAGAATTTCCATTTGGTCTTATATAAAAGTTGAGGTCGAGTGAACCTTTTTCTACTTTTATATTTGCCGGAATATCCCTTACCAGGAGTACGCCTGATTCCTCTGAACCAGCATAATATTTCCCCATCGGTGTATTCATTGTAAAATACAGTGATATATTATGACTGATTGCATACTGTTGAATATAATACAAATCATTTTCAAGCTGCTTCATAAAAGGCTCTGCGCGATCTTTTACCCTTGCAGTGGGAATTGCAGCCCATCCAATAAACTGAATTATCATAAAAATCAGTAATACGACCAATATTTCTACCATGGTAAAACCATTTATAGACTTATTTTGGGACAATGGTTACTTCTCCTTCAGTACTTAATGCAACTGAATCTCCGTTAGGACAAGAGGTTTCTTTTAAATAGCCTTCCGTTTTTAATTCTTCAATGCTATCAGGCCATTTATTTTTATCTATCTGATAAGACTGAACTTGTGCTTGCACCATTTTGGCAAAAGCTTCACAGCCTTTATGTTGAATGGAAGCCTGCTGTTTAACGATATTAGGAATTGTTATAATTAATAGTATTGAAATAACCAATAGCACAATGAGCATTTCTATTAATGTAAATCCTTTATCATTCATTTTAATTCCTCCCTAGATTTTATCCATGATTGAGAACATCGGCAGCAATACAGCTAAATATATAGAAATGACCATTAAGCCGATTATTCCAAACATAACCGGCTGAACGATCTTGATATAAGAAGAAATCTGTTCTTCTAAATTTTGCAGCAAAAATCTACTGTAGTGATATAGTTCTCGATCTAAGCTGCCATGCTTTTGTCCACTGGCAATAACCACACTCAAATTATCAACAAAAAATGGAAAGTCTTTGAATATATCTTCTAAAGCAAGTCCTTCTGTAAGTTTTCCAAAAATATGACGGCAAATCTCTTGATAAAACGGTTGTCGGTTATGGCTAGAAAAAAGAGAAATGCTATCATTAATTGAAAGTCCTCCCGATAACAAACTACTAAGCTGACAAGTAAAAAAGTACGTATCTAAAATTTTTAGCAAGGGCCCAAAGAATGGAATTTTAAGCAACAGCCTCTTCTTAGTAATCGGATCAAGCTTAGTAAACCACAAAAAATAAATGGTAACCCCCGCAATACATACAAGGGCTGCAGCATATGGAAAATACGATAGAATCTTTAGGAACATTAAAAAATGGAAGACAAAAGAGGTCTGTTCTACCTGGAAATTTTGTATGAGTTCCATAAATTTAGGAAGGAGAATATTTTGAAGAAATATAAAAAGAAGGCTCATAAAAAGAAGCATAAACAGAGGATACATGAACACTTTTTTTAACCTTTCCAAATCATCGATTCTTTTTTTCCAAAACGATCCTCCTTCTTTTAATGCAAATGAAAGATCACCATAATGCTCAGCATAGTAAATATAATCCACCATTTTATTATGGAAACCAACTTCTACAAGCATTTCTTGAAGTGAATTTCCCGCTTTTAGAAAATTCAATCCTGCTTCTAATGTTTCGCGGCGCCCTTCTTTTTCTTGAGATTTTATGAACTCTATCGCATCAGAGAGTGTATACCCATTCTCCAGCAATTCACCCAATCTTAACATGAAAAGAGATTGATCTTTAAGCGTCCACTTAACTATTTTCATTATTATAGATCCACCTATCATATTCATCTGGAGGGACAAAACCTAGAGCAACAGCCTTGTTCATTTCATCCTTCAAACGTTTCCAATTTACTGGACGCTCTACTTCTGATCTAGTTAAGAGTTTGGCTAATGATTTTCCATGTAGGAGCTCGTAGATTCCTGCTCTTTTCCCTCTATTATTAAAGCTACAGTAATGCGAACAGTGTTCTCCGCATAAGGGACAATATAATTCGACCAAACGCTGGGCTGTCACAGCAATCAAGGTTTGTTCGATCTCAAGCTTGCTCACTCCGAATTCTAACAGCCTGTATATGGCTCCTTCTGCGTCTCTTGTATGCATAGTTGTTAATATCAGATGTCCCGTAAGCGCTGCTCTAACTGCAATTTTTGCTGTTTCCGCATCCCTAATTTCACCAATCATAATAATGTCTGGATCATGTCTTAAGGCCGCTTTCAAGCCTACGGAATAGGTAATACCTGCTTTCTCATTTATTTGGACCTGAACTGCATCTTCTGTTTGATTTTCAATTGGATCCTCTAGGGTAATGATATTGCGTTGGATGTGCTCTTTAGCGTAATGTAGTAATGAATATAAGGTAGTGGTCTTTCCTGATCCAGTAGGTCCTGTAAAAATAATCAAACCGTGAGAATGCTGCATTAAGGCCATTAATTTTTTTGCTGTCCTAGGAAACAGTGAGAGTTGTGTGAGAGGCAGAATGTTTTGCTGTGGAATGAGCCGGATTACGAGACTTTCTGAGTTTAAGGCTGGAAGTGTGGATAATCGTAAGCCGATCGCCTGACCGTTGTAATAGTGGGTAAAGGAACCCGTTTGAGGTCTCCGTTTTTCTCCAATATCCATAGAAGCCAAAAACTTAAAATGGGATATAAGCTTGTCTAGATGAGAAATTTTCAAAAATTCAAGAGGGATTAGACGGTTTTCAACCCGAAATTGGATCATCGGGTCATCTTTTCGTGGAAAAATGTGGACGTCGGAAGCAGAAAATTTCATGGCATATGTGAGAATTTTTTCTGCTGTCTTTTCAACTGAAATCAATAAACATCACCTCATTTTATTTTTCTACATCAACATTTCGACGAATATTTACAAAATCCTTCAAAATTCTTTAAAAATTTTTTGGACCATTTCGGCAACAATCATAACGAAAAATCTATTGGTTGGTTAACTTATACATAGGGTATGGTTCTATTAATCTAGCCTCTCATTTGTAAACCTTTTTTCATATTTTCCACATTGTGCATAAATTGTATAGTATTTGTATAATAATTCATACATAAATTTTATCATATTTGTGAACATTCACTAATCTGGAACATTTACTTCTGTTATCAACGTTCCAATGTTTTTACAACTGTATTATAATGGAATTAACAATTGAAGTCTGAGGTGAAAGGGATGGAACAAACTTTAAAAATTACAAATGTATTGAGTGATCCGACTAGATATTATATTTATCAGTACATCACAAAACGACATAATGAAGTAACTGTGCAGGAGGTTGCCGATTCCTTCAATATCCATCCTAACGTAGCACGTTTACATCTATCCAAGCTAGAGGATGTGAACATGCTTGTATCGGAAACGAAAAAGACAGGAAAAGGCGGAAGACCTAGCAGACTTTACCGTTTATCAGACGATGTGATACAGCTTCATTTTCCATATCGTGATTATCAACTGCTTTCGAAAATTGCTATTCAAACCATGATAAAAATGGGCGATGCAGGTAAAAAAGCTTTGTTTGAAACTGGAAAAATGTTCGGTCAGGAACTAATTGAACAACAATTAACTTCCGGTCAAAATGATCCTAGAGAACTATCATTTGATCAAAAATTAAATATTCTAAAAAGCGCTGCTACCGTAGCTGGCTTCTATCCGGAATTTCATGCAAGTGAAGATCAAACGAAAATTTACTTTCAAATTTTCAACTGTCCGTTTAAAGAAATTGCTATGAATCAAGCAGATCCTATTTGCTCCATGCATTACGCTTTCTTAAAAGGTATGTTTGAATCACTTTTTCAGTCCGTTGAGCTGATTGAAAAAGAAAACATGACTTCAGGATGCGAAACCTGTACATACCAAGCTTATGTCACAAAGTAGAAACAAACGATCCTTTACATTGGCTAACTTTGTCATTTATAATTATTTAGTGATGAATACAACGGGGAACAAAGGAGGGATACATAGTGGAGCGCATGTACAGAGTTCTTGGTTTTTGGACAGGGATTTTTGCGGTGATGTTTTATCTTGGTCATATGCATACAACATCATTAATTTTCTTTGGACAAACAGGATTTTTTATTCTTCTTAGCTATCTAAAATTGTCTGAACGTATGTACATATACGTTTTTGGTGCGTATTTAACCATCTTCTTCGCCGGATTTACTTATTGGACAACATTTATGATGGTGCCTGGTGCCGGCGGACATTAATTTACATAAAAAACCCTTGAAACAAAAGTTTCAAGGGTTTTTTTATAAGAAAGGACACATTCCTATAGAATCAAACACTCTACACCTTTTCTGGAAAAAGATTTCTGTCACAACCCTTTACATTTTTACATTGAACCAATGCCCTGAAATACGAACTGATCCCTCCAGGCATAAGGAGGCTTCTGATTGCACGGTTCCGTTTGCTTGCTTCTGAAAAAGGATTTGGGTCAAATGTTTCTTCCAAATCTTTTAATATTCCACATGAAATCAAGAATTCCGTTTGCTCCATTAATAGGTTATATTGAAATCCATAATTTAGACCACATTGCATAAGACTGTCCCAATGGATATGGTGTGTAATGTCCATTTCTCCCGGATGCTTAAGTACATCTCTTATCATTTTATGCTGGTAATAACCTCTTAAACTGCCCTCTCGATGGAGAGAATCGTTCCATTCTTCGTTTGTATACCCATAATCCACACTTAATAAGATTCCCCTCTCAAGCTTTTGTACAAGTGATTCGTAAAAATCCATCATTGGAAGAGGAATTTCAAGTCTTTGATTGTTCTTAAGCTTGATATCATATGTTTTTAAATAGTCTAATATCCCCTTATCAGATAGGGGCTCAAGGTGTTCTTCTAATCCATTCTCTCCTTTTACAATCCATACTTCATAATAAATATTTTGCCGTTTTTCAATAACATGGACAGGAAAGGCGTCAAACAATTCATTTGAGAAAATAATGCCATTTAGCTCTCCTAATGACTCGATATTCGTGTAAAATTCAACTTGATTCCATTTTGAAAGCAGTTGCTTTTGAATATTTTGATGATGCTGGCTTTTCTCAACAATGATATATTTCAATTTCTCTAATAGTGTTGGATGATGTGTTTTCATAAAAGAGAGTATATTTTGAGCAATCTTTCCTGTGCCTCCTCCCAGTTCAACGATCACCGGTTCAATTGAAAAATTTCCAAGGCAATATGCAAACCATCTTCCTAGTGTCCGGCCAAATACATCCCCCACGTTGCTGCTGGTATAAAAATCCCCGTTTTTTCCAATTTTAATGACATTACGTTGATAATAGCCTTTAGTAGGATGATAGAGTGCAGTTTCGATGAATTCTTTATAATGTATTTTCTTTGAACTCTTACTTTCTATTAAATCAAATAAGATTTTTTCCATTTTTTCTCCTAACATATGTATTTACTATTGACATAGTGTTAATTTTATTATAAAGTACTGTTATATAGTAGCTTAACTATATCCCCTCCCATTATATGAATAGAACATCCCCCAGAAAAACCCTTCTCACTGGAGAAGGGTTTTTCTATTTTTCCAAATTGTTCCTCTTTTTTAAAAACCATTTAAGAACGGATTGTGATCCATTTCCTGACCAACCGTCGTAACTGGTCCGTGTCCTGGTAAAACAATCGTTTCCTCTGGAAGTGTTAACAGCTTAGTATGGATGCTTTCGATCAGTTCTGCCTGGTTTCCTTTAGGTAAGTCTGTTCTCCCAATACTGCCTTGAAATAAGGCATCTCCGGAAAAAACAGTGCTTGACTCTTGGTGATAAAACGACACGCTCCCTGGTGAGTGACCGGGAGTTTCAAGCACTTGAAATGAAAATGAACCGATTTTTAAGCTACCTTCTTCTTTTAAATGATTCTCGGCTTTTCTTTGAATAATTTGTTTATTAGGCATAAAGAGTTGAGAAAGATTTTGTGATGGATCACTAAGCCAGGAGGCTTCTTTTTGATGGAGATACGCCTCTATCTTAAATTCATCCCTGATTGAATCTAATGCACCAATATGGTCAAAATGTGCGTGCGTTAACAGAACCGCTATTGGAACTAGGTTATTTTCTTTCACAAACTTTTTTATTCGTTCCGGCTGATCTCCTGGGTCAAAGATTATGCATTCTCTTTTTTCATTCCATAAAATATAGCAATTTGTCTGCAAAGGGCCAAGTGGAATCTGCTTCCATTCCATTCATTTCATCTCCTAAGTTCGTATCAAATTGGGAATCCTAACAAAAATATAATCTAATTGAATAACATTGTCATTTATCTTTGTTTTCAATAATCATTTTATGACATAGAAGTGTCATTTTTAAACCTCGACAAAATTTGAAAAAAACTATAAAATATTAACGAATGCAATCTTTTACTACATATTTTAGAAGATTATTCTGAATTGCACAAATGATGTGCAAAAGAAACGTTTATTTCATATGTAAGGGGGCTAGAGCATGGGATTAGTTTTTATTTTCGGTCTTGTATCTCTTCTTGCCGTATTTGCTGCATTTAGTGCACTTAAAAACAAGAATTTCCTTGGACTGTTTTTTGCCGCTGGCACGGTAGCAGTATTTGGCTGGTTCACAATTATGACTGTGATCCATCACGGATATCCAGTTGCCCATTAATAGAAAAACGACCGCCTAAAGGAACGTCAACGACCTGATGAAGCATTGTTCTTCAACTTAAGAAGTCCTAAACACTTCTCAGGAGGATGGTTATTTTCCCTGAAGAGCTGGCGCTTGAGGCAAGACAAAGAAAATTAGGAAGCGCTTTAGAATAAAGCATAAAAAATCCTTGGAGAATCTTCAAGGATTTTTTATTTGAAGAAAATGAAAGTATTTTTGTCACTTCCTAGCTAGATGAGATGTTCAAGGTGATTTCCTAACTAGTATTTTGTCCCTTCACCAAGTTTATGAGATTTCCATTTATACATGAACTCAGATGCTGGAATCAAGATGCGTCCTTGAACATTGCATAAAAGCCATCCTTTTGCCTACAAGTATATACCGGCATACAAAATCGGAGCAGTGTCACAATAAATGTCATCAAATTGAGAGAGTGGCAATGGATTAATTCCTTTCCCTAGCTCCAAAGTAAAACCTGGTTTTCTGTATGCTTGGATAAACCAATCCTTGAAGCCAGCATGACTATCCACATATTGTATCGCCTTATATCCGCTCATTTTTTCAAAACATTGTGCAATAAAACAAGCATGGGAAGGTTCATACCCTTCATAACCCCAATATATTTCTTTCCCTTGGGAATGAAGTGCAATGACCTTATCAAAATGATTCTCTTTTACAAGGTCATGCATAGCAATAGCTTCTGGCTCAGTTAATGGTTGATCCCCAGGATAGTCCCTAAAATATGGCTCTTTCGGGATTTTTCTTTCCTTCTCAATATCCCAGTTAGCAGGAAATTGGTTGTTTAAATCCACACCACGTATATTTGCTTTCCAATGTGTGAACTCATCTTTTCCATCATTCATTAGCTTAACGTCATACTTATTGTCGCTTGCCTGTATTCCGTTTAAGACTAAGTTAACACCATCCGGATTTACCATGGGAACAACGGAGATTCTTTTTTGTAAATATAAATTAAAGTAGGAATGATCGTCACTGTTCGATTCCTCATTTAGTTGCAACAACCATTCATTTAACCATTTCATTAATATGGCTGACGTAATCCATTCATTGGCATGAAAAGCTGCGTTATAATGAGTACAGTTCATTCCTTTTCCAGCTTGAATCTCATAAATTTCTTTACCCAATACACTTCTTCCAATTATATTGATTTTAATAAATGGAAATTGCTCTTTAAGCTCCTGTAAGT
Source organism: Peribacillus tepidiphilus (assembly GCF_009466385.1). Taxonomy (GTDB): domain Bacteria; phylum Bacillota; class Bacilli; order Bacillales; family DSM-1321; genus Bacillus_BN; species Bacillus_BN tepidiphilus. The sequence continues at coordinate 314,741 of NZ_WIAQ01000002.1, read as the reverse complement.
CATTACATAATTGTTCATACGTATATGCCTTTTTATAAATCAAAGGCTTCTTTATTTTTTTGGGAATAGAAATTGATTGTTCGATTTTTTTGCCGATTAGCTTATTATTTACTAATAAAAGCGCATCTGTTGAGATATTGTATTTACTTGATATTTCAGATATTGAATCATTACGATCCTTATTCACAGTAATTGTAGTGTATCCAGGTATTTTTACCCTTTTTTCGTTGAGGTCATCGTTTGATTGAATGTGTGGATTCGAATCTAAAATTAGTCTGTAAGGTATAGTGAAAAGTTGACTGTAGTATTGCAGCGTATCTCCTTTTCTACCATGAACTTCCATCCTTTTGCCCCCTCTCAACATCCTGTTATCACCATATGATTAGGGGGGAAAAATGATGTTTCAGACTGCCTGGAAACGCTCGCATTCATCGTCACGAACCCTACTCCGGTGCTCATTACCATTTGGGATAACTCCGCTCCTCGCACGGTTTTGTTCCTCGACTGACAAAAAATAAAAGATTGGCCTGTCGGCCAATCTTTTATTTTTTTACCTGATTCGATTTATCGTTATAATAGAAGCGGAGCAAGTCTCCGTAAATAATTTTGTCTGAGTACTCAAGCTCCTGCTTAGCTTTTTCCATGAATGGCCCACATGCCTTATCATCAGTCGGCTGTCCTGTAGCTTTATCATAGCAAATGTCTCTTGTATACACATAGTCCTTTGTAATAAAGCTACCATCACGGAGAACTGCAAAATCCATTTTTTCTTTAGAGAAAATATCTGCACCGAATTCAATGTTATTCTTATTATCGATTCCTAATAAATGAAGAAGAGTAGGTTTTACATCAATTTGTCCTGAAACTGTATGAATGGTTTGCCCTTTTTGACCAGGAACATGAATGATCAATGGCACCCTTTGAAGCTGAACAGACTCAAATGGTGTAATTTCTTTGCCTAAATATTGAGCCATTGCTTCATTGTGATTTTCTGAAATTCCATAATGGTCACCCATGATGACAATAACAGAATCTTCATATAAACCTTCTTCTTTCAAACGGTTAATAAACTGCTCAATTGCTTCATCTGTATAGCGTACTGTCGGGAAATAACGATTCAACGTTTTTGAGTTTGAATTGTACTCATCAATTGAACGATCTTCTTCATCAAGAATGAACGGGAAGTGGTTCGTTAGCGTAATGAATTTCGCATAGAACGGTTTGTTCATTGCTTTCATTTCTTTTAAATGAGCAATAGATTGCTCAAAGAATTCTTTATCTTTTAAACCCCAGTTAACAGAGTTTTCATCGTTTACATCATAATAGTCCATATCATAGAACTTTTGATATCCAAGAGATTTGTACATGATATCTCGGTTCCAGAAGCTTCTATTATTCGCATGAAGCGAAGCAGTGAAATAGCCGTGTTCATTTAAAATTTCCGGCAAAGCTTTGTATTCATTCTGAGAATGAGTAAAGAATACTGCCCCGCGACTTAATGGGTAAAGAGAATTTTCCACTAGAAACTCAGAGTCAGACGTTTTTCCTTGACCTGTCTGATGATAGAAGTTATCAAAGTAATAACTTTCTTTAATAAACTTATTTAAGAATGGTGTAATCTCCTGCCCATTAACCTTCTGATTAATAACAAAGTTTTGGGTGGATTCCATTGAGATAAAAATCAAGTTTTTACCTTTTGCAATCCCAAATAATTCATCATTTGGCTTTTTATAATTTGCACGAATGTAGTTTTCAATATCCGCAAGTTCGCTGCCATCTGCCAAAGCTCTTTGTGCTGATGATTTGGATTGTAAGAACGCATCGTATATATGGTAGTTATACGTACCGATATTTTTCACGAGCATCTCACGGTCAAACGTTCTTGTTAATAACTGCGGACGCTCTGTTTCAGCTAATCCAAGGTTAAAGAACGCAATCGCAATGGCAACTAGGAAGAAAGCTCTTCTGCTAACTTTTGTATAGTCACGATTTACAATGAAAGAAGGCTTCCATTTCATCAATGCATACAATACGAACAAATCGGCAAAAAATAAAATATCCGTTGGCTCTAACAATTCATGTACACTTCCACCCAAGTCACTCATATTGCTTGTTTGGAATAATACAGGAATGGTTAAAAAGTCATTAAAAAATCGATAAAAAACTACGTTTGCAAACAATACAAACGATACAATAAAGCTTGTAATCATAATATATCGGTTTCGATTTTTTTCTTTAAAGAACAAACCAATTCCTAAAAAGAATAACAGGAAGCTTAATGGGTTAATAAAAAGTATGAATTCTTGCTTCCAGTTTTCAATTTTAATATCAAAACTAGTTTTATAGGCTATATAAGTCTTGAACCATAAAAGCACAATTGCTACTGCAATGATTGAAATTTTTCTTGAAGAAAAATATTTTTTCAATTGGTTCACTTGTCGTTCCTCCTCATTTCATCAAGTCATCCCTTTTATATGGGAGCTTGATCTCTATATTGTGTATATGTGAGCAAGGTTTATAGTCGGTTTATCTACAATCAATGATAAAATCTTAATACTTTTTTTACAAAAAAGCAAACTGAAAATGACAATAAGAAGGTAAAATGGTATTTTCATTGTTATTCTCTTTACCCTATTATTAGACGAGCTAAACCTGAAAAAGTTTCAAAAAAAATAAATTCGTAAAATTACGAATCATCCTTTCTGAAATATCATGATATAAGGCAGCACATCTATATTTTCGAGACATAACAAGGAGCTTTCCTCTAAAAAAAGAAAAGCTCCAATCGCTATAATACCATCTTTCATTTAAAAATCAATCACCAAAATTTGTCTTTACCAGCCACCCTGCTCCAATCACTCCTGCGTCATTTCCCAGTGTCGCAATGGCCAGTTCTGTCGATTTCCTTACACGAGGAAAAGTAAGTTCCTCAAAATATTTTTTAACAGGAATAAGCAACGCATCTCCTGCTTTAGAAACTCCACCGCCAATTACAATTTTTTCAGGGTTAAGGGCATTGGCCAAGTTAGAAAGAGCGAAGCCTAAATAATAGGCAACCTTGTCTAGTACTTCTTTAGCGAGATGATCCTCATCTTTGGCACTATCGAAAACGTCCTTAGCAGTGATGAACCCGTTTCTACTTAGTTTTTTAGCAAGTGAAGAATGATTATTTCCCTTGATAGCCTCCATAGCTTGTCGGACAATCCCAGTGGCTGATGCAACTGTTTCTAAACAGCCTTTTTTACCGCAGTTACAGGGTGCGCCGTTTTCGGTCACAACTGTGATGTGCCCAATTTCCCCGGCTGCCCCGCTTATTCCGTGTAAGAGGTGTCCATTAGCAATGATACCTCCTCCAACACCTGTACCAAGTGTGACACAGATTAAATCTTTCGCTCCGTTCCCTGCACCTTTCCACATCTCTCCGAGAGCAGCAAGATTGGCATCATTATCAATGATTGCCGGCAATCCGGTTTCCATCTCAAGAAGATCTTTCAAAGGATAATCTTTCCAACCAAGATTTACCGCTTCATAAATTGCGCCGTTGATCATATTTACCGGTCCGGGAGCTCCCATTCCAATACCGAGCAAGCGGCTTTTTGGTTCACCAAGCTCTTCTAACTTTGCATCAATCGCTTTTGCAATATTGGTTGTAATGTTTTTTCCGCTATTTGAAGTGTCTGTGGGTATTTCCCATTTGTGTTTGATTTCTCCATAAAGACTGATGAAAGCCAGTTTTGTTGTAGTGCCGCCTAAATCAACACCCATTAGCCATTTTTCCATGTATCTCACCTTTTATATTTTAATGCAAGTTTCAATTCCCCTGTTTTCTAATGAACATTCAATTTGTCCCGTTCGATTTGTATTTCTTGTCTTAATAGCAACAGCGCAGTCTGAAAATCCCTGCTTTCAATAAGCTGAGATTTATAAAGCTCAATCAATTCCTCTTCCATCAACTCTAAATCAGCCAAACGCTCACCAACATATATAATTGTACCGAATTTTTTTAAAAGCTGTTGGACATCATAAATCGTTTTCATAGTTTCCCTCATCCGTATGTATTCCATTACTTAAGTATAATTCAAAGGAAATAAACACTCAAGGACGAAGAAAATTTTTAAAAAATCCTTATCTTATCTGTCTGGATCTTTCGGATGCAAAAATTTCGGGCGCCTGTTTTTTAATGGAATCGGGGACCGTACAAGGACGTCTCTAAATGCACGGTAGGAGAATGGGATAAACGGCCACATATAAGGGACTCCGAAAGATTTCATTCTTGACAAGAAAACAATCCATACTGTCATACCAATTATGAAGCCATAAAGGTTAAAGATAGCCGTTAACAACAATAACATCAGACGGACAAGACGATTGGCAAGACCAAGTTCATAGCTTGGAGTAGCGAAGGTTCCAATCGCTGCCAATGATAAATAAAGAATGACTTCGTTAGTAAGTAAGCCTACCTCCACTGCTACTCCTCCAATCATTAGTGCAGCTACGAGACCAAGCGCAGTTGCAAGTGCAGACGGAGTATGAATAGCAGCCATCCTTAGCATATCTAAGCCAATTTCAATGATTAGAAATTGAATAATGAGAGGAATATTTCCTTCTTCATTCGGACCGATAAAACGTAAAGTGGAGGGTAATAATTCTGGGTTAGTCGTAAAAAGGTACCATAACGGCAAAATAAAAACAGATGCAAAAACCGCCAAAAATCGTACCCAGCGCAAGTAAGCTCCAATAATCGGCTTATTCCTGTATTCTTCGGCATGCTGCAGGTGGTGCCAAAAGGTAGTAGGAGCTATAATCGCACTTGGAGAGCCATCTACAAAAACCACAACATGTCCTTCATATAAGTGAGAAGCTGCAGTATCTGGTCTTTCTGTATATCGAACAGTAGGATATGGGTTCCAATGTTGCCCTGAAATAAACTCTTCAATAGTCTTCTCAGCCATCGGTAGTCCGTCTGTATCTATTTTTACAATGGAATCTTTCACCTTTTGCACAATTTCATGATTGGCAATGTCGTCTATATAACAAACGACGACATCCGTTTTCGAACGTCTTCCAACTTGCATATACTCCATTCGCAAAGTACGATCGCGAATCCTTCTTCTTGTCAAAGCCGTGTTAAACACAATCGTTTCAACGAAGCCATCACGAGCCCCTCTTACCACTCTCTCAATATCCGGCTCTTGTGGCCCTCTCACAGGGTATGTTCTTGCATCAATCAGTATTGCTTTATTTACACCGTCTACGACCAAAGCGGTTGGTCCAGCTAAAACAGTATCTGCCACTTTATCTAAGTCATCTGTTGCCTCGATCTCTATGTATGGAATGTAGGTTTTTAACAGCTTTTCAAGCGGTTCATCAGATAATTGTTCTTCCGATAGTTTCAATAGCACCTTCATTAAAAAAAGTAGTATATCGTCCTTTGCAAAACCGTCTATAAGAAACAAAGCCATTTTTCTTTTGGCATATTCCACATCAAGCCTGATGACATCAAAGCTTTTTTCTACAGCTAGCGTCTCATTTAAATAGGCAAGATTCTCTTCCAATTTTGTAGATACCATTTTTTTTGTCTGGTTCATGTAATGTATACACCTCTTATCAAAATCTTCCAAAATGCTATCTAACAGCTTTGACATAATAAATGGCAAACATACATGATCGATGGACTTGAAACCTTGTCTATCCCCTTTTAGGCATACTTGTCTACATTTCCTCATATGATGATACAACGATTATGTAAGGGGATGTTGTGTATGCGAAATTGGAAAAAAACAGTTCTTCTTGTCGTAATGTTAGCAGCTGGACTGACCATTTTCTTTACCTATAAACCTGTAAAAGAAACGATCATTTATTTTCCCATTGATCCATCTGTTACGTTTTTGAAAAGCAAGACTCATTTAGCCGCTGAGGAAAAAAAAGATCAATATCGAGTAGATTGGACCGTATCATCCCAACTGGACAAAAATGCTTTTTTACGTCAGGATATAGGATTACTTTATTTAAACGGAAAACTAATCGGGATCCAAAAAGATTGGGAGCAGAATAAACAATCTTTAAATCAAGAGCAAGCTTTCACCCTATCAAATGATGGTGTCTTAGAAGGGATTAGCTTTCATTATGCTGAGTTACATCCTACACAGGAGACCTATAGGAGTGCACAATCACTATCAGATGCATTTCTGTATGTGATGGATTCAAGCGGGGCAGATTTTCATGCGTTTTCAAGGCCATTTACAGACGAAGAGGTGAAGTTTAAAAACAGAACAGATTCTATGGTTCAACAATTGCAGGAGCAAACACTCCAAAAAGCCGCAGATTCCTTTTCCTTGAATCTACAGCATTATAAAGTTCTCCCGCTTACTAAACTTAAGAATCAGGAAGCTGTATTTTTTTCCGGCTTAACTGAATCCAAACGTGCTGAGACAATTGGACAGCTTTGGGAAGGTCTTTATAAAAACTACGTAATCAACATAAAAAAAGAGAACGGCACTGTTCTAAATCCAATAAACAGCACGGTTCCCTTATTGCTTCTAAATAAAAATTTAAAAGAGCTGCTTGTTGTGACACTTGCTGAAGACGGAAGCCCTATCCTTCTTGCCCAGTTACTATAAGTTCATCTATTTGTGTTTTCAATTTTTTATAGATTGGTTCTGAAGGTTTTAATTCATGGGCTCTATCTGCATGATAATGTTTTTCCATGTTTTTTTCTTCGAGATAAACTAGAGCAACATGATAATGAGCCTGATGAAATGATTCCTTTTGCTGAATGGCTTTTAAATAAAGCTCTTTTGCTCTAGATCGATTTTTGTTGTCGATTTCAATATTCCCAAGTAAAAAATAGGATGTAGGAGCATAATCCTCTTCCTTTACAAGGGCTAGTCTATACAGTAGGAAAAGAAAAGCGACAAGCTGTAACCCTATAGTGGGATATGCAATGTCGCCATGAAAAATCTATTCATATCTAAATATGCTTTCAAGCATCTTATCTTTCAAGAAGGGTAAATTCATAGAAGATGCTACAACACTCCTTCTAATAAAAGGAACACTCAAAATCATATTTACTAAACGATACCTGTATTGATAGCCAAAGTAGGTAATGAATCCAATGAACATCAATTTCAACAGCATTTTTATCATATAAAAAATCCCTCCTTTCCTTATTTTGCTGAAAGAAGGGACTTTTTATGAATTTATTTAATGGATTCCAACACTGGTTTCATTGTTTTCTTTAGTACTTCAACAGAATGGGAGAATTTCTGTTTTTCTTCCTCATTTAAGTTTAATTCAACAATTTCGCGAATACCTTGTCGATTTACAATACAAGGTACCCCAATATAAATATCTTCATGTCCGTATTGACCTTCTAATAAAGCGGATACTGTTAGAATACAGTTTTCATCTTGTAAGATTGCTTTTGTGATTCGGACAAGTCCCATTGCAATCCCATAGAAGGTTGCACCTTTTCGTTGAATAATTTGATAGGCAGCATCTCGAACATTGACAAATATTTCTTCAAGATCTTCTTGTTTATAATCCTCTTTCTGTTCAAGTGCTTCAGCAAGTGGCTTTGCTCCAATATTTGCATGACTCCAAACTGGAAGCTCGGTATCACCGTGTTCGCCAATAATATAAGCATGAACATTACGAGTATCAACGTTAAAATACTCACCTAGCTCATAACGTAAACGTGCCGTATCTAAAATCGTTCCAGACCCGATGACACGTTCTTTTGGAAGACCAGAGAACTTCCAAGTAGCATATGTCAAGATATCTACCGGATTCGTCGCAATTAAGAAAATGCCATCAAATCCGCTAGCCATTACTTGATCAACGATCCCCTTAAAAATTCTTGTGTTTTTCTCGACTAAATCCAAACGTGTTTCACCTGGCTTTTGGTTTGCTCCTGCGGTTAATACAACAATGTCTGCATCTTTACATTCTGAATAATCACCAAACCAAATTCTCGTTCTAGAAGGGGCAAATGGAAGTCCATGGTTTAAATCCATCGCATCCCCCTCGGATTTTTCTTTATTTAGATCAATTAGAACAAGCTCTTCTGTTACTCCTTGATTTAATAAAGCGAAAGCATAGCTGCTTCCTACAAAGCCTGTTCCAACCAATACGACACGATTCACTTTCTTTTTCATCATAAAACCGCCTTTCTTGATTACAACTTTATAATCCCCTTGAATTGTAATATAGGCTCAAGCATTTTTGGACTTAGGTAAGCGTTTTATATGTTGAGATTTTGTTACAAAGTTCATAAAAACAGGAAAGATCTGCCATTTATTTACGAAATAATGATAAGGAAAACAATAGAAAAGAGAGCTGCAAAAGTAATAGACAGAAAATTAACCATATCATTATTCATCATGACAAGTCCTTTGATATGTATGGTTTTTTCTTGGCAATGAAGCGTTTTCTCCGTTTTGAGACCACATTTCACACATTGATATTCTACCTGAATCATCGACCCTAATAGTGTGTCCAAAACATTCCCGATAAATCCAAATACAGCAATAAAAAACAACCAAAAATCTACAGGAAGCCTTAAAAGATAAACGGAACATACAGCGATCACCATTGCTCCCCCAAAAGCTGCTACGGTTCCTAAAGGTGATATAGCACCTGATGTGCCTGGGTCTGCCTTTTTTCCTGTTAGGATAAAAATGGGCTTTTGTTTACTTAAAACACCAATTTCAGATGCCCATGTATCGGAGTTAGCTGCGGCAATAGCTACAAGAAAACCAGCTAAAAAAAAGTCATGAGGAAATAAGAAATAAGCAAAAGCAAAGAATGCTGACGTACTTCCGTTTGCAAATACTTGGATCCAATCTCTTCTTCCGCTTTTTTCATTTATTTCATCCACTCGATCTTTTTGTCGTTTTTTATATTTTGACCAAAAGCTTGAACTTGCAAAAAATAATCCTAATATGAGCAGCCCCTTCCATCCGAAGCCTATCGCGGTGAACGCACCGATCAACACTGTGGCAATAGCACCAGAGAGCGTCAACGATTTGACTAAATAACCTGCAAAAGCTGTGATCAAAATAAGGACCGCATATAAAAGATTTTCAATGTTCACAAACAATTACCTCATTCGGAGTGATAATTTTATCAACTGGCAAATCATGACTTTCGACCGGTATATGATCTAACAGTTGATCAGAAAATGCCAAAGATACTGTTTTACCGCTATATTTGGATAGATATCGGTCATAATATCCACCTCCAAATCCTAGTCGGTACCCTTTACGGTTAAATGCCAATCCTGGTACGAACATTAAATCAATGTCAGTATCTTCTACAAGCTCCGTTTTTTCTAAAATAGGTTCCCATAATCCGAAAAATACACGTTCTAGCTGCTCAAAACTTTCCAGTTTCCGAAAATGCATCGTTTTGGATTTTGGTTCGCATTTTGGTACTGCTACCTTTTTCCCATCCATCCAAGCATTCTCGATCATACGGCGAGTATCGACTTCAGGAAAATTCGAAATGGTAATAGCGATTAACTTTGCTTCTTCCCATTCTTTCAAATTTCTAACATTTTGTGCAATCAGAGAGGATCGCTTTTCATAGGATGACTTGGACATACTATGTAATTTTTGCCGGATTTGGTTACGAACAATTTTTTTCTCTTCCATTTATATATATGCCATCTCCCTATATCTATTTATAAAAAAAAACAACAGGATACCTCCTGTTGTTTACTTTGTTTCACGATGTAAAGTCGTGCGTTTTTCTCTAGAGCAGTATTTTTTAAGCTCTAAGCGATCTGGATTGTTACGTTTATTTTTTGTTGAAATATAGTTACGATCTCCGCACTCTGTGCAAGCTAACGTAATATTAACGCGCATTGTATTTCCCTCCAAACATCATGTCTTCTTCACATAGGACTTTTCTATAATATCACTTTTCATTATGAAATGCTAGTCTTTTTTAGAGAAGTCATCATCATATAAAACACTGTTTATATTAAAACATATTAAGTAATCTGGCTTCGATTTCGTTTATTTTCTCATTTGTATCCGCACCAATCGTCCAAATCATCCCTTCTACCGAGCTTTCAGGCGCTAACTCTGTTTCCAGGGTAAAAACACTGCAAAGGTTACCGCTTGCAAGAGGTGATATTGGTAAAAAACCCTCTTCTATACAGCGAAAGATTGGTTGGTTTTGGTCTTGATTATAATCTCTTATACAATACTGGGTTAGTCCTTTTCCATTTAATAATCCGCCAAGCATAACCACTCCACTTTGTGAATAATGAAGGATTGCATTTTTCGCCGGACTATAAAAGGCCAGACTTTTCTCATTTGATTGATGCTTATATTGAACAATCACTTTAAACAACCTTCTTGTAGCACTTGAATTATATAACCTAAACTTCAATTCCTCATGGTCTTTGCCTTTTTTATTCGAATAAACCGAAAAAGTAGAAGAAAGATCCTCATTTTTATTGGAAGAAGGGAACTTCCATGTGAAAGAACAATGGCTCCACACTCCAACTCTCCATGTGCACTTTTCGTCTATGAATGGTTCTAAAGAATGACATGTCCATTCATGATTAGGATTTTGTCGGTTGATGGCAGAGTGTACGTTCATTGGCTTCACCTCTTTGAATGCTTTCTTTTAAACTTAGATCATTAAAAATTCGTTCTGTTTCTAAGGCGACTCTTTCCCAACTGAATAATTTCAAAGCAACCTTTTTCCCGCTTGCAGCCATTGAACTTGCTTTTTTCGGATTAGATAGTAAATAGATCAGTGAATGTGCTAAATCACTTGCATCTCCTGGCTTACACAGCATTCCGGTTATTCCTGGCTGTATAATCGCTTTTAATCCACCCGTTTCCGATACGATTACAGGTTTTTGGGCGACCATTGCTTCCAAAGCCACAACACCAAAAGGCTCATAAAGACTTGGGAATACAGCCGTATAACATTCCTTTAATATAGAATTTCTCGTTTTATCATTGACAAACCCAATGAAATGAAAATACTCTTCCATTCCCTCTTCAGCTACTTTACGTCTGTATGTTTCTAGAAGTGGTCCTTTACCAGCAACTAAAAACAATATGTCTTTATAGCTTTCGTGAACTTTTTTCGCTGCACCTATTAAAATATCAAAACCTTTTTCTGGTACCATTCTTCCCCATGAAAAAATCATTTTCCGTTCTTGAAATTGTGACCCTTCATCTTCCAAGAGCATTTCTTCAGGAAAAATACCATTTGGAATAATAGAAATCTTCCCATCCTCACAAGAAAAAAGTTCCTTCACTTCATTTTTCATATATTCACTGCAAACAATAATGTGATCCGATTGCTCAACCAACATTTGCTCCTGCCCATGGATGAACCTGTGCATGGCTGTATGGATCCCGTTATTCCTTCCCGATTCGGTTGCATGGATTGTTGAAATTAGTGGAATAGCAAAATGTTCTTTCACCGTAATAGCAGAGGCTGCAACAAGCCAATCATGTGCGTGTAAAAGAGCAGGCTTGCTATACTCCGTAATTTCCTTGATCTTTTCCACTATTTGAAGATTAAGTCCTGATACCCAGTGGATAAAGTCTTCTTCAGATGGATAATAGGGCTGGACACGATGGACGTGTACGCCGTTCATTAATTCATATTCTTTTAAATCATATTTACCGGCAGTTATTACGTGAACCTCATTTCCTTTTGACGCCAGTGTAGTAGCCAGTCCATTCACATGTCTTGAAAGACCTCCAATCATGTTAGGAGGATACTCCCAAGTAAGCATAATCAACTTCATTTTGGAATCTTGCTTTGTTGGTTCTACAATTCGTCTGCTAGTAACAGCAGGCAAATAGTCTACTAGGCGATGATCCTTGTCTAAATAGGAATCTTCAAGTTCATGGATTGCTCGATTGACAGAGCCCCATTGCTTGAAGGCATGAATTCGCATGTAAAAAGAGTGTAAACATTCTTCTTTCTCTTCTGCTGAAGATTTTTCATGTATAAAATGAGCCCAATCTCTTGTTATAGCATAAAAGAGGTCAGACAGCTCTGAAGGTTTTTTTGCAGTACTCACATCCGATAGGAAATGCTGAATGTCTTTTTCCATATCCCATATTTGTTTGATCCATGTACTTTCCTTTTCTGAAAATAACTGACTTTTTTTATCCCCAATTCCCCAATAAGAAAAATCTAGATGAACTGTTTGTCTTTCATGTATGTTTTCTGACAGCTGACACCCCAATGTTCTGTCACTCATTTGTTGAATAAAATCAAAAGTAAGGAGGGTGTTTGCTAGAGAAATATCTGCAATAATAGAAAAGTCTTTCGATACTGGGAGATCTATTTCAGCTGGTGAAGAAATATAAATACCAGGAGCACAAACAATTCCATGTGGAGAAAATACGGGTTGATCAATCCGGTTGGCATGAGGATCACTGTATATAAAGGAATGTTGATCTAATAAGGTGCTATCGTACCCTGCGTGAAAAATGATCTTATCCAATCCTGGCTGGAATGCTCCTTTCGGAAAAATAAACAAGGTCGGTCTTTTCTTAAAATGTTGTTCATAGAGCTTTTGTGCCTCACGTACCTGTATATGTACAGCACAAGAAGTCTGGTGCATTGTAAGAGGAAAATAAGCAAGACTTGTAGCAGCAAGAATGATTTTTTTATTCGATATAAAATGATTGATCACTTCAATGAGGTTAGATCCACAAGACTCTATAATGGGAGATTTTCTTTCTATTGCCATATTTTTGAATTTAACTTGTACCTCTCTGTCTGCTAGCAACTCGACAGTAGTACCAGCCAATGCCAAGTAAATGGATTTTCCGACAGGTAGTGAATCCACTTTTTCAAATAAATCAATAAAAGTATTAAAAACATTTTGAATATATTTATGCTTTTTCAATCTATATAAGGAATAATTCGCAATGAAAATAACCTGCATGCATTTCCCTCCTCTCAATTGCTTCCCCTATGATAATAGGAATAGGTACTTACGTGTTCAATCCAATTAGGCTTTTCTCCTTTTCCAAGCTTCCAATCATCGATATCTTGAGACAATCTGTTACATTCCGAAAAATCATCTCTCGGTGTTTGAATAGGATTTGAACGGATCAAAGGAATGAAACTTCCATTTTCAAAGATCATACCGTAGTCAGCTAAGTAGGAACGACCGGATTTCAAACCACTTACATGCCAATGATTTCTGTCTTCGACATAGAAATCCCAATATATTTGGGCATTATGTCCATTAAAAAGCGTATGGGTTACGTCATATACCCTTACTATTGGCTTGAATTGTCCAAAGGAAACACTATAATATTTTTCTAGCACGGATTTTCTTAATTCAGAAATCACCCAATATAGCAAACCAGTTTCTTCATTAATTAGTGTGAAGAACATATTACTTTCCATGGAATAGGATGGTTCAGGTTTGACATGTAGGTTTGCAGTAGAAACAACAATAGCTTTTGATTTTCGCTTGATCTTTTTTTCTGCAGACTTCGCTAAAATATCTACATCTTGTTCTTTTATATATTTGTTCCATTTGTATTGAACTTTTCCAACCGTTGAATCGAGCTGAGCTGCAATTTTCCGGAATGATAGCCCTTCATCTCTTAACTTAATAATTTGTTCAATCATCGTTACACCTCCAAAAGCAAACTTAACATTATATGCAAATTTTTTTAAATAATTCGTCATTTCTTCTATTATTATGGTAGCATTGAACATTTACTGACACAATAAACGCAATTTGTCGAGTTCTGCTGAAGCAGACAGGATATAGTAAACTTCCGAAAAAAATTTTTTCTAGTTTTAGAATTTGCTTTCTTTAACAATTTTTCGACATTCTTCATCGCTTTGGTTACGACAGAAAGCAACATGATATCCTGTTTTCTGTAAGAATGATGTAAAAAAATATATATTTTTTCATTTGTTTTCCCAGAAAACGAAAAAAATGTGTATGATAGACTTATAGTAGATGCATCTTTGATACAAGTTTTAGAGGTGAGAAAGTGAAAATTATCTTTATTGGACTATTATGCTTTTCCATTGTATTGCTTATTATTTCTTTCTTTAAGAAGGACCGGGTTTCAAAGCTTGAAGAGGATCTTGAGCAGCTGTCCCTTACATATATGCAGGATCTTTATCAATTAAAAAGGAAAATCAAAGTGCTAGAAGAGGAAATGCTCATTGATGGAGATTTGTCCACAAGCGATGATTTTTCCATGATTAAACCTATACCTGTCAAAAGACCTGTTAACGAAATTTTAAAAAACCAAGTCTTATCCCTATACAATCAAGGATTATCACTCGACCAAATTGCAAAGCAATCAACATTATCAAAAGATGAAATCATCGGAATCATTGAAAATTCCAGGGTGAAAGGGTACTGAACATGAATAGAGGAAGTATTCAAGGATTTTCGGCAGGGATTATTTTCGCAACTTCTATTATTGGAGGCTATTATTTTTTGTCTGCAAAAGATGACGGGCTGTCCTTTCATACTGCCAAACAAGTCATTGAGCAGGAAGGCTATACAGTTGTGAAAAAAAACAATCAAAAAATCAAACAACCCGAGAAAGCACCTGAAAATTTAGGGTCAACACAAATAAATAAAGAAACGAGCATGGAAGATCCTAGCAAGCAAACGAAAGTAGATTCTTCTCAAAATGATCCAACGAAAAAGACCAATAATCAAAACCAAAATCAACCAACTAGCAGTCCTTCTTATACATTAACCATCAAATCCGGTATGACGTCAGAAACAATCGCAGACCTTCTTGTAAAAAATGGGATTATTAAAGATGATAAAGCGTTTATGCAATACTTGGACAGAAACAATTTAAACACAAGAATCCAAATCGGATCATTTGTATTAACAAAAGAAATGAGCATTGAGCAAATCGCAAAGACCATTGCGAAATAAAACTGAAAAAAGGATAAAACCAAAGGCCCATCCTTTGGTTTTATCCTTTTCTTAATTATTCAAATCAAAATGACGTCCTCTTACAAGGTAATAGATGCTTTCTGCCACATTTGTAGCGTGGTCTGCAGTTCTTTCTAAATATCGAGCCACGAATGAAAATTGTGTGACTTGCTGTTGATTATCATTTGAATGCTTGAGGAGATTTACAATGATTTCTCCATAAAGGGCATCAACCTCGTCATCCATTTCAGCAATTTTTTTGGCTAGCAGTACATCTTCATCATTAAAAGCCCTGAGCGATAGTTCTAGCATTTCCAAAGTGAGTTCATGCATCTTTTTCAAACGGTCGAGGGATGTGATAAACGATTCTTTTCCTATCCTAATGGCTGACTTCGCAATGTTCACTCCAAAATCAGCCATTCTCTCGATATCAGAAGCAATTTTGATCGCCACAATAATTCTTCTTAAGTCAATAGCAACCGGCTGTTGTTTTGCAATTAAGAGAATAGCAAAATCATTAATTTCTTCTTCAAGCATATCTGCTTCTGTATCGTCCTCAATTATTTTTAATGCTAAGTCAATATCTTGTTTTTCTAATGCTTCGAAGGAAAGCTTTAATGATTTTGTAGCTAAGTTGCCAAGATCCATTAATTTTTGCTTAAGCTCTTTTAGTTCGAAGTCAAATTTTTCACGAACAGGCATACAAATTCCCCTTTCCGATTATCCGAAGCGTCCTGTAATATAATCTTCTGTTCTTTTGTCTCCAGGATTGGAGAAAATAATATTTGTATCATTAAATTCTACGATTTCCCCGTTTAAGAAAAACGCAGTTTTGTCGGAAATCCTTGCAGCCTGCTGCATGTTATGGGTCACGATGATAATACTGAAGTTTTTCTTCAATTCTTGAACAAGCTCTTCCACTTTTAATGTTGAAATTGGATCAAGAGCTGAGGTCGGTTCATCCATTAAAATGACATCTGGTTCAATAGCTAGACAGCGTGCAATACACAAGCGCTGCTGCTGACCTCCGGATAATCCGTATGCATTTTGATGAAGACGGTCTTTTACTTCATCCCAAAGCGCAGCCCCTTTTAAGCTTCTTTCAACGATTTCATCTAAAATCTTTTTATCTCGGATCCCATGAATTTTCGGTCCATAAACAACATTTTCATAAATGGATTTTGGGAAAGGATTTGGTTTTTGGAATACCATCCCTACTTTTGTTCTTAATTCTTCTACTTTATAGGAACGATCTAAAATATTTCGTCCTCTATATTTGATCTCACCAGAAGTCTTTACACCAGGGACAAGCTCAATCATTCTGTTTAAGGTCTTAATATAAGTGGATTTTCCACATCCAGATGGTCCTATGATCGCCGTTACTTCATTTTCATAAATATCTAAATTAATGTTCTTTAAAGCATGATTTTCTCCGTACCAGAGATTTAGCTGAGACGTTTCATAAACGATCTCTTTTTTGTTATTTGTTTGATTAAAATGATTCGTTACAAGATTTGTCTTGTTTTCTAATGTAGCATTCATGTTTGAATAGCCTCCTTCATCCTAATACAGAAATGGAAATAAAGACTAACCCCATTTAATATCTCTTCTGATATTTATTTCTGATCAATACAGCAATTGAGTTCATAATAATGAGAAGTCCGAGTAAAACGATAATTCCAGATGCCGCAACATTATGGAATTCTTCTTGTGGTCTTGATGTCCAGTTATAGATTTGCATTGGAAGAACTGTAAATGTGTCAAACACTGTCTTCGGTAAGAAAGCAATGAACATCGGAATACCTACCACAACAAGTGGAGCTGTTTCACCAATTGCACGTGACAGAGCTAAGATGCCTCCAGTGAGAATTCCTGGAATAGCAGCTGGAAGTACGACTTTTACGATGGTTTGCCATTTTGTTGCACCCATGCCATAGGATGCCTCTCTTAATTCCTTTGGAACGGAACGAATCGCTTCTTGTGCTGCTACAATAATGACCGGTAGTACTAAAAGACTCATGGTTAGTCCAGCTGCAAGAACAGAACGGTCCAGGGCAAGGGCACGAACAAAGATCGTTAATCCCAATAATCCGAAAACAATAGAAGGGACACCAGCTAAGTTCGAAATGTTCAGCTGTATAAAGTTCGTAAATCTGTTCTTCTTGGCGTATTCTTCTAGATAAACAGCCGTACCCACACCAAGAATCAATGAAATAGGCGCCACAACAGCCATTAACCAAATCGAACCGATTAAAGCAGCTTTAATCCCTGCTTGCTCCGGTCTTCTTGAAGCAAAGTTTTGAAAGAATTCTAAATCTAAATGTCCAAGTCCTTGAGTGAATATCCGATATAGTAGAATGGCTAGTATCAATAATCCAAAAAGGGTCGAACCGAAAAATAAAATTTTAAACACATTGTTTCGAAGCAAACGCCCCGACATATTCCCAATGATTTTTTTTTCATCAATAAGTCTCATCGTTAATATTCCTCCCTAAATTTACGAGAGATGAATTGTGCAAGTAAGTTCATTCCAAGCGTAAATACGAATAACGTCATACCGACAGCATATATACTGTAATAAACGGTTGTTCCATACCCAGCGTCACCCGTGCTTACTTGAACAATATAAGCCGTCATCGTTTGAATGGATGAAGTGACATCCCAGCTTAAATTTGGTGTTGAACCACCTGCAACTGTAACAATCATTGTCTCCCCAATCGCACGTGACAGAGCTAAAACGATCGATGCCATGATCCCTGAAACCGCTGCAGGCAATATGACCTTAAAGGTGGTTTCAAGTTTTGTAGCTCCCAATGCAAATGCGCCTTCACGAATCGAATTCGGAACGGAAGACATCGCATCCTCAGATAGAGAAGCGATCATTGGTGTGATCATAATTCCGACGACAATACCTGGACTTAAGGCATTGAAGATTTCTAATGACGGAATCATCTCTCTTAAAACTGGAGTGACAAAAGTTAAAGCGAAAAAACCGTATACAATAGTTGGAATACCAGCTAAAACCTCTAATATCGGTTTAATAATTCTTCTTGTTTTATCAGATGCATACTCACTCAAAAATATGGCGGAAGCAAGACCAATCGGTACAGCTACCAATGATGCAATAAACGTAACCTTCAATGTTCCGGATATTAATGGCAATATACCGTAGGATGCATTCGTTGTTGAAAATGGATACCATTTTTCAGCAGTGAAAAATTCTTTCACTGAAACACGAGTAAAAAACTCAAAGGTTTCAAAGATTAATGTAAATAGAATTCCTATTGTGGTTAAAACGGAAATAATTGCAGTAAGCAATAACAAAGAAGGAATAATTTTTTCAAAAGTAAACCCCGAACGCTTTTGTTTCTTCTCTTCAATTAATTTTTGCACAGAAATGTTTTCTGCCTTTCCAAGTGCCAAAATGATAACCCCTTTCCATTTCCAAGCATGGCAAGGCGAGAAGCAATCATTGCTTCCCACCCAACCATCAACAGCCAATTATTTTTTCAAACCTTCAAGAGTTTCTAGAGCTTTATTGTATTCTTCATCAGGAAGTTTTACGTAACCAACCTCTTCAGCTAGTGCACCGGCATTTTCAAGAACGAATGTCATAAAATCAGCCACTTGTTCTTTTTCAGCCACAGATTTGTTTGCTACATAAGTGAAGAGTGGACGAGATAATGGAGCATATTTTCCGCTTTCAATGGTTTCATTGGTTGGTTCAACCGGACCTTCTCCACCATCAATCGGAACAACTTTTAGCTTATCTTTGTTTTCTTCATAGTATGCATATCCGAAGAATCCGATTGCATTCTTGTCACCTGTTACACCTTGAACCAAAACATTGTCATCTTCAGAAAGAGTAGCATTAGATACAATTGGTTGTTCTTCAAGAATCACTTCGTTGAAGTAATCGTACGTACCAGAATCTGTTCCAGGAGAATAGAACTTAATTTCTTCTTTTGGCCATTCTGGACGGATATCAGACCACATTTTTGGTTTTCCTGTATCTACCCACATTTTCTTAAGCTCGTCTACTGTTAAATGATCCACCCAATCATTATCTTTGTTTACAACAATGGAAAGACCATCGTATGCAAGCTTAAATTCTGTATAATCAATTCCGTTTTTCTCTAGTTCAGCTTTTTCTTCGTCTTTAATAGGGCGAGAAGCGTTACTCATGTCCGTTTCACCGGCGATGAATTTCTTAAATCCGCCACCTGTTCCAGAAAATCCAACAGACACTTTAACTTCTGGTTGTTCTAACATATATTCTTCTGAGATAGCTTCCATAATTGGATACACTGTTGAAGAACCGTCAATGGCAATGTCACCTTGAAGCTGCTTGTCTGCTGCTTCAGTTTGCTCTTCTTTTTTGGCACTGTCAGTTCCACAAGCTGCAGTAAATGCCAGCACTCCACTCATCATTGCTGCTAGTGCCAAGTACTTAAAACTTTTCATTCATTAATCCCCCTACGAAATTAAGTAGTTTTGTCTTACAAGTTATACTTTATAAGATAACCATTAATCAGGTTTAAATGTATTGTAAAGGCTATGTAAATTAGGATTAGAATTGTGTAAATGAGAAACCCTAGAATGATTACAAATAACTTGTTTGAAATGTACGAACAATCTTCTCTAAACTCAAAAAAACCGTCTCACGTGATGAGACGGTTTTTTTGCGGGTGAATTATTCATTTTCAGTAGTTGTTTCCTCTGTATTTTGATCCAATACATTCTGGTTTTCAACGGGATCGGTTGTTTTATTTTGATCTAAATTTTCATTTTGTCGTTTCTTTTTCAATTCAAAGTAAGCATCCAATATTTTTCTTCCAATGTCTTGATTCATGATATGACCGTTGTGTCTACCTTGGTAAGCCCAAGGGACGACAACAGAAAAAGCAACTTCAGGATTGTTATATGGTGCATAGCCAACCAGAGTTAGGTTCATCGTTTCAACAGGATGATCAAATTTCTTTCTTAACGGACCATCGTAAAATGCTTGGGCAGTTCCGGTTTTCCCAGCTGGTTTATAAGGAGCATTTCTAAATTTAGCTGCAGCTGTTCCACCAGACTCCTGCATAACCTGTCTAAACCCTTCCTGTACCCGTTTAATCCATTCTGGTTTCATATCAAGTCGATTTAAAACGACAGGAGGAATTTCTTTTATTACAGGTCCTAGTTGTTTGTTATCGTCAATTGGTTCTCTTATTTCTTTTACAATATGTGGCTTTATTCTATAACCACCATTTGCAATAGTAGAAACATATTGTGCTAATTGCATCGGTGTGTACGTATCATACTGTCCAATTGATAAGTCAAGTAGCTTACCAGGACCTCTCTCCGATCCTTTAAATCCAGCCATTTCATTTGGTAAATCAATACCTGTTCGTACACCTAGTCCAAACTGACTATAATAATTCCTCATTATATCATAGGCTTTAGGATTAAGGCGCAGTGACTGGCCTGGAACATAGTGTCCTCCTCCAATTCGAATTGCCGTCTGGAACATGTATACGTTTGAAGATCTTTTTAGTGCTGTCAGATCATTAATCAGTCCCATGTTTTTATAAGAACCTTTATCAGGTGTACCTTTAATGCGAAGCTTGGTATCATAAATCATGGTTCCTGGTGATATCGCGCCTGTTTGATATCCTGTCAGCACGGTCGCACCCTTAATAGAGGATCCCATTGAATAAGAGGTTGTAAAAGTTCCTAAAGCAAAATCATTGAATTTCACTTTTCCGGTTTTTTTGTCTCTTTCGTACTGCTTACCTGCCATTGCCAAAATTTCACCTGTATAAGGGTCCATCATGACAACAAATGCACGATCAAGAAGGGAAGTGTTTCCTCTGGCCTTTTTTTCCAATAGCTCTTGTTCGATAATTTTTTCAACCGCTATTTGAAGGTCCATATCAATGGTCAGAACGAGATCTTTTCCCCTTTTTCCTTTCGTCACTTCTATTGTTTCTAATATATTTCCAGCTTTATCGGTCACATTCTTCACTTTGGCCTTTTGACCGTGGAGAACATCTTCATATGCGTATTCGATATAACTTTTTCCGACACGGTCGTTACGGCTGTAATCCCTGGAAAGATAATAATCCAACTGCTCACTTGGAAGACCTTCATCGGAAGAAGACACATTTCCAAGTACACTTTTTAAAGTATTTTCAAAAGCATAGGTTCTTTCCCAGTCGGTCGTAATATCAACACCTGGTAAAGACTCGAGATTCTCACTGACAACCGCAAACTCTTCCTTTGTCACATCTTTATTTTTTACAATCTGCGGGGTAAGAGCATATCCACTGTTGAATTCTCGGAAAATAGCCAATACTTCCATGTCTTCAGGTGTCAGTTCCTTTAATTCCTCTTCGGTAATTCTTTCAAGCTGACGTTTATATAGCTCCTTATCGGTGATTTCCTCGTTCTCAAGCATTTTCCTTTCTTTTTCCGTAATCTTTTTTTCTGCTCTTTCCTTATTTTTCAGGATCCAGAAATCCTTCATATCACGTTCTGTCACTTTATCTGGTTTTTTATCGATCAGCTTAGCCAATTTTTCAGCTGTTTCAAGCATTTCATCTGTTTTTGTTCCTTGATATCTCGTATAGGTAATGCTATCAAGGGGTTTATTGTCTACAATCACCTTGTGATGACGATCAAATATTTTCCCGCGAGGCACTGGATTGTTTACTGTAACATCCTCAGTCCTCTCGATTTCCCTTCGGTAATCATCCCCATAAACAATTTGCACAACTCCTAAACGTAAAATTAGGACGGAAAACAGCACAAATACCACAAAAAATAACAAATTTAAGCGAAAGGGCACATGCGTCTTCTTTTTCTTATTTTTTTTCAACGCAACCTTCACATCCTTATATTAATAAAATGCTTCCTTACTATTTTATATAAAGATGCTTTCTTTTTCTACCTTTTCACATAGTTAACTTTTTGTTTAGAATGATTAAAATCCTTATGAAGTTTGAAATTGAAGATTCATTTTTCTTATAAAGAAATAGATACAGGTGTGACCAGCTCCAAGGATTAGCAATAGGATTGGAATAATTTTTTCCTCATGAAAGAAGGAAATGGCAACGAGAAAAACGATAATGGAAACAGCCCTTCCCAAATTTAAAAATAGCTCCCTGATTACGATATACTCAACCCGCATTTCTCCTGCATTTTTTGAACGTCCAATGACATCATAGGTTAACGAAATATAGGGGACAAGAAGCAACGGATAGAATACTGCAATTGAAGCAGCATAAAGAAGGAGCTTTACATAAGATAAGTTAAAAACAATCAATAAAATAGACAAATATAATCCTACCCCACCAATCAAAATAGCTTTCTTTCTATATTGATTTTTAATTAATCGGGACGCGATATAATACACTAAAAAGGACACGCCTGAATTAATGAGACCAAATGTGCCAAGAGCCAATTCACTACCTGTTGTAATATACACAAATACTGAAATGATGAAAACAAAAGTACCTTCTCTAAGTCCTTGAAAAAAATGAGCATTTGTTATTAAGCGCCAATTGGCATTATTATTTCTTTCACGGTAAACCTCCATAAATACATACCGTCCATGAGCTGGTCTTCTCTTTAAAGAGAAGCTTAGGATTACTGCAATCGCAAATAAAAAAAGCGAAATGCCAAAAACGATAAAATATCCTGTGAATTTGTCCAATCTACTAATGATCCATCCAGCAACAAAAGGACCAATCATTCCTCCTAAAGAATTCATAATACCAAGAAAGCCATTGAAAAAATCTCTTGTTTCCGGCTCGGTCACTTCAAAAGTTAAAACATTATACGCTAGCCAATAAAAACCGTAACCGATTCCTAGTAAAGCTCCTAATAGAATAAGAAAATCAGTAGCTTTTGTACCTACAAGAAGGACCGTTAAATAATAAGTTGTCAAAAAAATGACACCAAGCCTCAAAACAACGATTCGATCTACCTTTTTGGCTATTCTTCCAGCCAATATAAACGTAAAGAGCTGAAAAACGACAATGGATAAATTGTAAATACCCAAATCTACAAATTTCCCTGACTGCTTCCATAAATATACATTCACGAATGTATTGGAAAGAGCCACGCTTAAGCTATATAATCCGCCGATGCATAACAAAAGAATTAAATCTTTTGTAAGCTCCACTTCTCCTATCAACTTTTTTACTCGCATTTTCTACTCTCCTTTGATTACGTTTAGCTTTTGATTTTTGGAAAGTAACTATGCGAAGAAATTGTATGTTTGAACATTCTGTATTTTTTCATAATAAAACAAAAAGGCCCTTCTTTTTGAAAGGACCTTTTTAATAAATACTATTTTGCTTCTTTATAGCGTTTTGCAACCTCATCCCAGTTTACAACGTTCCAGAAGGAATTGATGTAGTCAGGACGACGGTTTTGGTATTTTAAGTAGTAAGCATGCTCCCAAACGTCTAATCCTAAAATTGGAGTTTTTCCTTCCATTAAAGGAGAATCTTGGTTAGGAGTGCTTGTTACTTCAAGTTCACCGTTGTTTACAACTAACCATGCCCAACCGGATCCAAAACGAGTAGTTGCTGCTTTTGTAAATTCTTCTTTAAAGATTTCAAAGCTGCCAAATTTAGCGTTAATCGCTTCTGCTAACTCACCTGATGGTTCCCCACCACCATTTGGAGAAAGAATTTGCCAGAATAAAGTGTGGTTGGCATGACCGCCACCATTATTACGTACAGCAGTGCGTACCGCTTCAGGAACTGCATCTAAATTAGAGATCACTTCTTCTACAGATTTGCTTAATAGATCATCGTGACCTTGTAATGCGTTGTTTAAATTTGTTACATATGTGTTATGGTGTTTCGTATGATGAATGTTCATCGTTTCTTTGTCAATATGTGGTTCAAGTGCATCATACTCATAAGGTAATTTTGGTAATTCAAATGCCATTGTTAACTCCTCCTATGTAGAGAATTTGAATGACTTAACAACACAACTGTGGTGTTTAGCCTCTAGTTAAAGATTAGCAAAGTTTACTAATAGATTCAAATAATTTGCTTCTTTATTATATGAATTTTTCCATGATTCATTACAATACAGTCAAAAGAAAATAACCTACCATGAAAGCTTGGATTATACTCTTTGTCAAGACGCTGCTAATAAAACCAATGACTGAACCCATTCCAATTTTTAACGCAGATATAAAATCCTTTTTCTTAAAAATCAGCTCAGCCAATATAGCTCCAACAAAAGGACCGACCAAAATCCCAAAAATAGGAATCACAAAAGGTCCTACAATTAATCCGATCGTACTTCCCCAAATACCAGCCTTCGAGCCCCCATACTTTTTCACCCCTATCATATTTGCCACATAGTCTGCGAGAAATAGGAGCACAACAAGAAGCACCTGAATCGTCCAAAAAACCCAGGAAAAAGGTTCGAAAGAAAAGAATACTCCATAAAGTAATATTCCGCCCAAAATAAATAATATGCTTGGGATCACAGGATACATTAATCCAACAAATCCAATAATGAACATAATGGCTATGATGATCCAATAAACAGTTGTCAATTTAAAAAGCACCCTTTCTTTCCGCTATTCTTATTTATTTCTCTCCGATGACAGCTTCGGCAATATTCACTGCATGGTCACCGATTCTTTCAAGGTTACTGATGATATCGACAAAAACAATTCCTGCCTGTGCACTGCATTGACCCTCACTTAAACGAAGAATATGTTTCTTTCTTAATGAGCGCTCCATTCTGTCGATTTCTTCTTCTTTCTCTACCACTTGTTTTGCAAGAGATACATCATGATGGTCAAGAGCATTCAAAGCTTGATTGACTGTAGAAATGGTTAATGTGAACATTTCTTCAAGATCTTCCATAGCTAAATCTGTCATTTTCACCTTATTGGAAAGCTGATAATCTACAAGCTCTACTATATTTTCAAAATGATCGCCAATTCTTTCGATATCCCTCACCATATCCATCAGTACAGAATGATGTTCAGATTCTGCAGTAGATAAAGAATTGGAAGAAAGGGTAACCAAATAATCAGTGATTTTTCGGTCGAGATTATTAATAGCATCTTCGATTTGATAAGCCGCTTCTCCATGTTTTAGCTGCTTAGTTTTTAAATAATTTCTCGATTCTTCTAACCCTTTTATTGCAAATTTCCCCATGCGAACCACTTCTTCCTTTGCTTGTCCAATTGCAATGGAAGGAAATTGTTCAATAAAAACTGGATCAAGAAACTTTGATTTATATTCGACCAAAGATTCCTCGCCAGTAATGAGCCTTGTAGCAATATAAGACAACCAAGTAATAAAAGGAATTTGAATGATTGTATTGGTCGTATTGAAAACCCCATGGGCTATAGCAATCGTCATTTCTTCATTTAAATGAAGTCGATCTCGTAAGAATTCTATATAATGTATAAAAACTGGTAGGATTAATAAAAAAATAAGTGTACCAATCAAATTAAACAAGACATGTGTTGTTGCTACCCGTCTTGCTGCTACAGAAGCACCAATTGAGGCCAAAACAACCGTTATTGTAGTGCCCATGTTATCACCAAAGAGGACTGGAAGAGCGGCTTCTAAATGAATAAGACCTTGTCCGTGTAATTCCTGCAAGATCCCTATTGTTGCAGTTGAACTTTGAACAATGAACGTAAAAAGCGTTCCGATGATAACGCCTAAAAGGGGACTTAAACTCATGTTAACAGTCAGTTCATGGAACGTCTCGAATGAACGAAGCGGCTTCATGCCGTCACCCATTAACTCTAAGCCAAAAAATAACGCACCAAACCCAAACATAATTTGTCCGATAGTTTGAATCTTTTTATTCTTGAAGAAGAATAAAAGAATTGCACCTAATGCAATAATTGGCAAAGAATAGTCTGCAATTTTTATCCCGATGATAAAAGCTGTGACAGTTGTACCGATATTAGCTCCCATAATAATACCGATTGCTTGTTTCAGTGTAAGAAAACCAGCACTTACTAACCCGACGGTAATGACAACCGTACCTGAACTTGTTTGAAGTAAAATCGTTAAAAAGATTCCAGCCAGTACTCCCAAAAAGGGGTTGGTTGTAAAGCGATCTAATATTACTCTCAGCTTATCCCCTGCTGATTTTTGTAAACCATCACCCATATATTTTATTCCAAAAAGAAATATTCCGAGTCCGCCTAAAAATTGGAATGGCATTTCTTGAATGTACAATTCCACTATACTTCAACCCCTCAATTTTTTCAAAAAACGCGCTATTCTAACCCCCTACCATTATGAACAAATCTATTTTTTTATGTAAAGAATTCTTGATTAGATTTTACAATAGCTTTACAAAGCTTCTTAATATTACATTACCATTACAAATGTTACAAGTGTTACAATCCCCATGATCTTTTTTAAAATGGGTTGTATTATGAGATTTGGAAAGATAAAATGAACACGAAAACTTTACATAATACGAGGGTTATAAACATGAATATTTTCAAGCAACTAATTGTGAGTCTTTATTCACCGAAAGACATTTCCAAATTCCGGTTTCAAGGGATTGGAAAAACCATTCTTTTTGTTTTTTTCATCACTTTGATTTCTATGTTACCGTCGTTCCTTTATTTAAGTAGCGCCATAATAAAAGGGATTGATACATCCATTACAACCTTAAATGAGGACTTTCCGAACTTTGAAATTAAAGACGGGAAGCTATTTATGGATGCTGAAAAGCCCATCGAAAAGTCGAAGAACGGTTTTTTGTTTATCATGGATGATTCGGGTAATGTGACATCAGAGGACTTTGGAAAACGAACCAATAATGGCTTTGCGATCCTCCATCATGAATTTGCTTTTGTGGGTGGCGGAACCCTACAAACCTATCCATATTCTATGCTGGAAGGAATTGAGATATCTAAAAGTGATTTAAGCTCCTTTTTACATGATATCGATAATATGCTAGTCATTTTTCTTCCTATTTTAGGGGTTGTTACCTACATTTTTTCAGCAGGCATGAAGTTTATTGAAATTTCAATTCTGGCTGTAATCGGATTATTGGTGAATAACAGCTTAAAACGAAATATTTCGTACCGACATGTATGGAGACTTACCTCCTACAGTGTCACACTTCCGACAGTCTTCTTTACCATTATGGCATTATTCAATACAAGCGTTGTTGGCGGCATTTTTATTCATTGGTTTGTTACCATCGTTATGCTTTATTTAGCCATTAAAGAAATTCCAAAACCTAAAAAAAATCCCGCATAAATCATGCTGGATTTAGAGTGTAGACAAAGTATATTTCATGCACTTTCAGACTGATTGAAAACGCTTGTCAGTCGAGGAACGAACCCGTGCGAGGAGCGGAGTTACCATAGACGGTAATGAGCACCGGAGGAGGGTTCGTGACGAAGAATGCGAGCGTTTGTCAACAGTCTGAATCCCGCATAAATCATGCGGGATTTTGCTTACCTTAATTCGAATTTTTGTGTTTGCTTAGTCAGTCTTGCTGACAGTTCGTTTAATTTTACACCTATGACATGTGATTTTTTTACTTCTTCAAAATGTTCCACAGAATGTAGCATAATTTGTTCAGCACTGGCACTCATTTGTTGTGAGAGAGAAACATATTTCTCTGCTGCATCCTCCATTTCCGGCAGGCTATCGTGTAATCCATTCAACTTGGTTTGTATCATCCTCAACATGTCACACACTTGATTCACATGGTCAGTTAAAGTGGTTAAGGATTCTTTACTTTGTTTAGCTGCCCCCATATTTTCTTTCATAGAATCAGACATTTTTTCAAATTCATCTGCTGCATGAAATGAGATATTCTCCATTTGAAGGATCGTACCAGCTATCTCTTCTGCCGCAGAAGATGATTGATCTGCTAACTTCCTAACTTCTTCTGCAACCACGCTAAAGCCCTTCCCTGCTTCTCCCGCTCGAGCAGCTTCAATGGTAGCATTTAATGCAAGGAGTTTTGTTTGTTCAGATATGCTGCTAATAAGCTGCACGATAGAGGAGATGGAACCGGAATGATTTTTTATATCCATAATAATTTCCTGCATCCTCTTCATCTCTGTTTCATATGTTTCCATTCTCTCCATCATAAGGGACATTCTGTTATTTCCATCTTGAGAAGAACGATTCATATCTAAAGCTTTTTCGAAAATGAAGTTCATTTGATCGAATATCTGCAATATGCTTTCTTTCATATTCTGAAAAGTAATGACGCTTTGTTCAGAGCTTGAAGCTGTCTCTTGAGCAGCATGCTTCAAAATAGAAATTCCCTCTAACATTTCTTCATTCCTTTTTAACACTTTACCCGAAGAGCTTTGTAAATTTTCTCCTGTTTTATGAAGCTCATTTGTTGTTGTGCTTATTTGTTCGAGTAAAGAACCCATGCCTTGAATTAAAGATTGAAAACTTCTAATTAATGAAGCAACTTCCGGCGTGTTCGCTTTAATATTAGACTCAACGTTAAGCTTTCCTTCTCTTACCTGTCTCATTGTTTCACGTAACTGTGTTAACGGCCTTGTTAAATGATTAATTAATAAGATGATGATAAGGGATGTGATGAAAATACTTATTAACCCTACCCCTATTATGTATCGTGACATTTCGCTAATTGGCTGTAAGTAATCGGTTTGTGGAAGTGCGATCAAATAGATCCCCTTTACCTCCTGAATATTTTGGAACGCCAATGTATAAGGAACCCCGTTAAGTTCAGTATGAATGATCCCCTTTTGTTTTTCCCGGATTTCTTTTATAAGACTCTTTGGTATATCAAGCTTAGCCTTTTCACTCACCCGAAATTTAACGGCTTCATTGCCTTTCACGAGAAAAAAGGTTCCATGTAAATGATCCTGTAGCATTTCTGCTTCCTGGCTCTGTACAATCGAATGAATTTGCTTTTGAAACTTTATCTCATTTCCAACGTGCAGCATCATCGTATTTTGAGCCATTTCATAAAATAAAGCTACTTCTCTCTCTAGCCTTTGTTCCATTAGCATAAGTGCCGTCTCTTTAGATTTGATGAATGAAATATAACTAATACTGCCAGCTAAAACAACAAAAAATACGATCACTAAAATTAAAAGTCTATTTCTTAAGCTAATATTCCATGTTTTTTCACGTAGGTTGGTCCTAATTTTTATATGTCCCATTCCCTAACACCTCTTTCTTTCTACATTATGGTGGTTGATTGTTAAGCCTATGTAAAAAGAAAGTAATTTTTTTATAAGAAACGGAAAATTTAAACAAACTGCCGAATTTTTGTCATACCTTCTTTTAATGGTTCATATATTTGAATTAAGAAAAGGAGGAGTTGCTGATGAAAAAACTTCTGACGTTTTTCGCTTTCTGCCTTATGGTTTACGTCGTATATTATGATCTTTCGGTAGGCACTCTTCCTGCCATTAAACCAACCATTCAACCTGTAATGGAAGCATCAGCAGAAAGCAATAAAGAGGATATAATCCCCTATATTGAGGTAAAAATAAAAGCTGGGGACACGTTACTAAGTATTCTCGAAAGAAAAGAAGGGAAACTCCGTGCACCAATTGATCAGATTCTTGAAGACTTTCAAAAATTAAATGAAGGAGTAAAGCCAGACTCTTTACAAATTGGTAAAACCTATAAAATTCCCGTTTATAAAAAATAAATTCTTTAGGAAGAGGCTTAATATAGAAAATACATCCTATTTCTTGTCATCTCTCCCTAAAGACTGATACAATATTTTCGTATCATATATGTAATACATTCACTACAAACAGAAGTGAAACACTTATCTTTCTAAAGGAGAGAATATCACTTGGGTGAGATTATACATCGTACTAAGACAAGACCTGTTAAGGTCGGAAATTTAACGATTGGTGGAAGCAATCAAGTCATCATACAAAGTATGACCACTACAAAAACGCATGATGTGGAAGCAACTGTAGCAGAAATCAAGCGATTGGAAGAGGCAGGCTGCCAAATTGTACGCGTAGCATGCCCGGATGAAAGAGCAGCAAACGCTATTTCAGAAATAAAAAAGCGAATAAACATCCCATTAGTCGTTGATATTCATTTTGATTATAAGCTTGCATTAAAGGCGATTGAAGGTGGCGCGGATAAAATCCGTATTAATCCAGGAAATATTGGACGACGTGAAAAGGTAGAAGCTGTTGTCAATGCAGCCAAGGCACGTGGGATTCCAATCCGAATCGGAGTTAACGCCGGATCCCTTGAGAAAAGAATATTAGAGAAATATGGCTATCCAACTGCAGATGGCATGGTAGAAAGTGCGCTTCATCATATTAAAATTCTTGAAGACCTTGATTTCCATGACATCATCGTTTCGATGAAAGCTTCTGATGTAAATTTGGCAATCGAAGCATACGAAAAGGCGGCCAGAGCATTTGATTATCCTCTTCACTTAGGTATTACTGAATCCGGCACTTTATTTGCAGGGACTGTCAAAAGTGCTGCTGGATTAGGAGCGATTTTAAGTAAAGGAATTGGAAACACTCTTAGAGTTTCTTTAAGCGCAGATCCGGTAGAAGAAGTAAAGGTTGCAAGAGAACTATTAAAATCCTTCGGGTTATTATCAAATGCTGCTACTTTAATTTCGTGCCCAACCTGTGGAAGAATTGAAATCGATTTAATTTCGATCGCAAACGAAGTAGAAGAATATATTCAAAAAATTAAAGCTCCAATTAAAGTTGCCGTTTTAGGATGTGCCGTTAATGGTCCTGGAGAGGCTAGAGAAGCTGATATTGGTATCGCTGGAGCAAGAGGAGAAGGGCTTCTTTTTAGAAAAGGGGAGATTGTCCGAAAAGTTCCAGAAGAGACGATGGTTGAAGAACTGAAAAAAGAAATCGACGCCATTGCAGCTGAATATTTTGCCAAACAAGAAGCTGAAAAAAATGCGACCCTAGTCAATGAATGAAAGGGGCCGGCTCTCAAAAGGTGTAAAAAAGCACCTTTTGGGACCGGCCTCTTTTTTGCATCAAAAGAAGGGAAGTATGAAAATCCCGATGATAATGGAAAAAGCTCCGATTCCGATTGCCCAAGCACCTAAACTGACGGCTCCTCGTCTTTGTGCTATAAAGCCGAGAACAATTCCTGCTGCACCAAACAGGATTGGCCATACAAATAGGGAAAGGATGGATAAAATAAGGGCTGCATAGCCGAATCCTCGACCAGCAGTCATTTCATCCCGAGCTGTAACCATCTCTTGATCCCTGCCGAAAACGGTAGGGGCAGCTAATTCTGCAGAGGTTTCTTCTCTATATCGGTCACGTTCGTAAATTTCAGACTCATCTTGATTCAATTTACGTTCATTCTTGTCCAATACAAATCCCTCGCTTTCTTTTCAGGTGCATTCTTATTGTTTGTCATTAAATAAAAAAACTACCTGCCAATGAATGTATAGAATGGTAACCAAACCGTATTCCAAGGATCACTAAGAGTTCTATTATCCTTGCTAAGTTCCTTGTTTTATACAGCTAAAAGTGGATGAAATGTGTTAAACTAAAGAATAGAATAGATTTAGGAGACAACAGACATGAAAAAACGCTTTGGTATAGATATAGATGGCACTATTACTAGGCCAGACACGCTGATTCCTTACATAAATAAGTCATTTGCTTTAAATTTGACATTAAACGATATTACTCAATACGAATTGACACCTTTTGTTAATGTTAGCGAAGATGAATTTCGAAGCTGGTTTGAAGAAAATGAACCTCTGATCTATAAAGAATCCCCAATATCTGAAGGAGCAAAAGAAACAATTAATACGTGGATGGACATTGCAGACCTTTATTTCATTAGTGCGAGAAGAAAGAATCTTACTCAGTTAACAAAAGAATGGTTTCATGAGAACGAGTTGAAATATCACCATATAGAGCTGATCGGTTCACATGATAAGGTTGCAACCGCAAAAAAATATCAAATCGATCTTTTTTTTGAAGACAAACACGATAATGCAGTTGCTATTTCTGAAGAATGCAATATTCCTGTCATTTTATTCAATACACCTTACAACCAAGAACCGGTTCCTTCGAGAGTCATTCGTGTTAATACCTGGGAAGAGGCAAAGAAATGGGTGGACCACTGGCTAAAAAGTCAATAATTCCCGTAAAAACATTTAAGGCGACAACCAATTACTTAGCTGTCGCCTTTTTTATGTCGTGTCGAAGAGAAATAGGCATGTAATTTTTCGGCTGTGTGACCCAGCCTTTTCATTACACACAATTCGAATCCGAAAGACCCTCTTTTAACAACAATCTGGGCACTTTCCGTAAATTTCAAACTTATGACCGGAAATATCATATCCTTTTAAATCTGCTTCCAGACTTTGCATTGGACATGTTTCAATTTCTTTTGTTTTTCCACAGTCCAAGCAAATAAAATGATGGTGATGGTGATTGTGACTACATGTAAACCGAAAATGCCTTTCACCAGAAAGCTCTGTTTCTTCACAGATTCCGAGCTCTACAAACAAGGAAAGGTTCCGATAAATTGTATCAAAGCTTAAACCAGGATAATGATCTTTCATGATTTCTAGCACTTCTTTTGCCGTCAAATATTTATTGCTTGAAGAAAAAAGCTGAAGCATTTCTTCACGTTTCCCAGTATGCTTATAGCCTTTTTCTTTCAACAGATCCATTGCTTCTTGAACATTCATCCTAATCAACCCCATATTTACGCCATTTTTACCCGAAGATTTTTAATCACGATGGATAAAATTAAAATCAGTACAGCAATGACAACAATGGTACCGCCTGGTGCCAAATCAAGATAATAAGATAAGAACAGGCCACCAACTACGGAAATTTCTCCAAATAGGATTGAAAATGAAATCGTTTGTTTAAATCCTTTAGCAATACGTATACTCGCAGCCACCGGGAGCGTCATTAATGAAGAAACAAGCAATACACCTACAATTCTCATAGAAACAGCGATCACAAGCGCAACTAAGATAATAAAGATAAAATGAATTTGTTTTGCTGGAATCCCTGATGCCTTTGCATGGTCTTCATCAAATGATAAGAGGAATAACTCTTTATATAACAATATAATAGTTGCTACTACGAAAAGAGAAACACCAATTATGACCCATAAATCCCCTCTCGAAACAGCACTGACGCTTCCAAATAAGTAACTGAATAAATCGGTGTTAAATCCATCAGCTAAAGAAATAAAAATAACCCCGATTCCAATCCCACCTGATAAAATAATCGGAATTGCCAATTCTTGGTAATGCTTATATACATTTCTTAGCCTTTCAATAAATAAAGACCCCAAGACAGAAAAAGTCATCCCCATATACAATGGGTTCAAGCCTGAAAAGGCAAGGAATCTTTTTTCTAAAAGCAAGCTGAAAGCAATACCTGCAAGGGTAACATGGCTTAACGCATCAGCAATGAGTGAAAGCCTCCTCACTACCACAAACACACCGAGTAAAGGGGCGATCGCGCCAATTATTAGGCCAGTCAAAAATGCATTTTGCAGAAATTCATACTCAAACATACTTGAAATCATGGGAATCCTCCCGAGTTTTAATGATTATGATTTAAAACATGGACATCATGTCCATAAAAGGAAGATAGCTCATCATCCTTGAGTCGATTATATTCAGATGATGGAACATGTAAATGCAAATGCTTGTTTAAGCACGCTACATGTGTCACTTTATCCGAAATTGTCCCCACATCATGCGTAACTAGAATTAGAGTAATCCCTAACTGTTTGTTTAAGGACTCAAGCATAGAATAAAATTGTTTAACATTCTGTGCATCCACTCCAACAGTCGGCTCATCCAATATAAGAAGTTCTGGATCGCTGACAAGCGCTCTTGCGATAAAAACGCGCTGCTGCTGTCCTCCTGAAAGCTCACCGATATTTCGGTTCCAAAATGATACCATTCCTACTGAATTCAGAGCTTCTAGCACTTTTTCTTTGTCTTGTTTTCTCAAAAAGCGAAATAGACCGATCTTTTTTGTTAAACCACTTGCTACTACTTCAAAAACTGTGGCAGGAAATCCAGTATTAAAGGAATTTGCTTTTTGTGAAACATATCCGATTTTATCCCACTCTTTAAAGGAACGGATATCTTGACCAAATAGCTCGATTTCACCTTGTTGAATTTTTAATAAGCCTAACAGCAGCTTTAATAACGTTGATTTTCCAGAACCATTGGGGCCAACTAGCCCGAGAAAGGATCCTTTTTCAACTGATAAATGAATGTTTTCAAGTACAAGATCCTTTTCATATCGAAAAGAAAGATTTTTTACTTGAATAATGGTTTTATTCAAAGGAATCACCTGATTTTTAAGAATGATTACGATTTAACTTAAAGTAGTATACTCCTTTTTTGTTGTCGTGTAAAGAATTCAATCTTATTTATATGAATGGTTCACGGTCACTCAACTCTAACATATGTTAAAGAGAGGGAGGGATTCGATGAAACTATTTGAAACGATTATTAACATGAAAATCAATCGAATTCAAGCCGATGAATTATTGAGCATCGCAGGACAATATGGGATTGAATTAAACCGTAAGCAGGCTGAGCAAATATGCAGTGTTCTCATTGGAAAAAACATCAATATTTTTGAAGAACAGCAAAGAAAGCAAGTTGTTGCCCAAATTGCCCAAATCGCTGGAACCGATACAGCAAATAAAATTGAAAGTATTTTCTTACAGTTGACTGGCATTAGATGATGCTACAAACCAAAAGGGTATCTATCCTATGATGGCTGGCCGAGCTTCTCATCAGGAATAGATACCCAAACTTTATTAATTATGCATGATTTTATCCAATAAATTCTCATCAAATTTACGGTTTCTTAGCATCTCAATTTCAAATTTGTATGGTGGTTTTTTATTCTTCTTATCTTCCCCGACGTATGGAGTTTCAAGAATTTTTGGTACATCCTTAAGCTGCGGATGATGGACAATGTAGTCAAGCGCCTTAAAGCCAATGTGTCCAAACCCGATATTTTCGTGACGGTCTTTTTTCATACCAATTTCGTTTTTGCTGTCGTTAATGTGTAACACTTTCAACCTGTCAATACCGATGATTTTATCAAATTGCTCTAGAACACCATCAAAATCATTCACGATATCATAACCTGCATCATGTGTATGGCAAGTATCAAAACACACCGAAAGCTTATCATTTAAGACGACTCCATCTATAATCATGGCGATTTCTTCAAATGTCTTCCCACATTCCGATCCTTTACCAGCCATCGTTTCAAGAGCAATTTGTACCTTTTGTTCACTTGATAACACTTCATTTAAGCCTTCGACAATTTTTTTGATACCAGCTTCTGTACCTGCCCCAACATGTGCCCCAGGATGAAGTACAATTTGCTTAGCACCGATAGCTTCTGTTCTTTCAATTTCAGAACGCAAAAAATTTACTCCTAGTTCAAATGTATCTGGGTTGATCGTATTTCCAATATTAATAATGTAGGGAGCATGTACGATAATCTCATCAATTCCATTCTCTTCCATATGACGTCTTCCCGCTTCAATGTTCAAGTCCTCAATGCTTTTTCTTCTTGTATTTTGAGGAGCACCTGTATAAATCATAAATGTATTTGCACCGTAAGATACGGCCTCTTCACTCGCAGCAAGCAGCATCTTTTTCCCGCTCATGGACACGTGTGATCCTATTTTCAACATAACTTTTCTCCTTACCCTTTATTTCTTTTTTATTTTGTTTTGTAGTCTACGTTGTCTTTTCTTAAATTTTTCAATTTCTTCTTTTTGCTTTTTCTTATAGCCTGGTTTAACCTTAGCCGGCTTTTTAATCAGCCTTTTAGCTTTTATATCAAGCTCACTTTCTTGTTTTTGACGATTTTTTCTTCTGTTACGATCTTCAATTTCAATCCATTCACCCTTTTGAATGTCACGGTTCTCAAAAGAAATTCCACGCTTTTCGAGCTTATTTAAAGCATCCTCGTCAGAAGGCTCATAGATGGTGGCGGCAATTCCTGAATAGCCTGCCCGAGCCGTTCTCCCTGCCCTGTGAATGTAAAAGTCCAAATCAGTAGGAAGTTCAAAATTGATAACGTGGCTGACTCCTTCAATATCAATTCCTCGTGCTGCAAGGTCAGTGGCAACAATATATTGATAGTCTAGATTATTAATTTGCTTCATCATTTTTTTGCGTTCACGCGGACTTAGATCACCGTGGATACGACCTACACGTAGACCTTTTTCCGTCAGTCTGTCTGCTACTTCTTCAGCCATTTTTTTCGTATTCGTAAAAATAATAGCCAAATATGGATTGTAAAGAACTAGTACATCATGTAACAGTTGAATCTTATCGCGGTGCCGTGCAGGTATCAATACGTGCTCAATTTTTTCGGCAGTAGCCTGTTTAGGATCCACCTGTACATATTTTGGATTTTCCATATATTTCTTCAAAAATGGTTTTAGCTTTTCGGGGATAGTCGCTGAGAAAATGAGCATTTGCAAATCCTCAGGCATTCTGGCAGCAATTTTATCGACATCTTCAATAAAGCCCATATCGAGCATTAGGTCCGCTTCATCTACAACAAGCGTTTTCGCAGTAAAAACGTTTAATGCTTGTTCTTCTACTAAGTCCTTAATTCTTCCTGGTGTCCCTATGACAAGTTGTGGCTGAGTTTTTAATTTTTCAATGGTCCGTTGCTTATCTGTACCTCCGATAAAGCAACGAACTGTAAGCGGGGCTTCTTTTGGAAAGTGCTCGGCAATCTTTAACGCTTCATGATATATCTGATGAGCCAATTCTCTTGTCGGGGCAGTAATGACAGCCTGTACTTCTTGTTTTTCAGTGTCGATTCTTTGAGTAATCGGCAATAAGTATGCATGGGTCTTTCCAGTACCCGTTTGCGATTGTCCAATAATGCTTGTCCCTTTTAAGGCTGCTGGAATCACACGC
Source organism: Peribacillus tepidiphilus (assembly GCF_009466385.1). Classification (GTDB taxonomy): domain Bacteria; phylum Bacillota; class Bacilli; order Bacillales; family DSM-1321; genus Bacillus_BN; species Bacillus_BN tepidiphilus. Next base: position 277,888 of record NZ_WIAQ01000002.1, on the reverse strand, counting down.
TCCTGAATTTCAGTAGGCTTGTGGAATCCAAGCTCTTCAATTGCATTTAAAATATATTCATTAAATGAAAACCTTTCGAAATGGTTTTGTTTCATTTTATTGTAACTCCTTACTTAAAATTGGTTCTTGTTCGATCTAGGTCTTTTCAAATAAAACTACTTTACTTATCTTATCCTGTTTATTATATTATCTCAACTGATAAAAGTCAGATTAGGTTTTTATCTCAAATTACTGCAAAGTTGCATACTTTATTATAAAGGAAAATTTCACAAGAAAGTAAGGAGGGAAAGATATGCAGCAAGGACCATTTAACATGCCTCCTCGAAGAATGAGAATGCGTTCCTCCATCGACCAGCAAAGGATGTTTCCACCCATGGGTTTGCCAAATCGCCAGGATCCTTTTAGAATCTCCCCAGCTCCTGTACCTCCATCTCAGCCCCCCCTAGGTATGATGCCAATGAAAGGGATGAGGAATTCGTTTAGCAATCAAAGTAGAAGAATGCCCGGCCAGGGACAAAAAAGTGGTTTGTTAGCCAAGATATTAGGAAAAAGGAATCAACAAGCCCCAACCCCAGCTTCGCTTTTCTCAGTACCAGGAGTGGCTGCTTCACAGGAAGCACCTCGCACAGCTGGAGGAGGAGGTATCATACAAAGCCTGACAGGTTCAGGTTCATTATCGACGATGCTTAATAACACTCAAAAGGTGCTACAAGCTGCTGAGTCTTTAGGTCCGATGGTTTCACAGTACGGACCCCTATTAAAAAATATACCGGCTATGTGGAAGATTTACCAAGGGTTAAAAAATGGAGATGACGTAAAAGATTCCGTTTCCCAGCCTCACGAAGAAAAGAAAGAATCCACAAATTCACCAAATCTTGAAGAAGAATTAGAGATACAAAAAAATAAAGCAACGGAACCCTTAGAAGATGATGAGGAAAAGAAGAAAACTGTAAAGTCAGGAGAATCTCTTCCCAAACTATTCATTTAACCTTACATCATAAAATACTTTCTTTATTAACACTCATTGTAGCCATAATGCTCCATTGGGTGTTATGTTTTTTTCACTAAAATTGGACTTGTTCCCCCATAATCCCTCTTTGTAATCTTTTTGCACATTCTATATAATGAAAACTAGGTGAATGGTTTATGTAGACTAGGATTCTCCTAGATTTTTGTTCGACTGGTTATTTTTATGGTTAGATAAGGAGGAAACACAATGAAGGTCATTAAGATATCTCCTCGTGGATATTGTTACGGGGTTGTGGACGCAATGGTCATTGCCCGCAACGCCGCTTTAGATAAAAGCTTGCCTCGTCCTATTTATATTCTAGGCATGATCGTTCATAATAAGCATGTAACAGATGCATTTGAAGAAGAAGGAATTATCACACTGGATGGCACAAATCGTAAGGAAATTCTTGAAAAAGTGGATAGCGGTACAGTCATTTTCACTGCACATGGCGTTTCGCCAGAAGTTAGAGAGCTGGCAAAAAAGAAAGGTCTAGTTACAATTGATGCTACCTGTCCGGATGTTACAGCTACACATGACCTAATCCGTCAAAAGAAAGCAGAAGGCTACCAAGTCATCTACATTGGTAAAAAAGGTCATCCTGAACCGGAGGGTGCTGTTGGCGTTGCACCTGACATTGTTCATTTAGTTGAAACAAAAGAAGATGTAGACAAGCTTACTATAACAGCTGAAAAGTTAATCGTAACAAATCAGACGACGATGAGCCAATGGGATGTTGCTGATATTATGGAGGCAGTAAAAGAAAAATATCCACAAGCAGAAATTCATAAAGAGATTTGCCTAGCTACACAAGTAAGACAAGAAGCTGTAGCTGAACAAGCCGGTCAAGCTGATTTGTTGATTGTAGTTGGGGACCCGAAAAGCAACAATTCCAACAGATTAGCTCAAGTATCAGAAGAAATTGCTGGTACTAAGGCTTATCGAGTAGCAGACGTAACCGAAATCCAGCTAGAATGGCTAAAGGGTGTAGAGACAGTAGCTGTTACTGCCGGTGCTTCCACCCCTACCCCGATTACGAAGGAAGTCATCAACTTCTTGGAAAACTATGATCCAGATGATGAAACAACCTGGAAGCGAGAAAGAAAGGTTCCGCTCCATAAAATCCTGCCAAAGGTAAAAAGCCCAACGCTTTAGAATACTTCTTTTCATTAAAAAGAGTCTTGTGCTTCATTGCACAAGACTCTTAGAGTGTAGACAAAGTATATTTCATGCACTTTCAGACTGATTGAAAACGCTTGTCAGTCGAGGAACGAACCCGTGCGAGGAGCGGAGTTACCATAGACGGTAATGAGCACCGGAGGAGGGTTCGTGACGAAGAATGCGAGCGTTTGTCAACAGTCTGAGAGTCTTGTGCTTCATTGCACAAGACTCTTTCTCTTATAAAAACGTAAAGGGATCCGTATCAATTTCAGATGGAATAAATTCTACTTGATATCCCTGATCCTCCGCAAGCCTGGACATTTTTTCTGCCACACCTTTTTTCATGACTTTTTCAACGTTATGACCTGGGTCTACAATGTTTAGTCCGAGCATCAGAGCATCATGTGCGGTATGATAATACATATCACCTGTAACATACACATCCGCACCTTTGAATTTGGCGGATGTTACGTATTTGTTTCCATCTCCACCAAGGACCGCAACCTTTTTAACGGTTGTTTCAAGATTACCAACCACCCTAACACCTTTAACGTCCAAGGACTCTTTTACATATTGAGCAAATTCCCTTAAAGTCATTTCCTTTGGTAGTTCCCCGATTCGACCAAGACCTAGTTCTTCTCCTTTATTATGTAGAGGATAAATGTCATAGGCAACCTCTTCATATGGGTGTGCTTTAATCATGCTATTCAGCACCTTCTTTTCTAGTTCCTCCGGAAAAATGGTCTCGATCCTCACTTCATTCACTTTTTCCAGTTGACCTTTTTGTCCGATGTATGGATTAGCACCAGCTTCCGGCAAAAATCTTCCCTCTCCAAAAGTAGAAAAAGAGCAATGACTATAATTTCCGATAAATCCAGCACCTGCTTTACCTAAAGCTGCTCTAAGATCATCTGCTGCATCCTCCGGAACAAATACAACGAGTTTCTTTAACGATGCCGAATAGGTCGGAACCAAAACCTCCGTATTTTGTAGCTTTAAGCAATCGGATAAAAGGTCATTGACACCACCCTTTGCAACATCAAGATTTGTATGAGCAGCATAAACTGTAATGTCATGTTTAATGAGCTTCTGTAAAAGCTTCCCTTGTCCTTCATCGGTAATTTTCTGTAACGGACGATATATAATTGGATGATGAGCAATAATCAAATCAATGCCTTTGTCAATGGCTTCATCAACCACTTCATCTAGAACGTCCAGCGCTACCATTACTTTTTGGATGGGTTTATTTAAGGTTCCAACTTGAAGGCCAATTTTATCTCCCTCCACTGCGAGCTTTTTAGGAGAATATTGTTCAAAAAGTTGAATGACCTCAAAACCGTTTGGAGTTTTCATCTCGCTAGTACCTCCTCTACTAAAGCCCATTTTTTGTGTAATTCATTTCTTTTTTCTTGAGTAGCCTCTTGGTCTTCGGATTTTTCTAACTGGGTTAATATTCTTTTCCAATGATTTTTTTCCATTTTCCATTTTTTTATAAATACTTCATTTTTTTCCTTCATTAAGAAAGGACCCATCAATAATGCTGCTTCTTTTTGTTCCTTATATGGCCTAAGAGGGTCTCCCTTTTCAGCCACAAGAATCTCATAAATTTTCTCATCCTCTTCTAAAATTCGTTCGTTAATCAGCTCCCATCCATTTTCAATTAACCATTTTCTAATATGGATCGCATGGATGTTTGGCTGTAGAATTAGCCTTTTTACAGATGATAGTTTTTCCTTTCCTCTTTCCAATATGTTTGTGATCAATGTGCCACCCATACCTGCAATTGTAACAACTGTAGCTTCATTCATCTCTAGAACCTCAAGACCGTCACCTTTTCGGACGGATATCTTATCTGCTAGATTTGCTTCCATTACTTGTTTCAGTGCAGATTGATAGGGACCTTCTACTACTTCCCCTGCAATCGCTTTTTCCACTATACCTTTATTAACCACATAGCAGGGTAAATAAGCATGGTCTGAGCCGATGTCGGCTAAAATACTTCCTTTCGGTATGAAGGTAGCCACTGCTTCTAACCTTTTTGATAGCTTCTGTTTATTCATGTAATTAATCACCTAAATCCAATGTAATAAAAGTCTCTATCCTAGTATAATTAAATCTAGACTTCTGTTTCAAGGAAGGACAGCCTTGATGAATCTAAAAAATAAACGGCTGAACGATGTCAGCCGTTTTTTTGAATTATTTTAATCCTGCCAGCCACTTAGCCATTTCATCGATTTTTCCTTCTTCAACAAGACCTCCTGGCATTGCTCCTCTACCATTTGTTAAAACGTTTTTAATGTCATCTTCAGATAAGCGGTCGCCAACACCTTTTAAAGCAGGACCCACTCCACCTTGGTATTGGTCACCGTGACAGCTCATACAGTTTGCTTTATAAATGTCTTCCGGAGAACCGGCTGCTGTTTGTTCCGTCTTTTCCTTGCCGCCGTTCTCTTTTTCCTTTGCCATCTCTTTAGCATCCCCAAGACCTTTAAAGGATAGAGCAATCATTAGCCCGATACCGAAAACCATGATCAAAACAAATGGAATAATCGGATTACGATTCATCGTATTACCTCCCCTATGTATAAACCTGTCTGTCATAATAATTACAAACAATTCTTATTTTACTTGAAAAAGTTTGAGAGGGAAAGACCTAATATATAAGATGAACCATAATTTCGTAATTTAGACAAAAAAACAAGAATTTTCATTCAAAAGAAATGAAAGAGCTTTCCAATAAAATATAAAATTAAAACCGTTCCTAATAGGGAAGCGATGGTAAAGTACGGCAAATGTAACTTCTTACCTATTAAAAACCAAATGAAACAATGTATGAATAAAAATAGGTATAATAGTCCAATATTACCTGGAAAAAACAGTTCTGATATCCGAACGTTAGCAAGTAAAAAGACAAATGCAGAGGAGACTAATGGGATCTGATAGGAAAATGACTTTTTATAGAACAAGAAAGCAATACCCGCTAATAGGAGAACAATGTTGATACATGCTAAAATTTGTATGAAAGGCGGAATGTTGTCTACCCCTGAAAGTATAACTGCAAGTACAACCAAACTTGCTATTCCCAAATATGCAGGATTGATGGGAAAGCGCTCTCTTATTTTAACGCTCTCTTCCATGCTTTCTCCCTCAGAATATAATGCTATCAGATAATCGCAATATTGTTCCGGAAGAATACGAGTTTTCTTCCAATATTGAATTTCATTTATGATAATCTTTTTTCGGGTTTCGTTCATGCCGATCCACATCCTATATGATAGCTCTATCATAATTATCGGATAAACATCACCCATTTTCATATGCTATCCTACCTAAATCACTGGTAATAATAAAATATTGATTCATTTCTGAAAATACGTTTTAAAAAAGGGAAGGACTCTTGATACCCTTGATAATGGTAAGAGTCTTCCCTTTATGATTATTATTCTAAGAAATCCTTTAAACGCTTGCTTCGGCTTGGATGTCTCAACTTACGTAATGCTTTCGCTTCAATTTGACGAATACGCTCACGTGTAACGCCGAAAACCTTTCCAACCTCTTCTAAGGTTCTTGTTCGACCATCATCTAGTCCGAAACGAAGTCTTAAGACGTTTTCTTCACGGTCTGTCAACGTGTCAAGGACATCTTCTAACTGCTCTTTTAATAGCTCATATGCTGCATGTTCAGAAGGTGAAGTCGCATCTTGATCTTCAATGAAGTCCCCAAGATGAGAGTCATCCTCTTCACCGATTGGTGTTTCCAACGACACCGGTTCTTGAGCAATTTTTAATATTTCCCTTACCTTATCTGGAGTAAGGTCCATATCCTCTGCAATTTCCTCTGGAGTTGGTTCGCGTCCTAAATCTTGTAATAGCTGCCTTTGAACGCGAATCAGCTTGTTAATGGTCTCAACCATATGAACCGGGATACGAATCGTTCTTGCTTGGTCAGCAATAGCACGTGTAATAGCTTGACGAATCCACCACGTTGCGTAAGTGGAGAATTTATATCCTTTTCTGTAGTCGAATTTCTCTACAGCTTTTATAAGACCCATATTACCCTCTTGAATAAGATCAAGAAAAAGCATTCCACGTCCGACGTATCTTTTTGCAATGCTGACTACAAGACGAAGATTGGCTTCAGCTAAACGACGTTTAGCTTCTTCGTCACCTTGCTCAATTCGTTTGGCAAGTTCAATTTCTTCCTCACCGGAAAGAAGGTCCACTCTTCCAATTTCTTTCAGATACATTCTTACAGGGTCGTTTATTTTAACTCCAGGAGGAACACTAAGATCATTCAAATCAAATTCTTCTTCTTTAGAAAGATCTTGAATATTTGGATCAACTTCTTCATTATCTGATAGTATTTCTATCCCTTGTTCACTTAAATACTCAAGATATTCATCCATTTGATCTGAATCTAATTCAAAACTAGAGAGCTTATCAGTTATATCATCAAAAGTAAGGACTCCACGTTTTTTTCCTTGCTCAAGAAGTTGATCTTTCACCTGATCAAGAGTTAATTCATTATCCATGTCTTTGGAACGAGCTGATTTATCAGCCATTTGTTCCCCTCCTTCCAAACTTTCAAACACAACAGACAATTTCATATGTGCTATTTTTTTAATTGGATAATCTCCAATGCAATAGCAGCGGCTTTCCGAATGTCACCCATTCTTTCTGCTTCTGCTTTTTCAGCTTCTTTTTCTTTTATGATTAACATCTTTTTCTGTTTCAACACGAATTGAATGTAATCCATTAATTCCTTATCTGTAGCTTCTTCGTTGATGGACATCATTTCAATTTCAGAAACAATTTTCCTAAGGTGTGGATCAGGAAGTTCATTCATGAATAGGCTAGTGTCGGGATGATCGTATTTCTCATAAAAGCCATATAAATAAGTGATGATAGCTTGATGATCATCCACATTCAGGACATTGGAACCTAACATGTTTTTAATTTTCAAGGCTTTTTCTTTACTTTGCAGCATATGGGCAATCAACCTTAACTCTGCAACTATATAGGCTGGCTTTAACTTCTGCTCATATTGCAGCTGTATGCTTTGAGTTTGGTTTGTCCCTATGTTTCTAGATAGGTTTCCACGCTTTCTTTCTGAAAAAAAGGTCTTTTTCTGTTGTTGCATTAAAGATTCCAATGAAATGGAAAATTCAGCAGAAATTTGACGAAGATAATGCTCTCTTTCAACCGCACTTGATAGCTTTGTAATTTCTTTTAGAACGGCATCAATATAAGCGATACGCTCCGCCTCGTTATTAAGATTTTTTCCTAAACGCAAATATTTCATTTTAAATGAAACATACGTCAAGCAATTCCCAACAATATCTGTTATAAAGCTCTTTGAACCGTATTTCTTAATATATTCATCGGGGTCAAGCTCATCAGGCATTAAAGCAACCTTTACTTCAAAGCCAGCATCAAACAAATAATCAGAAGCTCTGTTGGCAGCATCTAAACCTGCCTGATCGGAATCATAACAAATCACAACTTCATTCGTGTTTCGTTTTAATAATGAAATATGATGGTCTGTTAATGATGTCCCCATTGTAGCAATCGTATTTTCAACTCCTGCAACTGATGCAGAAATGCAGTCGGCAAAGCCTTCCATCAGAATTGCTTTTTCTTTTTTGCGAATATGAGGTCTTGCTAAATGAAAGTTATATAATATTTTGCTTTTATGAAAGATTGGCGTTTCAGGGCTATTTAAATATTTGGGTTCATCTTCCCCTAGCGCTCTTCCCGAAAACGCAATCGTATTACCCTTCTCATCGAATATTGGAAACATAATTCTGTTTCTGAAGCGATCAAAATATTTGCCTTCATCATTTTTTACTAAAAGACCCGCCTGCTCCATCAACTCTGCTTGAAAACCCCTTTTTACGAGGAACTTATAAACAAAATCCCACGTATTTAAGGAATAACCAATTTGGAATTTTTCAATAGATTCTTCTGTAAAACCCCGATGAAGCAAATATTCCAGTGCTGCTTCTCCCTCTTTTGTGTTTATAAGCAAATGATGGTAAAATTTACGTAATAGCTCATGTGCTTCGATCATCTTCTGATGAGATGGGGAGAGTTTGCTCGCTTTAGTCGACTCTTCTAAAGAAATATCTAATGGAATATTTCCTTTTTCCGCTAAGACTTTTGTAGCTTCAATAAAGCTTAATCCTTCCATATCCATTAGGAAGTTAAAAACATTTCCTCCTGCACCACAGCCAAAGCAATAATAAATTTGTTTGTCTGGAGCAACCGAGAAAGAAGGTGTATTCTCACCATGAAATGGACAAAGGCCGAAATAGTTTCGCCCTTGTTTTTTTAGCTGGACATATTCACTAATTATATCAACGATATCTACAGCACTACGGATTTCATTTAGTTTTTCATCTGGAATACGGGTATGTGACATTTGATCACCCAATCCTAATTCAGGTGATATTCTTTAATTCAATAAAGAATCATAATTTCCTGCACAATTCGACAATATTTTTATTAAAGTTGCTTTAAAACATTCTCTGTCCTGATGTGTATATGCTTTTGGACCTTTTGTCCTTTTCCCTTGTCGTCTAGTTTTAGCTGAAACATGTCTTAATGAAAGCATGGCATCTATGTTCCTGTCGGTAAAATGTACTCCCTTTGGAGAAAGTACATGAACACGCGATCCTATAAGACCCGCAGCCAATCCGATATCTGCTGTAATGACAATGTCATCTTCTTTTGCATGATTCATAATATATAGATCTACAGCTTCTTTATCCCAGTCGACATAAACCCAGTCTCCAGGAAGGGGAGTGTTCATCTTGTTTTTTATTGACGTAACAAAAACAGCTTTCACCTTAAATCGTTCAGCATAGTCACTAACTTCAGACTTAACGGGACACGCGTCACTGTCCACATAAATGACAGGTTTTATTTTACTAAAACAACAATTCTCCATAATTCTTCATATTCCTTCTTTTTTCTATGGAAGTTTTAGGCTTCAACAGGACATGTCGAATTTTTTTTCATTTGTGGACTTGACTTCTCACAGTTAATAGTTTAATCCTTATTTTTCAAGTCTAAACCTAAATATTATATTTTTATCACAATTTTTTATTATAGAATAAAAGATCTAAAAATGCTACCCAGAAACATCAATAAGTTTTTTTATTTATGACATGTAAAATAGCGCTTATTTGGTCATACTATTTCATTAGCTGTAAGAAAAAGGGAGCCACCAGAAAGTTTACATGTAAACTTTCTGGCAACCCCTAATTATTTCTTTTGGATAAGGTTTATTATTGTATTCGCTGTTTCTTCCACTGCTTTGTTTGTTACATCGATGACAGGGCACTTAAGCTTCTCAACAACTCCATCAAAGTATTGAAGCTCTTCCTTAATTCTTTCTAAGTTCGCATAGATGGCATGGTCACCTAATCCTAGTGACTTCAGCCTTTCCTTTCGGATATGGTTTAGCTTTTCAGGCTGGATCTTTAAGCCGATACACTTTTCAGGAGGTACCAAAAATAATTCTTCCGGAGGCTCCACTTCTGGAACGAGTGGTACATTCGCTACTTTGAAACGTTTATGTGCCAAATATTGTGACAATGGTGTTTTACATGTTCTTGATACCCCTACTAATACAATGTCTGCACGCAATATTCCTCTAGGATCTCTGCCATCATCATATTTGACTGCAAATTCAATGGCTTCGACTCTTTTAAAGTAATCGTCGTCAAGCTTTCGAACAAGACCCGGTTCATGTACTGGCTTTAGATTAAAACGCTGCTGCAGAATATTAATAAGCGGACCAATGATGTCAAAAGCAAATATATTTTCTTTGTCAGCCTGCTCTTTCATGTATTCCCTGATCTTAGGTCTAACCAATGTATAGGCAATGATTGCTTGATTTAACTTTGCCAATGAAATAACCTCATCTACATTCGCTTCATCTTCTACATATGGAATACGTTCAATTGAAAAATTTGAATCGACAAATTGACTTACAGCTGCTTTTGTAACAAGTTCTGCTGTTTCACCCACTGAGTCTGAAACAACATAAATGATCGGTGTATCCATTTTTCTACTTACTCCCCCAACCCAACTTACAAGTCCTCTGTAGCAAGTGCTACGAACGCTTTTGTAATATTGGTTTTTGTAATTCTTCCAATTACCTCATAACCTTTTTCGGTTTTTTTAACAACCGGCAGAGCATCAATTTGTTTTTCAATTAACTTTTTTGCCACATCAATCATTAAATCTTCTTTTTCACACATCGCGATGTTTGGCATTCTTGTCATAATGATGTTGACCGGTATGTTTGTAAGTTCTTGTTTTCCGATGCTTGCTCTTAACAAATCTTTTCTAGAAAGAACACCAACAAGAAGGGATTGCTGATCAACAACAAACAACGTTCCGACATCTTCAAGAAACATCGTACATATGGCATCATAAACAGAAATGCTATCATTTACAACTACCGGGATCGATTGGTAATCTTTTACATAAATTTTTGTTAAATTGTCTGTCAGTAGCTGAGCTCCTGATTTTCCTGTATAAAAATAGCCCACACGTGGTCTAGCATCTAAATACCCTGCCATTGTCAGAATAGCTAAGTCTGGTCTTAAGGTCGCTCTCGTTAAGTTTAGTTGTTCAGCAATATTTTCTCCCGTAATCGGTCCTTGCTCTTTAACAATTTGTAGAATCTGTTCCTGCCTTTTATTTAGTTCCATTTTACTCACCACCCAACTCTTGCGAAGAAAAATAGGTTATACTATTTATAAATATTATAACCTATTGTATACAATAAGAAAAACCGGGAAATTCACGTAAAGATTCATTCTCATTTTTCCCGGTCTTTTTGTTCATTAAGCTGTCAATATTTTATTCATCGCTGCATACCTTAAGAAAAGCTCACTCATTTCATGCATAAGGGAAAGGCGGTTCTTTTTCAGTCTTTCATGATCAGCCATTACCATCGTATGTTCAAAATATTGTTCGATTTCAGGCTTCAATGAAACCAATATCTCAAATCTGGCTTTTTCATTCGTTTCTATTTCAAAAGAAGCTTTTACATCTTTAAACTTTCTGTAGAGAGCACTTTCATACTCGTTTTCGAATAATGCTGGTTCTACTTCTGTCTTTTCTTCCATCTTAACTGCAATATTCATTACACGGCTCAATGCCTCCATACTTTCTTTAAAGCCTTCTGAATCTTTTTTCTCATCCAGAACGAGCGCTCTTTCTACAATATGGTGTACATAAGCATTCTTAGATTCTAGAACAGCATCAATCAAATCATAACGAATACCTTTTTCAGTCAGCAAGTGCTTCATTCTCGCTTTAAAGAAAGTGATTAAATCGTTCTTCGTTTCTTTTAGGTCTCTCTTTCCGATATTTGCTGCATCCACAAATTCTAAAGAGTCATCGATTAATTCTTCGATTGTTACGCCCCAATTTTTCTCAAAAAGAATAGCAACAATACCGATAGCTTGTCTTCTTAAGGCATAAGGATCTTGTGAACCTGTAGGGATAATTCCGATAGCAAAGCACGAAGCGATCGTGTCCAATTTGTCCGCTACGCTGAGTAAAGCTCCAGGTACCCCTGTCGGTACTGAATCCTCTGCATGACGTGGCATATAATGCTCATTGATGGCTTTAGCAACCTCTTTAGGTTCTCCTTTCATTAGAGCATAACGCTCACCCATATATCCTTGAAGCTCAGGGAATTCATAAACCATATGAGAAACTAAATCAAATTTACAAATTTCTGCTGCTCTATCTGCCATTATTTTGTCAGAATCAGATACATTTAGTTTTTTCGCTATTCTATTCGTTAATGCTCTAACCCGTTGAACCTTTTCTGATAGGGTTCCAATTTCTTCATGATAAACGATGGTTTCTAATTTTTTCAAGCTGCTTTCAATCGTTGTTTTTTGATCTTCTTTATAGAAAAACGCCGCATCTGCTAATCTGGCCCTTAAAACCTTTTCGTTTCCTTTTGAAACAATAGTTAAACCATTATCATTTCCGTTTCGTACTGTAACAAAGAATGGGAGCAATTGTCCGTTCTGATCCTTAACCGGGAAGTAACGTTGATGCTCTTTCATAGAAGTAATAAGTACCCGCTCAGGTAGCTCTAAAAATTCCTCTTCGAATCCTCCATATAATGCAGTAGGATACTCAACTAAATTATTTACTTCCTCTAAAAGTTCCTCATCCACTGGAATAATCCAGCCATTTTTTTCTTCAAGATTACGAAGTTGTCCTAGAATTTGTTCTTTTCGTTTCTCTGCATTTGCAATAACAAACTGCTTCTCAAGTTGTTCCTCATAGGAAGCAGGTGATTGGATGGTGATTTCTTCACCAAGGAAACGATGTCCATAGGACTTATTACCTGTCTGTACATTTGTGATGGAAAAAGGTATAACCTCTTCTCCAAACAACGCTACCATCCATTTAATCGGACGAACGTAGCGAAGGTCATAATGTGCCCAGCGCATGTTCTTTGGAAAAGAAAGTCCCGAAATGACATGCTTTAGTTCCGGTAGCAAATCCTTTACCGGCTGGCCTTTAATGAATTTATTGACATGAACATATTCTACACCGTTCATTTCCTTAAAATAAATATCATCAACTGTTACACCTTGTCCTCGAGTAAAACCAATTGCTGCTTTCGTCCAATTCCCTTCTGCATCAAGAGCTATTTTCTTCGCTGGACCTTTCACTTCTTCACTAACATCTTCTTGATCTTCTGCTACATCACGGACCAGTACTCCTAAACGTCTTGGAGTTGAAAATTTTGAAACAGTGCCATAAGAAATCTTTTTCTCTTCTAACCATTTCTCTAGCTTCTCAGCTAATTGATCAATGGATGAAGTAACGAACCTAGCAGGCATTTCTTCGAGACCAATTTCAATTAACAAATCTTTACTCATTTGTACTCTCTCCCTTCCCATTTAAAATTGGGAATCCCATTTTTTCACGCTCTTCATAGAAGGTTTTAGCTACTTTTCTGGCAAGATTACGGCATCTCGCAATATATCCTGTCCTTTCGGTAACCGAAATCGCACCTTTAGCATCTAAAAGGTTAAATGTGTGAGAGCATTTTAAAACGTAGTCGTATGCAGGATGGACAAGACCTTCATCCATTTGTCGATGAGCTTCTTTTTCATAAATATTGAAAAGATTAAATAGCATTTCTGTATCAGAAGTTTCAAATGTATATTTAGAATGCTCATATTCCGGCTGTAAGAAAATATCCCGAACAGTAAAGCCTTCTGTCCACTCTAAATCAAATACATTTTCTTTTTCTTGAATATAGGATGCAAGACGTTCAATTCCATAAGTAATTTCAACAGAAACCGGTTTACACTCCAATCCACCAACCTGTTGGAAATATGTGAATTGTGTGATTTCCATTCCGTCTAACCAAACTTCCCAACCGAGTCCAGCGCATCCTAATGATGGATTTTCCCAGTTATCCTCAACAAAACGAATATCGTGCTCAAGCGGATCAATTCCAAGGGCACGAAGAGAATCCAGGTAAATTTCTTGAATGTTGTCTGGCGACGGCTTCATAATAACTTGAAACTGATGATGTTGATATAGACGATTAGGATTCTCTCCATATCTTCCATCTGCTGGTCTTCTTGATGGCTCAACATAAGCCACATTCCAAGGCTCAGGACCGATCGCTCGCAGGAATGTGTAAGGACTCATTGTTCCGGCCCCTTTTTCTGTGTCATAAGCTTGCATTAAAATACATCCATGGTCTGCCCAATGCTTTTGCAAGGTTAAAATCATGTTTTGAATGTTCATAAAGCACCTCCAAATATCTTACGTTGTTGATTTTTGATTTTCATAGAGACTTGTAGACAAATAAAAAACTCCCATCCCTATGCTTGAAGCATAGGGACGAGAGTTAACCCGCGGTTCCACCCTATTTGCCGTATATGTTTTATATACGACCTCTTTTCAATGCCAATGTGGCATAAGCATGCTCAGGACTGCCCTTCCCTAAAAGCTCATCACCCGGCTCACACCATCCCAGGCTCGCTTCCATGAGTATTTTTAGGTACTCCTTTCCTTCAACGCATCTATTTAGTTAATTGCATTTTATCCAACAGTTTTTTTATTGTCAACATCCTTTAATGAATTAAAACATCCCTTTAAAAGTATCCAGCTGTTTTAAAAACCTTTTGGACTTTAGTTGGACCCCTGAGTATTCTTCGTAATACGAATCAACGAGCTGTCTAAGGATTTTTTTGGTTTCATCTTTTATAGAAATGTTCCCTAATCTATTTAAATCAAAATAATAAAACAAACGCAAAAGTTTCATGATTGTAGAATGAATTTTTATATGATACCGGTCCTGATGAAAGCAACGATGACATAAAAAACCGCCTTCTTTTACTGAAAAAGCAAACTCCCCTTCATTTGCTCCACAATGTGCACATCTGTCCAATACTGGATGAATACCAAACACGGGTAGCAGCTTCATTTCAAAAATCATCGTTAATATTTCCGTATCATAGCCTTCATTTATATAGTTCAATGTTTGAAAAAGCAATTCAAATAGGAAAGGGTTTGGCTTTTTATCATCCGTCGCTTTATCTAATAGTTCAACAATATATGAAGCATAAGCAGTTGCGATCAGGTCCTCACGTATATGGCGAAAAGAAGATATTGTTTCGCCTTGTTGTAAACCTCCAAGCCCTGCGGAAGGCTGCACTAAATAATATCCGTAATAAAAAAGCTGAGTGACAGCAGAGAGCCGGCTATTCGGCTTATTGGCTCCTCTCGCCATCACCCCAACCTTCCCCCATTCCCGGGTATATAACGTGACTATTTTATTATTTTCTCCGTAATCTGTCCTACGAATGACAATGCCTTCACATTTTTGCAGCAAGACAAGCCACCTTCCATTTTTACGACGGCCAAGTCTACAAGATGGGGAAATCGACTTTTGCTAGCTCTTCTTCAACTAATTCGGTTACTTCTTGTTTCTCCACTTGAAGCTCTTTAAACAGGAGATACGTATCAATATTGCCTGTCTCTGAAAAAACTTTCCAAGTAAAATCTAACATGTAAAGCCCACCTTTCGTTAAACTAGCATGTAAATCCCAAACCTTTAAGATTAGCTTGACCGTTCGTAAAGTTTTCATAAGCAACATTTATTACTAAGAATAATTTTTAAAAAATCATTCTCTTAATACTCATCTTCTCTAAAGCCATAATCCCGTAACTGGGAAAGCTTATTGCGCCAATCCTTTTGAACTTTTACCCAAAGCTCTAAAAAAACTTTTGAACCAAGTAGATGTTCAATATCCTGTCGTGCACGTTGACCAATTTCCTTAAGCATTTTTCCTTGCTTACCAATAACAATCCCTTTTTGTGAATCTCTTTCCACAACGATTGTAGCCATAACATGAATGGTTTCACTTTCTTCCATTTTCTTGATTGAATCAATCACCACTGCAATGGAATGAGGCACCTCTTCCCTTGTTAAATGAAGGGCTTTTTCTCGAATCAATTCAGAAATGATAAATCTTTCAGGATGATCAGTTACTTGATCGGCAGGATAGTATTGAGGGCCCTCTGGCAATATTTCCTTTATTTGTGTCAGTAACGTTTCTACATTATTTCCTTGAAGTGCAGAAATTGGAACAATTTCTTGGAAGTCAAAACGCTCCTTATATTTTTCAATTAAAGGGAGCAATTCGTCAGGGTGAACTTGATCGATTTTATTCAAAACAAGGAAAACGGGCGTCTTCACAGTTTTCAGTTTTTCAATGATGAATTCATCGCCTCTACCAATGCCTTCTTCTACGTTAACCATGAACAAAATAAGATCTACTTCCTTTAAAGTATTGATGGCAACCTTCATCATAAAGTCACCAAGCTTATGCTTTGGCTTGTGAATTCCAGGTGTATCGATGAAAATCATCTGAGCGTCATTCTGAGTAAGAACACCCTGCACTTTATTGCGTGTCGTTTGCGGCTTATCGCTCATAATTGCGATTTTTTGACCAATAACTCTATTCAAAAAAGTAGATTTACCAACGTTTGGTCGTCCAATGATCGAAATAAAACCTGATTTATAAGTGTGTGTATGATTCTCTATATTCATATATTTCCTCCGGTGAAAATGCTTCTGGTAGTAATTCTTCTCTTGCTTCTTTTTGTTCAACTAAAGTTTTTTGATCCATATTCACGTTACCTTTCAAAAAGGGATGTAACTCTATTTTATATCATGGCAGTTTGTCTATTGGGAATTGTATTCAAAGTGTAATGAATTTGTCAGAAAATTAAAAAGCATTTTTATTCTTATTTTTGTATAGTATTAATTCCTTATCCATTACTTAACTAGCTTAGGTATAAAGATGATAAATCCAACTATTACAGAATAAAAAGCAAAAATCAACACAGCTCCTGCAGCTATGTCTTTTGCTTGTTTTGCTAGTGGATGGCACTCTTTCGTTACTAGATCAACTGTTCTTTCAATAGCTGAATTGATCATTTCAGTAACGATCGTTCCAGAAATGGCTGAAAAGATAAAGAGCCATTCAAAAGGCGAAAGGGACAGCAGGAATCCAGCCATAATGACAATAATACTAATGATCAGGTGGATGCGTAGATTCCGCTCAACCTTAAAAGCATGGCGAATCCCTTCCAAAGCAAAACGCACACTATCTTGAAATGGAGGCTTTTTCCCTTGATTATCTTTGAAGTCCATACTCATTTAATATGTCCTTCTGTTTGCTAAACATGATTTTCTCTTCTTCTTCTGTCATATGGTCATAACCCAAAAGATGCAACAAACCATGTAACGCTAAAAATCCGAGCTCACGATCAAAGGAATGCCCGTATTCCTCAGCTTGCTCCCGAGCACGTTCAATGGAGATTATAATATCTCCCAATACTCTCGGCATATCTGCGCCGACAATACCTACTTCTTCCTCACCCATTTCCTCAAGTGCAAACGATATAACATCCGTAGGTGCATCTTTTTTACGATATTCTTTATTGATTTCACGGATCCGATTGTTGTCAACAAACGTTACCGATAGCTCAGCTTCTTCTATGCCTTCTTTTTTTGCAGCAAATTGAAGCAAACTTTCAACGAGCATGATATTTTCTTCTGTTACTTTTTCTGTTTCATCCAAAAAATCAATACTTAAACTCATGAACTATTCACCTTCTTTACATCCAATTTGGATAATTCTGGGTATTCAATACGTGAATGGAAAATGCCATTCAATGTTTCACAAAGAGATTTTTCTATTAAATCAAGCTCTTTCATCGTTACATCACATTCGACAAATTGATTATCATTCAATCGGTCCTTAATAATGTTTTTTACCAATCCTTTGATTTTTTCCGGAGTAGGCTGTTTCATAGAACGGACGGCTGCTTCGACACTGTCTGCAATCCCGATAATGGCCGTTTCCTTTGTTTGTGCCTTAGGTCCAGGATAACGAAAATCCTCTTCCTTCACATCTTCTCCTTCTTCTACAGCTTTATGATAGAAATACTTAAGCAGGGTTGTACCGTGGTGCTGTTCAGCAATATCAACAATTTCTTTCGGCAATTTATATTTCCTAAGCAGTTTACCACCATCTACCGCATGGGCAATAATAATGTCTCTGCTTGTTGCAGGCGGAAGACGATCATGCGGATTTTCTATATTCATCTGATTTTCAATAAAAAACTGAGGTCGTTTCGTTTTACCGATATCATGATAATAGCAACCAACTCTTGCAAGCAAACCATTTGCCCCGATCGCTTCACAAGCAGCCTCCGCTAAGTTTGCAACCATGACACTATGATGATAAGTACCGGGGGCTTCCGTCAAAATTTTCCTTAAAAGAGGATGATTTGGATTTGCAAGCTCAATTAGTTTCATAGTGGAAAGAATTCCAAATCCCGCTTCAAAAAAAGGTAGCATCCCAATAGTTAAAACAGCAGAAGCAATACCAGATACAAATGCAGCTAATCCGTACAATGCATACTCCACATTGGTGAAATGGGCATCCATAATAAACAGGATGGAAAATATAACCCCTAAATTAATAATAGAAAGGAATAAACCTGCCTGCAAAATTTTTGAACGAAAGTTCTTAGATGATAATAACAGCACTCCAGCAAGTCCACTTAATAGCATATACATTCCAATACTTACATTAAAATGATTCGGCATCCCACTGTTAAAAATAATAGAGCCGTAAACACTAATCATAATGGTGGTGGCAACAGCAAATCTCTCATTTAAAAGATTTTTTATTAAAAAAGCTGCCATCGCTGCAGGAAAGAAATAGCCTATTTCAATAAAATCATTATTATTAAACAAACTTAACGTTTTCATAATAATCATCGAAAGAAGAAATATTATACTGAAAATCAGCAATTGGCTTTGGTATTTTTCTTTCCCTTCATCCAATGCACGAAAATAATAATACATAGCCCCCATTGTTAATGCGATAAAAAGGGCAAGTCCAACAAATGGTTGAACAGAGTTTTCTGTATCGAGCAATCCAGTAAGTTTTAATTGCCTATATATCTCACGATCTACAAGCTGACCCTGCTCAACAATGATTTGTCCCTGCAGGATCTTTACAGGCTCAACACTTTCAGCTGCCTTTTGTCTTTGCTCTTCTGTTTTTTCAGGATCGAAGAAATAGTTCTGCATAATCGCAAAACGTGCTAGCTCGATGGCTGCCCTTTTTAAATCAGAATTAAGACTGGTAATTTTCAGTTCTTCCTCTGCTCTTTTTTTTGCATTTTCTACTTCATTTGCTGATATTTTAGAGCTCATCACATGGTTTACAGTCGTCAACGTTACATCTTTTGCCGTTTGAAGTTCATCTTCTCTTGCCGTCAATAAAGCACGGTAAGCGAAAGACGAAAGTTCTTTATTGACATCATCCGTTAGCTTACTTTTTAACGAATCAATCTGCTCATCTATGGAAGGAATTTTCACATCTGTTATGGGATCTTTTACTTTTCCTTCTGCTACTTTCGCTTCCTTCTCTTTTGTGGATGTACTTATTAATGCATCCACCTCACTTTTTACTTCTTTGGCAGAATCGAAGATCGAAGAAAGTAAATCAACCCTGTTTTGGGCATATTCTTTTTTTAACGTGTATTCATCTTGAACCTCCTTTAGGACATTTTGTTTTTCCTGCTCCGTTTTTTCAGTATCTTCTATCGTTTTTGGAGATCGAATTGTTTGGTCAGAGACTTCTAACAGTTTTACGTTTATCTTTTCTGGTTTTACGTTCGAATATAATAAAGCATAAGAAGAAATAGCAAGAAAAATAAAGAGCAGCCCCTGAAATATCTTATTTTCTAATAAACGCTTCAATTTACTGATATATAGGTTTATGTCCATTTTTCCCTCCAACTTGTTAAAAACTATTTTCAGGACAATTATTCAGTTTCCAAAAAACCTTCAACGAAAGTCATGAGTAAATCGGTATGTATTATGTAAAATGATAACAGTTTTTCGTACAAGTTTCACCCTTCTATTGGCATGAGTAAAGAGACAATAAGCAAAAAATTTTTTGAGGGCTGCTGGATTTCTTTGTTGTATGAAGAAAATAAAAGCTATACCCTTTAAAGGATATAGCCTTTATTTATTGTTTATTTTGTTCATATGCCTGAATGATTTTTCCAACTAATGGATGTCTCACCACATCTGTTTGTTCTAAATAAATAAAGCCAATTTCTTTTACATTCTTTAAAATTTCTTCAGCAGCAACTAAGCCTGACTTTACTCCCCTTGGCAGGTCAATTTGTGAACGATCTCCAGTAATTACCATCTTGGAGCCGAAGCCTAAGCGGGTTAAAAACATTTTCATTTGAGCTTGAGTTGTGTTTTGTGCTTCATCTAAAATGACAAAAGCATCGTCTAACGTTCTACCGCGCATATAGGCAAGCGGAGCAATTTCAATGATTCCTCTCTCCAAAAGTCTTCCTGTATGATCCATTCCTAAAATGTCATGAAGAGCATCATATAAAGGCCGCAGGTAAGGATCGACTTTTTCCTTTAAATCACCGGGCAGGAATCCAAGACTTTCTCCTGCCTCAACAGCAGGACGGGTTAATATAATTTTCTTTACATAGCCGTTCTTCAATGCGTGTACAGCCATGACCACGGCTAAATATGTTTTCCCTGTACCGGCAGGACCGATCCCAAAAACAAGGTCTTTCTTCTTAATAGCTTGAACGTATTGCTTCTGACCAAGTGTCTTTATTCTAATCGATTTACCTTTTGCGTTTTTCATTATTTCTTCTTCATATATTTCATGGAAATATTCCAATGTCCCTTTTTTGGATAATTCGATGGCATACAAGACATCTCTGCCACTAATTTGGATTCCTTTACGAATTACCTTTAAAAGGGTAGAAATAATTTCATAAGCAGCTTCAGCGGCTGTACTTTCTCCTCCAACAGAGATGGTTCCGCCACGTGTGACAATTGAAATGTTTAATTCGTCTTCAAGAACCTTTAAATTTGAGTCTGAAATACCAAATAAAGCAAGAGCTTCATTTGGTGATTCAAGCTGTAAATTTAACATTTTCTGTTCTTCTGTCATTCCTTAGTCTCCTTGGATGATTGGTCGCCCGATCGCAATATTCTCTAATACTTGGTAATGAATTATCAATTTTACTTTACCATTCCTAATGCTTTCGTGCAAAACTTTTTCTCCTATGATCTTCGCGTCCATTTCTAGTATTTTCTCTAAATCCTTTCTGGCCATTCTTTTTGCTTGAATAACCGCTTCATTTTTTGTATATTCCCTTATTATTTCTTCCTTGTCCCTGAATACTCTGTTTTCGTACGTGATCGGCAGCTTCCATTTCAAAAAGTGAAAAGTCTTTACTGTTACATCCGTTTCATATTTGGAAAAAGCCACTTTCTTAAACCCCCAAATTGGCAAAGATACCTTTCCAATTCTCACATAATATTTAGACATCTCTTCACCAGTAAACACAGAAAATGTTGTTTTAAGGGGAACTTCGATTGAGGTTTTATACCACGTTTCCCCTAACACCTCTCCTTTAGCACTCACTTTTTCTCCTTTTCCGTAAATACCTGATACAAGTAGCTGACCTTTTTGAACATAATCATTCACACCGACAACTGCCTGTCCTTTTTCGACAAAAATTTTCCTGATAACAGCTTTTTTATTGGCTACTAAATGCTGTTTACCTACTGCCGCTTCCTGTTTTGGTTCCTTTTTTTCAACCACCTCGAAATGGTAGGTTGTCCCTTTTAATTCCACACCAACCCAAGTGATCTCATCAATTCTCTCTGAGAGTTTTCGCTGAATGGTTTCCACACCATCTAAGAAAAACTGGATTTTGCCAATTTTGACACCCATATGATCTAATTCTTTTTTTATTCGATATTCTGTCTCTGGCTTCGCACCTTTTATTTCTATTCCCCATACCATGTTAGATAACACAAAAAGGCAGGCTAAAAATGCGAACATACCTGCCAAAAATCCGCTGTTTTTTAACAATCTTTTCAAAAGAAAAGGAGCTCCTTTTCTCTCGAGGAACGTAATTTTACAATCGCTTTTTCTCATAATGACTCGTAGTTTACGAACATCCTGAATACGCATATGAAAAAGCAAGGCTTCCTTTCCTACCCTCTTAATATGCCAAACCAGGATTCCATTACGTACCATTGCATTTAATAATCGCTCTATACCGATTCCATATGCCTTTACTTTCACATAACCAGTAAAAAAGTTTGTCCATTGATTCTTCATGGATTTCCTCCTGTACTTATTCGTTAATGAACCGAACTGAATCAATTTTTCCTTCGAGTAAAATTTCTTCAGGAAGGATGGTTTTAATAATGAAGGATTGTCCTCTTACTAGCAGTTGTCCTTGCTTTAATAACAAGCGGATTTCTTGATCCGAAAAGGTCAGTAACCCTCTGTGGTTTTCTATATAAATATGTAATTGCCCGATCATCGTAATTCGAGGCAGGTCCATCATGACATCATTAGGTAGGTCCATGGATTTTGTAAGTAACTTTCTCAAGGTTTGACCCCATTTTAGTGCCATAAAAAAGAACCCCCTTTCATCTCAAATGTATGAGATGAAAGGGGGTTCTAGCACTTATTTTACATTTTTTATTTACGGAATCCACGCTTTGCCCTTGGTGGACCTAGAATTTCGGAAAGAATAACTCCTTCCACCACTTTATTTGGGTCTAACTTGAAAACTACAGAAGCAGACTGCTTTGAAGGACTTTTTAAAGCTTGGATCTGATTAGCCTTATCCCTTATTTCCACTAATTTTTCATTCCAAACATCCTGCTGCTTTTTCAATTCAGAGTAGGATTCCTGTAGATTGCTAACATTTTCTTTAACCGACGTTACAATCTTTTTTGTTTCCTTTTCTATATCAGGTCTTCGTTCAGGCTTAACAGGGAAATAATCCTCTAATGATATTTCAGGCCTTTTTTGTTTTGTTTCCCTCTGATCAGGAGGTGTTTCAATAGAACCCTTTATTCGCTTGAATATGCTGCTGATTAGACCAATGACAATAATAATAAAAAAAGGATTTTCAAATAATAACTCAAATAAAGCATTCATGAACAGAAGCCCTCCTTCCATTTTGTATGGGGCATAGCTTCTTATTCCTTATCCTTTTGGTCTTTTGACATATTGCTGATACTATCTCTCATATCCGTATCGGCCGAAATATTCTTGATATTCATATAGTCCATCACACCAATGTTTCCGGATTTTAGCGCTTGTGCCATTGCAAGTGGTACCTCTGCTTCCGCTTCCACAACCTTCGCTCTCATCTCTTCAACACGCGCTCTCATCTCCTGCTCATTAGCCACCGCCATTGCACGGCGCTCTTCCGCTTTCGCTTGTGCAATTTTCTTATCAGCTTCAGCTTGATCGGTCTGAAGCATGGCACCAATGTTCTTACCGATATCAACATCTGCAATATCTATAGACAAAATTTCAAAAGCTGTACCGGAGTCTAATCCTTTGGAAAGAACCGTTTGTGAAATTAAATCCGGATTCTCTAAAACTTTCTTATGGTTTTCGGAAGAACCGATGGTTGAAACGATCCCTTCACCAACACGTGCTATTACCGTTTCTTCTCCCGCACCACCAACGAGGCGTTCGATATTAGCACGTACAGTGATTCTTGCCTTTGCTTTCACTTCAATTCCATCCATTGCAACACCAGCAATGAAAGGAGTTTCAATGACCTTTGGATTTACGCTCATTTGAACGGCCTCAAGCACGTCACGCCCTGCCAAGTCGATCGCTGCTGTTCTTTCAAAGCTTAATTCAATATTCGCACGTTGGGCCGCAATTAATGCGTTCACAACACGGTCAACGTTACCGCCTGCTAAGTAATGGCTCTCAAGCTGATTCGTCGTCACAGATAATCCAGCTTTATGTGCCTTGATTAAAGGGTTAATAACTCGACTTGGGATCACTCGACGAAGCCTCATCCCAATTAATGTAAAAATACTGACTCTTACTCCGGCCGCTAGGGCAGAAATCCAGAGCATGACAGGTACAAAAGTAAACAGTACTGCTAAAAATATAATCCCTAAAATAACTGCTCCCAATATAAAAATTGTTCCTGGTGCTAATACCATCTCTTATTCATCCTCTCACTTTTAAATTTGTCTTACAACTATTCTAGATCCTTCCGTTTTTACTACCTTAATCTTACTATCTTTTGCGATGAAGGTGCCTTCCGTTACCACGTCAATTCTTTCATCCTCAACAAGCGCCGTTCCTGAAGGCCTTAAGGGAGTCAGAGCAATACCTTCCTTCCCGATTAAGTCCAACCTGTTAACGTTAGACACATATCCATTTTCTGTATTAGTAGAATCTGTAAGAATAATTTTTTTGAAAAATTTCATCTTCTTTCCAAACACCTTTGCCATTAAAATTGATACTATTAATGATACGACAATGGCTATAAGGATTGAAATAGCCATGTGCACAACGTTTTCCCCGGCAAGAAATAGACTTCCTATGATGGCTGCTATACCAAAGGCACCTGCAATCCCACCAGGGAGAAACAGCTCTAAAATCAGTAAGATGACACCCATAACAAACAATAAAAAGGTTTCGTACCCTGCCAATCCTGCAACGGTATGACCATAAAAGAATAATAATAACGATGTAAGCCCCATAAAACCTGGAATTCCAAAGCCTGGCGAATATAGCTCAACCACCAACCCAAGACTTCCGATCGACAAAAGAATCGGCACAACAACAGGATGTGTAATGAATCTGGCTAACTTCTCGGCAAAGCTTTCTTCTATGCTTCTTACTTCAGCATTTTCTAGTCCTAATGTTTGAAGCAGTTCATCTAACGTTTTTACGGTTCCCTCACTATAACCTATTGCTTTAGCTTGCTCTGCAGTCAGTGTTAAAAGCTTTCCTTTTTCTGCGCCTAGCTCTGGTAAATCAATGCGATCATCTGCCATCGCCATAGCATATTTAGGATTACGGCCATTCTGTTCCGCTGCAGTTTTCATTGCGGCTAACCAATAGGATTGCGCCTTTTTATCAGCTGCATTACCAGCAGAGTCTATAATGGCTGCAGACCCCATCGTCGCTCCAGGAACCATATATATCTCATCAGCATTTAAGGAAATGTAAGCACCCGCAGAAAGTGCCTGATTGTTAACCCAAGCTATAGTTTTTACCGGAGTTTCAGAAAAGAGCTTTCCGATTTCTCCCGCTGCATCTACAGCTCCACCAGGTGTGTTTACTTCTAAAATAACTGCTTTTGCTCCGTTTTCTTCAGCTGTTTTGATCGATCTTTTCAAAAAGGCTGACAGCCCTTTTTCAACTGTGTCTTCGACAGGCACAATGTATACGAGATCGTTTTCTCCGTTCGTATCAGAAGGAAAGAAACTTAAACATAGAGCGAAAACGAGGAGTATAAACGAAGTTATCCTTCTTTTCAAAATTGTCCCCCCTTTCAAAGTAATGGCAAGTATAGTATATGTACGCTTTATGCAGAAAAAGGTTTCAAAATTTTATAAATCAGCCTGAATGTGCTTAAAACATGACTAAAATCAAAAACCGCAGGAAAATACCTGCGGTTTTATTAGTTGATTAAGATAGATGTTGTTGTACTAGTTTGTTTACAAGCGAGCCGTCTGCTTTGCCTTTTACTTTAGGCATCAGTGCTCCCATTACTTTACCCATATCAGCTTTTGAGGTTGCCCCAACTTGTTGAATAGTTTCTTTTACAATCTTGGAAACCTCTTCTTCTGAAAGCTGCTCAGGCATATATACCTCAACGTATTTGATTTCGGTACGGATTTTTTCAACGAGGTCTTCACGACCTGCATTTTGAAACTCTTGGAGGGAGTCTTTGCGTTGTTTTAATTCGCGAGAAAGGACGGTTAGCTCTTCATTCTCTGTCAATTCTGGCTTCCCAAGCTTAATTCCTTCATTTTGAAGGGCAGCTTTAAGCATTCGAATAACAGATAATTTGTCTTTTTCCTTGTTCTTCATCGCTTGCTTCATATCATTATTTAAACGCTCGAGAAGACTCATATTTCCACCCTCTCTTACCATTTACGTTTTCTAGCAGCTTCAGACTTTTTCTTACGTCTAACGCTTGGCTTTTCATAAAATTCGCGCTTTCTTGCTTCTTGTAATGTACCAGTTTTAGATACAGAACGTTTGAAGCGTCTTAGAGCATCTTCAAGCGATTCGTTTTTACGAACGACGGTTTTAGACATCTCTTTCCCTCCCTCCGAACACAACACACTAACTCATAGTTGAAACATGATTTTCATCATGTACTTATCGATTATAATATAACGCTAATTTAAGGTCAACTAATATTCTCAATTAATGAAACTGGTTGTATTACAACTCCATATTATTTTGATACTTTAACATTTTTATCATTTCCAGCCAAGCTCGTCCATATGATTCCTGTAGAGGTGATAATATGAGGGAACTTTTTTTATTTATTGTGTTCCTCCTAGTTTTTTTACTTGGCATGAATTTTCTGCGTGCCGGTTTGTTTAATCTATCAGGTGAACGTTTAAAAAATACACTTCAAAGAGTTACGGACAAACCTTGGAAAGGGTTTATTGCAGGCACAATTGTAACAGCGGTTCTCCAAAGTAGCTCTGCCGTTACAGTCATGACGGTCGGTCTTGTATCAGCTGGAAGCTTGTCATTTTCACAAACGATTGGCATCATTTTAGGTTCAAATATCGGTACAACAGTAACGGCGGAATTTATGACATTTTCCCTTTCAAAATGGATCGTTCCTGGCGCGGTGATCGGGGCATTATTTATATTATTTTCTTCTTTTTTTTTAAGAAGCTTAGGTTTTGTCATTTTTGGAATGAGTTCCATCTTCGCCGCAATGGAAGGGTTTAAATCTCTCGCAATCCCCTTGTCCCGATACGATTTTTTTTCAAATGTGCTGCTAATGATAGAAAATCATTTGCTAATGGCTCTTTTAATCGGAATGATTATGACAGCGATGATTCATTCAAGCTCTGCGATGATTGGAATCTGCATGAGTTTTTTGTCAACAGGAGATTTAACGGTTTCCGCTGCCATTGCGATCATGCTTGGGTCCAATATAGGGACGTGTATTACGGCTTATATGGCTAGTATTGGTGCAGGAAAAGAAGCAGCTTTTACTGCTTACGCCCACATTTGGCTCAATCTGTTAGGAAGCATTTTATTCTTCCCATTCATAGATGAGCTTGGCACTGCTGCGGCTTTTTTTACCTCTGAAAAAAACGTACAGCTTGCCCATGCCAGCGTCATATTTAATGTCATCTGTTCTATTATTGTCCTTCCGTTTTCTACATTATTTGCAACACTTATCATCAAAGTTCACGGAAGAAAAAAATAAATGAGCACCCGAAGACCTGGGCTTAGAACTGGAGAACAAAAAAAAAATGACTCAAAAGATCGATCAAGCGACCTTTCGAGTCATCCTTTTAAAGTATTAATAATCTGTATCTGCCGTTAATCCTTTTACAATTGAAACGCCAGCACTTGCACCGATTCTAGTTGCACCCGCTTCAATCATTTTTTGGGCATCTTCTGTATTACGAACTCCACCTGAAGCTTTTACTCCGATGTTTGGTCCAACTGTTTTTCGCATAAGAGCGACGTCTTCTACTGTCGCTCCTCCTGTAGAGAAACCAGTTGAAGTTTTAACGTAATCAGCACCTGCTTTAACAGAAAGTTCACACGCACGTACTTTTTCTTCTTCAGTTAATAAGCAAGTCTCAATGATTACTTTCGTAAGAGCTTTACCTTTTGCCGCTTCGACGACTGCTTTGATATCGCGTTCAACTAATTCGTCGTCTCCATCTTTTAATGCTCCGATATTAATTACCATGTCAACCTCAGTTGCACCGTTTTCAATTGCATTCTTTGTTTCAAAAGCTTTCGTTTCAGGTGTGTTTGCCCCTAGAGGAAAACCAATGACTGTACACACTTTAACATCGCTTCCTTGGAGTAGCTCGGCTGCATATTTTACCCAAGTAGGATTTACACAAACGGATGCGAAACCATATTCTTTTGCTTCTTCACATAAGACTTTAATTTGTTCCTTTGTAGTTTCCGCTTTTAACAATGTATGGTCAATCATTTTTGCAACTTCTTTATTCATAATAATCTCCTTTCACACCATAAAAACTTGTATCGTCTAGTTGTACGTACCTCTTTATTTTACCATTTCAAAAAGCTTTTTTATAGTACAATATTAGTCATTCCCTATTTTAAAATTATTAAAGTATTTTTTATATTTTCTAATAGAAATAACACAATAAAAACAGGAAACTTTACAAAAACAGCCCAAAAAAAAAAAGCTGAGTTTCCTCAGCAGTTTTTTTGTTTATCCTATTAATTGCTTTTCATCTTCTTCATTTACAACTCGGACGAACTGTCCTTCATTGTAAGGATAGCCGGCTTTCGTAATTTTAACCTTAACTATTTCACCAACCAATTCCTCAGAAGCAGGGAATACGACCTTCAAATAGTTATCTGTATACCCAACATAGAGGTCATTATTTTCTTCCGGATTAAAACGTTCTTCCGGTATAACTTCTAAGACTTCCCCTTCAAACTGAGAAGCGTATTCCTTTGCAAGCTGGTCAGAGAGAGCAATTAGACGATGTACACGTTCATTTTTGATCTCTTCGTCCACTTGATTTTCCATTCTTGCAGCTGGTGTTCCTGTACGTTTTGAATACGGGAATACATGAAGCTCAGAGAATTTATGTTCTCGGATGAAATCATACGTTTCCATAAATTCTTCTTCTGTTTCACCAGGAAAACCAACAATCACATCAGAAGTTACAGCAAGACCTGGAAGTGCTTCTTTCAATTTATTTAATCTTTCGCCAAAAAACTCCATTGTATATTTTCTTCTCATTCTCTTTAACACAGAATTAGATCCTGATTGCAAAGGAATGTGAAGATGTCTTACAACTTTATCAGAGCTGCGCAGCACATCTATAACCTCGTCAGTTATTTGGCTTGCTTCAATCGATGAAATACGAATTCTCTTTAGACCTTTTACCTGTTCGTCCAAATCGCGGAGCAGCATGGCAAGGTTATAATCCTTCATGTCTTCCCCATATCCGCCAGTATGGATTCCAGTCAGTACGATCTCTTTATAACCCGCATCAACTAGCTGCTGTGCCTGACGAATAACTTCTTTCGGATCTCGTGATCGCATCAAGCCGCGAGCCCAAGGAATAATACAGAAGGTACAGAAGTTATTACATCCTTCCTGAATTTTCAAGGACGCTCTTGTACGGTCCGTAAATGCAGGTACATCAAGCTCTTCATACACTCTCGTTTTCATGATGTTCCCGACACCATTAATTGGCTTTCTCTCATTTTGATATTGTTTAATGTAGTCTAACAACTTATTTCGATCTTGTGTTCCGACTACGATATCAACACCTGGAATAGCCAAAATTTCTGCAGGAGAAGTTTGTGCATAACATCCTGTAACACAAATAACAGCATCCGGATTTTTTCGAATAGCTCGGCGAATGACCTGACGGCTTTTTTTGTCACCTGTATTCGTTACAGTACATGTATTGATTACATATACATCTGATGTTGCCTCAAAATCTACACGTTCATAGCCTTCAGCTTTAAAAAGCTGCCAAATTGCTTCTGTTTCATAATGATTGACTTTGCAGCCTAAAGTATGAAAAGCAACAGTTGCCATTTTTTTCACCTCAATAATTCAAAATGATAGGAAACAGCGGCCAGTGCATACATAGGGGCTGTTTCCGTTCGTAAAATCCTCGGTCCTAATCCACAAGAAATAAAACCATGATCTTTTAACTGTTCGATTTCATCCGGTGTAAAACCACCTTCAGGACCAAACACAAATACTATACTGTCACCTGCATTAGCTAATGTAAATATTTTTGCCAAAGTAGAGGACTCTCCAGCTTTAGCATCTTCTTCATATGCAACAATTTTATGATCAAATTTCTGAGCGTAAGAAATCAGCTCTCTAATTTTGTAAGGGGCACAAACTGTGGGTATAACGACCCTATGCGACTGCTCAGCGGCTTCCTTGGCAATTTTTTGCAGTCGTTCAATCTTTTTGGAAGATTTTTTTTCATCCCATTTTACGATCGAACGGCTTGCAATAAAAGGGATAAACTCATGTGCACCTAACTCCGTACCCTTCTGTACAATGTACTCTAGCTTATCTCCCTTTGGTAAACCACTCGCTATCGCCACCTTTAAGGGCAACTCTTTTTTTTCATCTATCCATTCTATAACGGTTCCGCTCACTGTTTCATTGGTAATTTCTTGAATCTTAGTTACAGCTGTTTTTCCTGATTCCGATACACATAAGATCGTAGCACCAGGAGTCATTCTCATTACTTTAGAAATGTGATGGACATCATCGCCTTTTATCGTTATTGTATTTCCGCTTAGATTTTCATCACTAACAAAATAGCGCTGCACAACTTCACCCGCTTTCATAGGGCATTAAAAACACTATCCCAATCTTGTAATTCCTGCAAACCATTATACAATAAGGAAAAAAAAGCGCAAACCTCGACCTTTGATGGGTCATGCGCTTTTTAAACATCTTCATCTTTTACTGTTTTTTTGCAATAAAAGCAATCCAATCTTCCATTGATAGAGTCTCTTCAATAATAAAACCAGCAGCGAGTAATGACTCCTTGACTTCTTGTTTCTTCTGTTGAATGATTCCAGAAGTGATAAAATATCCACCAGGCTTCACGATTTTTGCTGCATCATTTGTAAAACGAACGATTACTTCTGCAAGGATATTCGCTACGATGACATCTGCAGAATCTTGAATGCCGTCCAACAGATTTCCTTGTCTGACAGTTACAACTTCATGCACTTTGTTCAGTTTAGCATTTAATTTAGCTGATTTAACGGCGATTTCATCTAAGTCTAGAGCCAGAACAGATTTAGCATTTAGTTTCGCAGCTGCGATACTTAATACACCTGAACCAGTTCCAACATCAACCACTGTGTCACCAGGTTGGACAGTTTTCTCTAATGCCTGAATGCACATCACCGTAGTCGGGTGTGTTCCTGTACCAAATGCCATACCTGGGTCAAGTTCAATAATAATTTCATCGCTATGAGGTTCATACTCTTCCCAAGTAGGTACGATCGTAAATTTTTCCGAAATTTTTACCGGATGGTAATATTTCTTCCAGGCTGTTGCCCATTCCTCTTCATTGACTTCACTGATTGTCACTGAATTTAACCCTAAATCAATATCATAAAGGATTAGATTGTTGATGGCTTCTTTTATGCCTTCAACCGTTTCTCCAAGAAAGCTTGTTACTGGAAGATATGCCTTAATAATAACCCCTTCTTCTGGATAATCATTAGGGTCCAATTGATAGATCTCACCGAATTCATCTCTTCTTTCTTTCACCAATTCAAGAGGATCTTCAATAACAACCCCACTTGCTCCTGCTTCATGAAGAATATTGGATATTGGTTCAACGGCTTCGTTGGTTGTATGGATAGCAATTTCTGACCATTTCATATCTTCCAGCTCCTATCTATTTTTCACCTTTAAATCTATTATTCACCTTTGAAAGCTCTTTTCATTTTGGCAAAAAAGCTATCTTCCTGTTCATCAGGTGCTAATTGTCCACCTATTTCAGCAAATTCCTTTAGAAGTTGTTTTTGTTTTTCCGTCAGCTTTGTCGGGGTTACTACGCGTGTAACAATATGCTGATCACCATGACCGTATCCGCGCACATTCGGAATACCTTTCCCTTTTAAACGGAATCGTGTCCCAGTTTGAGTACCTGCAGGAATTTTCAGCTTCACTTTACCATGTAATGTCGGTACCTCTATTTCATCACCAAGTGCTGCTTGGACAAATGTGATCGGTACTTCACAATATACATCGTCCCCATCCCGTTCAAAGAATTCATGGGACCTAACATGGAACACTACATATAAGTCTCCCGGCGGACCTCCGTTTACTCCAGGTTCACCTTGACCAGCAACACGTAATTGTTGGCCATCGTCGATCCCTGCAGGAACTTTCACATGGATCTTTCTCCGTTTTTTCACTTTACCAGTACCAGAACATGTTGAACATTTATGAGGTATGATTGTTCCACGACCTTGACAAGATGGGCATGTTCTTCGATTTACAATTCTACCAAACGGTGTGTTTTGCTCAATACTGATCTGACCGCTTCCACCACAATGAGAACAGTTTTGAGCCTTTGTACCAGGCTTTGCACCTGTTCCATGGCAAGTATCACAATTTTCTTCTCGTGGAATTTCAATGTCCACTTCTTTACCAAAAGCTGCTTCTTCAAAGGAAAGGGTCATCGTGTATTGAAGATCTGCTCCTTGTCTAGGGGCGTTAGGATCACGACGTCTTCCCCCTCCACCGAAAAACGAGCTGAAAATATCTTCAAAACCGCCAAATCCAAAATCAGCCCCACCAAAACCACCAAAGCCTTGGTTAGGATCCGTATGTCCAAATTGATCGTAATGCGCTCGCTTTTGATCATCGCTTAGTACTTCGTAAGCTTCTTTTATTTCTTTAAATTTATCTGCTGCGTCTGGTTCTTTATTAATGTCAGGATGATATTTTTTCGATAGCCTACGGTACGCTTTTTTAATTTCCTCCTTAGAGGCTCCTTTTGAGAGCCCAAGGACTTCATAATAGTCCCTTTTACTCATATCTATCCATCTCCGATTCCATTCACATAAAGGTTATTTTAACACTCTGTCAACTTATCGTGCAATAAAAACAATTACATATCCTGTTTTATGAGTGAAGATAACAGATTCTCCTCCAACATTTCATTTTATTGAATATAACCATTACTAGTATGTCACAACTAAGCTCCTTTGCTATCAAAACTTAAGAAAAGCTTTCGGTTCTTTATAGGAGCCAAACATA
The DNA here is from genome assembly GCF_009466385.1 of Peribacillus tepidiphilus. Classification (GTDB taxonomy): domain Bacteria; phylum Bacillota; class Bacilli; order Bacillales; family DSM-1321; genus Bacillus_BN; species Bacillus_BN tepidiphilus. The sequence continues at coordinate 245,263 of NZ_WIAQ01000002.1, read as the reverse complement.
AAGTTACGCGGAAAACTTCTGCGCTTTTAAGCTAGGCGCAGATTTCACATCCGCTCTTCATTAGAGAAAAAAAGTCAAAGCCCAAATTATAGACTTTGACTTTTTTGAATTCAGGCCTTGCCTTACTTATCTTTGTCATCTACTTCCGTGAATTCTGCATCTACAACATTATCGTCTTTTGATGAGCTTTGCCCTTCAGCTCCACCTTGTTGTGCTGCTTGCTGTGCTTTTGCTGCCTCTTCGTACAGCTTCACAGTTAGATTTGTTACGATCTCTTGAAGAGCATCTTTTTTCTCACGGATTTCATTTAGATCATTCTTTTCAATTGCAGCTTTTAAAGCATCCTTTGCTTCTGTAGCTTTTGTTACTTCAGCTTGGTCAACTTTGCCTTCGAGATCTTTTAACGTTTTTTCTGTTTGGAATACTAGCTGGTCAGCTTCATTACGAAGCTCTGCTTCTTCCTTACGCTTTCTATCGGCTTCAGCGTTTTCTTCTGCTTCTCTTACCATGCGTTGGATTTCTTCTTCAGACAATCCAGAAGATGATTTAATAGTGATGGCTTGTTCTTTATTTGTTCCAAGATCTTTAGCACGTACGTTCACAATACCGTTTTTGTCGATATCAAATGTTACCTCGATTTGAGGAACACCGCGAGGTGCAGGTGGGATGTCTGTTAATTGGAAACGGCCAAGCGTTTTGTTGTCAGCTGCCATCGGACGCTCCCCTTGAAGAACGTGAATATCAACCGCTGTTTGATTATCTGCAGCAGTAGAGAATATTTGTGACTTACTTGTTGGAATCGTTGTGTTGCGTTCAATTAATTTCGTGAACACGCCACCCATTGTTTCAATTCCAAGAGAAAGCGGAGTAACGTCTAATAATACTACGTCTTTAACATCTCCAGTTAATACTCCACCTTGAATGGCCGCCCCCATAGCTACTACTTCATCAGGGTTAACGCCTTTATGAGGTTCTTTTCCAATTTCTTTACGAATAGCTTCTTGAACAGCAGGAATACGAGTAGATCCACCTACAAGAATGACTTTATCAATATCTGCTGGAGTTAAGCCTGCATCCTTTAACGCTTGACGAGTAGGGCCCATCGTACGTTCAACAAGATGAGCAGAAAGCTCCTCAAATTTAGCACGAGTAAGTGTTACTTCTAAGTGAAGTGGTCCAGCTTCTCCCGCAGTAATGAACGGTAATGAAATTTGTGTTGAAGTCACGCCGGAAAGGTCTTTTTTCGCTTTTTCAGCAGCATCTTTTAAGCGTTGAAGAGCCATTTTATCTTTAGAAAGGTCAATTCCATTTTCTTTCTTAAATTGCTCTACTAGGTAATCGATAATGACCTGGTCAAAGTCATCTCCACCAAGACGGTTATCACCTGCAGTAGCGCGGACTTCAAATACGCCGTCACCAAGCTCAAGGATGGAAACGTCAAATGTACCGCCACCAAGGTCATATACTAGAATGGTTTGATCTTCTTCCATTTTATCTAATCCGTAAGCAAGAGCAGCTGCTGTCGGCTCGTTAATGATACGCTCTACTTCAAGACCCGCAATTTTACCAGCATCTTTTGTCGCTTGGCGTTCCGCATCGTTAAAGTAAGCAGGAACAGTAATAACTGCTTTTGTAACTTTTTCCCCTAAATAGTCTTCTGCGTAAGACTTTAGGTGTTGAAGAATAATAGCAGAAATTTCTTGTGGAGTGTACTCTTTTCCTTCCACTTCTACTTTATAATCCGTTCCCATGTGACGTTTAATAGAAATAATGGTGTTAGGGTTTGTGATTGCTTGACGTTTCGCCACTTCCCCAACTTGTCTTTCACCATTTTTGAACGCAACTACGGATGGTGTTGTACGGTTACCTTCTGGATTAGGGATTACTTTTGGTTCTCCGCCTTCTAAAACGGCAACACAAGAGTTTGTTGTACCTAAGTCAATACCGATAATCTTGCTCATATTCCAAAAACCTCCTATTCATTATGTAAATGTTTTTAACCGTTAACTTTTACCATTGCAGGTCGGATTACCCGATCCTTCAGCATATACCCTTTTTGAAGTTCTTCTATAACGACATTTGAATCATAGCCTTCTTCTTGAACCTGCATGACCGCCTGATGCTTGTATGGATCAAACGGTTGTCCAACACTTTCAATTGGTTCTACACCTTCACGTTTTAGTGCATCCATTATGCCTTTATAAACCATTTCCATACCCTTAAGTATGGATTTAGTTTCTTCGTTTTCGGTTTTAATATTTAATGCTCGCTCGAAATTATCAAGAGACTGCAATAGATCTGTAGCAAGATTTTGCACTCTATATTTTTGAGCCGCTTCCATATCTAATCTTGCACGGCGTCTTGAATTTTCAAAATCAGCTTGTAATCGAAGATAACGATTTTCCAATTCTTCAATTTTTGCTTCCAGTTCAGCTATTTTCGCCTCTGCTTCTTTTAGCTGTTCTTGTTCAGGAGTTAATTCTTCCATTGACTGTTCATCTTCATTGGTTAATTCATTCACATCTTTGGAAGTCTCTTCCTCTGCAAAAACCTCTTCAACTGGTCCTTGATTTTCAATATTTTCTTCTAGATTTTTTTTCTCTTGTTCTGACATCCATCTCACCTCCCTAAAAGGACTTATATAGAATGACATGTGGATGGGATGGAAGCGTAGACCTCCATCCCTTTCTCAATATCTCCTTGAGTATTAGTTTTGATACACCTTATTCATGACTGCAGAAAAGTCTTCGGAGAATATTTTCAATAAGCTGATAACCCTAGAATATTCCATTCGGGTTGGACCAAGTATTGCGATGGTTCCCAACCGTTCATCCCCTATACTATAGGTTGCTGTAATTAAGCTGCAGTCTTCCATGACAGGATCTTCTATTTCCCGCCCTATTTTTACATGGATCCCTACAGGGTTTTTCTTAAGAAGTTTGTACATATCCTTTTCTTGCTCAATCATTGTAAGCAAGGAACGAACCTTATTAATGTCATGAAATTCAGGCTGACTTAGCATGTTTGTTTTCCCGCCAAAGAACAGCTTTTCATTTGGTGCGACATCTAATGATTGTGCAACAGCATGCATCATTGAATCGTAGTTACTTATTTGCTGTCTTAGCAGTAAAGCAACTTCTTTATAGATTTTATCTTTCAAGTCAACGAGAGGGACACCAATCAGCTTCGCATTAAGAATATTAACCATCTTTTCCATTTCATTGATATTAAAATCGGATGGAAGACTTATCATCTTATTTTCAACGTGACCAGTATCTGTAACAATAATTGCAACAGCCGTTTCATGGCTGATTGGAACAATTTGAAGTCGCTTTAAACGATTTTCCTTTACTTTCGGTCCTAATGCGATCGCTGTGTAATTTGTCAGTTCCGATAAAATCTGAGCAGAGCGCTGAACAATTTTTTCAAGTTCATAAATACGCTCAGCAAAAATAGATCGCAGCTTCATCACATCTTCATTTTTTAGCTTTTGGGGAGAAAGTAAATGATCAACATAGTATCTATAGCCTTTTTCAGATGGTACCCGCCCCGAAGAAGTATGGGTTTTCTCAATAAATCCAAGCTCCTCCAAATCAGACATATCATTTCTAATGGTGGCTGAACTGAAGGTTATCTCTTCTTTCTTAGAAAGGGTACGTGAACCAACAGGCTGAGCCGATTGTATAAAGTCATCAATGATAACTTGCAATATTAATAATTGACGATCAGTTAACATTCTTGATCACCTCTGTTAGCACTCTATAACTTCGAGTGCTAATTCTACTTATAAATTATCAGATGAGCGAAATGATGTCAACGATTATATAACACCGATAAATGACCCAAAAACCTCATTTCCGAGTAATTTTCCCTTATGTGTAAGCTTCAAACTTCCGTTATCGATCGTGATGAGCCCTCTTTTTGTCAAATCTATCATTTGCTCCTTAAATAATTCAGTTAAACTTTGCCCAAATTTCTTTTCAAAAGCAGCTAATTCAACACCAGATGTTTTTCTTAGGCCTAGAAACATTTCTTCTTCCATTCTTTCCATGTCACTGACTTTATGTTTCTCTATATAAGGAAGATTTCCTAATGAAATGGGCTCCATATATTTTTTTAGCGGACCGTAATTGGCAACTCTCATACCATTAACATAGCCGTGGGCTCCAGCACCGAATCCATAATATTCTTCATTATTCCAGTACGTTAGATTATGCCTGCTTTCAAAGTCTTTTTTTGCAAAGTTGCTGATTTCGTATTGATGTAAGCCATGCTGATCCATTTTCTCCATTAATAGCTCATACATTTGCGCTTCAATTTCTTGCGGAGGAAGGTTGAGCTTTCCTTTTTGCATAAGATTATAAAATACCGTTTTCGGCTCAACAATTAGTGAATAACCTGAATAATGAGGAAGCCCAATTTCTAAAGCCTTTTGTAATGTAATATGAAAGTCCTCGAGTGTCTGACCTGGAAGTCCATAAATTAAATCAATGCTTATATTATGAAACCCAGCTTTTTGAGCATTTTCAATGGAATCATATACATCAGATGGCTTATGAGTTCTACCGATTTTTTTTAATAGCTCTTCATTAAAGCTTTGCACCCCGAAGCTGATCCGGTTCACTCCATAAGTATGAAGAATTTTAAGTTTCTCTATAGATAAATCTCCCGGGTTTGCCTCAAATGTAAACTCTACGTCGTTTTGGTAAGGTAGGTTTTTCTCAATCATTGTACAAAGCAGCTTCAATTGGGACTCATTTAATGAAGTCGGTGTCCCCCCTCCGACAAAAATAGTATGAAGTTGATCGGTAGGATTCATTTTTAATGCAAGCTGCATTTCTTTTTCCAGTGCGAACAAATACTCATCAACAGGTTGACCTTTTAGAAACATTTTATTGAAATCGCAATAATGACAGATATGCTCACAAAACGGTATGTGAATGTATGCGCTTCTGATCATCAGGTCCCCCCCTTTTCATTAAATGTGCAGCTCCAATTATGAAATAAAAGAGGCTAGCTTAGGAAATCCTTCCCGTTCTAGCCCCCATCCTTTTATTTCTTTGGTGTTGTATCATCCATTTTCAATACTGCCATGAAAGCCTCTTGCGGAACTTCTACAGAACCAACCTGCTTCATGCGTTTTTTACCTTCTTTTTGTTTCTCTAACAGCTTACGTTTACGGGAGATATCACCACCGTAACATTTCGCCAAAACGTTCTTTCTCATTGCCTTTATGGTTGAACGGGCAATGATTTTCTGTCCAATTGCAGCCTGGACAGGTACTTCGAATTGCTGTCTTGGAATAAGGTCCTTCAGCTTTTCAACAATGACCTTTCCTCGTTCATATGCAAAGTCACGGTGAACGATAAAGCTCAAGGCATCTACCTTTTCGCCATTTAGAAGGATGTCCATTTTAACAAGCTTCGAAGCTTTATAACCGATTAGCTCGTAATCAAAAGAAGCGTAGCCTTTTGTACTAGATTTCAATTGATCAAAAAAGTCATATACGATTTCGGATAGCGGAATTTCATAGACAATGCTAACGCGTGTTTCATCCAAATATTGCATATCGATGAAAATACCACGTTTTTCTTGGCATAGCTCCATAATAGCTCCGACATAATCATTTGGAGCCATCATTGTTGCTTTTACATATGGCTCTTCTACTACATCAATCTTTTGCGGGTCTGGCATGTTAGATGGATTATCTACATGTACGACCGAGCCATCTGTCAACTTCACATGGTAAATAACACTCGGTGCAGTTGTAATGAGATCAATTTTGAATTCACGTTCGATACGCTCTTGAATAATTTCCATGTGTAATAGTCCCAAGAAACCACAACGGAATCCAAACCCAAGCGCTTGAGATGTTTCTGGTTCAAACTGCAATGCAGAATCGTTCAACTGCAGTTTTTCAAGCGCATCTCGAAGATCGTTAAAACGTGCAGAATCAATTGGATATAAACCACAATAAACCATCGGATTCAATTTTCTATAACCAGGCAGCGGTTCAGTAGCTCCGTTTTTCGCATTCGTAATCGTGTCACCAACACGTGTATCACCGACATTTTTAATCGAAGCGGTTAAGTAGCCTACATCACCTACTGTCAGTTCATCAACAAGCACTGCTTTCGGGGTGAATACACCAACTTCTGTTACCTCGAATTCTTTACCAGTTGCCATCATTTTAATTTTATCTCCGACTTTAACCGATCCATCTACTACCCTAATGTAGGCAACTACACCACGATACGCATCGTAAAGCGAGTCAAAAATCAATGCTTTTAAAGGGGCATCTGGATTTCCTTGTGGAGGAGGTACTTGTTTTACTACCTGCTCAAGAATTTCCTCAATACCGATTCCTGCTTTTGCTGATGCTAGAACAGCTTCGGATGCATCTAAGCCAATCACTTCCTCAATCTCATTACGCACTCTCTCTGGATCAGCACTAGGAAGATCGATCTTATTGATAACAGGCAAGATTTCCAGGTCATTATCTAAAGCTAGGTATACATTTGCTAATGTTTGTGCTTCAATCCCTTGAGCAGCATCCACTACTAGGATGGCACCTTCACATGCAGCCAAGCTGCGGGATACTTCATACGTGAAGTCTACGTGACCTGGTGTATCTATTAAATGAAAAATATATTCCTCACCATCAGATGCTTTGTATTTTAGTTGAACAGCATTTAGTTTGATCGTAATTCCACGTTCTCTTTCAAGGTCCATGGAATCAAGCAGCTGATCTTTCATTTCACGCTGAGAAAGGGCATTGGTTTTTTCTAAAATTCTATCAGCTAACGTAGATTTCCCATGATCGATATGCGCGATAATAGAAAAGTTGCGAATTTTTTCCTGACGCTTTAATTTTTCTTCTATGTTCATTTATTTCACTCCTGTAATTCGACACAAATACACTAGTTTTGATTATATCAGTCCAAAAAGCAACATTCAATTAGTGAAGATGATAAATCATTTGCTTCAGATGAAATATTGTTATAGTAGTATTGATAACAAATTAGAAATACGATTTTTTGATTACGAAAAATGTTGGAATTTCAAAGTGTGAATGAATCAAACATGTAAAAAGCAAAAGTTACTCAACCATATGGGATGATCCCAAATTTGAGTAACTTTTTAGAGATATTAATTGAAAAGTTTGTTTGTTATTTCACTGAAAAGATTTGTAACCACATCTGAAATTTTTTTCCCAATACTCGAAAACATATTAAAGGCCTTCATTTCTTCCAGCTGTTTTTTCTTTTGCTCCAAATCATGGCTGGTCACTTTTTGTCCGAGCACAGATGCTTCCGTTCCACTTTTTCCTTCTTTTACTTGAAATGCACTATATAACTGAGGATCGTTATAGCCCTTCATTTTTTTCATTCCATCATTCGCTTGCTGCATGCCGAACAATACACCAAAGAAAAGGACGAAAACCAACAAAAAGCATTTTAACATAAACTTAACCATATCTGCACCTCAACCCATTATTTCCCTTCTGTTTTCGATTCACTGTTAACTTCCTTTGCATTTACCTCATTCCAATAGTAGTCACTGAAAACAATGGAGAAGGCTTCAACAGAACGATAGAGCTCTTCAAACGTATTATCCACTCCGCCAAACTCCAATAGCATGGCATTTTCAGACAGATCTTGATTGTACTTTCCATTCACACGGGGGCCTTGCTGCTTCAGTACCCCTCTAGATAAGCCCGGGAACTTTTTTTCCAGCATATAATGCAGTTTCTCTGCAATCGCGACATTCTTTTGAAATTGTGCGTTTTCTCCACCTACAACAAATGCCAGTTTTGCATAATTTTTGCCATTAATCGTTATAGTGGTTTGCTCTTTCCTTTTTGAATCGCGATGAATATCAATGACATATTCTAAATGATTGTTAGAGGCAATGGCTTGCTGAACAACGCCTCTTGATTCCTGATACGCTTTCGGAAAGGTTAATCCTTTTTTTGTTAAATTACCCATTACATCTGTTTTATCAACTAATGTCCCAATTCCTTTTTCTTCTAACTCTTGAGAAAGTTTTTCTCCTAGTTTTGTAACATTTATTTTTGAATGATACGCTAAATCTGGATTTTTCACATCTTTGAGATATGGTAAATACGACTCACGATTGTGCGTATGATAAATATAGACAACTTTCTTTCCATTTGTTGATCCTATAGATTTATTTTCTGGCTCATCAATGGCCTCAAGATTTTGAAGAGCTGCCTCTCTTTCAGAATGCATTACTTCAGGTGGAGGCGCAGATTCATATGGCATATTGGTATAATTCGTTCCTTCACCAGCTACTAAAATCTCACTATCAAAAATTGAAAACCCCGGTAACTCCCTTCCTAGCAAGCTTCTCGGATCATCTAAGGAGATGTTGGCAGACAGTTTTAATAATTGCTTTGACAAAGCAGGTGTCGGCTCTTTATTTGGTAAAGCTTCTTGAAAATAATGATTTTCCTGAGATATTAACGAAAAAAGCATTTCTCCCGAAAAAACTCTAGCAGTTTCATGAACAGATTGAGAAGATATTCTGTATTCCGGTTTCAATGAAGTTAATAATCCACTCACCGAAAACACAAAAAGCATCATGACCAATATAAGAAAGAATCCTTTAATGATTGTCGAGCCCCGAATTACGGTTATCAATTCTACGTTTTGGTTTCGTCTCATAGTTCCACCCTTTCTGAGCTTGTCTAGTAAATAGATATGTAAATACTAGAAAAGGTAGAACTAATTTTGAGAACGCTGAAAAACGATTGCATTCTTCAGCACGGCATGACGTATCTCAACTGACAAGCGTTTTCCATCACTTTGTATGAGAAAAAAATATTAGTCTTCTTACCTTGTGTAATAACCCGTATTTTCTTGATTAATTGCATCATGCAGAGCAGCATTTAATCCATTTGCAAGTAAGTTGGCCATATCTTCTATAAAAACATCGACCTCTTTCGGTGTAACCATTAAGTTGTGACCAATTGGTGATAGAACTTCATGAATCAGCTTTCTCTTTTCTTCTTCTGAAAGTGTCCCAATCATTCCAAGGAAGGTTTTTCGATGTTCTTCTTCAGGCAAGTCTTCATCCGTAAGCTTTTTTCTTTTCCCAAAGCTAAAACCAGCTGGTGTCAAAGAATTGGAAGGACGGTTGCCATCTTTTAATTCCTTACCGAAATGCTTTAAAATAAAATCAATTGTGTCGCTTGTAATGGAAACCGCATCGACCACAGTCGGAACGCCTATAGCAATGACAGGAATTCCTAAAGTCTCTCGACTCAATTCTTTCCTTTTATTGCCAACTCCTGAACCTGGATGGATTCCTGTATCAGAGATCTGGATCGTAGAATTTACTCTTTCAATTGAACGAGCTGCCAAAGCGTCGATCGCAATCACAAAATCTGGTTTAATTTTTTCAATAACCCCATGAATGATGTCGCTCGTTTCAATACCTGTCAAACCCATAACACCTGGTGAAATTCCGCTGACCGGTCGAAACCCTTCCTTCACCTGTTCTGGTTCCAATTCAAATAAATGTCTTGTAATGACCAGATTCTCAACAACAGAAGGCCCTAAGGCATCGGGGGTTACATTCCAGTTTCCTAAACCCACAACCAGACAGCTGCTATCTTCCGTCAAGTTCAATTTTTTTAAAAAATAAGAGAATTCCTCAGCAAATATTTTTTCAACCTTTTGCTGTAAATCACTGTTTTGCTGACGAATCCCCTGAACCTCTAACGTGATGTAACTCCCCTTTTTCTTTCCGATCGCTTTAGCCCCTTCTTCAGTAACTTCAACCAAAGATACTTTTAAATCATCTACTTCTTTTTCCTTAATGATGACACCTTCAATTCGAGAGAGGTTTTCAGTAGTTGAAACTCCTCTTTCCGCTACAGCCATCTCGTTTGCCTCCAATGCTAAATCCGTACGAACAGAATATTGGCTTAATTCTAAATGTTGATCCATCGCTTAACCTCCAATAAAATTCATCCTTTTCTCTATTTTTTTCCTTATCTTAAGATTCTCATTCCGAAAAATTGATATTAGTTATAGCTTCTACTGTTTTTTCATTGTATAATCTTGTCCATGAACTCCTGAATGACCAAACTAGAGTATTGCAATATAGGGTACAGTCTGATAGAATATCCTTTGTTGCTAATTGTTAACGATTTGAAAGTCGAGTTCATATAATCTCGATGTCTTTGTAGGAGGTGAACGGAATGCCAAACATTAAATCTGCTATCAAACGCGTAAAAACATCTGAAAAAGCAAGAGCTCACAACGCAATGTTTAAATCTGCTATGCGTACTGCTGTGAAATCTGCTGAAGCTGCAATTGCTAACAAAGATGAAAATGCAAAAGAAGCGCTTTTACTTGCTGTTAAAAAATTAGACAAAGCTGCATCTAAAGGATTAATCCATAAAAATGCGGCAGCCCGTAAGAAATCTCGTCTTACTAAAAAGCTTAACGCATTAAATGCTTAATTAAGCATAATAAAAAAACGATCCACCTTTGGATCGTTTTTTTATTTGCTCAACTTTAAGAACAATAACTCTAATAAAAGTGCTTTATCCATACCCCCGGTCTTCATTTTATAATCTGCATCAGCAAGCTGGTTCATAAGATAAAGGAGCTCATCAGTCTTAAATTCCTTTACTTTTTCTAATGCAAGCTTTATGCGAAAAGGATGCACCTTAAGAAGCGTAGCGATCCTTTGCTGTCCATAGCCTTGATTAGCTAACTCCTTAACTTGATAAAGAAGCCTTAATTGTCCAGCCATGATCGATAAAATTTTAATGGGTTCTTCATTTTGATTAAGCAGATCCTGCAACATGGATACCGACTCGCTAATTCTCCGCTGTATGACAAGTTCTACCAAAGTAAAAACATTTTGCTCAAGTGATTTTGAAACTAATAGTTCGACTGTTTCTTTTGTGATTATATCGTCTTGTCCAATATACAAAAGCATTTTATCGACTTCGCTATTTAAAAGCATTAGATTTGTTCCTGCAAGCTCTAGAAGGGTTCGAAGCGCCTCTTCGTCCATTTTTTTTCCAGCTGCTCTTACCTTATCGTGAACCCAGCTTTTTAGCTCCTGTTCATTTAGCTTTTTGGTCTCCACAACAACTGCTCTTCTTTTTAGTTCCTTCGTAATCTTCTTCCGTTCATCCAATTTTTCATAAGGTGCAGATAATACGATTACTGAATAAGGGGCTGGATTTTGAATATATCTTTCAAGTGAAGCGATCTGATGCTCAACTTTTGATTTTGATTTTTCAGTTGTTAAGAACACAGGATTATGTAAAAAAACGACTCTCTTCTCACCCATGAAGGGCAAAGTTTCTGCTTCTTCTAAAGCCTTCTCTACAGGTATTTCTTCCAGATCAAATTGGGAAAGATTAAAATCGAGCTCTTCTTCATTCAATGCATGTTCAACAATGAGCCTTTTCGTTTCATTAATAAGGAAAGGCTCATTGCCAAATAATAAATAGAGAGGAGCAATTTCCTTTCTCTTAATGCTTTTCCATACGTCTAATACCAAATCAAATCCCCTACTTTTATAAAATATATTACCATGGTAACTATGGTTGTACGATTTGGCAAGTAAAAGAGGGAATTGATTGCGGTAGGTCAATTCCCCCGATCTATATAAACGCCTGAAAGCAAGACCCGGGTTCTTACTCCTCGACGGGAAGAATGAATCGTTTTTAAGGACCGCTTTGTAGTTATATTTTTCACCTCACAAATGTAAACTATTTGTGACAACTCTTGCTATTAAAGGAAAACAAAAAGGCAGCTGTAGATTTTTTTTTTGTAATCGCTTATACTAATTAAAGAAATAGGGGGGGTAGACATGAACGAATTTGAAAAAAATGTCCAATCAAAACGTAATGATGCAGTAGATTCCGCTGTTGGATTCATCGTTTCTTTCGGTTTCTTCGCTACAATGTTCATTATTGCCACTGTCATTCATTTTGTTGGAGCTTAATAACAACATACATAGGCCTTCATTTCATATGGAGGTCTTTCTAATGCTCATTAAGAAACTTCTGTGAATTATTACAAGTTCTGCTAATTTGTAATATTGTATGGAAGTTGAGTAGAAAAGGTTCCAAACTGTTTATTAAAACGATACGTAAACGAAACAGCTCCACTTTTGTCTGTCCGAAAGTAGTTTATTCCTTCCCCTTCAAGAATTTTCAATACTTCTGAATGCGGATGACCAAATCGGTTATTCTTCCCTGTAGAAATAACAGCTACTTTTGGTTTGATCGCACGAATAAAAATGGAAGAAGTAGAATTTTTACTTCCGTGATGTCCGATCTTTAGCACATCAATCTTAAGCTTTGGGAATGACTTTACCAACTCTTCCTCACCCTTTTTACCAAGATCCCCTGTAAAAAGCCAGTTAAGATTGGCGATTTTTGCAAAAAGCACAATGGACTCTTCATTTTTATCCTCGTGGTTCTCATTTGGTCCAAGCACATAGAGTCGAATATTTCCAATATGGAGTGTATCTCCTCTTTTTACCAATCGGATTTTTAGCCCTTTTCCTTTTGTCACCATTTTGTTGCCATACTCCTTTATGGAAGGAGCAGCAATAACAAGCTCTTTTACTGATATCGATTCTATAACTGCCATAGCACCTCCAATATGATCTTGATCCGGATGAGTAAGTATAAGTTTGTCAAGATTACGAATCCCTTTACTTTTTAAAAAAGGAACGACAATATCAGCACCAGGCTCGAAGATCCGATCAGTGGTCTCCCATTCTTCTTTAGCAAAATTCATAACTCCTCCCGTATCAATGAGAATGTTTCCTTTACCAAATGGCTGTTTGATTAAAATCGAATCTCCTTGTCCCACATCAATAAAGGTCACTTCTCCAATTGGACTGAGACAGGGCGCTGAAAAATGATAAACGAGAATCATGCAAACCAAAAGAGAAGCTTTTAACATTTTCTTTGTGAAACCCTTTTCCCAAGTTAGGAATAAATTAAGAATAGATCCACACAGGAGAAGGGTAGTGTAAAAAGTAGTTTTTCCAAATGTGATGGAAGTAATCGACAGTAGGGAGACCCAATTAGCAATTGTGTTACTGTAATGCAACACCATCTCTAGTGGTGATTGTAAAATAGAAGAAATGAAAGGATCCATCATATTCAATGCGTAACAAAGCATCACTCCTGGAAGGAGGATTACCGTATAAAGGGGAATATAGACAATGTTCAAGATGACACCAATGAAAGATACCTCATAAAAATGATACAGTAGAATAGGGATTCCAGAAAGCTGAGAAATGATGCTTGCTGTGAGAAGTTTTGCAGCCGCATCCCACACTTTATACGAACGAGTAAGAATCCTTTCGGATAACAACAATGAAAAAGTAATGGAAAAAGATAGCTGAAAACCGATATGAAATAGTAAATAGGGGTTATACATTAAAATACCAGAGAAAATGAGTGACAGAATATCAAATGAAGATATACGGGTTCTAAATAATTGAAAGAGAATGTATGTCATGACCATCAAGCAAGCTCTTACGACAGAAGGAGAACCTCCAGCGAGTATTAAGTATACCGGTAAAATGATTAATAATAACGCTTGAACCGATCTTCTTGTTAATCCTGCTCTTATGCCAATATAAAAAATAATCATGGATATCATTCCAACATGCAACCCAGAAATAGCCAATATATGGACGAGTCCCAACTTTTGAAAAGACTGATACGTTTCCTCTTCAATCCAGCTTGATTCACCGAAAATTAACGCAGCAGAAAATGCTCTAAATTCCTCATTCTTTTCTTTTTCTAAAGTCTTTAAACCCTTCCATCTTACATGTTTTATTTGCTCGAAAAGTGAAGGAGATGCTTTTTGACAGAATCGTAAGGGGAATTCATTTGGCTTAAAAATCCATGTAATCCCTTGCTGTTGGAGATATTTTTGATAGTTAAAAGCGTTTTGATTGCGGTTTTTTTCTGGGAGTATAAGTTCACCCTCCATTTTACAAGTTTGTCCCAGCTGATAGGCTTCCAAAAACTGCATTTTTTCGTGTTTATTTTTAAAGGTGTAACGAAGAAGGAGCTTTTCCTTTTGAGGAGTCAATATGATGGTTTTTAGTACTTTGCCGTTCACTTCAGGCAATTCGGAGAATCTAGCCATAATACTGTGCTCTTTCTCTAAGAGCTTGGTTGATTGGAGATGTTGGTGAAGAAATGAAAAGGAGTAAAACATTCCGAATATAATAATGAAAAACAAAAATCCTTGCCAATTTGAAAATCGAATAAGGAAATAAAGATAGAGAATCATAAGCCAAAAAAGCTTGAAGCTAGGCTGAAAAAAAGAGAGGATGCCAAAAACAGTAGCAACTAGCAACAATATAGACCATTGTTTCACGTTATGCTCCTTGTAAAAATAATAATGGGATCCTCTGCTTACAACAAGAAAACAGAGGAAGTTCCCTAATAAAAAGTTACTTAAATAATCGTTCCGCTTTTTCCTTAAATAGCTGATGTTTTTCTTGATCAGAGCTTAAAGAGGCAATCTCTTTAATTAGCTCGTCTACTAATTCCTTTTTATCCCTTGAAGCTGGATCCATACTTTCTTGTTCTAAAGGGACATGCTCTACGATAACCCCTGCCTGTTGGAACAACTCTACAGCATAAGGGTGATTCTTATAGTCTTTCGCATAGTAAACCGCTTTAATTCCAGCTTGTATGATCGATTTACAGCATTGAAGGCAAGGAAAATGTGTCACATATATTTCTGCTCCAGAAGTAGGAACGCCAAATTTAGCACATTGAAGAATGGCGTTCATTTCCGCATGGATCGTCCTTACGCAATGGTTATCAATGACATAGCATCCCTTATCGATGCAATGGTCTCCCCCAGCAATGGAACCGTTGTACCCTCCTGCTATGATTCTCTTGTCACGGACGATTGTAGCTCCGACCGCCAATCTCGTACAAGTGCTTCTTAAGGCAAGCAAATGGCTTTGTGCCATAAAATATTGGTGCCAGCTAATTCGATTCATGTTCCTTCCCCTTTTTGATTATTTTCAATCTTTTCTTATTTTACCTTCTCCTTATTTTTTTGTGTAGGGGATCACACATCAGTTTACCGTAATAGAATCCTTCAATTTCTCAAAAGTCTTTTCACCTATTCCTGTTATATTTTTTAATTCGTCAATGTTTTTAAACCTGCCATTTTGATTTCGATATTCTACGATAGAAGCTGCCTTTGAGGGCCCGATTCCAGGCAATGTCTGTAATTCGTTTTCATCAGCGGAGTTTAGGTTTACTTTTCCTCCTGAAGCATTAGCATTTGAGTCATTATTTGAAACGATTCCTTCCCCCTCTTCTCCCATTTTCGGTACGTAAATGACCATCTGGTCCTGAATCTTCTCTGCAAGATTGACCGCATTTTGATTGGCATTTTCAGTAAAACCTCCTGCAATTTTTATCATATCGATCACCCTATCCTCTTGTTTACCAATATATACTCCTGGTGAATGGACAGCTCCTTTCACATCTACCTTTATGGTGGAGTTTATAGGTTCTGTTTGATCTTCATTGCTTGATTCTGATGTTGTTTCAAGGTTTTCTAAGTTGAAGATTTCACCTTCCTGTTCTTTCTTTTGAGCAGATTGAAAAAAAGAATAGGCAACTGCTGCTAAAGCGACAAAAACAATCATAATGATTCGTTTGTTTTGTTTAAAAATTTGATTCATAGTATCTTAACCTCCAATTTGTTTTAAAAAGGGTATAAATAAATTTTTTTTTGCATAGTGTTTTATGAATAGTTATGTCAGGGGGTGGAAGAGCATATGAAAATAGGGATAATCGGAACAGGGAACATGGGGAGGATCTTAATCGAAGCATTGCTTGACTCTAAATCTGTTTTTCCGTCCGAAATGATGGTGATAAACCGAACAATTACAAAGGCGTTACAGTTAAAAAATGAATATAACACTCTACGCGTAACGGAAAATATTTACGAATTGATGCTTTTCTCTGACCTCATTTTTATTTGTGTAAAGCCCAAAGATCTATATACTGTTTTAACGCAAATAAAACCGATGTTAACAAGCCAACATTGCGTAATTTCTATTACGAGTCCAGTTTCTGTACAACAATTGGATTCCATTCTGTCCTGCTCTACAGTGAGATGGATTCCTAGTATTACGAATAGAGCGTTAGCAGGGGTTTCATTATTAACATTTGGTGTAAATTGTAGCGAAGAGTGGAAATCAAAAGTTTTCGATCTTGCGGAAAAGATATCTGTTCCTTTGGAAATTGAGAATAAAATAACGCGTGTCTCATCAGATATTGTTAGTTGTGGACCTGCATTTTTTAGCTATTTGGCTCAAGCTTTTATTCAAGCAGCTACCAAAAGTACTGGCATTGATCAAAAAACTGCAACCATCCTAACAGAAAAAATGCTGGTTGGCTTAGGGGAATTATTAAAAAAAGAGTATTATTCTCTACCGACACTTCAGGAAAAAGTATGCGTCAAAGGTGGAATAACGGGAGAAGGAATCAAAGTAATGGAACAAGAGCTTGGGAATATGTTCATTCATCTTTTTGAAGCAACTCACAAAAAATTTGAGGATGAAATAAAAAGCATGGAGGGGCAGTTCGGAGTTCCGTATTAATGTATTCGTCGAACAAAAGTAAACTCCTTCTAATATTTTTAAAAAATTTCGAAGAAAATGGGGTTTTTATCTTAAGATAGACACTCTATCTTTTTACCATAAAAAAAAGCACATCCTAATGAAAGATGTGCCTTTTGTTATTTTTTCCGTGCAGCGAACAATATGCGTTCAGTCTTCTCATGAACCTCTTCATTTTCCAAATCTGAGAAGACCTCTAAAAGCTCAAAGCCGGTATTTTTTAACCAAGCCTCGTATTGCTCAATAGGAAAGGTGCGTTGATAATGAAGCTCGTCAAACCTTTCATAAAGGTCTTGGTCAGCTTTTTTCACAAAAAAAGTAAGCTCATGCTCCACACTTAAGGGTTCATCCCCTTGAAAACAATTCCAAATGTATGATACATGCTCTTCATTTATTGCATAGGTTTGATTATGGAATAAATGCTCCATTTTATAGACTGAATGGACATCGAACATGAATAAGCCGCCTGGCTTTAAATGCTTGAGAACGGATTGAAATGCGTTAACGACATCTTCTTCCTTTTTTAAATAATTGATGGAATCGCAAAAGATGACCACTGCATCAAAAGTACCCAATCCTTCAAGCTGTGTCATGTCTTGCTGGTAAAAAGGAATGTGATAGCCTTTTTGTTGTGCTTTCTCAGACGCGACCATCAACATTTCTTCAGAAAGATCCACCCCTGTAGGGTTAAATCCATTTTCCTTTAGGAGGATAGAGAACACCCCCGTGCCGCATGCAAGATCTAATACCTTCTCGCCTTCAATCCGGTACTTCTTTATCGTTTCAGAAAACCGCTCCAGCCACTTCTCGTATGGAACGTCTTTCATGAGTTCATCGTAAATAAAAGCGAATTTCTGATAGCTCATGAATTCAACTCATTTACGATGTTTTCGGTTGGGGCGTCACCCCATAATCTCTCTAGGTTGTAATAGCTTCTTTCATCTCGGTGGAAAATATGAGCCACTACATCCCCGAGGTCGACAAGCACCCATTTCGCCTCATCGAAGCCTTCCATTCTTTTTACCTCATAGCCTTTTTCTTCAACCTTTTCTTTTATTTCTCTCGCTATGGCTTGTACTTGTTTATCTGAATTCCCATGACAGATCATAAAATAATCCGCTACAAGGGAAATGCCTTTCATGTTTAAGACGATGATATCCTCTGCTTTTTTATCATCTGCCGCTTTCGCAGCCGTAATGAGCAAGTCTCTTTCACTCATGTATCAGATTCCTCCAGTTTCAGTAATAGATCATTATACGTATGAAAAGTATCAGGATAGATGCGCTGGTTTTTTTTCATTAAAAATAGGATGGTATTTTGCAACGACTTAATCAATGCTTTATCCAAGGATTGTTTAGCTAACTCCCTTACCTCTTCGACTCCAGGGAATTTTCTACCCGGTTCTATATAATCGGCTAAAAAAATAACTTTTTCAAGCAGGGTCATGTTTACTCTTCCAGAGGTGTGGTACCTGATAGCATCTAACACCTCAGGATCCTCAACGCCCGCTTCTTTTTCTACCAGATAGGCCCCGACAGGAGCATGCCATAATTCTTCATTATACTCCAATAAATCTTTGGGCATTTTCTCTCTAATGATGATTTCTTTCATTTCTTCCTTAGGACGAAATTTCGCATAATCATGAAAAATAGCAGCCAGTTCCGCCTTTTTTACGTCTGCTCCGTATTTTTCAGCCAGCCAGATTGACGTTTCAACCACGCCTAATGTGTGTTGATAACGATGCTCTGTTATTTGTTCTTTTACAAGCTGCAGTGCTTTTTCACGTTCCATAGAAAAAATACCTCCACAACTTCTTCATGTTCTGTATAATCGATTTTTCTCGATATAATCCAAGACCTTGTCATGAACGAGATATTTACAAGAAATCCCCTTTCGGATTCTTTCGCGTAATATGGACGATGAAAGAAAAATTTCAGGTGAATCTATTAGCTTTACATTGTAAGAAGTTTTTTCATTGTACGGAGGTCTTTTTACACCAACAAACTGAATGATTTTCATCAGCTCATCGATTCTATACCATTTCGGCAAATACTCAATCATGTCCGCTCCGATAATAAAGAAAAACTCATGATTAGGCTCTTGTTTTTTTAACAATTGGATTGTATCAAATGTGTATGACGGACCTTCCCGTTCGATCTCAATGGTTTCCAATTTAAAATGATCATGGTCTGAAATGGATCTCTTAATCATTTCAATACGATCCTCAATACTTGTACCGCTTTTTTTCTCTTTATGAGGAGGGACACGATTAGGCATAAACCTAACTTCATCTAAACAGAGTGCATGGAAAACTTCATTGGCAATAATTAAATGTCCTACATGAGGCGGGTCAAACGTACCCCCAAGAATTCCTACTCTTTTTTTCATAACACAATCCTATCAAGGAAGCTCAATTTGTTTATTTTCTTTAGATTCTTTATATAGCACAATGGTATTTCCAATAACTTGCACAAGCTCGGCATGCGTACCACTTGCTAATTCCTCAGCAACAGTATGCCGATCCTCTTCACAATTTTGTAAAACGCTAACCTTCATTAGTTCTCTTGCTTCTAATGCATCTGCTATTTGCTTGATCATATTTTCATTTACTCCACCTTTTCCGACCTGGAAAATCGGTGTCAGGTGATGTGCCTTAGAACGGAGAAATCTTTTTTGCTTTCCTGTTAACATATTGTACCTCCAAGTTTTTCCAGTACGATCTTTTTCATTCTCTTTGTATCAGGGAAGACCCCTGTCCAAATTTGAAAAGCCAGTGCTCCTTGATAAACAAACATCCCGATTCCGTTTTGGATTTTTGTCCCTCTTGTCTCCGCTTCCTGTAGAAAAGCGGTTTTGAGAGGGTTGTAAATAATGTCACTGACAAAAGCTTCCTGATTCACATTTTCAAGTGTCAACGGACTAGCATGAGTATTCGGGCTCATCCCTATTGACGTTGTTTGAATAATTAAATCATATTGTGACAGTTTTTCCGCTGCTGCATGCATGGATAATGCCGCAGATGTGGCTTTGTAAGGACAGTCATGAATCAGCTTTTCAGCTTTTTCTATTGTACGATTACAAATATCAATATGGCTTACTCCCTCATATACAAGTGAATAATAAATACCTCTAGCGGCTCCCCCGGCTCCGATTATGAGCGTTTTTTTGTCTCTAAGGGGAGAATTCATCTCTTCCTTTAATGCTGCAACATATCCTGGTCCATCCGTATTATAACCAATTAGCTTTCCGTTTTCATTTTTTACCGTGTTGACTGCTCCAATTGCTTCTGCAAGCTCGTCCATTTCATCTAAGAAAGGAATAATGGCAGTCTTATGAGGTACGGTGACGTTAAAACCGCTAATTCCAATTGCTTTAAAGCCTTTTACCGCATCCTCTAAATGCTGTTCTTTCACGTGAAATGCATGATAACTAGCCTGGATGTTTTGATGTGAAAAAGCATCATTATGAATGGCAGGTGACATGGAGTGTCCAATTGGATCACCTATAACACCGAATAATTTTTGCACATTTTTCACCATCTTTATTATATTAAGGATTTTCTTACCATAACCGAAACACCTTTTGGAACATGTGCACGAACGACAGCTCCCGGCTCGTTGATCGTGATCCAGCCCAAACCAGAAAATACGATATCCGTTTTCCCTTCTTTTATAGAGAACTCTTGGGCGGTTAAAGGCGGAAATTCTGTCAATTGTTCAGCTCTTGGAGGAGTCAAAAGGCTTCCCTTATGAGTTTCATACAATTCATCAGCTTTTTCAAGCTTTGTCCGATGTATTTTTAATTCGTTAGATAAATAGCACGTAAATGATTTTCTGCCACCAGATAAATAATCAAATCTAGCTAAGCCCCCAAAAAAGAGAGTTTGTTCTTCGTTTAATTGGTAAACTCTCGGCTTAATTTCTTTTTTTGGTGTGATGACTTTTAAATCCCGTTTATCTACATAGTGAGCCATTTGATGATGGTTGATAATACCTGGTGTATCAATCAATGCTTTGTTATCATCAAGAGGAATCTCAATGGTATCTAGAGTAGTCCCTGGAAAGTGGGAAGTGGTGATAACATCTCCTTCGCCAGACACTTCTTTAATTATCCGATTAATAAAAGTTGATTTACCAACGTTTGTACAGCCTACTACATACACATCTTTGCCATTTCGGTACTGTTCAATCGCTTGGACAGCTTCCTTCATGTTGTATCCTTTATGAGAGCTAACCAATAAAATATCAATCGGTCTAAGACCGAGCTCTTTGGAGGATTGCTTCATCCAATTAATTAATTTGTTGTGTTTAACTGATTTTGGAAGCAAATCCACTTTATTACCGATTAATAATACATCATTTTTCCCTACAAAGCGGTGAAGCCCTGGTAACCAGCTTCCGTTAAAATCAAAAATGTCGACAATCTTGACAATCAAAGCATCCCTATCCCCAACTTCATTCAGGATTTTAAGGAAATCATCATCCGTTAATGATACATCTTGCACTTCATTATAGTTTTTCAAGCGAAAGCAACGCTGACAAACAATGGCTTCTTTTTCCAATGCTGAAGCAGGTGTGTATCCTATTTGTTCAGGGTTTTCTGTTTGAATGGCTACACCACAGCCAATACAAGTATAGTCGTGATTGTTCATTTTTGATCCTCCCATTGAAGCATTCCTTTCTTTTTAAAAAATGAAAGAAGTCTTCTTTCAACTTTCCGATTAAATCGTGTAACAAAACCGTCTGTCTGGGCAACCGGAACAACTAAAATCGTATGAAATCCATTTCGATTTCCTCCCAATACATCCGTAAGAAGCTGATCTCCAATGACAACCGTTTCTTCACGTTTAAGTCCCATTTGTTCAATGGCTTTTCGAAATGCTCTTCCCATTGGCTTCCTAGCTTGGAAGATAAAAGGTATTCCTAGCGGATCTGAGAATGTTCGAACTCTTCTTTCGTTATTATTTGATACGATTGTCACTAAAATCCCGTGCGCTTTCATGTTATCAAACCACTCAATGAGCTTCGGCGTAGCGTTTGGCCGATCCCATTCAACCAATGTGTTATCAAGATCAGTAATAATGCCTTTTATGCCTTTCTCCTTAAGGCTTTCAGGAGTGATTTCAAACACACTTTTCACATGTTCACTCGGCAAAAACATTTTCAGCATGTCATAATCACCTCGAATAATCCCTTAAATTCCAATGTAAACATCATACCTAATTTTAACGCTCCTTTCAAAAAAACTATTTATACTATGTTTTCCTAGCTCTTTCAAGTTTAAAAATTTTTCGACAAACTTCACTTAGATAAAGCACTGTGGATAAACTTATGCACATAATCCATATTGATATTCTTCAAATAATGGTATTTATTAACATTTTACCCACAACTTATCCACCAAACACTGTGGATAACAGAACGATTGTTCTATATGCTTTTTTTTGTTAAAGTAAGGGTACAGAAAGACAAACTACCATAATATGTATGAATGTTCATGAATATTCCTATCTTTTTTATGGAGGTGAATCGCCAAAAGGCAATATAGTATGAATAAACTATCCGATGATTTATTGATTGAATCCTATTTTAAAGCACGTGAATTAAAATTAAGCCCAGAGTTTATTCGACTAATCGAAAAAGAAATTCACCGACGCTCCCTATCCAGTAGAATCAAAGTATCATCTTAAATGAATATAATCATGTTAAAACTTGGTCCTTCCGATTAACTCGGAAGAACCAAGTTTTTTGTTTATTTGTTAGAAAGATATCCAAGCACTTGTCCCATCAAGATCTCTTGTGGGACATGAAGATTTTCTTTAAAAGTAAAAGTATCTTTTTCAAAAAGGAGTACGACAGTAGAACCAAAGCTGAAATAGGCTATTTCCTCCCCTTTTTTAATGTCAGAGGAAGGATTTGTAATTTCGATGCTGTTCACGAACATCGCCCCAACCTTAACTAGTGCAAGATGTCCTGATTTATGTCTAATTTCAGAAATGACCCGGTAATTTTTAGAGAGCGGTTCTTTTCCATATTTCATACCTAGCTTGTTGACAGGAAATGATTTTCTTCCTAATGTCCACCTTTTCAATACTTTTCCGTTCACCGGAGAATGGATGCGGTGGTAATGGCTTGGGCTTAAATAAAGAACTGCATAATGGCCTCCTAAGTATTTTTTTATCGTTTCTTCATTTCCCAGCATATCAAGGATCGAGTATTCTTTTCCTTTCACATGAAAAGTATGATCGAGGCGAATATCGCCAAAATCATCTAACACGGCGTCTACAGGGCTGACTACAGAATACTCATTTTCATCAACCTGCCTTATTCCTTCTTTTAATCTTCTTGTAAATAACTCATGCAGAGTTTGATAATCACATAATTTTCCAACCATCTCATCCTGATTGATCTTATATAATTTACTATAAGAAGAAATGAATTTCTTACTGTAGGTAGACTGCGAAAACCTTCGCAATATTTCAGATGTATACCTACCATTTGTTAATTCAATAAACGTCCTATACAAAGGCTTCAGCACGAATAAACCTCCAAATGTTAAATAATTCTATTAACTCTTGCATAAAATGCACCTAATAAAATATTATTATATAATAAACCTGTGTTTCTGTTCTATCCGTTTTTTAAAGGAGTGAGAAGATTGTTTTTATCTGAAGTTATAGACCATACTATAAAAAAATTGAAAGCACAAACGGCAAACGTAATGACACTTACTAATCTATCTCTAGGTGGATTTGCCATATTAGCTATTACGAAAGGAAGCTTACATTTAGGGCTACTGCTTATTTTCGTTGCAGCCCTTGCTGACCGTTTTGATGGAATGATTGCCCGAAAGTTCAATTGCGAATCGGAGCTCGGGAAACAGCTAGATTCAATGAGTGACATCATATCCTTTGGAGTTGCGCCAGCTCTCTTGATTTATCAAGGAATTTTATTTGAATTCGGCGGTCCAGGGATGTTTTTCACTGTATTCTACATGGGCTGTGGAGCATTTCGTTTAGCTAAATTCAATATTACTGAAAACAATGGTTATTTTACTGGTCTACCGATTACAGCTGCAGGGTGTCTAGCCACATTAAGTTTTCTTGGTATTTCATATATTCCCCCTGTGTTTTATCCTTTCATGATGATGATTCTTGCATTCCTAATGGTAAGTCCATTTAAGCTTAAGAAGGTATAAAAAAAGCCCCCATCATCGGGGGCTTTTAGAGTGTAGACAAAGTATATTTCATGCACTTTCAGACTGATTGAAAACGCTTGTCAGTCGAGGAACGAACCCGTGCGAGGAGCGGAGTTACCATAGACGGTAATGAGCACCGGAGGAGGGTACGTGACGAAGAATGCGAGCGTTTGTCAACAGTCTGAAAGCCCCCATCATCGGGGGCTTTTTTATTTGTTTTGAGGATTTACAGAAAAATCGAACTGTATATTCATTCCTTAATAGGATCGGTTGTTTATAAAAAACTAAACAAGATAAGGGAAATAATCACCAATATACCTAATAAAAATAACCTATAATTAGGTTCACTTGGTTAACTTGTCTTATAGTTAGTGTAGTTACTCCTACACAAAATATGACGCCTTGATCCCCTATTATACTGTGGTTTAAGATACACTATTCATTTCCGTCTCTTCTCTTTTTCGGAACGATAAAACTCATGAAACATCTTCATAAGTGCTCTTTTTTCAATCCGTGAAACATAGCTTCTTGAAATTCCAAGCTCCTTAGCAATCTCCCTTTGAGTTCTTTCCTTTTGCAAGCCAAGCCCAAATCTCCCTATAATTACTTCTTTCTCCCGTTCATCCAAAACATCAATATACTTTTTTACTTTTTCAATTTCCATATTTAGCTGAATCAAGTCAATTACGTCCTCTGATTCTGATTTTAGGACATCAATAAGCGAGATTTCGTTTCCACTTGCATGGTATCTGTTTATATATCTTTTTGTATATAATATAGAAAGAATTATATTAATTTATCATTAGTTTATTTCCCTTCAATCCTTAATTTATCTTTATTTTAATCGCATCATTAGATTTAACCGGGATCTGTACAGCTTGCTGCTGAGGTTTTAGCGATTGAATGAATTGAGTGAACGATTCCGCCTGAAACACCCTAAAAGGATATTCCCCATCAATTGCATATCTTTGCTCACTCAAAATAATAACGTGAGGAAAAGGTTTCGCCATGATACCAGCATTAAAAAGGTCAACATAACGCGCCAGCTTATCAGACATTTGTTTCTCGCTGTACACAGTTTTTTGTACCTCGATAAAAAAGCCGGTCTTTCGGAACATGCAAAATATATCCGGTTCGGCTACTCCTTTACTTCCATACTTAGGCTCAACAAGAAAGGTTTCCAGATGTCCAAGTTTCCGAATCTCTTTATATACGTTAAGAATCGCAAGGAAATGGTTTATTTTTGCACTATTCTTTTTGATTTGAACATCAGGACCAAAGTAAACGTATGGAACAAATGAGGTTGATCGCTGTATCTCCCCATCACGTAGTAAGCGAAGTAAAACATTATTGGCTGCGTATTGTGGATTCTTAAGATTACTAAAATGTAACTCTGCAATAGAATCCCGATCCATTACGCGAAATTTATTTAAGTCCTTAATGATCGCTTTATCACGCTTGGTCAATGACATCGGCAAACACGTCCTTTTCAGTTATTAAGACAGGCTCTTTCTTTTTCGGATCCGCTTCTTTTACCGGTCTTTTCGTCACTATAAAAGGGTTTAAAAACTTTTTTGCATCCTCCAATTCAAGATATGGAGCTTGTAGGTCATAAAGTTTATCGCTATTCATTATGAATCGTCCACTTGTGTCAATAGCTTCTGCTCCTGGAGTATTAACGATACGAGCTTCAATTTTATCCCGTAATTTAAAACCCATGCTAACAGTCAAATTTGCTCTTATAGTTGTGTCTAATACTTGGGCATTAGGTCTCTGCATGGAAAGAATAGCAAACACACCAAGAGTCCTTCCAATGGCCACGATTTCCGTGAGAATATCCATAACTATTTCATCTTTTCGCAGCATGACAAACTCATCGATACACACTACAATGTATGGTCGCCGGTGCTCAGTCGGTAGGTCATCAATATGGCTAACTTCGAATGTCTCCGTCAGATCACTCCGCTCTTTCAGTTCTTTCTTGATATGTTTCAGCATTGAAGCAATCTGTTTTCCATCACTCAGCACACATTGGACATGTTCCACTTTACGGAAGATATGAAACTCTGACTTTTTACAATCGCCTAGGTACAGCTGCAGCTCTGATGGTTTTTTGTTTAAAATCAGAGTCGTTAAGATAGATCGCAATTGTGTTGATTTCCCGGATCCTGTTTCACCGGCAATGAGTATGTGAGGTTGTTTTAAAAGATCGAATGCAACATATTGGCCATTGCGGTCTTTTCCGCAGATGATTCCAAGTTTAAATGCAGCAACAAGTTCCGAGATTTTAGATTTGTTGTATTTGAGTAGACCAAATGAAGAACTTTTATAAATCGTTAAAACAAACTTTTTAATTTCTCCTTCGATCTCGACATTCTTTCCAAAGTGCTGCTGGAATACATAGAAATTCTTTTTAACCAGATCAGGATTGAGTCCGTTAGGCAAAGTAAAAATAATTGTAGTAGATTGACTAGTAATGTCTATCGCGTGGATTTTCGGGAAAACAAATCGTTCAGTATCTTCGTTAACCTTGTATGTTAAATGGATTTTACCTAACTTAAAAGCTTTTATTAGCTTTCTCCGTACTTTCAACTTCGCCCAAAAACTCATAAGAACCACCTCAAAATTGGATTAGTTTCAAGAAACCAAACTCCTGTAGCAATACCAGCAGCAGGTAAGAGTATTTTAATAGTTGTTCCAACCCATTGATACCCTAATTCCTCTGCTAATTTTTCAAGAAATGCAACGGTTAAGATACCCCCGCCAACGATTAAAACCATAGGTTCAAATAACATTTTTCTTTCCTCCTTGAAATTTTTTTGGTTCCCCCTCGTCGCTCCCCTCCCTTCCGTTCGCTTCACTCACTCTTAACAAGTTTTATTTTTGTTTTTAAAACTTGCTTTTTACTTGTACAAGTGGACTTGGAGTAAAATTTCGATAATGTTACTGAAAACTGATGATCTCCTTCCGTACATATTTTTCAAGTGTTTTGCTGCTGTTTTTCAACTGTGTATCTTTCATGTTTGTATAGTCTATTGCCTATACCGATAAATATTGCTTGTCCCTTCAAATTTTTTTGAAGAAAACTTCAAAATATTTTTAAGAGGAATTTGTCTATTTTGGGCGAATAGGTAATAAAAAGCTTAAGGAGATACATAATGTTTAAAAATAAGATTGGGTTTTGGACGAAGAAAAAAGGTATTAAACATAATCATCTAGCTAATTTATGTGCAGTCTCTCAGCAAACCTTTTCGAGCTGGGTAAAGAACACTACACAACCTGATCTCAAGCAAGCAGCAATTATTGCGAAAGTACTGTCGGTAAGTTTAGATGACTTAATTGAAATCGAATGGGAGGATGAAAAATGAAGAAGTTTTTTAAAGTATTCCTAGGAGTTTTTGGGGCATTTTTTCTTGTGGTAGCAATTTTGCTAATAACAGATATTTCAAATGACGTGGAGTATAAAGTTGTTGAAACAAAGAAACAACCAGATAGTGTACATCTGCGTGTAACGACAGAAGTAAAAGATGAAAAAAGCCTAAGAACAATCGCTGATGAAGTAAAAAAGGATAATAAAGGTGTAGATGCTGTGTGGTTATGGATCCACGATACAAGCGATGAGCCATTTGGAAAATTACTAGCTACCGTAAGGATTCCTTATAATAATAAAGGAAAAGCAATGGTTGGAGCAGAGAGTTTAGATTATGTATTTGAGTTGAAATAGTTTAAATCCCCTCTCATACGAGTAGGGGATTTTCTATTATTAATTAGCTAATTATTTTTCTTATAAAGTTTTATTTGCTGTATATTGGTGACGAACTACTTGTTAATATTAGCCTTTCTATTGATTGATCAAAAAGTTTTGGAATGCCGCAAAAATATCTAAAAAATAGCTAAAAACGGATTGATTTTTAAGTATGAAGTCACGGTAAAATTTGAGTTATCAACTCTTTTAAAATCTTGTCATATCAACGATTTTAGCGTGTTTAGCATCACTCCCCCTTGCGTGCATACAGTTGCGTGACCCTAGTTGCGTGACCCTTATTCCTAAAAAATGGAATAGAATTTTAATAATTTAAAAATACAAGTTGTAATGTACATTATTTTTAAGGTTGATTAAAAATTATTTTAAAATAGTAAAGTTAGAAGAGGTGATTGTATGAACGTTACGATTGAATTGCATTTATTCGCACGAGATACACGCTGGATGCAGCGTGGATCTTTTCCAGTGAATTTAAGAGCATATAAAGAAGATGCTAAAAAGGAATCGGTGAGAGTTGCTTACCAATGGTTTAGAAAGATTAACGGAGATTACAATTATGAGGCAATACTCGAAAAAGCTTTGTGCAATGAGGAAGATATAACGGAAGAATTGCTTAAGATGATAAAAGCCCCTCTCGACTGAGAAGGGGCTATTTTATTTATACAATTATTCCATCGAATCCAGCCTTTTTCAATCTTTTGACAAGCTCCTCCGCGTTCTTTCGATCCGAAAACGCCCCGACCTGGACCCGATGCAACTTCTTATCAATAAGTTTGGTGGCAGCCGGTGCCTTTTGCTTCGCTGGCAGACCCAAAAACTTTGCGATTCCTCGGGCATAGGCCGCAGCCATATCTCGAAGAAATGCATCTTTTTTCAATAGTGTCGCATCTTTGGAGTCGATAAAGCAAATCTCTGTCAGGATGGCAGGCATGTTGGTTTCCCGGACAACAGCTAGATTCCCGCGCTTATTAGCTACTCCATGTGCGCCTAGTCCATATTTTTTTGCAGTAGCCAGGGCCTCTGTGTTTAATAAGTTTTGGAGAGTTACGGATGTTGCGCTAGGCTTGTTGTAGACGAAGGATTCAAATCCGGATCCGCCGCCAGCGTTCACGTGATTGCTGATAAAAACATCTGCTTTATAGGCGTTTGCGATATCTGCACGCTTGGAAAGTTCAATAAAGACGTCTGTGCTGCGGGTCAGCTTCACTTCAAAACCGGTGTAGTGATCGTTTAAATAATCCTGCATGTACTTTGATAAAGTAAGAGTGATATTCTTTTCTAACAAGCCATTTGCTGCAGCGCCTGGATCTTTACCTCCGTGTCCTGCATCAATTACAATTCGTTTTGTCATTATTTATCCTCCCCATTACCTTTATCTTTAAGAACTGCGATGATATTTTGAACGGGCCCCAAAGGGACACCTAATCTTCCTGCATTTTCTGTTAAACTAATAAACTCAATAATGATATAGGCAATAGTGACACCATCACCTAAATGTTGCGTGCCAAAGATAACCTTTTCGAGCAAATACGTACACCCAATAATGATAAGAACATGTACTTTTTTGACAAAACCCTTTCTGCCTTTTGAGCTACTGAGTCCTTCATTTGCTGATCCGGCTAACAATCCCGATGCAAAATCAGCAGTCATCATGATAACCAGTGTCGGGAAAGCCCAACCTAATGCCCCTACGATAAAAGACCAAATTGAACCTATTACAGCTGAAATAGCTTTGATAGAATCGATGATTTTTGTGTCCAATATTTTTCCCTCCCAAATAAAAAGAGGACTCATAAGAGTCCCCCAAAGCATAAAAAATACACCTACAAAATAGGTGCAATCTAAATTTTTCTTTCTTTACGATCTATCGCTTCAATAAAGTGAAAAATCGAATCTACAACAGTATCGTATGCTATTTTTGCTTCTTCTTTTGTTGCAGTGCTTTTTCTTCCATGGGCAATATGATTACGTATTTGAAGAACATTGTCTTCCCATATTTTATTTAAAACTCTATTGTCCTTTAATTTTACATCGTACACATTTTTCATTAATGCATTAACTTTATCTGGAATGTTAGCAGAACGAAGAAATCTGGATATGCTATCCTCATCTAAACCAATCTTTCTATAGCCTTCAGATAAAGTTGTATCAATATAACTCTCAAATGCAATTTCAGAAAGTAAAATGCTTGTTACATACTCACCATCTCTATACTGTTGAAGTGCATACGACAACATATGCAACCATGGTATTGTATAATCTTCTGTTTTTGCATGAACCATAACCATTGCTTTTACATCTTCTCCAAATAAATCACAAGAACTTTCATCTGAAACAGATGTCATTAAGCGAAAACCATTATTTGTGATATCCACTGCCCCGGCATGAAAAGCACCAAAAGGAAAAATATTTATTTTAAATATTTTTCGTATGTTAGAAGGTAATTCGATGTCTTTAAAATAACCGATTTTCAAATCAACAATATCATGAAACATTTCATTAGCAAGGAAAGTATTTGGAGAGATATTCTCTTCCATTTTCAAACCATTTCTCAAACCTTCGTATACACTAAACTGACTTTGGCACTCCGGGTCACCGCAAGTTACGGTGACATTTTTAAAGTCCTCCTCTGAAACTGACCATGCCCTTGTACATTTGTTACATTTCAGTGAAAGTGAAACTAACCTTGAATGTTCCATATTTCCCCCTATGAACCTTAAGATTTAATCTCTAATTCATTGTTGCATTTAGTACAATAAATATCCAAAGAATAGAATGGATATTTCCCCAACACTGAATATCCAATACTAGAGCTATCCTTTTCTTTTGAATACTGGTCATTTAACTGAACAGATTCATTGCAATTAGAACATGTAATACTAAAACCATTTTTCATCTTAATCATCCTTTGCAATATTATATCATGGAGGGAAGATATAGGAAATCAAGCCATAAAAAATACACCTACTTTTCAGTGGTGTTATGTCGCATTATTGTCCTACTGCGCATTTAATA
Organism: Peribacillus tepidiphilus; assembly: GCF_009466385.1. GTDB lineage: Bacteria > Bacillota > Bacilli > Bacillales > DSM-1321 > Bacillus_BN > Bacillus_BN tepidiphilus. Next base: position 214,608 of record NZ_WIAQ01000002.1, on the reverse strand, counting down.
ATTCAACTAACTCATTGTATTGCTCTTGTGTAATTCTGTTATTTAACAGAAAAACATCTAATTTCACTAGCATATCCTCTTTTGATGAATAAGTTTTGTTCTCAATCACTTTTTTACAGTAAGTATAAGTCATTTTACATTCCTCCTTTTTATAGTCCTAGTTCGATTGACGATAAACGAAAATCCAAGTCAATCATATAGTTAGCCGTTGAAACTTCTAACTCTTTAACCTGCTCCGTCAAGGGCTTCACGAAAACAGGCTCTTGCGGCTCGGTTGCGTTCGGATCGGGATAACTAAACTCTAATTCTAGCGTTTGTGGGTTTACTCGATACCCGTTGCATTGAGCAAAATCTGCCGCATATTGACCAAACTCCAATTCGATTACGTCAAACGTTTCTCGGTTGCGTTCAGATAGTGCGGTGAAGGTTGCGATGTCTTGGTCAACGGTTGTTGCGATTACTGAACCTTGACGTTCGCCTGTGTCCATTATGATGTTGCCGGTTGCTATATCATAATAAATTTTTCGACCTATTTGATTCATTTTATTCCTCCCTATTCGTATGCTATCCAATTATAAGTGCTTGAAGTTGCTTTTACAGGCAAACAAAAACCAGAAGAATTTACATACGCAGCCCCAGCATTAGCCTTCATATTGTATACTTCAATGGTGGTATACGAAGAGTTAATACTCCCTAAAACTTTTACTGATTCTGCAGATATTCCATCATTAGCTGCATTATAGACGATGTATTCAACTAAACCACCTCCAAACTTATACATCACAATGATGCTTGGTTTAAAAGTTAAACCTGACACAATTAAAGGGACAAGCGAATTAAAGTTGGCTCCAGTAGTATGTTGGAATGTGCTTGTAGTTGAGTTACTTGTCGCTGTTCCACTGGCGAACTTTTTGCCGTTCGGCACTGTCCCGCCACTATAATAGCCAGCAGGAACACTAGCCCCTAAAGGTAGATTAAACATTCCTCTGTTTGGCATAGTGCCAACTATATCCCCTGCGTCTGTAGTCGCTGTTTTGCCAGAGAGAAGGTCAGACGCAACTGCGTTTCCAGACGCTCCTTCACCCTGTAATATAAAATTTGTGCCGTTATATCTTAGGGTATAAATACTTCCTGTTTTTAAGTTTCCTGCTGATACATCATTTCCATTTGGTTTTTTAATTGATTTAGCACCAAGATTATTAATATTAATCGTTGAAGATCCTGTATTATCGACATTGATTTTTACTGAAACAGCCATACCTTCGACATAAGAAGTCGGAGCAGGGTTTAAAGTGACTGAATAAGAATTTGCCGAGCCACTTGCTACTCCATAAGCAGGATGTTGCACATAATCAGCCAAATGTGACGCTTGTGCTTGTTCCAGAGTAGCGACTTCTTGATCTAATTGTGTAATCTGATTCGCTAAGTTAGCAGCAATATCGCCTTCAAGCTGACCTTTAATAGAATCAAACCAGGTCTGAAATTCGTCCTCATGCATTTGAGATGTTTCGTTAAACCACTGCTGATATTGATTAAATATAGCTGTCGTATCTGGCTGAATTAGACTGCTTACTATACCGCACAAAGAAGTGTTTAAACGAAGATCTGTAACAAGTGATTGTTTTATGGATGTAATACCCTTATTCACCGAGATATCAGCAATTCCCAACTCATAAACATCTGCATCCCTTTGTAGTGTCGGTGCTACTGGCGAACTAGCAAACGTTCCTTTTTTAACCTTTGCTCGAATCTCACGATTGACATAACTCAATTGAATTACAATACGATCTATTCTATTTAGCACCCCATCAGCAACGTCGATTGGCAAGATTAAGTCGTCCGTGTTTTCATACATTCGCCCGTTAATCCACGCAGCTCCTGCTTTCAATCGCACAGTCATATCAGTTCCGTCAGCGATAACTTGTAAGTTTGATGCGATATTCGGAAAAACTCCATTTGTGATAAATTTGCTAAAATAATTCGTCCAATCTTCTGCTTTATATTTTCGATCACCATTTACACTGTCAAAAATAAAAGACTTTTCCACTTTATCACCTCATTCTCTGCCTCTGCTGGATTCGATCAATCAAAGTCGGGATGTTGCTCCCAAAATTCACACGGATATCGACTGTATCATTCTCATAAACTTCTTCAACTGTAGTGATTCGAGTATTTAAAACTACTCCCCATCTATCATTTTTGATTGTCACAATATCACCCAAGTCAAAGTCCTGTTTGTAAATCAAGTTTGAAGTGACAGAAATACCAGACTCAAAAGTTTTAATTGGTTGAACTTCAGCTAATCTACTATTTCCACGTTCAATAAGGAGTGCTTCATATTCAGCATCACTTAATGTTTGTTCTGTACCGTCATCATTCTGAATGGTATTTGATAGATCCTTGGCATCCACGAAAAGTTCTCTTCGTTCAAATCCCGAAAGATTGTTATTAATTAAAGCAAGTTTTCGAGCAGAACCTTCACCTTGTCCACCAACAAGAGCAAAATTTTTATAGCTGTTTTCACTGTCCGTATATTTTTGCTGAATAATATTTTCAAATTCTAGAGCAAAAATAGCCCGTGGATTCATGGACTGATTAACAGATAAATCTCTGCCTTCGTATACATCGAATACATATTTTTCATTAGTTAAATCAAAAAGAACTCGCCAGCCGATATCATATTTCAGCGCGAGTTCTTCTATTAATTCAGCTAAATTTCCATATGAATTCACTTCATTTGCTTGTTTAGAAATACCTCTATTTTCAGAAAGCGAAAGACCTGGAATGATACGATTAGGATCAGATGGATTGACGGCATTTTTATCAACAAAATATTTCATGACTTCTTCTACTGATCCACTTTTATGCTGCTCTCCCCATACAATCCGTTCTGATATAAAGTTTTCAATAAAATACCCACTGACGACACAAGTTTCACTTTCTTGATCATCTATAACGATATTCTCAATATAAGCAGCTTCTTCTAAACTACCTTCTTCTAAACTATTTTCTTTTGCTAAGATATTGCCCTTTCTTAATAAATTGATAAGTTCGAAGGCTTCTTGATCTGGCTCAGGCAAATTCAAATGAAATTCGAAAGTTCCAGTCTTGTAAAATTCACGCCGCCATATTAGAGATATGAATGTATCAACAATTCCCTGCATTTCAAAGTTCTTATTAAAAACAAAAATATTCATTTGCTACACCCCTATATATTGTGGAGTGAAATAGATAGCAACCTCGAGATTATCAACATTGCTATCTGCATCGTAACGAAACAAGTTATCACCAACAGCTAATTGCATGAACTTACTTTGATAATCAATCATGTTAAAAATATTAGATGTGACACCATTCAACGATGATTCCACCCGTTTTTTCCCTTGAAACGTATTGACCGTAATTACTTCACCAGCTGTCATTGTTTTGTTAATTTTGAAAAACTCACGAGTGTCCAGGTTAAACAGTGATGGATTCTCTACAGTCCCAAGCGCTTTAAATTGAATAACCATCCCCGAAGCAACTTGGCCGTCATTAAACACATTTACGATCAGCGATTGAGAGCGCCGTCCTATTTCCATTCCATCTTCCGGAATCTCTAAAGGAAACTCAAGCAAAGGCTCCCATACAGCTATCTCGACTTTTTGCTGTTCTGTATCTAAAAAGAAAGGACTGCCGGCCGAAAGTTGAACAAGTACATCATGCCATTCATCATTTACATTTTCGACGCCAGGACTGATAGATGGGGATAGTTCAACATTCGCATCGATGTATACGTTTCGAATTTCTGTCTTAATCTCAAGCCTTATTGGGTTGTAAACCGGATTGAATACTTTAAAAACCTCATCTCTCTTTTCCTGGATCCACTCCTCTTCTCTGCCATCTACATCAATATAGAACGACAACGATAAGTCTCTCTTATCCAACCTAGAAGCAACAGCCGTAGAACCGTGTGTACGATAATTAGAAACGTAAGTGACAATAGCCTTTACTCCAGTTGTGTCCATTTCTTCCTGAATTCTATAGATTCCAAAGTTAGAGATGAGCAAGCTATCGCCGTTTTTATTCGTACATAGGATCTCTTTGATACGCATTTGCTCACCTCCTCAATTGGAATGCAGCTTGTTGTAACGCCAAACGCGATTGCCTTGCTGTTTCTGCTGGTGACAGTGGTGTCGGGCTGTTAATCGTAATGTTTTGTTCTATTTTAGTCCCCGCTACTGCTCCAACACCTGCTCCAACAGATTTAGACTTACTTATTGATTGACTGACAGCACTAGCCATTTGTTGAGATATTTTTGCTGCCGTATTGATCGTCCCGGCTCCTGCTCCAGCCAATGCACCCAAAGAAGGTAAGCTAGAAGTATTATTTATTTCCAACGCGCTCTTAAGTGTCTGTGAAACTGAATCAGCGATTTGTTTTGCTTGCTCCAATAAAGGTCCAGTCATGTCTTTCATGCCATCAATTAAACCTTGTATTGCGTTCTTTCCGATCTGTGGAAGAGTCGCTGTCATGACGTTGAATTCACCTTCTGTGCCAGTTCGAATCTTATTGATTCTTGCAATGAAATCTGATTTTAAAAGTTCCAATTCATTGTTTGCGTTGGTGTGAAGCTCTTTAATTTTTTTGTCTGTTTCAATCTTTAAGTTTTCTAATTCCTTAGTTGCTTCTGCTTTAGCTAATGCGTTTTTGTCCTTCCAGAGAGTTACATATTGTTGAAGCTGTTCATCTGAAAGAGTGTTTAATGCAGCAATTTCTGCAGCAGCACTTGGACCCATTGCACGAAGTTCTGCAAGTAATCCTTCATCAATCCCTTTTGATGCAAGTGATGTTATGTTTTTTGACCACTCGGTGAAAATGTCAACCTGTGACTTAAGATTATCAATTAACTGTTGACCTGAAATTTCACTTTTCTTGGTCACCTCATCAAAAAGACTTGCGAAACTATATAGAGATTGAGTCCGCTGATCAACAGCCTGAGTATATGCATCATTTAGTCGTTGTTCTTCTTGAATCACACGCTCATTAACTTCTTTGACTTTTGCCAAATAATCATCACTAGCACTTTTCAATTCTTCATAAATTTGCACGCGAACATTGCGAGCGTTCTTTTCTGCTTCAAGACGCTCTTGTGAACCTTCTTTATATCGCTTTGCAACTTGTTCCCACATTGCCAATTCTTCAACAAGAGAAAGTTTATTCAGTTCCTTACGGCTTTCGATGTAAGATTTCTCTTTTTCAAAAGTTTCACGGTCAAGTGCTTCTTTTGCCTGTGTATAATTAATTTCAGCCTGGATTCGTTCTTCGGTACCTTTTTTAAATTCCTTAGTCGCTTGCTTCCAGAACTCGACTTCTTGTTCCGTAGTCATCGATTCGAGACCTTTTCGCTTGGAGACATAATCCTCAAGAGCCTTAAACTTCTCAGCATTTAACTGTTTCTGGATATCAGTAATTTTCTTTTTCTCATCTTCAGTGATCTTAGCTCGATTATCAGCCGCTTTTTTGTGAATCTGATTAATTTTGTTCTCTTCATTTTCCGTTAACTTCTGAATATCGTATTTTGCTTTTTGTTTTATTTCTTTGATTTCTCGCTCTTCTGCAGCTGTTAACTTTCGTTTCTTATCCTTAGCGCGAAGCCTAATTTCATTGATTTTTTGTTCTGCTTTATCCTCAATCTCTTCTTTGTCCCTTTTTGCTTTTAATTTTATTTCTTTGATGTCTTTTTCTTCCTGATCAGCAATTTTTTTTCGTTCTTTTGAAGAGTTTAGTTTGATCTGAGTAATTTCTTTTTCTACCTGTTTGACAACGGAAAGTAACACTTTATTGAGCTTATCAAGTTCTGATTTTGTGATAGCAATCTCCCCACTGAAACGTGGAACAGCAGCCTTTGCTAGTTTAGTAGCTGATACAATAACAGATTTAATATTTTCATCAATCCCTTTAGAAACGCCAGCTGGAATCCATCGACCAACTTCGTTAGCCATGACTCTAGAAGGAGAATGAATGCCTAATATTTTTTTCACAGTCGATGTAACAGAACTAGCTATATCCTTACAAGCATTGGTAACATCACTAATTTTGCTTTTTATCCCATTGATTAATCCTCTGACAATGTCCTGTCCAATGGATAGTAGATTAATTGCTTTCAGTGGGCTAGTAATAACAGATTTCAACGAATTGAAAATAGAACTTGTCTTCGTTTTGATAGCATTCCAGGCGGTAGATACGGCGTTTTTCATGCTGATGACAACGCTACTTAGAACGCTTTTAGCCCCGTTAATTGATGATTTAATAACGCTTTTTATCCCATTAAACACGTTTGAAGTGGTATTTTTTATCGAATCCCATACAGACGAAATCGTACTTTTTATACTTTTAATAACCGTACTAATTGTGGATTTTATTCCATTCCATATGGTTGTGATTGAACCCTTGATAGAATTAAAAACGGTACTTGTAGAAGTTTGTACCGCGTTCCACACATTTGTGACTGTATGCTTTATAGTGTTAACTACAGTTGATATTGCTGTTTTAATTCCATTCCATACGGTGGAAATAAAGCTTTTTATTGCGTTAAAGACCGTATTAGTAACATTTTTTATGCCATTCCACGCTGTTGTGAAAACAGTTTTGTAAACCGCTAAAATCGTAGTAAAGTAAGTCTTTATTCCATTCCATGTTGTAGAAATAAAAATTTTTATTTTGTTTAAAACTGTTTTTGTGACGGTCTCTATTGACTTCCAAGTGTTAGAAAGCCAGTTCTTAATAGCTCCCCATATTTCAATCGTTTTGGCTTTAATCGTATCCCAATTTTTATAGATTAGAACGGCTAAGGCAGTAACAGCAATTGAAACAATTGCGAAAATCGGATTAATTGCCATGAGTGTTGTTCGGATAGTAGTAAATGCAGGACCTAATTTTGATAGCCAACCAATAGCTTTGGTAATTGGTCCAATCAATGCACCAATACCTTGAACCATAAATCCCAGTAAAGTTAGTAACGGTCCAATGGCTATACCGATCGCCCCAAATAAAATTACAAGGTTTTGACCAATTGGAGAAAGTTTTGAAAACCAATTCGCTAGCTTTTCTGCAGCACTTGATATCGTTGGTAAAACAGATTCAGCGAAATCTAACAGGACATCACCGACTGGCAATAGAGCAGTTTGAAGATCACGCAAAGTTGATGCTAATTTCATCCCAAATGTTTCCTCTAGTGCCTTTCCAGCTCGCGCTGTAGAACCCTCAAAACCTTCGACATGATTTTTTGAGTTCGCCATCGCTGAAATAACATCTGCCTCTAAGTCTTCCCATTGAGTTCCAAAGAGGGCTACACCAGCTTGGTTTCTTTTAACCGGATCCTCAATCGCTGACAATGCTGCAACGGTCGCTTGGAATGCTTGTTCACCCTTTTTACCTCCTTCGGCAATGGCTGCGCCCATTTTTTCAGCATCTAAACCGATAGCTTGAAAACCCTCTCTAGTAGTTTTTGACCCATCTTTAGCACGGATGTTGAATTCTTTTACAGCATCCCCAACCTTATCTAGGTTAAAGGCACCGGCCTCAGCTCCACTGATAAGGATATTCATCATATCTTCAGCAGCATGCCCCATAGTTGCAAATTGTGGAGAATACTCTCTTAAGGTATCTAGGAGTTCGTCTGAAAAGTTACCGCCTTTTTGAAATCCAACAGTCATTAAATCAAAGGCCGTAGAAGCATCAATTCCAAAATTCTTCATCATGACAGAAGCAGTACGAGTTGACTCTGTAACTTCTGCACCAAAAGTTTTTTGCAAAATTAAAGCCTGTTCAGTTACTTTTGGTAAAGCTTCGTCGCTAATGTCTTGAATATTTTGTTTGACGATTGCAAGATAACCAGTGACTTCACCAATGTTTTCGCCAAAGCCTTTTTTCCAAACCGACTCGGCCATATCACGTAGCTTCTCAGCTTCTTCTGCTGTTAAACCAAGTTGTGCTTGTATTTGTCCTTGTGCGTTATCGAAATCAGCAGCAACTTTTGTTACTCCTGCTCCAACCCCTATGATTGCTGGTGTGACGGTTGCAGTAGCTGTCCCACCAATATCCTTTAATTTCTGGCTCGTTTCATTTAGAGATTCTGCAGTTTCCTTAGCTTTGGTGCTTTGCTCAGACAACTTACTATTCGTTTGAGCAATCTCATTTGCAAGGCGTTGTTCTGCCGTTTGAGCAGACAATAAATCCCGTGAAAGCTTATCTACTTCACGGGAATTTTCTCCAAATACTTGTTTAGCTTTTTGAAGTTGAGCTTCAGTAACCGCTACTTTTTGAGCAGCAATTTCTTGCGCCCGCTGTAAATAGTCTAATTTTGACTTGAGCTTATCTGTTTCAGATCCATTAAGCTTTAACTGTTCTTGCTGCAAATTAAATTCTTGTCGCAGCTTGGAACTTTCTGATTGCATTTCTTTTAGAGCTTTATTAAATTCCTGGTTAAACACTTTAAAGGTGACTTTCGCTTCTGAATTATTTGTCATGTTGTCACCTACCTTTCATCACTTAGGATTGTTCTTCCATGCATCAAGAGCGAGTTTTCCTTCTACGATTCTCTCCACCGACCAAAGTGGTTCGTGCCAAAATGTGTCACTATCAATTCCGTAAACTAGAACATATAGAACGTATAAATCCTCACAGCACTCAATGTTTAGCGTCGGCGGCTTTACTTCTTTTTTCCTTTTTTTGTACACTGTTGAAGGCCTTTAGCAAACTGGTTATGATCTTTAGAAATTACTCCTTTAACTAGATTCATGTAAATTTCAACTGTTTCAGCGAATGAATAATGATATTTTTCAAGAAAACTATCAAAGTCCATACCTAAATTTTTATTAGCTCCCAGACATGCCAAATAAATTGTTTTCTGCATAGCCACTTCATCTAGGCTATTTAGTGCATCACCATCAACGGAGCCGTTAGTTACTAATCCTTCCAACCCTTGCAATTTGAATAAATCAGCAACAAGTGATCCACTCAGAATCCCGAGGTCTTTTCCTCTTTTCAGGGCATAATTGGTGAGAAAACAAGGAACCCTTTTTTCATTTTTGAAAATCTGTTTGAACTCCCCTTCTACTTCCACAATCTCCATATCTTTCAAAACAATCGTTTCAATACTCATGTTCTAAATCTCCTAACATCTCAAATTTTTAAATAGCAAAAAAGCCCCTAAAAAGGAGCTTTTTCATGTTATTGGTTAAGGAGCTGGCACCTCTACTAATGATGGTGTGAACGTTGTATGCCATTGAGTAGCGATTGTCTGATCTTCGAGCTCATCCACTAATGCTTCATAGTAGAAGTTATTTAACTCATCAGCTAATGCAGTAAACTCGAGTTCAAGCATCGCTACTTCATCCGAACCGTTTTCAACAGCAATTTTGAAGCCGGATGAATTTGAGCAATTTGAAAAAGCAATCAGTTTCACAACGTCCTCAAACTCGTCAATGACATCTGCTGTAAAAACAAATCTTTTTCCTTTTGACAAACTTCCATAGGCCCATACACCAGGTTTTAAATTGTCATTGCTCAATCCAAAAAAGTCACGAGCTACTTGAACAGGGATATGACCACTTACTGTCAAGTTCATTTTGGTCGGTTTTGACTTTTTCTTGACTTCGATACCCTCAGCCTTTTTAACAATTTCGATAACCTCTGTTTCTCCTTCTATGGAACCTACTAAACCAAACTTTGTTCCAGGTTTCTGAGTTGCTCCATCAAAAAATTGAATACTAGCATTCTTTATCGATACCGCATCGAACTCTTGAATTACTGTTGGCATTACAATTCCTCCTCCAATACTCGATCAATATTTTCGTTTAATACTTCTAAAATCTTTGGAACTGCTTTTTCCAAACCTCTTTCCATAAATCGCTGTTCCACTAAATTGTGTGGTCCACGTCCTTCGTTTGGGAAAACTAGATAACCAAAACTACCATTTTTTTTAGCAGCTCCGCCTTTTGTTGTGATGGTGAATCCTAAATTATGTTTTTGGCTTTTAGACCAGGAACTCATTTTGGCGTGATTCTTATTTCTAACTCTGCCGTTTTGTCTTGAAACAGGAATCAATTTTGTAATCTCTTCTGTTGCAATTTTTATGCCTTGAACATGTAGCGTGTCATTAATGACAGCTTCCAACCGATCAGGAAGACGTGCCATTTTCTGTTCAAGTTCACTCAATTGCGCATAATCGAATTCAAATCGTACACTCAATTGGAATCACCCTTTTGAAAGTGAGAACAACACGATCAATAAACCTATCAGTATCTTTCACTTGAAGTCTCTCTTTACTGGATCCTAAGAAAGAAACGCCTTTTACAGCATTAATGACGGTTATAATGTCAATGGTCTGTTCATCCACATTATCTTGATTTTCAGAGTAATAATACACATTGATATTTTGTGAGAGCTTCCTTATGTCATTAGTAGGTTTGAATTCACTTGTTTCAAAAACAAAGCAGTTATAAACTTCAAGTGATGCTTCTTCATCTTCTGCAATTTCATCTTCAAATACTGGTAGACCAAAAGTATTTTGAAGATTATTCACGATTCCAGTTATCTGCTCATTCATGAGATTCTTTGTTTTCTCATTCACTGATTACACCAACTTCCTGCAAGTAAAAATACAAATAGCGTTTATCGGTATCTGTATCAACTTTGATCACATCGTATTCTGTTTGATCAATTACCACTTTCAATTTACTTTTATTGATTTTGCGAAATGAAGGAGGATAAAGAGTTTTTACTTTTAAATCCAGGCTCGCCCCCATAATGCCAGCCATTTGATAGTCACTATCTCGGCAGGACATTTCTTTGAAAGCAAGTCGCCCTTCTTCAGAGAAAACTTCCCCAATTCGCTTTCCAGTTGATGAGCGTTGCGTTTGTTTATGGCCATATGCTAAAAATCCGTCATTGAACGTCTCCCGATACGGTTCCATCCACAACACCTACTTTCCCAAGAGCCACCTGGAGAATCAGTCTTGAAAGTTCATGCTGAAAATTCTTTTCAAATTCATCTGCAGCGTTGTTATAGACATAGCGACAACGTTCAAGGAAAATTTCCTTTGGCCATTCCTCTTTACTAAAATCAAAAGACGCACCTGTCAAATTCGACAAGTACGCCTTTGCTCGATTGATAAGGTTTTCTAATTGTTCATCCTCATCATCCCAAGTGATCCGTAAACGACTTTTTAAGTCCTTTTTTAAGTCTTCTAGTAATTGCTGCTCATCCATAAAGATACCTACTTTTTAGCAGATGTTTTCTTCTTTTTTGTAGCGTCTTTGGTTTCATCAGTTTCTTCAACAGTTGTGGCCTTTAATTCAGGACCAAGAAAAGGTTTTTTATATTTATTCTTATTTGATTGTAGAAGAGACACTCTTTCTGGATCTGCTTGAAATCCTGCTTTCGGATAAGTCTCCCCCTTTTTGTAGAGCATGTTTCCATGCTCTTTTTCAATAAAGTCATGTAAGACATAATACATACTCACACTACCTCCTCATTAAATAAAATGTTTTAAGGCGCCGGTGTTTCACCAAGTGTAGAAATATCAAATACTAAGAAGCTTTCATTGTCCTTCGGACGGCCGTTAGCATATTGTTTTGTGACATATACTCGTTCATCCTCTAGGAAACGGTATTCATCGCTGTATTCAATCTTACGAGTTGAACCCACGCCCATAAAGTAATCTTTTGCAAGTCCTGCAACCATCTTACCCTCAGGCACAGACACAGATTGAATAATTGTCCCAGGAATCGGTAGTACGCCGTATACATACGTTCCACTCTGTGTTAAAACCGTTGTTAATTCAAAGATTTTAGCCCAATAATCAAGCGGATTGACAACTAAAATTACATTTGTTACTGAACGTTTACCGCCTTTAGTTAATGGAGCCATCACCATTCGACCTAAAGTACCTGGTTTAAAATCAGGAAGTACCTCTGCATCCTTATCTGGATATACTCCATCAACTACTGCACCAGCTAAGTCCTTTAACATACCGATAGGTTTGTTTTTACCATCCCCGTTCACAATTGCATCTTCTAGTGCAAGGGCAATGGATTCTGCTAATACAGTTCTTACAAAACGGTCTAACCATTGAGGGCCTAAGTCCAACATTGCTTTTGAAACAGGGATAAAAGCAGACAGTTTATATAAGTCTGTTTTCATCTTTTTGAACGTATGAGAAAGCTCCTTCTTGATCTCATCTGTTAGTGGACCCCACCAAGCACCTTGGACATCCTCACCACGCGTAATCCATTCTGTCACACCGGTAACATTTACAAATTCAATAGCTTTAAGCAAAGGTCGATCTTGAACCAAGTCTTCAAACACACGGTCAATGACCGTAGCTGGCATTAACTGTTCAGAACCAGCAAAACCACCGCTAGTAATGACTTCGTTATAGTACTTTCTTTCTTCACTTGTTAGAGGATTCAATCCTCGCTTAATCATGACTTGCTGATCGTTGAAATCCTCATTAACAGCAGCACGAGCTTCTTGTAAAATATTCGCTTCAACAGTTTTAGCAAAAGCCGTTAACGCTTCAGCTAATTCATTCTCATCACCGCTGTTCATAGCTTTAAGCAGATTCTCTTTCATTTCCGCTTCGTTCTTGGCTTGACGATCCAGATTTTTAATAGTCATACTTTTTACCTCCTAAAATTAATAAAAACACCATCAGTTTTCTGATCGTGTTTGATTAAATGAATCTAAAAATGTATAAAGGATGTTTGCATTATTCTTTACAGTTTTTTCTTGATGTCCAGGCTCTTTCGTTTCTTGCTGATTAGATTTATCCCCTGCATTTGATTTAGCAGCTACTTGCTTAGCATACTTATTAAGGATCTTCTCTTTTGCAGAGATTCCTTCTTCCTCTTCGTCATCCTCTTGAATTTCGATCTCATCCACAATTTCATCGCAAAAACCTAAAGCATTACATTCTTCAGCAGTCAACCAAGTTTCTTCATCAAGTAATTTTTCCAAATCTTCTCTTTCACCAACAAATCTGGATGTATAGCTTTCTGTTACAGCTGTATCAATCTTTTCCAAATCGTCTGCTACTTTTCTCAACTCTTTGGAATTACCTGCAGCAAAAGTCCAAGCTTTGTGAATCATCATCATTGTATTTTTTGGCATGATAATTTTATCTCCTGCCATTGCAATTACGCTGGCTCCTGATGCTGCTAAGCCATCAATATGGATAATGATAGTCGCTTTATGATTCTTTAAGAGATTGTGAATAGCTATTGATTCGAACACATCGCCGCCCGGACTATTGATATGAATGTTAATCGTTTTAGCTTTGATGTTGTTTAATTGGTAGCGTACATCTTTTGAGGATATATCGGAAAACCACCCGCTTCCGATTGAACCATACATATACATTACAGCTTCATCATTATCAGCCTTGTTAAGCACTTCAAATCTTTTAGCGATTTTTGGAATTTCCATCAACCGTCACCCCCTTTCATATTTTCGATGTTTTCAACAGACTCATAGTTTTTCGTGACAAATCGTGTGTCAGCCCATGCTTCATCAATCCGTTCACGTCCTAACATTCTTAAATTGTCATTAATGCTGTTTACACCAATTGCAAAGAATTTATCACAAGCAGTTGCAAGATCCACTACATCAAGAATTTTAATTCTAGTAGTGTCGAGCTTGAGATATGTTCGATTCAAGAATTCTTCCTTCGTGTACATTTTTCTATTGAATTCATCGGCAATTAACTCAGCAAGAGGGTTTATACAAAACATCAAAAAATTATCTGTCTGCTTTTCTATATCAGCCAAATCACCTTTTAGTAGTCCACGGGGGACGTGAAATGCCATTGCTACAAAATCAAAGATATCATCTGCTAATGCCCGAATATCCCGGCTATTTTGAGCAGCTGAACCGTTCTTACCATTGCCACTTAAATCATCAAGCTCATATCCTTTTTGTAGTTGAAAAACTGCCCCAGCTTTATCTGCTTCAAACCATGCTTTAAATTGATTGTCAAACATTTCATTAATCAATTTTTGCTCTTCATCTGTCTGGGGTCTGAGGAAATCTCCTTTTAGAACTACCCTTTTTGCATTTGACCGTTTATATATGTTCATTGCAGAAGTAATTAACTTACCGTAGCTTGAATATAAACCGTCAATAATGTTTGTAATATTACTATCATTAAGTTTCAAATGAATCACTTCTGATTCAAAAAATGGCTTGCTGAAAGTGAAATCTCCAACCTTAACATTTTCGTAACGATTTTCAAACATAGCGAATTTCACAGTATTGTAGTCATCAGCTACATACAGACTGTTATTCTGCATTATTACCAAACACTCATTATTCATGATCAAATGATTGACTAAACTATGCAGAAATTCACTAGCATTCTGATTTTGATTTGGAGATACGTTTAGCAAATAATAATTATCTCCTCGATACTCTTTCCCTTTGTCAAATGTAAGGAACTCGCAACGAACAAGCGTATTGGCGATTAAATCAACACAAGTTTCAACCGCTAACTTCTTAAAAAAGTAATCGATAGCCAATTCGTAATAACTATCAGTTAAAGTTATGGCGTCACGATCACCAAAAAAGCTTTTCACCCAATCTATTACTCCCAAAACCTCACCACCTCTCTAATATGTTCTAACTTTGAACATAGCTGGATTAATCTGCTGTCTTTCTACTAATTCGGAATCGAAATTCAGAGCATGCAAAAAGGCGAAAAATCCATCTGTTTTCCGCTTCTCTTTATCTATTTTTTTGTATTCAATATTGCCATTTGCTTTCTCTTCTTTGTAGACGTTCCCCACATACCAACGCATTAGTGGGTCATCACCAAATACAAGTAACCGTTTCACAAACATTTCTTCAACTAGTGGGGCCAACATGCTGTGCGTTGCTGGTCCACGTCGGACAATTTCAACATCAAAGCCTGCCTCTTCCAGTGTTTCTTTTAAAATTTTTGAACGATATAAGTCCATGCTAATTTTTAGAATCCTGAAAGTCTTACTCATTTCAGCAAACCAAGATAAAACATGCTCGGCACTGATAGATTCATCATACACGACCGTGAGCAAACCCTTTTCTTTCGCAAGTTCAATTATTTCAGAATTAATGTCTTGTAGTTTTGGCGCAGTGTGATGCATGAAAGTGTGCTGGATCCAGTATCGTTTTCCTTCATGTTTGAAAAGCAAACCTACTGAGCAGAAATCACGGATTTGTGCAAAGTCTACTGCTCCGATCGCTTCAATTCCTTTTAGATTTTCTGGGAGGGGTTGATTCGTTGCAAGTCGTTCCTCGTAGGTAGCCACTTCTTTTCTGACATCATCAACCGGACAATTCATGCGCTTGGTCATAAATTCAATTCGCATCTTGGCGTTTATCTGCATATCGTTATAGGCTTTTCTCATTTCAATCTGCAAGTTTTTGTTATAACGATAGGACGGATTTGCTTTTTCCCATTTGGACTCATCGTCTACTTCTTTCTCGTCATCCAATTTGCAAATGAAAGGGAATAGCGTAGAATTTGGTAACTCTTTGTTAAGGACCATCCTGGACTCTTCTTTTAAATCATCTAATACCCCACCACGGACATAACCATCCGTTGTGATGTAGAACGTTCGTGGATCTTTCTTTTTACCGAGACCTGACGTAAAAACTTTGATGTTATCATAATCGTCATACTCGTGTATCTCATCAAATATAACTACACCGCTTCGCTTACCATCTTTTGTTCGAGCATTCGATGTGTTGTATTCTAATTTCGATTTTGTTCCTCGATGCTGAATAAGTGTTTTGGATTTATAGAAAACTTTTTTCATTTTCGACCAATTAGAATCCAAAACATTGTATACATCCTCAAAAGAAGTCTTTGCTTGATCTTCTGCCGTAGCCACGATGTCAATGTCGTAATTATCAATTCCATGATGCCCGGTCATCATGTGAAATCCATTCCAAGCGATATAACCGTTCTTTCCTACACCACGTCCTGCTAAAATAAAAAAACGGTCAAACATTAATCGACCATCATCATAACGAACCCCGTATATAAATGCGTTAAGGAATTTTTGCCAAGGAAAAAGAGAAAACGGAAAATATTTTGCTGGAATTACCACCGACTTTTCAATTGCTTCATGGTCAATAACAACGTTAGGTTGATCAAGTTTCCATTGTAAAAATTCCATTAGCTTTTTTTGCTCATTACAAGTTTCAATTTCTCCTTTTTCAACCATCCTCATGTACTCATCAATATATGGATGATACTTATACGTCCTCGAAATCATCAGCATCACTATTCTTTTGATCAAGTTTATCCAGGAGATTGAACAGTTTATCATAAGCAGTTGTATACCGATTCATAGTCGTGTTGTACGATTTTTGGGCTGGGTTTTCAACTAACATTTTTTGAGAACCTTGTTGAAATAAATATGTCGGGCCTTTCGTTTTAATCGTATCTTCCAGAATTTCAAGTTGAATCGTCATAAATGCAATCCGTTCAATAAGTTCTTTTGCAACTTCCCTCTTATTCTCCGGTAAATCCAAGAAAATTGAATTCAAACGATCAATCTCCTTTTGAATCAATTCATCTTGTGCTTTTTTACTAAGCTTTGCCATTGAGTACCCCTCCCCTCACGTGAGAATTTCACAAAAATATTTTCTCCGATAGCCTCTCCCCGTTGAATGGTTCTCCACAAAATTGCAAAAGTTTTGACCGGGGGGTGTTATTTCACCATCGTTCTTCATTGACAAATTTCGGCTGAGCTTTATTTATCATTTCATTCTTACCGTCTGCGATGTTGTGACAGTCAATGCACAAGTACTCCAAGTTATCTAATTCTAAAGCCAGATGTGGATGTGTTCTAACTGGTTTGATATGGTTTACTTCCATTTTTGTTGGTTTACCATACTTATTAAGAGTCTTACGTGTAGTAACTTTGCCTTTGCGCTTACAGTGTTGACATTCATACTTGTCACGCTTTATTGCTTTCTGTCTTAGCTCTCTCCATTCTTTGGATTTATAGAACTTCATGAGGTTGTCTGTTCTAATTAATTGAATCAGTTCCTTTGTTTTCATTGTGTTTTCCCTCCAAATAAAAAAGCACCCCGAAGGATGCTTATTAATAATTTAATGTATCTTCAAATTCTTGTGCTTCTTCTAGTGATAGTGAGATACCTATACTAACTATTTCTTCTTTTTTAACTTGATACTTTACATATGATTTTGTAATAAAATGATACCATTCATTATCCTGCTGATTTGTAACCTCATTTACTATTTCTTCTTTACTTTGAGCATTCTTGAAAAATGTATAATTGTCACCATTTTTTAATGAAATATGAACCTCATATGTTTTCAATGTTTTCCCTCCTTTCTCCCTATAATTTCGACAAAAGGAGATATTTTCCTGCAATTTATTGTTATTTTAGCAGGAAAATCTACTTGTTTATAGAATTCTAAAAATCGCATGCAAAACCGATTAAAAGGAGATGGTAACATGGCAAAGAACACTGGAGAAGGTTATCGAAAGGGTGCAGTCAAAGATCGCACTCAAACATATAATCCTAAAACAGATACATGGGTAAAACGTGGAGAAGACGGCCGCTTCATGGACGTTAAAAGCGATGGTACTCCTTTTAAAGGTGTTACAAAAGAAAAATAACTTTTAAAGAGGATGTAAAAAGTTTTTTGATCGGTTTTGCATGCTTTTAAAAAACATTCTTACTTCCTCATAATCGCTCCTCTCACTCTCTTGTAAGTATCCCAATTTGTTCCCACGATCTTTAACGAATGAGCAAAAGAAATGCGCATCCATTTGGACGCCACAAATGAGAATAATGTATCATAATATGAAGGATTACCTTTCCGGCTGTTTCTGCAACCGAGAAGGATTTGGCAGATCAATATATTACCGCAATATCAGAGTACTATGTTTATTACAAAATGCTCGTTCTTTTTTCTGCCACAATCCTGCCATTTGTCTGCCACTTTTTCTATTTGCTAATTAATGTCCTTTTTTCTTTTGGAAATCTAATTGTAAAACCATTGAATAATTTATAAGTTGGTAGAATTGTAGTAAAACTAGAGATATCTCCAATATCCAAATTAAGTGGCTCCTCTATGTCTTTATTTAATATAACAATTCTATATTCTCTTTGATATTTAATGCTACAATCCTTCCAAAAATATAAATCAGGATCCAAGTTGTGATATATTTCTATACGTTCCTTATTATTTATTGAAAAATCATCATACCTAACAAATTTCGCTTTGAATGAATATCCAAGTTCCTTGAATTTCTCATTAATGATATCCATAAACTGTTTAGGAGAAATAACTAACACATGATCCCCAAATACTTGTTCTATAATTTTCTTTTCTTCCTCAGAAAAATTCAAGATAACTTCAACATATTCTTCTGTTTCATTTATAACCTTCATAGCAGATGCATTAATGCCTGTCATACAAAAAACAGGCTTATATATTAACTGATCAAAAGTAACGGTAATTCTTGATGCTGTTCCTTCCAATACAACTTCATTTGTTTCTGGATCAACTAATTTAACATCTAGGTCATTCATAACCTGTGTAGCTTCATATATATCACCAATTCCTTTTTTTCCTTCTCTTTTTTCCCAATCAATATAGGTCTTAAAATTTTTCATATGTAGTTTTCCTGACTGAAGTAATTCCAAGTATTCCTTTGCTGAGAACTTTAAAAACAGAAATGCACTATCATCAGTTAGACCATAATCAAGCAATGTCTTATCCACAATAATTACCCCCATAATATATTGTCCTTTTAATTACCCATATCTTATATTTTGTTGAACTCACCCAAAGGCTGAAAGCCTTGATATATCTATATATTTGATCACTTTAATAATGAGTTACACTCTCGTTTTTTTATGTGTAACTAATACTCAAAAAAAAAAAATCCGTTCAGTTAGAAAATGGTCCAATAGTAAATAAGCCTACAAATCCTAAAAATGCTCCTAAGCTTCCTGCTTCCTTGCTTTTGAATAACATATTAGCAACTATAGAAGGAATACTTATCCAAACTATAAATGGTACCAGGTATTGTCTTATTCCAGACCAAAGAACATCACTAAAAGCACTAAATAAAATAGAACTAAAATCCAATTCCATAAAAAAATCACCTCTATTCCGTCGTTTTAATCTTCCATAATTCGACAGAAAAAAGGTGATTCCTTCCATTACTACATATTATTATGTCTAAATTTTGAATTTAACCATGGCTTTGTCCATGCTGTCCTGGTTAACACCAATGTATCGTAGCGTGATATCTGGTGAAGAGTGGTTAAAAAGCTCCTGCAACATAGCAACATCCTTTGTCTGCTGGTAAAAGTGATATCCGAAAGTTTTTCTCATCGTATGGGTGCCAATATCTCTTAGCTTGAATTTTTCTGCTGCTCTTCTTAATATCTTATATGCCATGCTTCGGCCAATCGGCTTATTTACACCTTGCCTACTCTTAAAAATGTATTCATGATCCTGCATATCCTCAATATAAATCTTTATCTCTCTTTTTAAAGATGGAGTGATACGGATCCATTTCTGTTTATTAGTCTTTTGTTCTCTGATAATGATATGCTGCCCTTTCACATCAGCAACTTTAAGCTTTAAGATATCGGATATTCTTAAGCCGGTATTAATACCCATGATAAACAGTAAGTAATTCCTTGCGCTTTCAGCTTTAAAATATTCCTTAATTTCATCAATTTTTTCTTGGTCTCTTATTGGCTGAACAAAGTTCATGCACCTGTCACATCCTTGTTCTCATAGCTTTCAATACCAAGTGCAAATGCCAGTTTATAAAATGCCTTAGCTTTTATCCGATAATACTTTCTTTCTGACATTCCCATTTCGTTATAGAGTTCATAATCATATACATCATCCTCTAACATGTATCGCCTAATAATAATAGCTCTCTCCCAATAATTCAAACGATTTACTGCTGTAAAGATTCGCTTAATGTATTCACTTCTTTCTCTATCATAATCAGCATTACGAATAGCAGCATCTTCAGTAGATGAGCGAAATTTATTTGTATTTGTGGGAGGTACAATAGAAAAGGATTGAGTGACTTTAGGCTGGTTGTCTAATGATTGTGTAAGCAAATATATTCGATATTTTTCTAATGCTGCCTCAACTAGTTTTTTTGTTGTATCTCTGTCGATAACAGGCAATTCGAAACTTAACTGACTGCTCATTTTCATTCCTCCAATCCTTATTTTTGTCGGATGGCTCCGCCTTTTCCCCTTCTATATGTTGCCTTGTTTATTCCCATAAGATCTTCAATGTCTCTTCTTGATAATGTTTCAGGCTTTTTCTTTGGAACTTCTTTTTTATTTTTCTTTGCCCATTTTCTAATTTCAGATTCTAAACTCCTCACAGTCGTCAGCTCCTTATTCAATTAATAAAAAAAAGACACCAATCCAAGTAAAAATAACTTGAATCAGTGTCCGCACGCTTCCGGTCTTGGACGATTATGAAACTGCTTTTTTCATTAATAATCGAAAAGTCTCTTTTCCTTTTGGAGTTATAAGTGTTTGAACGTCTGCTTTGCCGTTCCTCTCCCACTCCTTCATTTTAAATAGATCTCCAACGTATTTAGCGTATGGCTTTAACTTTTTCTTTAAATCTCTATATAAAAAGCCTTTTTCCAGTAGCCAGTTAACGAATTGTCTTTCTCCAATTTCTAGTTCCTTTGCTGTGTCTCTTATATTGGTTAGTAAGTTCCGATCAACCAAAGCATCAAAATACTCTGCTTTTGGCTTCATGACGGCAATTTGCTCATTTTGCTTCCGGACTGTTTCTAAAGTTGCTTTAAAAAGTAATTTCGTTTGATCGTCAGCATGGGAGAGATAAGTCTGAATGAACAAATCCTCTTGAGCTACATACCCGCCTGTTTTACGAATTGTAGGTAAAACCTCTTCAGCTACCCAATCGCTAAATTTTTCTGCTTCTGGCTTGTTGCTTCTAAAAACCAATTTATAAACTGCAGATTCATTGATGACTGTAACATGCCTGATTTGGCTACCGTCGGAAATTCCGACACTAGCTTTCTGAGAGTCTTTTAATCTGCTAACAGCATCTCGACTATTTGAAATCTCCAACACGTCACATACATCTTTGGCTACAAACCAAACCTCATTATTCATTAAAACCGTACGGACCTCTGCTTTGCCGTAAGAGAAAACTTTTTGTAAATGATTCATCCTATCCCTCCTTAACAAAAAGAGGACACCAATTAACAGCATTCGCTCATTAATCAGTGTCCTCAGGCTTTCCGATCTTGGACTTATCTCGTTAGTTCCATTATACACCAATTTTGTCGAACTCAATATAATTTATATTATTATTTTGTTCCATATAATTTTCGTACTATGCATCACCATTTGCCTTTAAAACGCTCTTTTCTTCTCTTTTCAAATTCCTTATGCCCTTTGATTATTTTGATAAAAACAAATACAGTAAACGATAAAACTAAGATAAAAAATAATCCAAAAAATATTAGATAGCCTATTGCGAAAGGGCTTATAGCGTTCCACATATCGCTAATTGGTGTATCTAAAATATCTTTTATTGTCACTTTTACCACTCCTTTAATTTGTAAGAGTTACTTACGAGTTCAACTATTCGGTTATCCCGAAACGTTGAGATGTAAAGTTTTACTTGATAACTTAATGAACAGTATCGTTCAATTGCGTAATATTTTCGAAATGTGACACTATTCTTTCTCTGATCTAACATCAGCAACGTAATAATTTTCTATAACAACATCTGTACATCTTAAAGGGATGATATATTCAGCACTAATTCCTTCCAACGTACTAATACATGATTCGATTTTAATGTTTTCAACAATACAACCTTCTTTATAGTATTGTTCTTGTACAGCTTTAATAAATTCATCTGCGTTATTAAAATCGCTGGATTTTCCGTATGCTAAATCGCCATCTTCTGAAAAAGTTACATGTTTAATTTTCTCCATTCTAATCACCCTTCACGTTTCGTAATGTGACGCTAAAATAAAAATACGAGAAAAAAAACAATCGCAATTAAATTTACGCAAATACTGAATGCATACTTGTTAAAACCATTTATCTTAGCAACTTCATGCCATGACTTATTAACATTAACTCTACTTTGATTAATCAATACGAGTGGTCGAACTAAATCATATATACATACCACCAGTAAGAAAATCGCAATTAGCTTCACTCCCTGTCCTCCAATCTAATTATTACGCTTTATGTGTCTACTATAAAACTGTTTTCTTTCGGAGTTTCTGGATCCGTATATCTCTCATTCTTCCTTGTGAGCCAATTAGTAGCGTATTTTGATCAACATAGAAGAATGCATAATATATATTTCCTTCATAGTCATCTGGACTAAAAAGCAGCAGTTTATCTGTTTTTCCTACATACCGTAAATAATGCCCTTCCTGCATCTCAAACATGGTACGTTTTTTTTCACCAAACTTTTGAACAAATTCCCCTGGTCGTATGATTCCGTCGCCTAACTTTATTGGAGAAACAATAATTTCATCCTTTGGCACTTCTGCATACATAGCTCCTGCATGGTAAAAAGTCCTCTCGTAGTCAAGAGATTCAAAGATTGAAATTTGGTCCATATCCTCACCACCTTATTCATCAACCTCGTATTTTCGGAACCTCCGTTCCACCCAACTTCTTACAATCTGCTCCAACCCTGCTAGCACATTTTTTAAATAGAGAACAGCGTGTCATGCACGCCATTCTCCTATCCTCATCACGCATCCATTTGGGACGATCGTCTGCGATCACTACAGTTTGCATATAGCTCCTACCTCCTTTGAGCTGTAACTTTCATTAATTCACATCCTTTTTAATGAAACGCAATACAAATTCTGTAACCTACCACTAATTTTCCGTACCATTTTTAGGCTTAAAAAGGTACTCGTTATCGTTCATACTTGATGTATAGTCGTTGATTAGCATTCTAAGGGGTTTTTAATCCGTTTTTTAGATCAGCTCGCTTCCCTCGAATTTGATTCGAGTCGCTTTGCCCTTTGCTGTCTCAACAATTGTCTGACCGTGTTCGACAGCTTCACAAACTTTTGCTTTTCCTTGCACTCCGTCCAAAACGATTAATAAAACCTTTCCTTCTTGCATAGTGTGTGTAATAGACATATCTTGTATATTTATGTTTAAGTCGCGAATTCTTTTTTCCATCATTAACACCCCATATGCTATAATCTAGGTGTGTGTAATTAATTACCTGGTTGCTTCCAGGCTATTTTTTTTGTTTATTTTTCTTAGTTAATGGCCAGCGCCAATCAGTTCGCCTGGTCTCTTTTTTTGTCCCTCGTTGCTTGTAGGATTCTAGCTCCTCAGGGGATAATTGGGAAGTAGTCACTGAGTTATTAAAAGGCTTATTCATCAACTTCTGTACCGTATCTAACAACCAAAATACCTCCTCCAACATCCCTGATTGATTCTTCAGAATGGCATACAGGACATGTGACCGCGGTCTGATCTTCAAATTCTTGCTCAACTGCAAATGTCAGAATGCATTTCTCACATTCATACACATGAACGAATGTTTCCATGGTGCTTGACCTCCACTTAATAGATTTGCTCGACCGGCTCCTTACGTGCCTTTTTGCAACATTCTGAAATATAGAGGTACTCTAATTCAGAAAGGCTAATTTCGTAAAACTGCCTGCCATCACTGTTTTTCTTTAAGCCAAACTTCAAAAGGCGTCTGATTAAAAACGCTTTTCTTTTTTCAACTGCTTCTCGCAATAGTGTCATGAGTGTACCTCTCCTTCTGGTAGCCCGTAGAAATTAACATAAGCTTTTTCTATGGCCAATTTATGATCTTTCTTGCTTTTATCAGGAACGACCCGTTCAGGTCCATTACAAACCTCACAAGGACCGATTGAAAATAAACCAGCTCCGAGTATCTTAAAGACTCTCCCTTTTCCTTCACACACTGGACACATAAAATTCTCACCTCCTTTAACTGAACAAAATGTCTTGAAGCATTTCGTTTTCTTTTTTAGCCAAGTGACTTCTAACTCTCTCATCCGGCATGTAGATAGGAAATGCCATTTTCTCAATCCGGCTGCTAACCCTGCCTGCTTTATACTTCTCATCAAGCTCATCAACAGAAAGATTGGATGTAAAGATCGTCACTTTTTTGTTCGTCAATCGATGTTCCAGAATAGTTGTAAATATTTGCTCTACCCAATCTGTGACGTTTTCGACTCCAAGATCATCAATAACTAGAACATCAGCATTTTTGATACGTTCTATCAGGTCTGACGTACTAACTTTGCTGTCTTTCCCGAACGTCTTTCTGATTTCATCGAGCAAATTAACGGCTGAAGAATACAAGACTCGCAAGGGATTTTTGTCAGAATCATAGACTTTACAAAGTGCGTTCAGAATGCTTGCAGCAAGCCTGCTCTTTCCAGAACCCTTCTCATAGCTGTAGAGGTATAGCCCTTTCCCTTGTGTGCGCATTGCCTCGAAATTCTTTACGAAATTTGCTGCAGCCCTCTTCGCTGTTGCTGCTCTTTGCTTAGATTCAGGATCTTTGTATAAAGAGACATCAAACGAAGCGATCGTAACCCCTCGGAATTCTTCTGGAATGTTCGCTATAGTCAGTTTTTTGAAATGACTTTTATCTTGCCTACACTTACACTCCTGCATTTTTTCCTCGCCAGTACTCCAGTTTTTTAAATGGATTAGTCCTTCGCCATCACATTTAAGATAAGGGCACTTTTCAGAAATCGACGTCAATGTCTCGAACTGTCCCTGGCTGGATAAGACCTTTTTTTCTTGCCAATTCTTCAAGTCTTCGAGTCTCTTTCGAAGGTCCGGACGGTCTGCTGCAATTTGTTTTAGTGCTTCCTGAATGCTTATCACGGACTTTTCCCCCTTTCGTTTGGGTATGGGCATTCTTTCTTTGCTCTGACAAATAATGCTGATGAAGGATATATGTCTTGCAATATGCGAAACCATTAATCTTGTCACCTGGATACTTTGGTTCATACCGTTTAAAAGATTCCTCAAGATATTTCAAAACATCTTTTACAGGGATCCCTACGGCAACTACTTCCTGAATAGCCATAATGTCTTTAGGAGAAACGAATAAACCATTCCCTCGTAACTGAATATATTTCTGCTCAATAAGCATCGCTGCATTTTGGTATTCCGTTTCTGTCGTCCCTTCGAGTTCAGCTTCAAGTTCCGACTCCTTAGTAATAATGTCAGTAATATTATTTGTAGTAGTATTTGTAGTAATAATTGTATTTGTCCTACGTTCCAGCGTAGGAGTCTCCTCCGTTCCAGCGTAAGAGGGTGGTACGTCCGAACGTAGGAGGGTGGTACCTTCCAGCGTAGGAGGGGGTACGTCCGAACGTAGGAGGGTGATGTCCAGTTCTTCAAACGTAATTTTTTTTACATTTTCAACCACCGGCTCAACGAAAAGTACGTTATTCATCTTGGTTCCATTTGCTGTTGTGATTTCTCTAAATTCACGAGTGATAAGGCTGTGTTCTTCTAAATAATCCATCGCATCTTTGACTTGACGTTTTGTAAAGCCAAATTGATCCGCAAAGGCTTGATAGTTTCTTTGAAGTTTATCGGCTCTAAATTTCTTGTTAGCCCCAATGATTACACCCGATTGCTCATCTCTCACGACCGTTGGACGGTACCAATACAAGATCTCTGATAGAAGGGTAATAGCGATAAAGTGTGGTTTACCGTTACTGAAAGTGAGATTTCTAAACCAAATAGAGGGTATTACATTACCTTGAATGTTGAGTTGTCCTATTTCATCTACAGTGCTATATCCAGTGTTCATTTTCTTTTTCTTCCACCCTTCTTTTGAACTTCTAATCTTTCACATACGGCAAACGAATCAACCACATCTATCAATCTATAATTTGTATACTTTTCAAGATATTTCCGTACATCGTTTAAAAAAATTTGCTCCGGTATAGATTCTCTTGTGTTCAAGAGTGTTGTCGGCAGCAATACTTTGGTGATGATACCATTTGAAAGCATACGGTTAAGCCTCAATTGAGATAAAAATTTGATTTCCGTGTCTTGGCTCAAGACTTTTCTTAATTTCTTGAGCTTTGGCCATGCATTCTGAGACACTGCAGGCAAGAACAAACGCTGTATGGATTGTGCAGAATGAATCAGAAACTTTTACAGAAAAATCAACTTCGTATAGCATAGCTAGTCCATCTCCTGCATAAACTATTTTTAAATGACACGCTTCTTTCCTCGATCAGAATGAATCTGTATTATTTTCAATTTATGAAGTCTAAAAGCTTTGTTATAAACAGATGAAATATCCCGATTTAACTTTTCAGCTAGATGCTTTAATGGATATAGATGATAATGGTTTATCAAATATAAAACTTCATCATTCTCCCATCTGCCACTTTTTTTAGGTGTATCCATCTTTGGAATCGATTTAGGTTTTTCATCTTCAAGTAACTGCGAAGATAACATTTTCAACTTTTCACTTACTGGACAATTGGAGCATAGATTCTGTTTAGTTGATTTGATGCATGGGCAAACGTGGCAATGTGCATCTAGGACAACAGAAATCTGTTTTCTTATTTTCTTCTTGGCTTCACGGTCCAACGTTTCCAAACCTCCTTTAAAATGTTCGGTGCGCACCGTAAGAGTTAAGGATCCGGGGGCATTCTCACAATGTTAGCGTGAGAAAATCCTTAACCCTTACGGCAAGCCCGAAGCTTGCCTGTCTAATTTAGACATGATAAGATGTGAATAAGGAATTTTTCTTCTTTTAAGCAGTGAGTGTTCCAGCACTTGCTGCTTTTTCTTTTGCAAATAATTGTGATTTTATTTGTATTTCGGTTAAGAGTAGTTGACTGCGGTTCATACGCATTTCGGCACATAACTTCCTAACTTCCCCAGCTTTCATCAAAGAACTAACAGAAAATACATAACTCATTTCTATTCACCTCCTTATAAGGCTTGTCCATTCCACCAGGATTAATCCTGGCTTTGCTTTTGCTTCTCTTGCATTTCTTCTAATATTGACCATCCTACCAGGTGAAATTCTCTAAGGACTCGCTGAACTTGTTCTTCTGTAACCCCTTTGGGTTCTACAACATGAATGATGGTATTGCCTAATTTGTAAGTCTCAGCATATTTCTCGTTTTCCATGGATGCATCACCTCTTACACTATGTGTATGCATCTGT
The DNA here is from genome assembly GCF_009466385.1 of Peribacillus tepidiphilus. Taxonomy (GTDB): domain Bacteria; phylum Bacillota; class Bacilli; order Bacillales; family DSM-1321; genus Bacillus_BN; species Bacillus_BN tepidiphilus. Next base: position 187,332 of record NZ_WIAQ01000002.1, on the reverse strand, counting down.
AATGAGTGGACATCCCTTGGAATTGCAGTCATTGTATTCCTCCTATTTTTATTTTCTTAATCTTCTGGTTTTTAAGCTTACTTGCCATGCTCTAAATACATCCTTCATGCTCAATCGATGCTCTTTGCATAAAACAGCAACTAAATTCACCATTGATGCTGCTGCATCTAATACTTCGAGCATTGCTCGCTTTACATTTTCGCGGTCTTCTTCGTTATGCACTTTTGCTGGCTTAGCCCAACAGATCTGCCTTAGATGTTCCAGAGCTTCTTCTGTTTCCTGTTTAACTAAATACCCCATACTTGCTGGATGTTGATCAACATGCTCCCCATCAAAATATGGAATGCTGACATGGCCCGTTGTAATACCCCATGTTTCAAAATAAAATTCCGGGTCATCAATTTTTTGTGTCACTTTTGCATACATTTCTCTTGGCAGTGTTCTCGTGCCAGCCTCGTATTTTGCAATGGCTTCACGAGAATAATTCACTTCTTGGCTTAAATCTAATTGCGTCATTCCCTGACGTTTCCTGGCTGCCGCCATCGCTTCACCGATTGCCACTTTCTAACCCTCCTCCACTTCTGTACCACTTATTTCCTGTTAATGTGACTTCATTTGTCCTATACTTGAAACTACAAATCTTTCAACATCGAATCGATTTTTTCAAGTTCTGTAGCAAATTGCTTTCTTCGTTTCAACAGGCTTTCTTTCACATGTGATAGTCCGCGAGAATCAATAAAAATCCATTGTTCAATACCATACTTAATCAATTTTATTTCTGGATGTTTCACTCTAAAGTAACCATGCCATTGTTCAGCAAGATACTCGTTTGCCATTTGAATGAAGCCTATAGATTGTAGTTCTTTTTCTGCGTGTTTAGCATGGTCTAAATCAAACACCATGTCACAAAGAGTGCATTCAAATAAACTAGGACTAATTTCTCTCATATTCATTACAGGACAATTACAATGAAAGCATTTCATTTATAACACTTCCTTTTTAATAAGACTTATGGACTTTTGACACTTTGAATTAGCTCATCCATATCTTTGATTAAGGCTGTGACGGATTCATGGACATCTGCTTTTTCGTAACAAGGATCTTCTAGGCTCATTATGAGTAAATGCAACTCGCTTAACACCTTGTATGCTAAACTCACTGAAGCATGATCCATTCACTGTCACCGCCTTTAATAATTTCATTTTTCGCAACTAGAATCGCAAAAAAATTTTTCATATGGTTCATTGAACAAGGTAGCTAGAGTAAATATTTCTTCAGCTGTAAAAGGCTGTTGACCTGTTTCTTTTCTATGATAGGGATAAACAGTGTTAAATCCTAATTTCTTTGCCATTTCTTCTTGAGATAAATTATGTGATTTCCTGATGCCTCTTATAAACTCAAGGTTTAATTTAATCATTTCACACCTCCTGTTGCATTATTTGCAACAACCTTAATCTAATAATAAATTGCATTAATCGCAATGTCAAATATTTTTTTTCGTTTTTTGCAACTTTATTTTGCATATATAGCAATTATGATAGAATTTCTATAATAACACTGAGGAAGTGGCAGTATGAAAACATTGGGGGAACGACTTAAAAAGTTACGTGAGGAAAAAAATTTAACTCAAGAACAAGCTGGAGAAATTTTTGATTTAACAAAATATCAAATCCACAGATATGAAACAGGAGCAAGTAACCCTGATCCTGCAACAATAAAAAGGTTTGCTGACTATTATGACGTTTCGACTGATTATTTACTCGGTAGAACAGATAATCCTAAAGGGAATTTTGTAGAGGAAGAAATCCTGGATCCAGAGTTAGGATTGTTTTTCAAGGAATTAAAAGAGGAATCACCAGAACGCCGTGAACAGCTCCGTAAAATATGGGAAATCATCAAGAGTGAAAAAAGATAACGCAACTTAGACACGCTGATTAATTTGGCGTGTTTTATTTTTGTTTATGTTTGTAAATTTTTTCTTTTATTTCATAATCATTACATTTTTTAAAAATGAAAATTATATTCTTAGAGAGGTATTCCTTAAAAATAATTTTCAAAACATTTTAAAAAAATCATAAATAAATGGAGGATAAATATGAAAAAAAAATTACCTGAAATCGATGAATACCGAAAATTTACATCTAAAGCCGAAGTACATAAGGCTGTTAATTTACTCATTGGTATGATCAAAGGAATTGAATTAGACGGTGTTATAAATGCAAATGAACTTTCCGAAATTACAAATTGGTGTAATTTGCATAGACATTTAAAAAATAAATCACCATTTTCAGAAATTATTCCTATAATTGACAATGCTTTAATGGATGACCATCTAGAGTATGATGAAATTCAAGATATTTTATGGCTTTGTAATCGTGTTATTAAAAGTGATGAATTTGATGAATATTACAACATGATCACATCTTCTATTCAACAGTTAGAAGGTATTCTCCATGGTACATTAGCTGATAATGTTCTTTCAGATACAGAAATTGAGCAATTATCAAAATGGATGGAAGATCACGATTTTTTAAGGGGGACATATCCATTTGATGAGATTGATAGCCTTCTAGTAAGTGTTAGACATGACGGTATTATTAGCAATGATGAAAAAAACATGCTCACTGCTTTTTTTGCTAATTTCATTGATACTAGAATGTCGTACAACATTAACGAATTCGAAATAAAAGCATTACAAAGTAAATATACTATTAGTGGTATTTGCGCGGTATGCCCAGAAATAACATTTGAAAATAAAACTTTTTGTTTTACAGGTACGTCAAAACGAGCAAAACGTAGTGAAATAGCTGAAATCATATTAAGAAAAGGTGGTTGTTTTAATAATAACGTGACCAAAAATACAGATTATTTAATAGTTGGAGGGGATGGAAATCCTTGTTGGGCATTTTCTTGTTATGGCCGTAAGGTTGAAAAAGCTGTTCAACTAAGAAAAGAAGGCTCTCAAATCATTATCATACACGAAAATGATTTTTGGGATGAAATATACTAAATCGTAAATATACACTGCTCTTTTATGAGAGTTATTGTTGGGGATGATGGTCTGAGCACCAAAGAAGAAAAAGCTTACGACCTCATTGAAAAAGGACATGATATAAAAATCATAAATGAAGATGAATTTTTGAGTTTGATAGATTCGAAAATTCATATTTCTAGTTAAACAACAAATAGGAAGTAGTTTTACAATCTTTTCAGAATAAGAGGGGGATAATAATGGCTTATGGGGAACATTATGATGAAATTGGTCAGTGGTCAGTTGATAAATTAAAATTTATTGAAGATTATTTACCTCACTATCTAAGAGCAACCAAAAAGGCTTACCATAGATATTACATAGATTGTTTTGCTGGGAAAGGTAAATGGATTCATAAAGACACAAAACAAATTATTGATGGTTCTCCTGCTATCAGTATGAAGTATAAAGATCAATTTACAAAACTATTTTATATAGAAATGGATACTGATCGATGCAAGTCTCTTGAAGAGTTGGTAAAAGAGAATAATTGTATAAATGCTGAAATTATTAATGGAGACTGTAATATTGAAATAGAGGGAATTCTCAATAGAATTCATCCAAGAGCTCCGACGTTTGTTTTTGTTGATCCATCTGCAGACCAAGTAAGTTTTTTAATGATGGAAAAATTATCAAAATGGAAAACAGAGCTATTCATTTTATTTCCCTATCAGATGACAATTAGAAGATATTTACCTGTAAATATAAAAAGTTTAACTGATTGGGGGGTTGAAAGACTTAACAAGTTCTTTGGTACAAATGAGTGGATTAATATTTATAAAACCACTTCAAGGAACTATTTACTCGATAAAATGCTTAAATTCTATACAAATCGACTTAAGGATTTAGGTTATGAGTATATACATATCTCTGATGTATTTAAGGTTCATGGTGGACCTGACCTATATATGATGATTTGGGTTGGTAAGCACCCAGTTGGAGAAAAAATAATGAGAAAGGTATACGAAAATCAAAAAGAACAACTGTCATTATTTTAAAACAAAAATAACACAAACAAGCGTTCTGTGATATACTACCCTCAAAGGAGGGGATTTTTTGGCTGGTAATTCAAGTATTGAATGGACTGAAGCGACATGGAATCCTGTGACCGGTTGTACCAAAGTTTCAGAAGGTTGTAGACATTGTTATGCTGAACGAATGGCAAAAAGATTATATGCTATGGGTAATCCGAGATATACGAATGGGTTTGAAGTAACTCTTCATCATGATTTAATAGATACTCCAAGAAAATGGGTAAAGCCTCGAAAAATTTTTGTTAACTCTATGTCTGATTTATTTCATGATCAAATACCTTTAGATTTTATCCAGAAAGTTTTTATCACTATGAATGAAACGCCTCAACATACTTATCAGATATTAACTAAGCGACCACATAGAGCATTAGAACTTTCTAATAATCTTTCATTTACTCCAAATATTTGGATGGGAACAAGTGTAGAAAACGAATCTGTATTAAATCGAATTCACTTTCTTAGACAAATTCCTTCTATGATTAGATTTCTTTCATGTGAACCTTTATTAGGTCCGTTAAGTAATCTTGATTTAACTGACATTCATTGGGTAATTGTTGGAGGTGAATCTGGTCCAGGTGCAAGACCTATGGAGGCAGATTGGGTCAGAGAAATTAGAGATCAGTGTTTCGAGCAGAATGTAGCTTTCTTCTTTAAACAATGGGGTGGCGTTCAAAAGCATCGTTATGGAAGAGAGCTAGATAACAAGATTTATAATGAATATCCAATAAGCCCAGCTAATTTTTAGCAGGGTTATTTTTTTATATTGTTTATACGAACATACGTTTGTATAATTTAGTTGAGGTGACTTCCAGTGAATTACATATACACCACATTAGAGGACTATATTACAAAATTGTACCAAGAGTTAGATATTCATGTGCCTAATCAACTCGATATGATTGACATATCTGTAAAATTAAATATTTTTTTACACTTTGAGGATGTAAATAGTGCTGCAGTTGATAGGAACGGTCTTTACAGCATGATTATTGATCGGAGGTTATCTAAACAAAAACAATGGCAAGATTTCGGTCATGAATTATGTCATATTCTACTACATGCTGGTAATCAGTTGGCAATGCCAAGAGATTTTGTTAAGCTCCAAGAAGCAAAAGCCAATAACTTCGCCCTCCATTTTTGTGTACCGACTTTTATGCTTTTGAATATACCTTTGCCCAAAACAAGAAATGAGTTTATTTATATCATCTCAGAGACGTTTAATGTAGAATACAATTTTGCTATGAGAAGACTCGAGCATTTTGAAAAGCAACTTTTTGGAATGAAATTTTTTAAAGAGTTGTACCCAGTAAAAGATAAGGTTCGTATCAAACAAGCTTAATCATAAACTTTTGTCATAACTATTTATAAAGTACTTTTTTATTGAGGTGATACTGTGAAAAGAGTCGCCATGTATTTACGTAAATCCAGGGCCGATATTGAAGCTGAAGCTCGGGGCGAAGGTGAGACTCTAGCAAAACATAAGAAAGCCTTATTGAAGCTTGCGAATGAGCAGAAATTAAATATTATAAAAATTTACGAAGAAATTGTGTCTGGTGAGAGTCTCATACATCGTCCTGAGATGTTAAAGCTTTTAAAAGAAATAGAGAATGGAGCATATGATGCTGTTCTTTGCATGGATATGGACCGTCTCGGCCGTGGTGGGATGAGAGAGCAAGGTTTAATATTAGAAACGTTTAAAAGCGCTAAAACGAAGATTATTACTCTTAGAAAGACATATGACCTTGAGGATGAATGGGACGAAGAATACAGCGAATTTGAAGCGTTTATGGCAAGAAAAGAATTAAAGATTATTACGAGACGATTGCAGCGTGGTCGGATAGCAAGTGTAGAAGCTGGCAACTATATTGCAACCAATCCCCCTTTTGGTTATGTCATTAAAGAACTTCCTGACGGACGAACGCTAGAACCTCATCCAGAACAAGCAAAAATAGTTCGTCTAATATTTGAATGGTATACGCATGAAAATGCTTCAAAACGGATAGGTGCTTCTGAAATCGCTAATCGATTAAATAGCATGGGATACGTATCACAAACCGGCATCAAGTGGAAAAATTCTTCTGTTCTCACAATTATTAAGAATGCTGTTTATAAAGGACGGATCCAGTGGGGTAAGAAAGAAATTAAAAAATCTTTGGATCCTCAGAAAGTAAAAGATGTAAAGACTCGCCCTCAAGAAGATTGGATTGACGTAAAAGGGAAGCATGAACCTCTAGTGAGCGAAGAAATTTGGGATCGGGCCCAAGAGATATTAAAATCCAGATATCATGTTCCATACCAGCTAATTAATGGTATAACCAATCCACTTGCTGGTGTCATTGTTTGCGATAAGTGCGGTGCGAAAATGGTTTACAGACCTTATAAAAAGCAGAAACCACATTTAAAGTGTACCAATAACCCTCGGTGCAACAACAAAGCTTCTAATTTCGAGCTGGTAGAAGAAAAATTACTGCAATCATTAAAGCAATGGTTGGAAGCTTACAAATCTCAATTTCAGCTTTATACGCATGACGATCAACAATTAAATAACAATATCCTCGAAGTTTCATTGCAAGCCGTTAAAAAAATTAAAATGGAAATTGCTGAGACAGAAAAACAAAGATTCAAGCTTCACGATCTATTAGAGAGAGGCATTTATTCGGAAGAAATCTTTTTGGAACGCTCTAACACGCTTGCAAAACGGTTAGCTGAGCTTGAGGATGCTCTAGTTACTGCTGAAAAAAATCTTGAGAAAGAAAAAGAACGTCAAAATGCTAAAGATAAAATAATTCCAGAAGTAGAACGAGTATTGGACCTTTATTCCAAAACAGACGACCCTAAAAAGAAAAACAGCCTCATCAAGTCAGTCCTTGAAAAAGCTGTCTATCGAAAAGAAAAGCATCAATTTCGTGATGATTTTAAACTTGTGCTTTATCCTAAAATTCCAAAGTAGTGTCTAAAACCCTTATTTCACAAGGGTTTTTCTTTTACAGATAACATGCAAGTGGGAACTCGTTTCCTTCCTTGTCTTGCCCAATCGGGTCATGCAAAGATACATCCTTTTTTGTTTTTTTCGTAGCTCTTAAATGCATAAGAATTTCGTTTTCAATACACCGAGCCGCATATGTTGCAAGCTTTGTTCCTTTACCATCCGAATAGCTTTCAATGGCTTTAATTAACCCGATTGTTCCAATGGATATGAGATCTTCCGTGTCCTCCCCAGTGTTTTCAAATTTCTTGACGATATGAGCTACAAGTCGCAAATTATGTTCAATGAGCAAATTGCGTGCCTCTTGATCACCCTTTGCCATCAAACTTAAATATTTCTGTTCCTCTTTCGAAGACAAAGGCTGTGGAAAAGCGTTATTCTTAACGTATGATACGAGAAAAAATAGTTCCTTAATTAAATAACCGAGCGCCGTGAAAATATCTGCCATCAGTCCACCCCCATCGTGTCTAGACATTCGCCTATTATTAATGAGTATGTTTCCTGATTGGGCTTTGTGTCTGTACACTAACATTTTCTTTAGGATTATTTTTAAAATAGGCTTGTCATCATGAAACGAGAGAGATGTGGACAAAGCTCATAGGTGCACAATCGGTCATTCTTTTACATAAATTATTGTAGAGAAGGTATATTTGTAGAAATGGGATTTTTAGTATTACTACTAGATTTGACTTTTGAAGAAGGGAGGATCACACGTTATGGGTTTTGGTTATGGTCCTTATGGTTATCCTGCCCCTTATCCTTATCCAGTCCCTTGCTATGGTGGAGCTGGTGCTGCCTATGCACTTTTTATCGTATTATTAATTATTGTACTTATTTTTGGTGGTTGGTGGTTTTTTAACGGAGGATGGGGTAAGGGTTGTTGTTAAAATAGAAAAGCTTATGCAGGCGCATAAGCTTTTTTGTTGATTTACATACTGACTGAATGAACAGTAATTCTTTATTTAGCATCCACACTAACTTCTGTTGCAATGACAAGAGCAATGGTAGCAGTTACAATTAGTGAAATAACGATAGAAAACATGGCAAATCCCCCTTTTTTCTTCTTGTAAGTCGAATTTACCATTTTTCCACCATTTCCAACTTAATATTATTTGAACGTTTTATAAAGAAAAATTTACAAAATTGTGAACAACTGAATTTAGCCGGTATCCATATGACCCCACACGCCTAACTTTCTTTTTATTATAAAAATAATCATATTCATCTCCACCTTTCAAGAATTTTATTTAGCTTAACAATTACAGCATAACCCTATACTCTAACACCTTATTAACATTTTCCTCGTGAATTTTGTTTATGAATTCTTGATGTAATGCTTCCTCAACAGTCATTTTCTTAGGTTTAATTGTGATGGTAAAAAACAATAAATTTAGTGTCATACTTTATCACCTCCTTCAAGTGAGAAAACCAGATTTTTTCCACAAAAAAAACCGCAGATACGATTATGCATACCTACGGCTTTTGACAAAAATGGCACAAAAAACCGCAGGACACAAAATTCTTCCTGCGGTGTTAGTGGTCTAATTAACAGAATGTTAAGACTAGCTAGCTTAACAATTTGCACCGGATCGGTCGAATTTGTGTGGATTTAAATATGCTATTGTTACGTTGATTCCATAAACTTTTGTCATTTTCTTCGACCTCCTTATTACAAATTGTGTTTACATTGGTAAGTATATCCAAAGTAAAACAAAAAGTAAACCATTTATTTGCCTAATTTTTCAAACAAGTTTCGACATATGTAATAAATAATGAGCGGCTTATGAAAAGCCGCTCTCAGACTGTTGACAAACGCTCGCATTCTTCGTCACGAACCCTCCTCCGGTGCTCATTACCGTCTATGGTAACTCCGCTCCTCGCACGGGTTCGTTCCTCGACTGACAAGCGTTTTCAATCAGTCTGAAAGTGCATGAAATATACTTTGTCTACACTCTATGAGCGGCTTATGAAAAGCCGCTCTCATCGGAAAACTCCGCCAATGCTTTTTTACATTGATTAGATAAATAGAAAAAAAGAGAAGCACCTGCCAAAAAGACAATGGTTGCTCCCATCATTAAGAAATTGTTCAAGTCTTCTTTACCTGGAGAAGGAATGAGAACCCCCAAATAAAAAAATACGCTGACGCACACCAATGTAAAGGCGAAACGTTTATAATCAATCATTTTTTCACGCAAAACTGCATATTTTTTTTCTTTCATGGAGTCTTTCACCTGCTCTCGATTAAGAATATCTTTCTATCTATCACTCTAACATATTTTGTAAGATGATAGGTGATGTAATAGATGGGAATACAGGAAAGAGACTGAACCTAAAATGAGTGATTAACAAAATCTTACCGTACGTTATTGATCAAGTGCCTGCGCCAGATCTTCTACGAGGTCATCTCCATCCTCAAGACCGACAGAAATACGAATTAAGCCATCCGTAATCCCAAGCTCTCGACGTCTTTCAGCAGGAATGGAAGCATGCGTCATTTTTGCAGGAACGGAAACTAAGCTTTCCACTGCCCCAAGACTTTCCGCAAGTGTGAAATATTTTAGCTTGCTTAAAACGGTCTCAGCTCTTTCTGCGCTGCCTACATCAAATGAAACCATACCGCCAAATCCACCTGCTTGTTTTTTTGCCACTTCATGATTTGGATGATTTTCAAGTCCAGGATAATAAACCTTTTCTACAGCAGGATGAGAGGTTAGAAATTCCACAATCTTTTTGGTATTTGCTTCTATTTCCTCCATGCGAACTCCTAGCGTCTTAATCCCTCTCATTAGCAGCCATGAGTCTTGTGGACCGAGAACTCCACCGGTAGAATTTTGAACGAAATGGAGATCTTCCCCTAGCTTCTCATCGTTCACGACAACTAAACCAGCCACGACATCACTATGTCCTCCTAGATATTTAGTTGCACTATGAAGGACAATGTCTGCTCCCAATTCAATTGGGTTTTGCCAATATGGAGTAGCAAAAGTATTATCTACCATCAGCAATAAGGAGTTTGCTTTTGTTATTTTCGCAACCTCTTTAATATCCGTAATTTTTAATAACGGGTTTGTTGGAGTCTCAAGAAATACGGCTTTTGTATTTTCACGGATTTCCTTTTGGATGGAAGCCGCGTTACTTGTATCTACAAAAGATGCCTCAATTCCAAAACGGTTCAAGACCTTGCTCATCACACGGAATGTTCCACCATATACGTCATCTGTTAGAATAACGTGATCTCCTTGATTGAATAGCATCATAACAGCGGTAATGGCAGCCATGCCGGATGCAAAAGCAAATCCGCGCTTTCCACCTTCTAAATCTTTCATTAATTCTTCCAATGCGTGTCGTGTAGGATTCCCCGTTCTAGAATATTCAAATCCTTTGTGGTTACCGATCCCGTCTTGCTTATATGTGCTTACTTGATAAATGGGAGTGGAAACAGCTCCAGTTGTTGCATCCCCAAAAATCCCACCATGAATCAACATTGTTTTTTTTCTCATCCTACATACCTCCTTGATAAATCTGTTTGCTTAAATAACGTTCACTTGAATCAGGGAAAATGACGACGATATTTGTTCCAGGTTTTGCAATCTCTGCTTCCTTCATTGCAGCATAAAAAGCTGCGCCAGAAGAACTGCCTACGAGCAAGCCTTCTTTTTGTGCAAGCTCCTTTACTAGGCGAAACGCATCTTCATCCAAAACAGTGTGAATGGCGTTAAAATACTCTTGATCCATATAAGGCGGCAAAAACTCCATCCCAATCCCCTCTGTTTTATGAGGACCCGGTTCACCACCATTTAATATAGATCCCTCAGGCTCTACAATAACCGTTTTTATTACCGGGTTTTGTTCTTTCAAAAATCTTGCTGTACCCATAAACGTTCCACCTGTTCCCGCTCCGGCAACAAATACATCTATTTTTCCATCAAGCTGCTTCCATAACTCTGGTCCAAGTGTTTTGTAATAGGCTTCAGGGTTTGATGGATTTGCAAACTGCTGAGGACAATAGGAACCTGGTATTTCGTTTAGAAGCTGTTTTGCTTTAGCAATAGCGCCCTGCATACCTTCTGAAGTCGGAGTATTGACAACTTTTGCTCCTAGCGCTTTCATGAGCTCCTGTTTTTCTTTACTGAACTTTTCAGGAACGCAGAAAATGACGTTGATTCCTTTGTTAACAGCTGCTAAAGCCAAACCGATGCCAGTATTTCCTGCGGTCGGTTCAATGATTGTTCCTCCGGGCTTTAATTTTCCACTCTTCAGAGCTGCTTCCAAAAGCTCGATCCCTAGGCGGTCTTTTACACTTCCACCAGGGTTAAAATACTCGAGCTTCGCAAAAATTTTCACACCTTTAGGTACCGGGAAATTTTTTATTTCAAGCAATGGAGTGTTACCGATTAACTCGTGAATACTGCTGTAAACATTCATCCTTGCTCTCCCTTTCGATTCATAGATAATCCGATAAATTTACTTGGTATAAAAACCAAAAAACAGGACGATCCAAGCTGATTTGGATCATCCCTACTTCCTTAATCTTTTAGAGCTGCTACAATTTTCACTACTAACTGTGCTGAATGCAATGCGGCCTTCTCTAAAAAGTTCTCAAACGAAACATTTGATTCTTTGCCTGCAATATCAGACAAGGCGCGGATAATGACAAACGGCACTTTAAACTGATAGGACACCTGCGCAATAGCTGCAGCCTCCATTTCTACCGCCTGAAGATTACTGAATTTACCACGAATAAATTCAACTCTTTCCGGATCATTCATAAATGAATCACCTGTGGCAATTAAACCTTTTGCAACTGCGATCCCTTGAATTTCTTTGGCAGCCTCAACAGCTGTTGCAACTAGCTTTTCATCCGCATTAAAAGAAGCTGGTAGCTGTGGAACTTGACCGTATTCATAGCCAAAAGCTGTAACATCCACATCATGATGGCGAACTTCAGTAGAAATCACGATATCCCCTACATTCAATTCAGGTGAAAATCCACCAGCTGATCCTGTGTTAATTACGGCATCCGGCTTGTATTTTTCAAGCAGAATAGCAGTTGACATAGCTGCATTCACTTTTCCAATTCCAGATTTTAAAAGGACAACGTCAACTCCGTTTAATTTTCCAATATTGAATTCACAGCCTGCAATCGTTTCCTGTTCTAGGCCTTCAAGCTGCTCCCTTAAAATTGTAACTTCCTCTTCCATTGCTCCGATGATTGCAACTCTCATTTGTAAAACTCCTTACATTTATTGTTTGGTGGCTTCCAAAATCCAAACAAAATCATTGCAGCGAGAAAAAGTAACTGTAAAACCATATTTTTCGAAAATTTCTTTTAAGAAAGGAATGGTTGAGTAGTATTCGGTTTGCAAATCTTTTGCCAGATTATAAAAGCCTTCGCGTTCTGCTTTTTCAATTGCGTTAAGATGTGCTTGTTTAGATTCATACATCGTGTCCGCAAACACTATTTTACCACCTTGTCTTAACAGGTTTCCATAAAGTTTCACAGCTTTTTCTTTTTCATCATCAGTCAAATGATGGAACGCATACGTACTGACAATGGTATCGATCTTTTTATCTACCGAAAACTCGAGAAAATCACCATCATGAAGCTTTACTTCTTTCGGAAGTTTCTTTTCCGCTATCTCTCTCATTGGCCGGGATGGCTCAATACCAGTAACCTCCAGTCCTCTATTTAATAGCTCTTTCGTTAGGTTGCCTGTTCCTACTCCAAATTCCAAAACATGTCCAAAGGAACGATCGGCAACTTCACTCAAAATTTCTTCATAGCCTCTAAAAACCTCTTTGTATTCCAAGTCATGACCAACTACCGTATCATCGTATGAATCTGCCCAATTCTCAAATATATCAAGAAATTCTCTTCCCATTTTTATCACCCGTTACAATGTTTATAATTCCTATAAATATACTATGGATTTATTTTAAAACTGTTCTAAATTTACCATACTTATTTACGACTCTTCAAGTATGAAACATTCGCGTAATTTGGTAATATATCACTGCAATTCATTTAAGGAGGTTGTTAGAATGAATATTTCTTTTGATTTAATTGAGGACAAAGTGGAATGTTTCGAAGCGGACAGCATAAATAAATTAGAGGAAAAAATCCAATCACAAATTGAGGTCAATAAGTCGATCCTGCTAAGTGTCCATTCCGTTTCACATCAAATGCACGTTACCGAAGATGGAAGAAGATTTTATAGTGCTGTGGTGCATTTCAAAAGAACAAATAAAGCTTAATGACTAGAGATAAAAAAAGCGAGCTCGATGCTCGCTTTTTTTATCTTTTATCATTTACCTTTAATTCTTCAACCTTAACCGGTTTCCATCCGCCGCCATCAACCCATTCAATATAAACACGATAGGTTTTACTGTTGTCTTTAGTCGAAACGGTCCCAATAGCTCGATAAGGTGATCCACCGTTTTCAAGCCACCAGAGCGTATAAGGACTGTCATCCAAACCTGCACCGTAAGCAACGGCCTTCTCCATTTCATTCCAATCCACTGAGCCTTTTGTGAAATCAGTGATGTGTTCACCGGTTTGATCTGTACCGACTGGCTCCCACCCTTCATTCACATACACTTTTACAACATTAGAATCATTGCTGTCATATATCTCTTGGAGTTGGGAATCATCGACCTCATCTGTTACATCCTCTTGGTCGTTTTCTTCTTCTGTATCCGCAGTGTCATCTTGTTTAGACTCTACCAATGAATCGTCATTTTTTTCTTCTTTTTGTTCTTCATTGTTTTGTTGGACTGCAGGTGTCTTTTCTTGCTTCTTGTTCTGATCAGAGGCTTGTTCACTTTCATTCCCTCCCAAGAAGATGGATGCACTTACAATGATAATAAGAGTAATGACGATACTAAGCAGAATATTATAGATTCTATTAGCCTTTCTCTTTTTTTCTTTCATGCTAAAACGAGAAGTATTACCTGATGGTTCGAAGCTTTTCCCCATTTACTTCTACTCCCCCTTACTTAAAAACTTCAGAGCTTATTTTATCATGTAATACTAAATCAATAAAACGATATTCTATTCCTTCATGTCCTGTTTATATATTTCCTTTACCATATCTGCATATAACCCAGTGACGCCTCCTTGATCCTCGGTTGCATCTAATCTAACCACTACAAGGGCATATTTCGGCTTATTATATGGAAAGTAACCAGCAAACCATCTATTTAACAGACCTTTCTCTTTATTGGTTTGTGCTGTACCTGATTTTCCCGCCACTTGGTATGGAAGGTTTTGCAAGGCTCTTCCTGTTCCTTCTTCGTCCTCTACCACTTTTTTTAATAATTCCTGAAGCTTTATGCTTGTAAGCTTGGAAATCTGTTCATCACCTAGAAGACTATCATAAAATTTTGCCTCTGTTGTACCGTTTGCAAATTCAACCCTACTGACGGCTTTTACCATTTTTCTTTGCCCCCCACGGGCGATTGTTGCCATCATGTTAGCAATTGCAAGGGGGGAGGCTTGGACATCCTGTTGACCAATCGCCGTATGAGCAACAAGCTTCTGGTCTTTACTATATGCTTTTTTTAACCAAACTTGACCGGGATCCTCTTGATACAACTGCTTGAAATTTTGATGATAAAGTGTGTTGTTCCAGCCATTTGTTCCGGTTATATTTAACAATTCAGCATATTTTTCAAGCAGACCTGGATCTTTGTGTGCCAATTCCTTAGCCAGTTCACCAAAGGTTCGGTTACAGCTTTGTGCAAAGCTTTTCTCAAAATCCAGCATTCCTAACCTTCGATTCTTATCCTCTTTTCCGTCTACTGTTAGATTACAATTATAAAGTTTATTCCTTTCGATTATGCCTGTTTCGATTGCAGCAGCCGCTACGACCGTTTTAAATACAGAACCAGGAGTAGAACGTCGGAACATCATATTGACTGCTCCTTCTCCTTTGTTCGGATCTTTTTGGTTTACGTTTGGTCTTGAAACTAATGCCCTTATTTCAGATGTTTCAATATCCAGGAGGACAAGCCCTCCTTTATCAATCCCATGCTGATCCACTAATTTTTCTGCTTGTTTCTGAAGATCAAGGTCTATAGTTGTTATCACTTTTACTGGATACATGGGATTGGCCGGAGAATGGAATTTCACATCCAGTCCAAATAAGGGTCCTCCTGTACCATCAACATGAAACACAAGCCGTGTATCCCCATCTGAAAGTAAAAATTCATCAAATTGGTACTGCAATCCTCTGTCACCGAAAACTGTGTTCATGGAAAATTCCCGGTCTGGATATCGTTTTCTCTTTATTTGAGGATCTTTTGTCAAACCTCCGATTAATTGCTGAGCAGGCATATTATTGAGATAAAAATTTTGCTTGACGGCAAAAACCCCAGGTATTTTCAACTTATTGATTTGATCCATTTGCCATTGGGAAAGAGAAATCGGCTTACCATCTAATTGAAATGCGAATGGCTCCTTGGCGTTTTTTAAAGCGTTTATTAAAGATTCCTCACTCACTCCAATGATCCCTGCGACGGTCTTAATTGGCCAATTCATTTTGGATAGAAACGGAAATAAAATAAGGGTTGGTATTTCCTGATGCCCTAACGGCTTTTCAAAACGATCATAAAATTTTCCTCTTCCATCATCTATTGTAAATACTTGTGTTCTTTGTTTTACAGCCGCTTCCAAAAGGTTGATTTCATGCTTAGAGAAAGACTCAGTTCCAACTAATTGAATGTACACGAGCCTTGATAGTAACGTGACCATGATTAACATTTGGACAACTGCCAATGAAATCAATCTCTTTTTTTTTAGCATGAAAAAACACCTCGTCTACGGTTTAAGTGGGAATCAGATTGGCAAAAATCGGCCGATTGACTCCTCACTCACAGTTTTGACGAGGTGCTCATTATTTAAAACATCTAACGATTATTTAACGGCGATGATTTTTACGTTCATCTCTCCGCCTGGTGTTTGAACAACCACTTCATCTCCTACAGTCTTACCTAAAAGACTTTTTGCTATTGGAGAGTCATTGGAAATTTTTCCTTCAAACGGGTCTGCTTCCGCACTACCAACAATTGTGTAAGTTTCCTCATCACCTTCTGGAAGCTCTATAAATGTAACAGATTTTCCAAGTGAGACCACATCTGAATCATTATCTTCAATAATTTTTGCATTACGGATCATATTTTCAAGAGTCGTAATACGCCCTTCCACGAATGCCTGCTCTTCTTTAGCAGAATCGTATTCTGAGTTCTCTGATAAATCACCGAAACTGCGGGCAATCTTAATTCGCTCCACTACTTCTTTTCTTTTTACAGTTTTAAGGTGCTCAAGCTCCTGTTCAAGCTTCAGTTTACCTTCTTTTGTCATAGGATATTCTTTTTCTGTTGCCAAAACCCTTCACTCCTTCTATCTTGATAAAACGGATGCATTACAATAGATCCGCCTCTTTCTATGTAAGCGGATTCTTTATAGAATCCATATGTAAGTGCGCGTCCTATAAAAGGGCGCGCATAGTTCTTCTTTTTGGTAGCGTAAGTCATTTTACAGCTTTTGTAAAGAGAAAATGTCTACAATCATAATTTTATATTCCGTATCTATGTCATGTTATTACAAAAATGCTTTTTGTTCAAGGATTGTTTTAATTTTTGTTACCATCAGATCGATCGCTACATAGTTATGACCGCCTTCTGGGATGATGATATCTGCATATCGTTTGGTAGGTTCAATGAACTGATTATGCATCGGGCGAACGACGTTTACATATTGTTCAATAACAGAATCCATTGTACGTCCACGCTCTTTAATATCACGCAGCAAGCGGCGAATAATGCGTAAATCTGCATCGGTATCTACGAAAACCTTTATATCCATCAAATTGCGCAGTCTTTCATCCTCTAAAATTAATATGCCCTCAAGAATGATGACGTCCTTTGGCTCAACTAGAATGACTTGGTCAGAGCGCGTATGAATCGTATAATCATAAACGGGTTTTTCAATGCTCTCATATTGTAAAAGCCTGTTTAAATGCTCGATCAGTAGGTCATTATCGAAAGCTAAAGGATGGTCATAGTTGGTTTTTAACCGTTCTTCAAAAGGTAAGTGGCTTTGATCCTTGTAGTAAAAATCCTGTTCTAACATGAGAATCGAATGCCCTTTAAAACTTTCATAAATTGCACGGGTGACACTCGTTTTTCCGGATCCCGATCCACCCGCAACCCCAATGACAACGGGTTTTTTCTTCATGCTAGTTCTCCTTTCGCATCATGTTGTACGGATACACACGCTTGTCCATTTTGAACTTCACGATTTGAAGAGGGTGACGGGCTGCATCGAGCTCGTTTCCATCCTCATCCCAAATTTTGTCGATTTTATAGGTGAAATTCTCTATTTCAGGACCAAAGAACTCTACTTCATCACCAGGCTTAAAGTAGTTTCTTTGTTGGAGAGTAACCATTTGGGTGTCTTCGTCATATGCAAGGACAAGTCCTACAAAGTCAAATCTTGTCTTTTTGCTATGATTCCCAAACATTTGCTCCTTATACCCTGGTATACCTTCAAAGAAAGCAGGAGCTGTATCACGATTTGCGCATTTATCAAGCTCATCTAGCCATTCTTTCTTGATTTTGAAATTGTCCGGGTCTGCACAATAAGCATCAATAACCTTACGATAAACACTTACTACTGTAGCTACATAGTGGATAGATTTCATGCGCCCTTCAATTTTTAAGCTATCGATCCCAAGCTCAATCATACGAGGAATGGATTCGATCAATTTCAAATCCTTTGGACTCATAGCAAATGGTGCATCATTCTCATCAAATAGAGCCAATTCTTTATCATCTGTCATTCTGTAAAGGTCATAGTCCCAACGGCATGACTGGCAGCAGCCACCGCGGTTTGAGTCACGAGCTGTCATATGGTTTGACAATGTACAGCGTCCAGAGTATGCAATACACATCGCTCCGTGAACAAAGGTTTCGATTTCAATATCCACCTTTTCTTTAATTTCACGAATCTCTTCTGCACTTGTTTCGCGTGCCAATACAACACGGTCCAACCCTTCTTCTTTCCAGTATTGGACGGCTTTCCAGTTTGTCAAAGACTGCTGCGTACTTAAATGCACTTCTACATTTGGTGCTACACGACGGCAAGTCTCGATAATAAGAGGATCGGCTACAATGATTCCTGTGACACCAGCTTCTTGAAGACCTTTTAAGTAGTCCTCAAGACCGTCGATGTTTTCGTTATGAGCATAAATATTGGTTGTAACATAGATTTTGGCTCCATATTTCTTAGCAAATTCCACGCCTTCCTTCATTTCTTCAAATGTGAAGTTATCAGCGTTAGAACGTAACCCATACTCTTGACCGCCAATATACACAGCATCCGCACCGTAGCGGACTGCAATTTTCAGTTTTTCTAGATTACCGGCCGGGGCTAATAGCTCCGGTTTTTTCACAATGACACGTTTTCCATCAACAATGGCAGAAATTTTATCAGTAATAGCTTTCAAGGCTATTCCTCCTATTTCATTGGTATTAATATACAGTTTCTTTAAAGAAGAATCCTGTATCGAGCGGACGATTCTTCGGTTGAATCGCATCAATCTCTTTCAATAGCTCGTCCTTTACTTCCTCGTATTGATCAGGATCCTCTACACATAAATCAATAGCTTTACGATATAGTTTCGTTACTTCTTTAATATATTCAGGTGACTTTAAAATCCCATCTATTTTAAATGAATCAATTCCAGCTTTCACCATATCCTGTAGCTCATCAATAATACAGATATCATTAGGACTCATAATATGCGTTCCGTTTTCGTCCTCAAAGATTGGGTATTTATTATCCCGTTCTTTATCGTACAGGAACATGTCTTTTTCCAAGCGGCGGTTTCCAATTTCCATCGCTTTTCCTTGATACTCGAAATAGTTTCCGAGAAGGGAACGTTTTGATTGGAACATGCACGTCATACCATGAACCTGTACTTCAATTTCCACTTCAGCATTCTCTTTCGTCTCAATAATTGCATCCATATTAATTTCACGGGCAAGAACCGCTCTCTTTGCACCTTTTCTGCCCCAATAGTTGCAGGTATAGTAGTTTGTAGCGGTTGTTTCGGTGTTCCAATGAAGCTTCATATCTGGGGCAACTTCACGTACTGTCATTAATACTGCAGGGTCTCCGAAAACAATTGCATCTACTTTAACATCTCTTAAGAAAGCTATATAATCAGCCAAAGCATCCACTTTTTCATTATGAAAAATAGCATTCATTGCAACATATACTTTTTTGCCAGCGGCATGGGCAATTTCAACTGCCTTTTTTACATCTTCTCGGGAGAATTCGCCAGCAAGACGAAGGCCAAATTTTTGTTCCCCGATTATAAAAGCATCAGCACCTGCATGAATTAATTCTTGGATATCATTGACGCTAGTCGGCGTTACTAGTAATTCTGGCTTTTTCAATGTTTTCACCTCATTTTTTTACTGAAATAGCTACTCCGTCGCCAATAGGCAAAATAACGGTATGATAATCATTGTGACTCATAAGCCATTTATTATAATTCCGAATTTTGTTTACAAGGCTTCTCAATCTTTTTTGCTCAATTTCTTCATTCGAAACAGCAACTAAGCCTTTGAATAATACATTATCTGTCACAATCATTCCTTGTTCATTTAACAGGGGAGAATACAGTTCAAAAAATTTTTGGTATTGGCCTTTGGCTGCATCGATAAAAATAGCATCATACGGGCCATGTTCTTTGACAGCATCAAATAGCTCTAAAGCATCCCCTTCTAGTATGGTTATGGCTGCTTCCTTCTTTGCAGCTTTAATATATTCACGCGCCTTTTGAAGTCGCTCTTCGTCTCGTTCTAGTGTTACAATGGTCGCTTGCGGTAATGCTTCGGATATGCGTAACGCAGAATATCCAATCGCTGTACCTATTTCGAGGATCTTCTTTGGCCTATGAAGCCTTAACATTCCAATCAACGCCTCCATGCCAATAAGATCCATTATCGGAACCTTATGTTCCAAAGCATAGGCTTCCATTTCGTTAAATAACTGATTACGCTGTGGAATAATTGAAGTCAGATAGTTTTCTATAGCTTGGTTCATGTAAGGTTCCTCCATAGAAAGGATGATCATAATAGATATGATATGTTTTACCAAGAAAAAACTCGGCCAAAGCCGAGAAGATCAAAACGTCATTCTAAGAAATATTATAAATGTGAAAGAACCCATTCATCAATCTAGCTCCAAACAACTCGGAACGTCCTTGTATCCATTGGAATTTTAATGGACGATTGATGGGATAAAATCACTCGAATTATTTTAACATAAAAACAGGGAGAAAGTGAAATAAAACTTCTCCCAATTCATACAGGTTCTAGTTATTGGATATGTGCTTTTCCTTTTCTCTGTTATGCTCTTGAAGAGTCTTTGTAAAAATCACGTCTCCCGTAGAAGTTGCAAGGAAATAGAGGAAATCTGTGTCTTCAGGCTCCAACGCTGCTTCAATAGAAGTGATACCTGCATTTGCAATTGGACCTGGCGGAAGCCCTTTAACTTTGTAAGTGTTATAAGGTGAATTCACTTCCAAATCTTTGTACATTACTCGGTCCTTATGTTCCCCAAGGGCATACAGTACAGTCGGATCCGTTTGTAACGGCATTCCCTTTTCCAACCGGTTGTAGAAGACAGATGAAATTTTGTTTCTGTCGACTTTTTCTGTTGCTTCCTCTTCAATAAGAGATGCAATTGTAAGAAGCTTGTGAGGACTTAATCCCTTTTCCTCCATGGCCCCTTGATACTCAGTCAGCACCTCATCTGTTTTCTTCACCATAACTGATACGATCTCTTCAAGTTTTGGATTTTCCTCATAAAATTCATATGTTGCAGGAAAAAGATACCCCTCTAATGGGTACATAACATTCTTACCGTACACTTCATTCGTGATTAGGTTTGGAAATTGAGCTTTCATTTTGTCGACAAATGTTTTGCTGTTTAATGTCTTAAAAACCGTATCAGCATCTTGGCCTGTTTTTTCTGCGATAATCCCTGCTATTTGCTTTAGTTGTTTTCCTTCTGGAATCGTCATTTTGAAAACAGCTTCTTTTGCGATTTTTCCTGATTTAATACTTTCCACAATTTCAGGAAAGGTCATAGAAGGTGATAGTTTGTATTCACCGGCCATAAATCCTGATTCGTTTTTAAGTTTAACATAATATTTAAATACTTTAGCATCTTTAATAATTCCGTTTTGTTCTAGAATATTGGCAATACCACTAACGGAAGAGCCGATTGGTATCTCAACCGTTCTTAGCTTCTCATCATCAGGATTTACAGGCTTCAAAGCGGATGTTATATAGAAATACACGCTAGTTCCAGCTATTCCTACAATAAGAAAAATAATGAGTGATGTGATTAGTACAATCTTACGGACTACTTTAGCTTCGCTTTGCCTCTCCAACAATTTCTGAAGCATGTATTCCTTTTTTGAATACTTGTCTGTCATGAATCTTCCCCTTCTCGAAATTAAACTTTCACAGTTTCCGCAGATTAATGGGAGTTAAATCCTATTATTTTTATCGATCATGAATACTTACATATCCCCCTTAGGATACGGGAAAAACG
This sequence comes from Peribacillus tepidiphilus, assembly GCF_009466385.1. GTDB lineage: Bacteria > Bacillota > Bacilli > Bacillales > DSM-1321 > Bacillus_BN > Bacillus_BN tepidiphilus. The sequence continues at coordinate 165,649 of NZ_WIAQ01000002.1, read as the reverse complement.
GAAATTTTTTTCAAAACTCCCCATCTTGAATCATTATACCTAAAAAAATCCAGAAAAACTGATTTTCCAACAAAATATGTTCTAGTTTTGTCGATTTATTTTCTCTTTTATTTATCGCAAAACCTTTACTTGCTTGTCAACCTCTAACATGAATGGAGATTAATTAACTTTCATGTAGGAATCAACTTCTTCACCTAACATATTACTCATAGGGGAAGAGATGAAATGGAGAAAAATGGAGTAGTGAGGAATTTCTTATGGAACGCAATGAAGTGACTTTTCACGGAGTTTTTGTTTTTATATCAGAGTAATACGAATTTGTAATCGTTCATAAAAAAGGGCGCCTTCCAGTGGCTAGTATACAGGATATACCTGCACTTTAGCCGCTAAAAGGTCACCCTTTTTCATTTGGTTTATTCTTCTTCTCCCTCTTCTTCCAAGAAGGTATTTAGCATCTCTTCAATAAGGTCCCACTCTTCTTCTGTCTCAATCGGTTGAAGCTCTCCGTCCTGATCATCTTCACTTGGTGTGAAGGAAGAAGCATGGATTTCAATTTCACCGTTTTCATCTTCTTCTCCAACAGGGTAATAAAGAACGTAAGATTTTCCAAATTCCTCAGAGTCGAAAGTAAAAAGGACTTCGCAAAGCTGTTCGTTTCCTTTTTCATCAATGATTGTAATATGGTTTTGACCGTGTTCCATTTGTTTCACCTCGTTTTTATTTGGGCTGACTGTCCAGATAGCCTTGCAAAATCATGACTGCTGCCATTTTATCAATGACTTTTTTCCGTTTTGCTCTACTCATATCAGCTTCTAGCAGCACCCGTTCGGCAGCCATGGTCGATAGCCGCTCATCCCATAATACTACAGGAATATGGAGCCTCTTTTCAATAGCTTCCGCATACGCCTTGCTTGCTTCTCCTCGTGGTCCGATTGTGCCGTTCATATTCTTTGGAAGTCCAACAACAATTTTTGAAACCTCATATTCCTTAACAAGCTGTTCAATTCGATCAAAACCGAATTGTTTTTCGTCTTCGTTGATTTTTATTGTTTCGATCCCTTGAGCTGTCCACCCCATCGCATCGCTTATCGCAACGCCGACAGTCTTAGAACCGACATCCAAACCCATAGTGCGCATTACATGTCCTCACGATTATGCTTTAAGTAAGATTTGACCAGCTCTTCAATAATCTCGTCCCTTTCAAGCTTACGAATTAGATTTCTAGCATCTTGGTGACGAGGAATGTAAGCTGGATCTCCTGATAAAAGGTACCCCACAATTTGGTTAATCGGGTTATACCCTTTTTCCTGTAGAGCTTCGTGAACCTTAAACAGAACCTCTTTTACATCTCTTTCAAAAGGCTCCTCAGGAAAGTTGAACTTCATCGTTTTATCAAAGGAACTCATATGTGCACCTCGCTTTAAGAGTTCGTTTTTGCCTTCCCATGCTTGTCCTACTGTTTACATTGTACACTAAATAAACCGTATTATGAAATGGATTTTACCCATTCTTCGGCAAAATTAAGCGCTGAATCTAATTGAGCAGGGTTTTTGCCGCCTGCCTGAGCCATGTCAGGACGACCGCCACCTCCGCCACCGCAGCGTGTAGCGACTTCTTTGATCAGCTTTCCTGCATGATAGCCTTTTGCAATTAAATCCTCTGTAACACCGGCAATTAAGTTCACTTTTTCCCCTTGAACAGAACCTAGGACAATAACAGCAGAACCAAGCTTTTTCTTTAGATCATCTACCATATTGCGCAGGTTATTCATATCGGTCGCTTGAACTTTTGCGGCAAGCAGTTTAACGCCATTCATCTCTTTCACTTCGTTCACGAGATTTCCTGCTTCAATGTTACCAAGCTTTGCTTTTAATGATTCGTTTTCCCTTTGAAGCTCTTTCATTTCACCAAGCAATCCTTCAATTCTCACAGGAAGATCTTTTGGATTTGCTTTTATTTTTTCAGCCGCATCCTTCAATATGGCAATTTGGTCTGTTAAAAGCTTGTATGCTGCAGCTCCCGTTACTGCTTCAATACGGCGTGTACCTGCTCCGATTCCGCTCTCAGAAACAATCTTAAAGAGACCGATCTCGGAAGTATTTGAAACATGACATCCTCCACAAAGTTCAATGCTGTAGTTGCCAACCTGTACAACACGAACAATTTCTCCGTATTTTTCACCGAAAAGAGCCATAGCCCCCATCGCTTTGGCTTCATCAATCTTTTTGTTTTCAATAACAACCGGAATGCTTTTCCAAATTTTTTCGTTGACGATTTCTTCAATTTTATCAAGTTCTTCAGGCTTCACTTGACCAAAATGGGAAAAGTCAAATCGTAAACGATCTCCTTGAACGAGTGAACCAGCTTGATTCACGTGCTCGCCTAATACATCCTTTAATGCACGATGTAAAAGATGCGTCGCTGTATGGTTTTTTACGATATGGCTACGGGATTGTGCATCCACAACTGAAACGACGCTTGCTCCTGTTTTAAGAATTCCTTTTTCCACCAGAACAGTGTGCAGGTTTTGACCGTTTGGTGCTTTTTGGACATCTTTTACTACAAGCTTCACATCTTCATTAACCATCGTTCCTTGGTCAGCGATCTGACCTCCGCTTTCCGCATAAAAAGGAGTTTGACTAAGAATGACATGAACTTCTTCTCCTTCATGTGCTTCCTCAACGAGCTCACTGTTTTTCACGATTGCTTCTACTGTACCTTCAGCTTCTAATTGATCATAGCCGACAAATGTGCTGGATACTTTTATATCACCAAGCACTCCACCTTGTATTTGCATAGAGTCCACATCCTGACGGGCTTTTCGTGCACGTTCACGTTGAGCTTCCATTTCCTTTTCAAAGCCGTCATGATCGACTGTCATGCCTTCTTCTTCAGCGTACTCTTCCGTTAATTCAACTGGGAAGCCGTATGTGTCATATAAGCGGAATACATCTTCCCCTTTAATCATTGAGCTTCCACTGGCTTTTTCCTTTTTGATGACTTCTGAAAGAATTTGAAGACCTTCGTTTAAAGTTTCGTGGAAACGTTCTTCTTCGTTTTTCACAACTTTTGCAATGAATTCTTGCTTTTCTTTTACTTCAGGATAGAAGTCATGCATGATTTCTCCTACAACTGGGACGAGCTCATACATAAACGGACGATGGATATTGATTTGTTTTGCATAACGAACTGCGCGACGTAATAGTCTTCTTAAAACATATCCACGACCTTCGTTTGAAGGAAGTGCTCCGTCACCAACTGCAAAGGTCACTGTACGAATGTGGTCAGCTATTACCTTGAATGCCACATCTTTTTCTTTGTCTACACGATATTTTTCTCCTGATATTTGTTCAGTGGCTTGAATGATTGGCATAAAAAGATCTGTGTCAAAGTTTGTTGGAACGTTTTGTACGACAGAAGCCATACGCTCAAGTCCCATCCCTGTATCAATGTTTTTCTTAGGAAGCGGTGTATAAGAACCGTCCGGATTATGGTTGAATTGGGAGAACACTAGGTTCCAAACTTCCAAATAACGTTCGTTTTCTCCACCAGGATATAGTTCTGGATCATTTGGGTCATCCCCGTATTCAGGACCTCTATCATAGAAAATTTCTGTATTAGGACCACTTGGACCTTCCCCAATATCCCAGAAGTTTCCTTCAAGACGAATAATTCGATCTTCAGGTATTCCGATTTTTTTATTCCAAATCTCAAAAGCTTCTTCATCTTCAGGGTGAATGGTTACAGAAAGCTTGTCTTTTTCAAAGCCAATCCATTTTTCATCGGTTAAAAATTCCCAGGCCCATGTAATAGCTTCTTCCTTAAAGTAATCTCCGATGGAAAAGTTACCGAGCATTTCAAAAAATGTGTGATGGCGTGCTGTTTTCCCTACGTTTTCGATATCATTTGTACGAATAGATTTTTGCGCATTTGTAATCCGTGGATTATCCGGGATTACACGACCATCAAAGTATTTTTTTAATGTAGCCACACCAGAGTTAATCCATAAAAGCGATGGATCGTCATGCGGAATGAGTGACGCACTTGGTTCAACACTATGTCCTTTTTCTTTAAAGAAATCGAGAAACATTTGGCGGATTTGAGCACCTGTTAGCTTCTTCATCATTTTTCCCTCCTAGTTTATGTAAGATTATGTAAAATCAACATAAAAAAATCTCCCATCCCCAAACAGGGACGAGAGACAAACTCGCGGTACCACCCTGATTATGGGCATAATTCTGCCCATCACCTCAAGATAACCTTAACGCGGTCAACGGCAGGTTTTGGCTGCACTCCGGATTAGCTTTCTGTTATCCTTCATCTAGGATTTCTTTCAGCCTGCGGAAATCCCTCTCTTGCGTGCTTAAGCACTCAGATGGACTATAACATACTCGATCCTTCAACGATTTGAAATATTTTGCTTATAAAATGGATTATAGGCAGAACAAATGCATTTGTCAATGTTTGTAGGATTATGGAGTTTTATTATAAGCATGCTTTTTTATAAAGTGTGCTTTTGCATGAACAATGGCAACCTTTAATATGGCTAAAAAAGGAACTGCAATGATTAATCCGATCACTCCGCCTATTTCTCCTCCAACGAGCAACGCAAATATAATGAAAAGCGGATGCATGTGAAGACTTTTTCCTACGATTAGAGGTGATAATATGTTTCCTTCCAAAAATTGAAGTCCAAAAACAATGATCGTTACCAACAGGACCATTTTTCCTGAAGTAGCTGCTGCAATGATGACAGCTGGAATCGCACCGATAATCGGACCAAAATAAGGAATCACGTTGGTAATGCCAATGATGATACCGAGCAGCAGCGGATATTTCAAATGAATAAACCAAAACAGCAACGTGGATAGGATGGCTATTGCTGTACATACCAGAAGCTGCCCTCGAATATAACTACCTAATGACTTTTCGACATCATGAAGGAATAAACCGATCTGCTTTCTCCAGCTTGCTGGAGTAATATACCAAGCACCCCGTTTTAAGTCTTTTAAATCCTTTAATATATAAAAGGCAATAAACGGAATGATTGCAATGAGAAAGATAAAATCCAGCACACCAGTAAGAGAACTCATCAGCTTTGAAAATAGTTGATCCATTCTTTGCTCGAAAAACACGATGCCGTCATCCAACTTTTTCTTAACACCTATCGGCCAGGAAGAGGTTCTTTCATCAAGCTTCACCCATAGCTCTCTATATTTCTCTGCAAAAACCGGTGCATTTTCGGATAAATCTTTCACTTGTTCAATCATAATCGGAATGCCCTTGTAAACTGCAAAACCAATGCTTCCAAAAAAAATCACGTATATGATGATAATAGCAAGTGATCGTTTCACACCCTTGTTATGTAAACTTTCTACCACCGGATGCAGTAAATAACTGATAAAGGCTGCAATCAAAAATGGTAAAAGGATGGTCATAGAGACTTGGAGGACAGGCAACCATAATGGTTTAAGCTTTAGGAAAACAAATACCACAACAAATAACAAAAGCAAAAATCCGAGTCGATAAAACCATTTCATCCGAATATCCAAAACGACGGCCTCCTTGTGCCGTTAGTGTTTGTGGAATAGATGCATTTCATTCAATTATTTTCCAAAAAAGAAGCTGACCCCAAAAAGAACTCTTTTTGTTTGGATCAGCCTCTTACTTTAAAATAGTGATTTTAATTTTCTAAGGATTTTCTAGAAAATTTCTTTGATGACATATAAGAAGCTGACATTGCACCAGCCCCAAAGCTCATCAGGGAAGATATGGACATTCTTTTCATTGTTCCATCCTCCATTTTACATGGGGAAGCGGCGATCTTCCTCAGTGAACAGATCATCAAGTGAGCTGAGACTACCATCCTCTTCCACTTGATGGGTGTGTATGATTCCGTTTGAAACAGACAATTCAATAAAACAATTCCAGCAGTAAAACTGGTTAACGCCTATCTTTCCAATATGCTTGCTAGAACAATTCGGACACTTCATCACAGTCGGACACCTCACTGAATTTCTTCAGAAATGACAATGGCATCCTTTCCTAGTGATGCAGGATTGTACATTGGAATTCTTTGCGTTCCATCCATTATATCGGAGAAGAAACCATTGGAAATTTCATATGCTACAATCGTGCCCAAATTTTCGTTGAAATATACATCCTCTAACATTCCGATTGTTTTACCTGAATGAGTCAGGACCATTTTGCCTGCTAAAGAATCGTTATGATGAAGTGTATATTTTATATCATTGTCCCATTCCTCGGATTGTAAATAGACACCGTTTTCCCCTATAGATGTAATACTTTGTAAAGGAATGACAACTGTTCTCTTGAAGATTGTAGGTCTTGTTAGGAGCAAACCCACCACTTTTCCGTCATCCGAAATGGAAAGATCACATATCTCCCCCATTTTTTTGCCGTCTTTAGAAAAGACAGGCAGTCCTTTTAATAATGAGAATGTTCGCAAAGTACACCACCCTTTCCGAACATTCTTATTATGCGTTTTCCTCCATGAAATCATAAGGTGTAACGTTTTCCATGCCAATCATCGGGTCCGTGTTAAATAACATGGCAAAATATTGTTCTGAAGGATCATCGGATTCTTCCATGTTAAGGGGTTCCTCATTTTTAAAGGTTGCTTTCAGCTTTTCTACAAGTGTTGTTTTCCTTGTGAGTTCGTTATTTCTCTCAACTCCTAAACGGAGTGCCTCTTCTTCGCCACAAAGAATTAAGAATTTTTTGCTGCGGGTAATGGCGGTATAAATTAAGTTCCTACGAAGCATACGGTAATAGCTTTTTACAGTCGGCAAAATGACAATTGGAAATTCACTTCCTTGAGATTTGTGAATGGAGCAGCAATAGGCATGCGTGATTTGTGAAAGATCCTGCTTTGTATAGGTTACCTCTATTCCGTCAAACGAAACGATGACCATATCTTGCTTTTCCGTGTTTTCTTTTGCGTATAGAATGGAAATCACTTCACCTATGTCACCATTATATACGCCACTTTCAGGCTGATTGACCAACTGAAGAACTTTATCACCGACACGATAGACAACATCTCCGTATGTCAACTCTCTTCTTTTGCCATCTGAGTTCGGATTAAAAATCTCTTGTAATAGCTTATTCAAATGATCAATGCCTGCTGGCCCACGGTACATGGGTGCGAGCACCTGTATATCCTTGGCTGTGTACCCCTTTTTCTTCGCGTTTTTCACGACCTTCTCAACAACTTCGGCTATTTGCGATGTACTGCAAGAAAAGAAGGAACGGTCTTTTTGCTGTTCTTTAATATTAGCTGGGAGACGACCTTTTTTGATTTCATGCGCTAATTCAATAATAGAGGAGCTTTCAGCTTGACGATAAATATGCTCCAATCTGACAGTTGGAATAACCTGTGAAACTAATAAATCCTTCAATACTTGGCCGGGTCCTACAGATGGCAGCTGGTCTTCGTCTCCCACCATAATTAACTGTATTTCGTCCGGCAAAGCTTTGAACAGCTGATTAGCTAAGTAGGTATCGACCATCGACATTTCATCAATAATGACAATTTTTCCTTCAATTGGATTGTCTTCATTCCGGCTAAAGCCTTCACTTCCGTTCCAGCCTAACAGACGGTGAATCGTGACAGCTGGCAATCCAGTTGATTCGCTCATCCGTTTTGCCGCCCGACCAGTAGGTGCAGCTAAAACGAAGGGAAAAGGATCGTCATTTTTATACGAATGGATATCAAGCGATACACCGTGAAGCTCCGCATAAAGCTCAACAATCCCTTTAATGACCGTTGTTTTTCCTGTCCCTGGTCCACCAGTCAAAATCATCACCGGCGACATTAATGCCGTTTGGATCGCTTCTTTCTGTGCAGGAGCATACTCTACATTCAGTCGTTCTTCAAGTTTTCCTAACGCCAGTAAAAATTCAGACTCAGGGAATTGATCTTTATATTGGGTTTGTGACAAAATTCTTTTTAAATTTGAAACGATTCCTTTTTCAGAAAAATAAAGAGAAGGTGAATAGATTCGTCTTTCCTCTATGATGACTTTCCCTTCTTCTTCAAGCTTTACAAGCTCTGCAGAAATCTCTGTGAATTCGATCGTGTCCCGTTTATTTTCCTCAAGTAACGCTTTCACCATAACAAGAAGCTCTTTTGCTTCTATGTATACATGGCCTTCTTGCATGCAATAGGTTTCGAGCGTATACAGACAAGCTGCTTTAATTCTGTCCGGATGACTGCCGCTAATTCCTAACTGAAAGCCTAACTCATCAGCTCTTCCAAACCCAATTCCCTCAATATCCTCTACCAGCTTATACGGGTTGGATTGAATAATACTAAGAGTATCTTGCTTATATACTTGATAAATTTTCAAAGAAAGCTGAGGTCCGAATCCATATTGATTAAGTCCAATCATGATTTGCTCTAATCCCTGATGCTCAACGAGAGTATCATATAAACTCTTTGCTTTTTCAGGAGCTAGCTTCGGAACAGAATCCAGGATCGAAGGGTTTTCCAAAATTTTCGAAATAGCGTTATCACCGATTGTCTCCACAATGGTTTCAGCCGTTTTTTTACCGATTCCTTTAAAAAGGGAGCTAGATAAATAGTTGATAATCCCGTCTTTCGTTTGGGGAAGATCTTTTTGAAAACGCTCAACATGAAACTGAAGCCCGAATCTCGGATGTTCTTTCAGCTTCCCGTAAAATATGTAGGTTTCATGCTCATAAATAGGAGGGAAGTATCCTGTAACAACGGCTTCTTTTTCGTCATATACCGCATTTGTTTCCTCTACCCTTATCCGAACAACGGAATAAAGGTTTTGCTCATTGTGGAAAATTGTAACGATATGCCGCCCTTTCATATAAATGTTATGTTGCTCTTCCTGAAACAGGTTCATAGAATGTTGCTGCAAGGTACTCCCTCCTCTCTGACATGACCTGAATTGGTTTACTCTTGAAGTGCTGCTTCAACCGTTTTCTTGCCGTTAGCAGCTAAGATATGGTCAGGCTGTATTTCTAGGGCCTTATTAAAATATTCTAAAGCTGTCTGCAGGTCTTCTTTATATCCTGCGTACGCCACGCCTAGATTATAATAAGCGTCTGAATGATTAGGATCTAATTTGATTACTTCGTTTAATTCTTGTATCAATTCTTCATAAAGCTCAGCATAGGCTAGACTCATTGCATACTGAAATCTTGCGTCCACATCATTAGGATTGAGCTCAACGCTTCTTTGTAGATAGGGCATGGCTAGCTTTGGCTGATCTAACGTTTGCAGCGTCATACCAAGCATGAAAAACGTATCGCTGTTTTCAAGTCCAGCCCGCAATGCTTTTTCAAACATATCCTTTGCTTCGATATATTTTTCCGATTCATATAAGAGATTACCAAGTGAGTAATATGCTGTACCTGCTTTTTCATCAAGAGAAATAGCCTTATTGAAAAAATTGATCGCCTTTTCTCTCTCTCCAACAGCTGTTAAAACGTTACCAAAATTTATATAAGCAACGGGATCATTCGGATTTTCCTCTATGGCTTCAGAAAACACTTTGACAGCGTCTTCCCATTTTCCTTCTTTCATATATTGAATACCTTGTTGGTTTTTATCCATAATCACTTCACACTCCAAAATTTCTACATAGAAGTATAACACAAATAATGATAAATCTGCATGAGGGCAAGAGGCTACCATTCGATCATTCAAGCTCGTTTAATTCCAGATTTTAACCCTTAACCTGCTATTCCGTGAAACAGTATAACAGAAAAAAGAGTGACTGGGGCATTTTGCCCTATAAAGTCACTCTTTCCCACCATTAGCCAACATATGTCAATTTTTCACCATTGCGGAAAATTTCATCGATTGTTCCGCCTCCAAGACACTCTTCTCCGTTATAAAATACAACAGCTTGTCCAGGAGTTACCGCACGGATTGGCTCATCAAAAACGACTTCTGCTTCACCGTTTTCAAGCACTTTTACAGTGACTTTGTTATCCTCCTGGCGATATCTGAATTTGGCCGTACAAGAAAATTCTTTTGGTTTCGGTTTATTGGATACCCAGCTAATATTTACTGCACGAATTGCATCAGAATACAGCTTTTCATTATGGAAGCCTTGTTCAACATATAATATATTTTTCTCTAAATCTTTTCCGACAACAAACCAAGGCTCTCCGCTTCCGCCAATACCAAGACCTTGGCGTTGTCCGATTGTATAATACATTAATCCATCGTGCTTTCCTTTTACTTCCCCAGCAAGTGTTTGCATAACACCTGGTTGTGCAGGCAAATAATTACTTAAAAACTCTTTAAAGTTGCGTTCACCGATAAAGCAAATGCCCGTTGAATCTTTTTTAGTTGCAGTCGCGAGTCCTGCTTCCTTAGCAATTTCACGAACCTTTGCTTTTTCAATGCCTCCGAGTGGGAACATGACCTTTTCAAGCTGATCTTGCGTCAGTTGATTTAAAAAATACGTTTGGTCTTTTTTTTCATCAACTCCGCGAAGCATTTTATATTCGCCATCACGGTATTCTACTCGTGCATAATGACCTGTCGCCAAATAGTCGGCCCCAAGGCTCATTGCATGCTCCAAGAAAGCTTTAAATTTAATTTCCTTATTACACATAACATCAGGGTTTGGTGTTCTCCCTGCTTTATATTCATCTAAAAAGTATGTGAACACCTTGTCCCAATATTGCTTTTCAAAGTTTACCGCATAATAGGGAATTCCAATTTGGTTGCACACTTTGATGACATCTTCATAATCCTCAGTGGCTGTACAGACGCCATTCTCATCTGTATCATCCCAATTTTTCATAAAAATACCTACAACATCATAGCCTTGCTGTTTAAGAAGTAAGGCAGCAACAGAAGAGTCGACCCCTCCTGACATACCTACGACGACACGGGTGTCTTGTGGTGCTTTTTTCATGTTTTCACCCACTTTCCTTCTTTTAGTTTGTTAATCGTTTTACAATTTTAGCAGTCTCACGAGCTGCTTTTTCAACATCTTCTAATGTATTATTTAGTCCAAAGCTAAATCGGATCGAATTTTTCCCACGGTCACTATCTGCTCCATACATGGCAACAAGTACATGGGAAGGATCAATGGAACCTGCTGTGCAAGCAGAACCACTTGAAGCAGCGATTCCAGCTAAGTCTAAATTCACAAGCATTGCTTCTACGTTTGTTCCAGGGAAGCTTACATTCAGAACGTGAGCCAGAGATTCTTCAAGCGTTCCATTAATACGGAATTCAATATTTTCTTCTTGAAAAACTTCTATCATTTTCTTTTTAAAAGAAACATATAAATCTTTTCGAGCTTCTATTGTTGACTGAGCAATGGAAACAGCCTTTGCAAACCCTGCTACTCCAGGAATATTTTCAGTACCGGCACGTCTTTTTCGTTCCTGCTCACCACCAAATAAAATCGGTGTAAGCTTAATTCCTTCCTTTGCAAAAAGAAAGCCGATTCCTTTAGGACCATTAATTTTATGAGCTGAAACAGATAAAAGGTCAATGTTTAACTCCTTAACATCGATCGAAACAATACCGTATGCTTGAACTGCATCGGTGTGAAAGACCGCTTGGTGCTCAGCAACGATCTTTCCAATTTCAGCGATATCCTGAATAGTACCAACCTCGTTATTCCCAAACATAATCGTTACAAGAATCGTGTCATCTCGTAATGCATTTTTCAAGTCCTGTAAGGAGATTTTTCCTTTTTCATTTACAGGCAAATACGTCACTTCGTAACCTCTGCGTTCAAGATGCTTACAAGCATTAAGTACTGCGTGGTGCTCTATAGAAGTAGTAATGATGTGTTTGCCTTTTTCTTTATATGCATCTGCTACGCCGAATATCGCGTAGTTATCTGCTTCTGTTCCGCCACTTGTTATAATGATTTCATTTGGTTTTGCTCCGATGCTTTTGGCAAGCGTTACTCTCGAATCGTCCAAAAGTTTCCTAGATTCTCTCCCGAAGAAATGAATGCTTGAAGCATTCCCAAAATTTTGTTCCATCACCCGAACCATTTCTTCAATGACCTGTGGATGCATGGGAGTTGTAGCAGCATGGTCGAGATAGATTCTTTCCACTATCTCTCCTCCTTTAATGAATTTAAATATAAAACATATATGAATCGCTATTTCCGTCATCGGAATAGCTTGCTAAGTCTTGTAAAGTTGTACTATCCAATACTTCTTTTACTGCGTCACGAATACGAATCCAAAGCTCACGTTTTGCCGGTTCCTCATCTTCAATTCCTTCCACAGGACTAATTGGGCCCTCTAAAACCCGAATGATATCCCCTGCAGTAATAGCATTTGGCTCTTTAGCTAAAACATACCCTCCATAGGCACCTCTTATACTTTTTACAAGTCCTGCATTTCTTAGCGGAGCAATCAATTGCTCCAAATAATGCTCCGACAAATCATGGGTTTGGGCGATTACTTTAAGCGAAGTTGGGCCTTCACCATGCTTTTTCGCTAGCTCAATCATAATCGTCAAGCCATAACGTCCTTTTGTCGATATTTTCATGAATTAAGCACCCCTATACGTATGAATTACAATTATATATAAAAATCCTCATGGATAAAAGTTAAAAGACTTGCAGACTTTTGGATTATAGCATACAACCAAGTGTATTGCATTTTCTCTATATTATACAATATGTTAAAGTATAGAAAACCGATTGTAATAGATAGATTTGTTACATTATATCATATTGGTGGAGATGAAAGATGACCATTAAACCACTTGCATATAGAATGCGACCAACCTCTATAGATGAAATCATTGGACAACAGCACTTAGTTGGTGAAGGAAAAATCATTCGGCGGATGGTAAAAGCTAAACAGCTCTCGAGTATGATTTTATATGGTCCGCCTGGAGTTGGAAAAACTTCCATCGCAAGCGCCATTGCCGGCAGTACAAAGTATGCCTTCCGTACTTTGAACGCAGTTACCAATCATAAAAAGGATTTGGAAATTGTAGCAGCAGAAGCAAAAATGTCAGGTAAGGTTATACTTCTCCTAGATGAGGTCCACAGACTTGACAAAGGCAAGCAGGATTTTCTTTTACCATACCTGGAAAATGGAAGTATTACGCTGATTGGCGCTACGACAAGCAATCCATATCATGCAATTAATCCAGCTATTCGAAGCAGGTGTCAAATTTTCGAATTAAAGCCTCTTACAATAGACGAAATTTATTTCGCTTTGGAAAGAGCTCTGCATGATGAAGAGCGTGGACTTGGAACCATAAAAACAGAGGTGAGCCATGAGGCACTTCTCCATTTAGCCACTGCTTCAAACGGTGACGTAAGAAGTGCATTAAATGCGTTAGAGCTGGCTGTTTCATCTACTGAACCAAATAATGAAGGCGTTATTGTTGTTGGTTTAAAAGATGCCGAAGAATGTATCCAAAAGAAAAGCTTTTCTCATGATAAGGACGGAGATGCCCACTATGATGTATTATCTGCGTTACAAAAATCCATTCGTGGCAGTGATGTCCATGCAGCTTTGCATTATATGGGAAGATTGATTGAAGCTGGCGATTTAGTGAGTATTGCTCGAAGATTAGTCGTTATCGCCTATGAGGACATCGGGCTAGCCAATCCGCAAGCTGGGCCGAGAACCTTAGCTGCTGTTGAAGCAGCGGAGCGCCTCGGGTTTCCGGAAGCACGTATTCCTCTAGCTAATGCAGTTATAGAGCTTTGCTTATCTCCAAAATCTAATTCGGCCTATCTTGCCATTGATGCAGCTCTGGCTGATATACGAAAAGGAATAAGCGGAGAGGTGCCTGATCATTTAAAGGATGCCCATTATCAAGGTGCACAAGACCTTGGTAGAGGCATTGACTATAAGTATCCTCACGATTATGAAAACGGATGGGTCGCACAGCAATATTTACCCGACTCAATAAAAAACAAAAAGTATTATCATCCAAAAACAACTGGCAAATTTGAACAAGCACTCGCAAGCGTTTACGAGAAAATTGAAAACGCCAGTGAAAAGGCTCGCAAAAAATAAACCAACTCCACCCGTTCCTCCATATGGGTGAAGTTTTTATCCCTCGGTTGAATCATTTTGAGATCGGGTTGAATTATTTTGAAAATCGGTTGAATTCTTTTCAGAACGGGTGGAATTCGAAATAAGAAAAATAAAAAAACCGGATAGAGGGATCCGGTTTTTTTAGCTTAATTATTTATTTTCATCGCTTACACGCATGATTTTCACGTCTTTTAAGATTTCCCGTACAACCCAGCTTGCTGCAATTAAGCCAACTACTGATGGTACAAAAGCGTTGGATGATGGAGGCATTTTCGCTTTACGAATGACTGCATTGTCTTTTCCAACTTCTTTTCTCACATCTTCACGAATGACAATTGGGCTTTCGTCAGAGAAAATAACAGGGATGCCTTTTTTAATGCCTTCTTTACGGAGCTTTGTGCGAATGACCTTAGCAATAGGATCTGTGTGTGTTTTTGAAATATCAGCAATTTGAAACCGTGTCGGATCCATTTTATTAGCAGCACCCATGCTTGAAATAATCGGGATGTTACGCTTTAGACACTCTTTCATTAAATGGATTTTATACGAAATGGTGTCAGATGCGTCAATGACATAATCAGGTTTATAGCTAAAAAATTCCTCGTATGTTTCCTCTGTATAAAACATTTTTAGTGAAATAACTTCACATTCTGGGTTAATATCTGCAATTCTTTCCTTCATTAAGTCGGCTTTAAATTTTCCAACTGTTGATAATAAAGCATGAAGCTGGCGGTTAATGTTTGTGATATCAACGTCATCTTTGTCCACAAGGATTAAACGCCCTATACCTGAACGAGCAAGGGCTTCTACAGCAAATGATCCCACTCCACCGATTCCTAAAATGGCAACACTTGTATTCTTTAACTTTTCAAGACCTTCTTTCCCTATGGCCAATTCATTACGAGAAAATTGATGCAACATGGTATTCAACTCCATTTATTTTTTCCAATACGTAATATATCACATCTACTTATTAATACAAGTATATCTATAAGAATTAAGTAAATTAAATAGCCTCTTTTTATTTTACCCTAATTGAATCGACTCTTTACAAAAATAAAAAAACCTGCGCAGCTATCTGCACAGGATCATTTACTCATATTAGGCGAGAAGAGTCCCAATCGTGCCGTTCTTCCTTCGTTTTGAACCCGCTCTCCGCAGGTGGGTGCCTTGTTCAGTACATTTTGTAAGTCCTCTATTATAGAGAGGCATGTACGCAGCACCGAAACGCGAGGCTCCCGTAACTATAAGTGTTCGGTCAAAACTTATAGGTAAGGTTGTCGTACACATCAGGACTCTTACTTGTTGTTTGTATAATATCACATGTAAAGCTTGATTTTCAAGAAATACAAGCTGGTAAATTACTCACTTTTTTCTAGGACTAATGCGAGATGAAGCTCATCTAACTGGGACTTACTTACTTCTCCAGGAGCACCCGTCAACAAACAGCTTGCACTTGCAGTCTTCGGGAACGCAATGGTATCACGGAGATTTGTCCGACCTGCCAATAACATAACCAGACGGTCCAACCCTAGAGCGATTCCACCATGAGGAGGTGTTCCATATTCAAATGCTTCCAAAAGGAAACCGAACTGAGCTTTTGCTTCTTCCGGCGTGAAGCCCAGCACTTCAAACATCTTCTCTTGAACGTTTCTTTCAAAAATACGAAGAGAACCTCCACCTAGCTCATAGCCATTCAAAACTAAGTCGTATGCGTATGCACGCACGCTGCCTGGATCAGTGTCAAGTTTTTCTAAATCTTCACGAACAGGCATTGTGAATGGATGGTGCGCGGCAAAATATCGGCCCGCTTCCTCATCATACTCTAACAACGGCCAGTCTGTAATCCATAGATAATTAAATTTACTGTAGTCGATTAAATCTAGCTCTTTACCAAGTTTTAAGCGAAGTGCACCTAATGCATCGGCTACAATCTTCTTCTTATCTGCTACAAACAGTAATAAATCTCCTTCTGTAGCTTCCAAGGTTGAGATAAGTTGTTCAGCTATGCTGCCTTCAAAGAATTTAGCAATTGGACCCTTCAAACCATCTGCTTCCACTTTCAGCCAGGCAAGTCCTTTTGCTCCATACACAGCAGCAAATTCTCCTAATGCGTCAATATCTTTTCGGGAATATTTATTGGCTGCACCCTTAACATTAATCGCCTTGACTTCTCCCCCATCGGCAACTGCACCAGAGAATACTTTAAAGCTTGAATCCTTCACAATTTCAGAAACGTTCACAAGCTCTAAACCAAAGCGTGTATCAGGCTTATCAGAACCAAAACGGCTCATGGCCTCATCGTAAGTCATTCGCGGAAACGGCAAAGTAACCTCGATATTCTTCACTTCCTTCATGACCTTCGCCATCATTTTTTCTGTCATGGACATAATCTCTTCTTGGTCCATGAAGCTTGTCTCAATATCGATTTGCGTAAATTCAGGCTGTCTGTCAGCTCGCAAGTCTTCATCTCGGAAGCAACGAGCAATTTGATAATAACGCTCAAATCCTGATACCATTAACAGCTGCTTAAAAATTTGCGGAGATTGCGGCAGTGCGAAAAATTCACCTTCATGTACACGGCTAGGTACTAGATAATCTCTAGCTCCTTCTGGCGTACTTTTCGTTAAGATTGGGGTTTCAATGTCCAAAAAGCCTTCACTGTCTAAATAATCGCGAATCGCTTTTGTAATTTGATGACGCATTTTAAACGTTTCAAACATTACCGGGCGTCGCAAATCTAAATAACGATACTTCAAACGTACATCTTCAGATACTTCTGTTTTGTTATCAATTGTAAACGGAGGTGTCTTCGCTTCATTGATGATGTTGACTTCATGAGCTTGAATTTCAATTTTACCTGTTTTCAGGTTGTTATTTACTGTACCCTCTTCACGGGCTACTACGATCCCTTTCACATCAAGCACATATTCACTGCGAATTTTCTCTGCAAGCTCCAGTGCCTCTTTTGAAACGTCAGGATTAAATACGACCTGGACAATACCTGTTCTATCGCGAAGGTCAATAAAAATTAAACCGCCTAAATCTCTTCGCTTTTGAACCCATCCTTTAAGAGTGACACTTTCTCCTATTGCCTGCTCTGTTACTTCTCCACAAAAATACGTTCTGCCATACATCCCTTTTTCCTCCCTATCACTGCATTTTTCTAAAGTGTTCGATGAAGTTTTGAAGGTCGACTTCTACTTGATCACCAGTTTTCATGTTTTTCACATTAATTTTATTTTTACTTAATTCATCATCGCCTAATATCGCTACAAACCGAGCTTGTAAACGATCAGCTGCTTTAAATTGTGCCTTTGCTTTTCTGTCGTTATAATCCTTTTCTGCAGAGAAACCTGCTTTTCGTAAATCATGCAATAGCTTCACTGAGTAATCTTTTGCCGCATCTCCTAAGCTGACAACATAGCAGTCAATACCTTCATCAAATCCTAAGTCTACTTTTTCAGCTGCTAATGCTGCGATCAAACGTTCAACACTTAGGGCAAACCCGATACCTGGAGTTTCCGGTCCGCCGATCTCTTCGACAAGGCCATTGTAGCGCCCTCCGCCACATAAAGTTGTTATAGCGCCAAATCCTTCTGCACTGCTCATGATTTCAAATGCGGTATGATTATAATAGTCCAATCCGCGGACTAACGTTGGATCAACCGTAAATTCAATATCCAATGCCTTTAAGTACTTTTGAACCATTTCAAAATATTTACGAGAATCATCATTTAAATAGTCAATAATGGATGGTGCTGTTTTCATTAGCTCGTGATCACGGTCTTTCTTACAGTCAAGAATGCGTAATGGATTTTTTTCCAACCGGCTTTGACAGTCTTCGCAAAATTCCCCGATCCGTGGCTTGAAGTGGTTAACAAGAGCTTCACGGTGATTCGTACGGCTCTCTTTATCACCTAAGCTATTGATGACAAGCTTTAAGCTTTTTAACCCCATACCCTTATAAAAATCCATTGCAAGCGCTAATACTTCTGCATCAATGGCTGGATCTGCGCTTCCTAAAGCCTCAACGCCAAACTGGACAAACTGACGGAAACGGCCTGCTTGAGGACGCTCGTATCGAAACATTGGTCCAAAATAGAAGAGCTTGACAGGCTGGTTAGCCCATCCAAACATTTTATTTTCGACATACGATCTTACAACAGCAGCTGTCCCTTCAGGACGTAGGGTAATGTCTCTTCCACCACGATCGGTAAAGGAGTACATTTCCTTTTGAACAATGTCCGTTGTGTCGCCGACACCTCTTAAAAACAATTCGGTATGCTCAAAAATCGGTGTCCGAATTTCTTTATATTGATATCTTTTGCACAATTCGCGAGCTTGCATTTCGATATATTGCCAAAGCTCAGACTGTCCAGGAAGAATATCCTGCGTTCCTCTTGGAATTTGAATAACCATGCTAAAGTCCTCCTTCGTACTTCTTTATCAAAAATAAAAAACTCCCATCTCTTGTAATCAACATTACAAGGGACGAGAGTATGTTTTTCCCGTGGTGCCACCCTAATTGAAGCACAATCGTCTGTACTTCCACTTTTAACAGTTAACGCCTGTATACGTTCATCTCCTACTAAAAGACATCCTTTTTTCAGAGAGAAGCCTACGGAGTGTTCGTTCGTTAAGTCATCAAGCAGGAAAGCTTTCAGCCCGGGGCTTTCCCTCTCTTTTCCTTGTGTTTCTTAACTACTTATCTCCCTCATCGGTTTATACGTTTATGTATTTTCATTTTATTAATAATAATGGGCTGAAAGTGTATTGTCAAGGCACTCACAAAAAACTCAAGCTCTTTCTAATTTCTTTTTTAATTTTTTAACATCACGCAGGTTTAGGCCAAATTCTGAAGCTAACTCGATCATATTTGAACTTTGTTCCTTTTGAATAAAATCATGAAAATCCACTCCAAAAAAAAAAAAGCTGATTTTCGCCGTTATGACTCAAATTTCCCTTATCGCTGAATCTCATCTCAATTGCCCCCTAGTATTTTTTGCTCTTTTAATAGGGTTTCCTTTTTTTATAAAATAATTTCGTAAAACGGACAGGGAATTTTTTTTATAGAGAGAATTTATATAAAACTCACGCTTACACCCTCCTAAGAAAGGCAGGTAGTTGTTTTGAAGTTTGTATGGAAGATCATTCTAGTATTGCTTCTCGGAATTGCTCCCACCTCTCTTGTCTCCATTCACTCTCAGGCTAAAACCTACGAAGTGATGATTCATAAAAAAGTAGTAAACATACGCCAAGGACCCGGACTTAGCTATTCGATTCTAAAACAAGCCAAACAGGGCGAGATCTATGAGGTTTTAGGTAAAGAAGGTGAATGGCTAAAAATTAAAATAGATGGTCAAGAAGGCTGGATCGCTGAATGGCTTGTGGATGAAAAAAGCAATCCAAAAATGGAAGAGTCTTCATATGGCAAGGTGACTGTCAGATCTTTACGGGTGAGATCAGGACCTGGTATCCATTTCCAAACGATTGACTCACTCGCTAAAGATGAGAAAGTAAAAATACTGGAAATAAACGGAAACTGGTTACATATTACCTCTGGTATGATTGAGGGATGGGTATCAGCCGAGTTTGTAGCGCTTTCTAAACCTGAAACAAACTCTATTTCTAAATCAGAACAGACATTGCACGATGGACGAGTTATTGTAGAATCCTTAAACGTGAGAAACGAACCTTCCTTAGAAGCAGAGATTATCGGAAAACTAAAAAAAGACGAAGTCATTTCCATTGTATCTGAAGATGGAGATTGGCTGCAGTTCGATTACAAAGGGACGAAAGGTTTTATACATAGAAATTTTATAGAATTACTTAAATCCGAACATAAAAGAAAGCATATAAGCCCTGACTTAGAAAATAAAGAATCCCAAAAAGGAAATGCTGTCACACTTCAAGTCACTAGCTTAAATGTAAGAAATGAGCCTTCTTTTAGCGGAAAAATCATAGGCAAAGTTAAAAAAGGAGACTCTTTTATCATTCTGAACGAAAAAAATAACTGGGTTCAGTTTTCATACACATCCAAACAAAAAGGATGGATTCCTTCTTGGTATGTCAGTCAAAATGAAGAAAGTAAACAAAAATATTCGCATAGTAAATTAACGAATGCTGCTTCGATCATTCTTTATGATGGAACGGTTCTTAGAGCCAAGCCAGATGCTTATTCACCAATCGTAAAGAGAACCAATGAAGGGGATCAATACAAGATTACTGCCATTCAAGGAGATTGGTATGAACTAGAGATAGACAAAGGAAAACGAGCCTATGTTGCAGGATGGTTGGTTGGAACACATGGAGATGTACCTCAAATTGAAAATAGAGGTATAGAAAAATATTTTTCCGGAAAAACCATTGTCATTGATCCTGGCCACGGTGGACGTGACCAAGGAGCTACGGGGACTAAAGGTTCGCTTGAAAAGACTTTAACATTACGAACCGCAAAGCTGCTAAATGATAAAATTAGAACAGCAGGCGGAAAAACAATTATGACAAGAACCGGTGATACTTATGTTAATCTGCTTACAAGGGTGGCCTTATCAAATGCACGAAATGCCGATGCTTTTATCAGTATCCATTACGATTCGACGATTGATCCCGATGTGAATGGTATAACAACTTATTATTACCACAATTATCAGAAGCCCCTTGCTTCTTCGATCCATTCATTCTTGATCGAAGAAACTAGTTTGTACGATCGAGGAACTCGTATAGGTGATTATCGTGTAATCCGCGAAAACCGCTCTCCTTCGGTTTTGCTCGAGCTCGGCTATATGAGCAATCCGAATGAAGAAATGACAATTGTAAGCGAGTCTTATCAAGAAACAGTAACTGAAGCGATATTTAAAGGACTAACTGAATATTTTAGTAAAAATTAATCTATACAAAAAAGCTCGCAGACGATCGTCTCAAGGCTGCGAGCTTTTTGAAGGTTAGGTGAATCTTAATTATCGGCGATAACAACTTCCTTATTTGCTTTCCACTATTAACGTTACAGGGCCATCATTGATTAGTGAAACATCCATCATGGCACCAAATATGCCAGTTTCTACTGAAATGCCTTTTTTTCTGAGCTCCTCATTAAAGAACTCGTAAAGCTTCTCAGCTTGTTCAGGCTTTGCCGCTTCCATAAAATTCGGTCTTCTCCCCTTGCGGCAATCTCCATATAGCGTAAATTGGGAAACAGATAGAATTTGTCCTCCCGTGTCAAGCAGGGAATGGTTCATCTTTCCGTTTTCATCCTCGAAAATCCTCAAATTTACAACCTTATCAGCTAGATACACGGCATCTTCTTCTCCATCTTCATGGGTAACTCCCACAAGGAGCACAAGACCACTTTCAATCTCGCCGACAATTTCTCCATTCACTGTTACTTTTGCGTTTTTGGAACGCTGTAAAACAATACGCATTTTAGACCCCTCAGTTCATAATTCTTCGTACTGAATAAATATCTGATATTTGTTTAATCCGATCTACTACTTTTTGCAAATGGTTTAAATTATGGATCGCAATGGACATATTAATAGTGGCTACTTTATTCCGGTCAGATTTTCCTGAAACAGCAGAAATGTTTGTTTTTGTCTCGTTTACTGCCTGTAGGACCTCATTTAATAAGCCCCTTCTGTCAAAACCGCTAATTTCAATATCGACATTGTATTCTTTTCGATCATTCAACCTGCTTTCCCATTCAACTGGAATGAGCCTTGCTTCTGCATCATCCCCCACAATATTAGGACAATCTTTTCTGTGGACGGATACACCGCGCCCTTTCGTAATATAACCGACGATATCATCACCAGGAACAGGGTTACAGCAGCGCGATAATCGAATAAGGAGGTTATCGATTCCTTGAACTCGAACGCCTGAATCCCGTTTTTTGACGGAAGGAAACGACTTTAATTCTGATACTGCTGCTTGAATGCTCGCTTCTTGCTGTTCCTGCTCTTTTTTCTTACGCCATTTTTCAGTCAATCGATTAGCGATTTGAAGAGCTGTGATTCCGTTATAGCCAACAGCAGCAAACATGTCTTCTTCATTCGAAAAATTGAATTTTTCAGCTACTCTCTTAAGATTTTCAGCAGTTAAAACCTCTTTTACATCAAAATCCATATTCTTTATTTCTTTCTCAACAAGCTCTCGTCCCTTTTCTACATTTTCATCACGACGCTGCTTTTTGAAAAATTGGCGGATTTTGTTTTTTGCCTGTGAGGTTTGCGCAAGCTTCAACCAGTCCTGACTAGGACCATAGGAATGCTTGGAGGTCAGGATTTCAATAATGTCTCCTGTTTTCAGCTTATAATCAAGCGGAACCATTTTTCCGTTTACTTTAGCTCCAATCGTTTTATTACCGATTTCAGAATGAATCCTATATGCAAAGTCAATTGGGACTGATCCAGCAGGGAGTTCGATGACATCGCCCTTTGGTGTAAAAATAAAGACCATATCAGAGAAAAGATCTATTTTCAGTGATTCCATGAATTCTTCTGCGTTTGTTGCATCATCCTGGAATTCAAGTATTTCTCTAAACCACGTAAGCTTTTCTTCAAGTGAAGAGGCATCTGACGCATCTTTTCCTTCTTTATAGGCCCAATGGGCAGCAATCCCGTATTCCGCTATCCTATGCATTTCAAATGTTCGTATTTGTACTTCAAGCGGGTCTCCCTTTGGACCAATTACCGTCGTATGGAGAGACTGATACATGTTCGGTTTTGGCATGGCGATATAGTCTTTAAACCTGCCAGGCATTGGCTTCCAGCATGTATGGATAATTCCTAGCACCGCATAGCAATCTTTTATGCTGTTCACCTGAATTCTTACAGCAAGTAAATCATAAATTTCGCTGAATTGTTTATTTTGTAGGACCATCTTTCGGTAAATACTATAAATATGCTTTGGTCTACCTGATATTTCTGCTTTAATATTAACCTCTTTCAAACGTTCCCGAACTTCCTCAATGACTTCATTTAAGTATTGCTCTCGTTCTGCACGTTTCTTTTTCATGAGGTTCACAATACGGTAATATTGTTGTGGATTTAAATAGCGGAGCGCTGTATCCTCAAGCTCCCATTTAATTGTAGAAATCCCAAGTCTGTGTGCAAGCGGAGCAAAGATTTCCAATGTCTCGTTCGATATTCTTCTTTGTTTTTCAAGCGGCAAATGCTTAAGCGTACGCATATTATGCAGTCTGTCTGCGAGCTTGATTAAGATGACACGGATATCCTGTGCCATAGCCACGAACATTTTTCGGTGGTTTTCCGCCTGCTGCTCTTCTTGTGATTTATATTTAATTTTCCCAAGCTTCGTAACCCCATCAACCAGCATCGCAATTTCTTCATTGAATGCTTCTTCTATTTCTTTTAATGTGACGTTCGTATCTTCGACCACATCATGAAGAAAGCCGGCAGCAACCGTTGAAGCATCAAGCTCCAGGTCGGCTAATATGCCCGCTACTTGAATAGGATGAATGATATAAGGTTCCCCAGATTTCCGAAATTGCTCTTTATGAGCCTCCTCGGCAAACAAAAAAGCTTTCTGTACGAGTGCAACATCTTCTTCTTCAAGATAACCTTTTACTTTTTCGATGACCTGCTCAGCACTTAATATTTGTTCGTTAGCCATGAAACCACCTTTAACGTGTTTACAAGAATTTTGTATATAGAAAACGATTCAAACAGGGGATTCCCCTTCTGCTTTCAACCGGTAGTATTTTACTTATCGGCTATTTTCGGATAGAATGTTGTTCTTTACGAAAACAGCCATCAAATTAAACTTATAAATAAATAATATTGTAACTATTATTAATAAAATTAACCATAATGTAAAGAGTTTCAGATTGGTTTTCTATTGTAAATTTGCTTCCTATCCATATTATAGGTGAAAAAGTCATGTATGTTAGTAACTTCCAGAACATAAAGCACATGGGAGATTTTAAGATAAGAAAAATGCCGGGTAGCATAGACAAAAAAATTCTTTTGTCTAAGTAACCCAGGCATTTCATTCAATGAATTAATAAGTCATCAATGTTAAAATGTCATAGCCTTCCAGCTTAGATCTTCCTTCTAAATAAGAAAGCTCAATTAAAAAGGCAATGCCCGCTACAATTCCGCCAAGCTCTTCAACAAGCTTGATTGTAGCCTCAATCGTTCCGCCAGTTGCCAAAAGATCATCCGTAATAAGAACACGCTGACCCGGTTTGATTGCATCTTTATGAATGGTCAAAACGTCTTTACCGTATTCTAAGCCGTATTCTACTTTGATGGTTTCACGCGGAAGTTTTCCTTCTTTTCTAACTGGCGCAAAGCCTACTCCAAGAGAGTATGCCACCGGACAACCGATAATAAATCCACGCGCTTCAGGTCCTACAACGATATCAATCTTTTTTTCTTTTGCATATTTTACAATTTGATCGGTTGCATAGCGATATGCTTCACCGTTATCCATCAAAGTTGTGATATCCTTAAATTTAATACCCGGCTTTGGCCAGTCAGGAACAATTGTTACGTATTGTTTTAAATCCATTGCTTTATTTCCTCCTCAAACTGAGCACTTTCTGACAAAATCGTCTGAATACGTTTATAAAGTTCTCCATATGAAGAATAAAGAAGCTCGTTCTCAAGTTGGAACTGCTCTTTCTTTTTCCTGTAGGATGGAGATTCATCAAAATCTCTTTTTGAAGCTTTTTCGTTTATAGAAATAACACCATTCTCTATTGTAACAAAATTTAATTCAAAAAACACCTGTACAAGAAAATTAATACTATCACGTGACCAGCCTTTATATTTTACAATATCATCGCCATGCTTGTTTAAATCAAGCTTGCCTTTTTTCTTAATGAATCCATATAACCATTTAAAATGCTCCCGTGTTGGCATCGTACTGAAAAAGGTTTGATTTTCTTGATAAAAATGTGAATAAATCCGACTTGGTTTTTTATTTTTTAACAGGGCATTCAGGATCGTAAAAGACGATGGAAGATCTACTAGCACCACGTTTGAATTCTGTAAGTCAGCGTTCTGAGCATCCTCGATTGAACGGATGATTACTATTTCATTTTTATATTCTTTAAGGCCGAGCTTTTCAACATTTTTGTCTTGAAACACAATGAGCTTGAGGCTTTCTTTCGGCAATTGCTTCAAAGTAGAGGTAAGCTTTCTTGTTCCACGGATGTCGAACAATTGCCAATGGCTTACTGAAATGTCCTGCAAGAATATTTGTGGCTTACGCATATTATTCCATTCATTAATGGCAAGCTCGCCAATAACTGAGATCGTAGCAAGCGGAGATATATGGTCAGCAAGCTCTCCTAAACCAAATCCAACTCCATCAAGTGTATACCCCTTATCTTCAAGCATCAGTTTCATATGATTTTGGTCCGCCCCTATTTTTCGGATGGAGTGGATTTTTACATCCTGAATCATAATTTTTGGTTTAGGATTCCCTATACCAAAAGGCGATAATCGTTCCATTTCTTCAATGCTTTGAAGTGTGACGTCTTCTAATGGAGTGACTAGGTCAAGCTTTGAAATAGGAACAAAATCCTCTTCGGTTAGGCATTTTTTTGCTAAATCATTTAAGCGACTTCTCAACTCATCCACATCTTCAAGCTTCAGCGTCATACCTGCAGCCATTGGATGCCCACCGAAATGTGGAAGAAGTTCTTTACATAAAGATAAATTTTTATAAAGATCAAAGCCTTCAATGCTTCTTGCCGAGCCTTTCGCAACGCCTTTTTCTTGATCAAAACTAAGCACGATTGCCGGACGATAAAATTTTTCCACAAGTTTTGAAGCTACAATCCCTATTACTCCAGAGTTCCAGCCTTCCTTGCCTACGACAATAACACTGTTTTCTTCAATTGGATATTTATCCTCTACTTCCTTGATGGCTTCTTCGGCAATTTCGCTGACTAAGATTTGCCTTTCTTTGTTCATGGCATCTATTTCAGCAGCAATCTCCTTGGCTGTTTCAAAGTCTTCCGTCAAAAGCAATTCAACTGCGGGGGAAGCATCTCCAAGACGCCCAGCAGCGTTAATACGAGGACCAATTCCAAACCCAATTGAATCCTCATTTAAAGAAGTAATATCCAAACCAGCTACTTTAAAGAGAGAAAGCAATCCTGGTCTTGAGGTGGATCTCATTTTTTGGATACCTCTCGCCGCTATTAGCCTGTTTTCTCCATGAAGGGGAACTAAATCAGCAATTGTTCCGATTGCTGCAATCTCCAGCAAATCTTCCGGAACTTCTCCCAGTAGAGCATGAGCAAGCTTAAAAGCAACACCAACCCCAGCAAGATCTCTAAAAGGGTACGTACTATCTTCTAACTTAGGATGTATGATTGCATATGCATTGGGGAGTTGAGGTCCTGGTTCGTGGTGATCTGTAATGATGTAGTCCATCCCAAGCTCCATCGCTACTTCCGCTTCATGAAGGGCTGATATCCCTGTATCAACGGAAATAATAAGAGATGCCCCTGTTTCTTTTAAATGACGGAAAGCCTGTTCATTCGGTCCATACCCTTCTGTAAAGCGATTTGGAATGTAATAAAAGCAATCTGCTGAGAGTTTTTTCAATGTTTCCATCAAGACGGTAGTACTGCTAACCCCGTCTGCATCGTAATCCCCATAAATCGCAATTTTTTCATGATCATCAATCGCTTGATGAATCCGTTTCACTGCTTTTTCCATATCCTTCATAAGAAAAGGGTCATAGAAATCGTTCTCTTCTATAAATAAAAAGGACCGTGCTGATTCTACAGTATAGATGCCACGGTTCACTAATAGCTTCGCTACCAAAGGTGTGATATTTAATTGCTTACTTAGCTCAATGGCCAGTTCTTCAGCCGGCTGTTCCACACGCCAGCGAGTTCTTGATTTTAACATACATTCACCCCTCAACCTTCCCTATTATACAAGAGGAGATGAGGGGTTTCAATTTAATTATTTACGAAATCAATGGGTTGAACTATAGGATTAAAATAATGATTAGCACTACTGATAATAAGGATTAATATGTACAAACACATCTTGTACATTTTTCATTGTCATTAATTTTTCTTTTACTTTTTTTCCTACCCTATGCCCTTCTTCCACAGTCAAATAAGGATCAACTGAAATTTTTATATCAATAATGACATAATGACCGTGTTCACGTGCATAAAAAGAGGAGATTTTTTTCACTTCTGGAATCGTCAGCACTATTTCTTTATATTCGCCTGTATCTTCTTCATGAAGCACATGATCAAGCGAATTGTGAATCGATTCCTTGCCTAGATCATACGCCATTTTCAATACTAGGATTGACACAAATAAACCAGCAAGCGGATCCCCGTATTCGAGCCAATCAATTCTTAATTTATCACCAAGAACTGCCATACCAACTCCGACAAGAGCAGCAATGGATGAATATACGTCCGAACGGTGCTCGTAGGCATTTACAATCAGTGCATCACTTTTCAGCTTCTTTCCTAAATGATACTTATACCTGAACATTGCCTCTTTTACCACGATTGATACAATGATGGCATAAATGGCAATTGTCTTTGGGGCTTCGATCGGTTGAAAAAAAGCTTCAATAGAGGATTTTCCAATTTCAATACCAACTAGAAATAATAATACCGCAACAATAATTGCTGCAATCGATTCAGCTTTTCCGTGACCGTATGGATGATCCTCATCTGGCGGCTGCTTTACTGCTTTCAAACCGATAAATACTGCAAAGGATCCAGCAACATCGGATGCAGAATGGACAGCGTCTGCCACAAGTGCTTTACTATTAGCCTGTACACCAATGACCCATTTAACTATGGCCAGAACGATATTCCCAACAATTCCGACCATCGCTGCAAACTCTGCTTGTTTAAAACGGTCTTTCTTTTTCAATGTCAACTTCCTTCCAAACAGCATTACAAAAATCTTTATTTTTAGTTTCCCCAAAACAATACAAAAACCTGCAGGAACTTTTTCAGTTCGTGCAGGTTTTAATTACTCATTTATACTTGAGCTTCGTCATTGGTCTTTTTCTTTTCTACATACGTTTTTAATGTACCTTTTTGTTTTAGCTCTTTTGCTTTTAAATCAAGCCATAGCTGTGAAGCTATAAAAATGGAAGAATACGCACCGCATGTTAAGCCGATTAGTAACGCGATCGAGAAGTTACGGATCGATTCACTTCCAAATAACAGAAGGGCAATAACTGTAATAACAACAGTTAAAACCGTATTAACGGAGCGGGTAAACGTTTGTCGGATACTGATATTCACAATGTCTTCAAGTTCAGATACTTCTTTAATTCGTCTCTTTAATCGCATGTTTTCACGGATACGGTCAAATGTAACAATCGTGTCATTAATAGAATATCCGACAATTGTCAGAACAGCCGCGATGAATGTCAAGTCCACTTCTAATCTAAGCAGGCTAAAGAGTGTGATGATAAAGAAAACATCATGCAACAAGGCGATAACAGCAGGAAGTGCCATTCGCCACTCAAAGCGGATTGTCACGTATAAAATAATACCTACTGATGCAATTACTACAGAAATTAAAGCATTTTTGGCAAGTTCCTTCCCGACTGTAGGAGAGACAGTACTTACGTTTGGTTCT
This sequence comes from Peribacillus tepidiphilus, assembly GCF_009466385.1. Lineage (GTDB taxonomy): Bacteria > Bacillota > Bacilli > Bacillales > DSM-1321 > Bacillus_BN > Bacillus_BN tepidiphilus. The sequence continues at coordinate 136,988 of NZ_WIAQ01000002.1, read as the reverse complement.
TGTCCAAACTCTTTTTTCATCTCTTTCTTCAGATCAGTAATCTCGTTTTTGTCAAGAACCCCTTTTAAACGAGCAACTGCGATTTCATTTTTTGTACCAGACAATACAATATCGTCTGTTTCAATTTTTAGCTCTTTTAGCTCCGCTTTCACTTGTTCAATCGTCAAAGGCTTGTCAGAAGAAATTTCAATTCTTGTACCACTGCTGAAATCAATACCTAGGTTCAGTTTGAATAGGATCAAGAATAGAATTCCTAAAATCGTTACAGCAATTGAGAAGTAGTAAAAGATTTTTCTCTTCTTCACGAAATCGAATTTGTCGAAACGGGTCGGCACGTCCATCGTACTTTGCGTTTCAGCCAAATCATGAATATCAGATTTTTTGACACCGAACCAACCCGTTTTTTTGTTAAGGAATCCACTTTTCACCCAAAGTCCTAAGAATATGCGGGTACCATAAACAGCTGTCAAAAAGCTCATTAAAATACTAATAATGAGCATTGTAGCAAAACCCTTTACTGAGCTTGTCCCGTAATAGAACAATACACCAGCTGCAAGAATCGTAGTCAAGTTGGCATCAAGGATCGTCGATAGTGAGTGCTTATTTCCTGCTTCATAAGCCGATTTAATCGAACGGCCAATTTTGATTTCATCCTTTATTCTTTCATATGTGATGATATTGGCGTCAACAGCCATACCTACTCCAAGAATCAAGGCAGCAACACCCGGAAGCGTCAACACACCATTCATCCAGTCAAATACAAGAAGAATCAAATAGATGTAAATCGATAAAGTAATGGTTGCAATAAAACCTGGAAAACGATAATAAGCAATCATGAATAAATAAATGATCGCTATACCAATGATACCTGCGATAATGGTTTTTTCTAACGCCTGTTCACCGAATTTGGCTCCAACACTTGTTGAATAGATTTCCTTTAATTCAACAGGAAGCGCCCCTGCATTCAATAGGTTTGCTAGCTCTTTTGCTTCCTCAATCTCAAAGTTTCCTGTAATTAAGACCTTATTTTGGTTAAATACTTCTCGAACAGAAGGTGCAGAAATCATATTATCCTGTGTTTCAGGCTTTTTGATCGAATCTTTTCCTTCTTCAAAATCGAGCCAAATCGCTAAAACATTTGTTGGTTCCGGCATAGAGGAAATTTTCTGGGTAATTTCCTTGAATTTATTGGCATCCTTAAGTGTAACTTCTACAACTGGCTTATTTTCAAGGAAGGTCTGAGAAGCTCCGCCTTCTTTTAAATCTGCACCAGTCATCATTTCTTTATCATTGTAATCACGGAAAGACAGCTTCGCCTGAGTAGAAAGAATTCTTCTTGCTTCAGACTGGTCGTCAACCCCTGCAAGCTGAACACGAATTCGGTCTTTCCCTTCAATTTGGATATTTGGTTCGCTGACACCGAGCACGTTAATGCGTCGATCTAAAGCACTGACCGTACTTTTTAACGTCTCAGCATCTACTTGTTTACCATCTTCAGTTCGTACTTCGTATAATACCTCAAAGCCTCCCTGAAGGTCCAAGCCTAGCTTAATTCTTTCTAAAATACCTGATGTTGTCGTACCCATCATAGCAAAAATGGCAGCAACCAGCATGATGAAAACGACGATTCTTGATCTTTTAACCATTATGTATATGCCTCCTTAAACTTTAGGCCTTATCTCACAATATGAAACGGGGCAAGAATGATAGTAAAAACAAACCAAAAAACGGTGAAATATCCCGAATAAAATTGAACAAGAAAAAACCCGGCAATTCCTTATTTCAAATAAAATTTTTTCCTTCTTAGATCATCCTTCCAAGCACCATCATTATTATGATTCAATTTGCAAGTACTGTCAATTTCACTTTATAGGATCATAAATCTTTTAATAATTCCCTAACATCTTCAACGCTATTAGAAGATTGTTTAAATGCCTCAATCGTCGCATAATGCATATACTCACTCACATTTAAAGACAATATATCATTTACGATGAGGTGCAAAGGTGCATCTTCTTTCGGTTTTCTCCATTTCTTCTTCACAAGATACTCCCAAATTTGATCTATGGAAACCTCACCATAGCCAAGAAGCAAAAATTCTTCTTGCTTACTTTTTAATGCTGGAGTAACTACCAATCTTACTCGATCATATGGATGACCTTTCTTCATCAAATCACGCCTCTCTCGCAGCTTTGTCAATATCCTATTATGCAACCGAGACCGATCTTAAGAGGTAAATACCTTGTCATGCTTTGTCCACATGCATGCATATAGTTAATTGTATAAGAATTGATTCTTTTTGAGAAGGCGGGTTTTTTGAATGTCAAAGTTTATTCAAGGGGCATTAATATTACTTGTGGCCGGATTAATCACAAGGGTGCTTGGCTTTATTAATAGAATCGTAGTAGCAAGGATCATTGGGGAGGAAGGCGTAGGCCTATACATGATGGCACTTCCGACATTATTCCTAGTCATTACCATCACACAATTTGGGCTCCCTGTGGCGATTTCAAAGTTTGTCGCAGAGGCCAGTGCAATAGGTGATCAAAAAAAAATTAAAAAAATTCTTGTTGTATCTTTAAGTGTTACACTTGGATTGTCTATGATATTCACACCTGCTTTACTGCTATTAGCTCCTCTTCTTTCCCAAACCATTTTTACGGACGAGCGTACGATTTGGCCATTGATTGCGATCGCACCCATTATACCCATCATAGCAGTATCCTCAGTTCTAAGAGGTTATTTTCAAGGCAAACAAAACATGAAGCCTGCTGCATATTCACAAATTCTTGAGCAGGTTGTCCGCATTACGCTCATTGCTGTCATGACCAAAATGTTTTTGCCTTATGGAATAGAATATGCTGCTGCAGGCGCCATGTTTTCTTCTGTGATCGGAGAACTCGTTTCATTACTTTACTTGATGACGATGTTTAAAATAAAAAAACATTTCAAACTCCGCAGAAAGTTTTTTCAATCTGTTAAAAGCGGTAAAAACACCTTCAAGGAACTTATGAGCATTGCAGTCCCAACAACTGGAAGCAGAATGATTGGATCTTTTGCTTGGTTCCTTGAACCTATTGTAGTAGCACAAAGTCTTGCCATTGCAGGGATTACTGCTAGCGTAGCCACAAAGCAGTACGGTGAATTGACTGGCTATGCATTACCCTTACTGATGCTACCATCTTTTATTACTTATTCATTATCTACTTCCCTAGTACCAGCCATAAGCGAAGCTAATGCAGCCGGTAATCATAAACTGGTGCAATATAGGTTACTTCAGACTCTTCGTATTACATTTATTTCAGGCTGTCTATCGGTTATTGCTCTTTATATTTTTGCCGAACCACTTATGATCGCCATGTACGGTTCATCCAGTTCCGCAGTATTTCTTAAATTCATGGCTCCATTTTTTATTTTCTTTTATTACCAGATGCCTTTACAGTCTGTCTTACAAGCTTTAAATTTAGCGAAGGCTGCTATGATTAATAGCTTACTTGGATCTGCTGCTAAAATTGCCGTTATCTTTCTCTTGGCTTCAAGAGAGGAGTTCGGAATTATGGGAGCTGCACTTGGAATAGCAGTTGGTTTTGTTTTAGTTACGCTGCTTCATTTTTTTACAATTGCAAAGAAAATTTCCATTACTATTGAAGCAAGACAGTATTTTATCACCCTTTTAGCGGCATTGTTTGCAGGCTGGATCAGCCATCTATCGTATCAATATTGGCTTAAAGCTTTACCATCTATCATGAATTTAATTGGATCATTGAGCGTATTAACCATTCTTTTCTTGTTCGTATTAATCCTAGCAAACGTTATAAAAAAAGAAGAACTAAGAAGGTTACCCATTTTTAAAAATTGGGTACGTTAATCTTTTACATCAACAAAAAAATACCCATTCTCGTAACTGCAATAAGATATTTTTTTAATGTCGGGATACCCCCGTTTTTTCAATTGCTGTCTTAACCAAAGATTTGTTCTATTCATTTCAGCTAAGTGATCTTCTTGAATGATTCCATCCAGCACCAGTGGCAATGCCAGGATCGATTGATTATGACGCATATTATTTTCTTTTTTTATGACTGACAACTTACCGGATGGCTCCAAGATAGCAAATTCAACATCTGCTACATTTTTGATTTCCTTTTCTCTCAGTTGTAACAATAGGTCGTTGAAGTTGTATCGCTGTTTTCTCATTGCAGCTTCATCAATTTTTCCTTTGTTAATAACGACTGTAGGCTTTCCATCAACGATTTCCCTAAATTTCTGGCTTTTAAGAGAGATGATCGCCATTAAAATTTGTATAACCATTAATAAGACCATTGGCAGAATCGTATCCCATAATGAACTTTCTGTATCTTCAATTGCAACAACAGCCATTTCGGCAATCATAATAAAAACAACAAGATCCAGAATACTTAATTCACCGATTTCTCTTTTTCCCATGAGACGGAAAATAAGTAGGATCAGTACATACATAATAACGGTACGGATGCAAATTAGCAGAATATTTTCCATCCTAGTCACTCCTTTACCTTTAACAAGACATTCAATATTAATGTATCTAGATCGAACAAAATTATGGTGCCCTTTTCTTTCCAAACGAAATTATCTAAACCCATATTCTTTTGATTCTAAATATTAGGTCGTTTGAATATGCTTGTACTAGCAAATGTAACTATGATCCAAGGAAGGGGAGAAAGAAAATCGAAACAAAAAAAATGGGTACCGCCATTTTATATGGTGTGAGCAGCATATTTATTTTAGCCATTGTATCAAGCTTGATTTTTTCCATACTTTTAAGATTTTCATCTTTGAATGAGTCTTCTCTCAAATATGTAGTAATGGCAATTTCCTTCTTGTCTATTTTCATCGGTGGGTTTATTTCAGGCGGAAAAGGAAAGAAACAGGGATGGCTGCTCGGTGGAGGGACAGGTTTATTGTATACAGCCATTGTTTTCTTATTTCAGTATCTTGGACATGACCATTTATTTTCATTAAAGGATTGGATTTATTATGCCTGCTTTATCCTAACGAGTATGATGGGTGGCATTCTCGGGGTGAATCTAAGCGGAGGAAATAAGGCATCTTGATGGAGGAAGTTTTCTATACTAGCGTAAAAAATCGAAAAAATCCTTGCCTACTTTGGCAAGGATTTTTTTGATTTATACACCTGTACTCTTTTCTACAACCTCTCGCACTGCTGCACGATCGTATGTAAGACGGCTGCCATCTCCACATTTTATAATAATCTTGTTTTCATCAAGAGAATCTACAATTCCGTGAAGGCCTCCAATTGTAATAATTTTATCCCCTTTTTTCAATTCGTTCTGCATCGTTTGAATAGCCTTTTGGCGTTTTTGCTGAGGACGAATTAATAGGAAATAAAATAGGACAAACATTAACAAAAGAGGACCAATTGTACCTAACATATCTGCCATGTTGCTTCACTCCTTTCACCTTTTATATCTTTTAGAAATTTTTCGCATCCGGCTTGTTAAAACCGTATTGCTCAAAAAATTCCTCACGGAAATCACCAAGTCGATCTTCTCGGATCGCTTGTCTGACTTGCTCCATTAATTTTAACAGAAAATATAGATTATGATAAGTCGTAAGTCGAATTCCGAATGTTTCGTCACAACGAATCAAGTGGCGGATGTAAGCTCTGGAATAGTTTTTGCACACATGGCAGTCACAATTTTCATCCAATGGACCAAAATCTCGAGCATATTTCGCATTTTTTACAACCAGTCTTCCCGTGCTCGTCATCAGTGTACCGTTGCGGGCAATACGCGTCGGAAGCACACAGTCAAACATGTCCACTCCTCGGATCGCACCATCAATTAATGAATCTGGTGAACCTACTCCCATTAAGTAACGAGGTTTATTTTGTGGGAGTAAAGGAGTCGTAAATTCAAGCACCCTATTCATGACATCCTTTGGTTCACCAACTGACAGCCCTCCGATTGCATAGCCCGGGAAATCTAATGAAACTAAATCAGCTGCACTTTGCTTTCTTAGCTCTTCATATTCTCCACCTTGAACAATTCCAAACAACCCTTGATCCTGTGGTCGCTTATGCGCTTTCAAGCAGCGTTCTGCCCAACGGGATGTGCGCTCCACCGATTTTTTCATATAGTCGAAGGTGGCAGGATAAGGAGGACATTCGTCAAATGCCATCATAATATCAGAGCCTAGCGCATTTTGGATTTCAGTTGCTTTTTCCGGTGATAAAAACAGCTTGTCGCCGTTTAAATGATTGCGGAAATGTACACCTTCTTCTTCAATTTGGCGGAATTCACTGAGACTAAATACTTGGAAGCCGCCAGAATCAGTCAAAATAGCGCGGTCCCAATTCATAAACTTGTGTAGCCCGCCAGCTTCTTTTATAATTTCGTGGCCAGGTCGAAGCCATAAATGATAGGTATTACTTAAAATGATCCCGGCTCCAAGTTCCTTTAATTCTTCCGGTGACATGGTCTTAACCGTTGCTAATGTTCCAACGGGCATAAAAACAGGCGTCTCAAAAGAACCGTGCGGAGTGTGCACTCGTCCTAATCTTGCACCGGTTTGTTTACATGTTTTTATTAATTCATAACGAATCGCAGTCAAATTGCTTTCTCCTTTCGAACATACAGCATCCAATTAAATAATAAGCATCGCATCGCCAAAGCTAAAGAAACGATATTTTTGATTGACGGCTTCTTCATACGCTTTTAATACATTTTCTCTTCCAGCTAACGCACTGATGAGCATGATTAATGTAGATTTCGGTAAATGGAAATTGGTGATCATACCGTCTATAGCTTTAAATTCGTAGCCTGGATATATGAAAATATCTGTCCAGCCGCTCTCTTCCTGAAAACGTCCATCATATTTCTGGGCAATCGTTTCCAAAGTCCGCGTCGAAGTAGTGCCAACAGTAATGATTCTTCCTCCGCGTTCCCTTACTTCATTCAACAGTCTCGCGGTTCCTTCTGTCATTTGATAAAACTCGGCATGCATTTCATGCTCATTGATATCTTCCACACTAACAGGCCGAAATGTTCCAAGCCCAACGTGAAGAGTGATAAAAGCAAGTGAAACACCCATTTCCTTGATTTCTTCAAGAAGTGCTTCTGTAAAATGCAGTCCGGCAGTCGGAGCTGCAGCTGAACCACGTTCACGGGCATATACCGTTTGGTAGCGGTCTTTTTCCTCAAGCTGCTCTTTGATGTATGGAGGAAGAGGCATATGTCCCAGTTCATCCAATACCTCGTAAAAAATTCCTTCATATTCAAATTCCATAATCCGGCCGCCATGGTCCATTTCTTTTTTGCAGGTCGCCTTAAGCTTGCCATTTCCAAACTCTAAGACCGTTCCAATTTTCACACGCTTAGCAGGCTTAACTAGCGCTTCCCAAATGTCTCCCTTTTCCTGCTTTAATAACAAGAGCTCTACTTTGGCACCTGTATCTTGCTTTACGCCAAACAAGCGAGCTGGAAGCACCTTCGTATCGTTAAGCACCAAGCAATCACCTGGTTTTAAATATTGTTTTATATTTTTAAAAATATCGTGCTTCGTCTCTCCGGTTTCTTTATTTAAAACCATGAGGCGGCTTTCTTCCCTTTTTTCCAAAGGGGTCTGAGCAATCAGCTCCTCTGGTAAGAAGAAATCGAATAAATCCACCTTCATTCTATTCACATCCTGTTATTTAAATCTACTGATTACATACATAATGAAAGAAAGGACTATACTTAATAAAATTGAAGTCATCACTGGAAAATAGAAGGTTGTATTTCCTTTCTTGATGAGTATATCTCCTGGTAGTTTCCCGATTTTGATAAACTGCATCAGAAATCCGATCAGAAAAATAATCCCACCAATGGTCATAAGCAGTTTAGACATCCCTGTCATTTTACCGGAACCTCCATTCCAAAATGCTTATACACTTCATGTGTGACCATCCTGCCACGGGGAGTTCGCTGCAAAAATCCGATCTGCAGTAAATAGGGCTCGTATACATCTTCAATCGTATGCGCTTCTTCACCTATTGTTGCTGCTATTGTATCAATCCCCACCGGACCCCCCCGGAATTTTTCAATGATCCCTTTTAATAGTTTATGATCTATATGATCAAGTCCAAGCCTGTCTACCTGCATGAGCTCCAGCGCATATTGCGCTAATTCGAATGTAATGACCCCAGTACCTCTTACTTGAGCAAAATCTCGTACCCTTCTGAGAAGCCGATTGGCTATACGTGGAGTTCCTCTCGAACGTTTTGCTAGTTCAGTAGCTGCTTCATCATGAAGTTCAGTTTCCAATATATCTGCTGTCCGCATGACAATGCTCTTTAATTGCTCCTCATTATAATATTCTAACCGGCATAATACACCGAATCGGTCCCTTAAAGGTGCAGTCAAAGAGCCTGCACGTGTTGTGGCTCCCACTAAAGTAAAAGGAGGCAAGTCCAATCGTACTGAGCGGGCGGAAGGACCTTTTCCAATCACGATATCCAAACAGAAATCTTCCATCGCCGGATAGAGTACTTCTTCCACTGTACGAGGAATACGGTGAATTTCATCAATAAATAATACGTCACCTGGCTGCAAGGTACTTAAAATGGCTGCCAAGTCTCCCGGACGTTCAATGGCTGGTCCACTTGTAGTCCTTAAATTGACGCCCATTTCATTGGCAATGATCGCTGCTAAAGTCGTTTTTCCAAGCCCTGGTGGTCCATATAAAAGAACATGATCAAGTGTTTCTTGTCTCATTTTTGCTGCTTCAATAAAGACTTGTAAATTGGCTTTTACTTTATCTTGACCAATATATTGAAATAAATTTTGGGGTCTCAATGACTGCTCAAAGGACCATTCACCTGAGTCGGCTTCGCCATTCACAATACGATCTTCCATCAAATTCCCTCCTTTATTTCATTATTTCAACATAAGCTGGAGAGCTTTTTTGATATATTCCTCCGTTGTTAATATTTCCTTTTGCAAAGCCTTAGCCGCTTTCTGAACTTCTTTATCTGAATAACCCAGTGCTTTTAAAGCCTCCATCGCTTCTTCAAGCTGACTGCTGGCAGAAGAATAGCCGGCTGTTTCAAGCTTATCGTTAAAAAGATTTGGGAAATAGTCCGGGACAATATTTTCAAGCTTCCCTTTTAAATCCAGTATCATTTGTCTCGCGGTTTTCTTACCAACTCCTGGGAATTTCAATAAAAATTTCTCATCTTCGTTTTCGATTGCTTGTACTACCTGTTCAACCTGGCCGGAAGCCAATATGGCTAGGGCACCCTTAGGCCCAATTCCGGTTACATTCAACAATTTATTAAACAGTGCTTTTTCCTCACGGGTACGAAATCCATATAACGCCTGCACATCTTCCCTTACATAAAGATGTGTGAAAATCGTTTCAACTTTACCATTTCCTGCAGAAAAAACAAAAGGATTAGGCGTCATTATTTGATACCCGATCCCCCCGTTATCGACAACTATGTACTCAGGACTAACGAACTCAACCGTTCCTTTAATATAATCGAACAAATCTCTCTCTCCTAAAGTTTGCTGTACACCATTGTAACATACAATACGAAAAGCGGAAAGCGCCCGCTTAGCTCTGACGGGAAAATGTTCTTCACCCGAAGAAGTCCCAAAGACTTCGCAGGGGGAAGGTTATTTTACCCGAAGAGCTGGCGCTTGGAGCTAGACAATACGAAAAGCGGAAAGCGCCCGCTTAGCTCTATTTAAACGTAGAAGTTGAAAAAACATTCAAAAGGCCGGAAAGATTATGGACTTCCCGGCTATCTTTTCGACTTGACGGTAGAATAAGGCTTAAATGCTTCAATGACTTCTACATAATGGTTTTTATTTAAAACTCTTATTCCTTCTTTGAGTTCTTCATGCTTCTTGCTTTCTAGCTTACCAATGTCAATTTGAAAAAAAGATTGAATGACTTGGGATTGATCGGGTTTTCCATTAAAGATTGACAATGTTCCATCTTCGGTAATTCCAAAATAGCCGTTCGTTTTAAGCATTGGGGAAATATCATTCACTTTTCGTTTGAAAACCATTCTGCCTTCGTTCTGATCGATTAGCTGCCAATCTTTATATTGAGCCCAAAAATCCTCCATAGCCAAAATTTCTTCCACAATGCTCTCCTCGCTAACTTCTCCATCCAAATACTCTCTTTGCAGGATGATGTATCGTTTTAAAGGGGCCGTAACAAGCTGAACTTGTTTGTCCGAATTAGCATCTTCCATGTCTAGTTGTTTTTTGGCTTGCAAATCTGGACGAATGATTAAACATACTAAAGCAATGAAGGATAGTAAAAACAAACTATACACCTTTTTTCCAACTTTTCTTCTGTCGTACATATACTCACCTCGTTGGCAGTTCAGTGCTTTTTTATAGTTTGTCCTCTCCTTCCTTTTTTAACCCAATTATTAGCAGAATACAAAAAGCGATAAGAATTCTGCAATATTTTCTAAAAATGAAAAATACCACAAAACAGAATTCTGTGGTATTTTCCATTTCAATGTTATTTTGTAAGTCTGGATGCTTTTTTAAAATTATTCCTCATCCCAATTATGGTAAATGTCTTGGACGTCATCGTCTTCTTCCAGCATGTCGAGCATTTTTTCCATTTTGGCTTTTATATCATCAGATAGTTGAGTATAAGTTTGCGGGAACATGGTAATTTCGGCATCTGTAAGAGTAATCCCGTTCGCTTCTAATGCTTCCTTCACTTGCTCAAAGCTGTTAGGATCTGTGTATATTTCATATGCTTCTTCACTTGTTTCAATCTCTTCTGCTCCAGCTTCAATTGCTAGAAGCATCAAATCATCTTCATCGATATTGACTTCCTCGCGGTCGATAGCAAGGTATCCTTTACGGTCAAACATATAGGAAACACAGCCTGACTCTCCCAAGTTTCCACCATTTTTAGAAAACGCTAATCTTACGTTTGACGCTGTTCTATTTTTATTATTGGTTAAACATAAGACCATAACTGCAACTCCGCCAGGTCCATATCCTTCATATATAATTTCCTCGTAATTTCCGCCCTCTAAACCGCCAGTAGCCTTTTTAATTGCACGTTCAATGTTTTCGTTAGGCATGTTTGCTGCTTTTGCTTTTTCAATGACAGAGCGCAAAGCTGCGTTTGTTGACACATCCCCACCACCGTTTTTAGCGGCAAGATAAATGTCTTTTGCTAACTTCATAAAAATTTTTCCGCGTTTTGCATCTTGAGCATTTTTGCGGTGCTGAATATTTTTCCATTTAGAATGTCCTGCCATTCTAAAACACCTCTCGAGCAAAAAAATTTCATCATAACTATAACATATTGTGTTTTATAAGGTAAACAACATGAATCCTTAAGATGTTATCCCCTTCAAAAAGCCGGCGCTTCATTCACTCGCCGGCTAGAACGTTTATTCCATATGATTCATATGAGTATGCAGATTCTTAAAAAGGTCACTTGCATCCATTTTGATTCGATCACGTGGCCCACCGTCACGCAGAGTGTTATCCAGCGAAAGTACTCGGTGATAGACACCAGAATCAGTTAAGACGTACACCTTTTTATTTTCAACTAGAGGAGAAACGGCTTTTTGAACCGATTTTTTTATTTCGTCAGCATCATTATAGTTGTTAATCAGTAATGAAATAACAGCTTGGTCATTATATATGAGGACTCTTGCATCTTTGACACCTTCTTGTTTTGATGCTTTAGCTGCAAGCTTTTCTGCTAGCTGCCCTTCATAGCTCGTGTAATAAGAGGAGCGTGCTGCTCGGGTCATTTCAATATGGTTATGGTAATTATAATCTGCCCTGCTATAATCTCCATCCTGCAGAAATGGTCCTCTATCTCGGTCTGATATTGGAATCGTAGGATTGCCACCATGATTATTCACGATTTCTTTCCTTTTAATTGCATTATCCCTGTAGTCATTCATCATATGAGGGATTGGAGCAGCCTGATTATCTAACAGTATGGCATTTCCACCATTAGATGTTTCGGTGGAATAATAACCGACTTGATTAGCCATATTTCTCATATCTGTTTTTGCTTCATGGGCTGAACATGCACTCATACTTAAAATCATGACAGCTGCAGGCAATATGAAAGCCATTTTTCGCAATAGAATAACCTCCTTCGTTGAACAATACGAGCACATAGATGCTCAATTTTAGTGTTCAGCCGAAAAGAGGTTCTTAAACTGACGTATTTCAGGTAAACCTTAAAAATTTTGGCGGTAGAGCAGCCAAATGACGCTTATGTTCAGTACGAACATTCATATGACCTCTTCTTTCCAGGAATCTTTCCACCTTTAAATCCCTATCGATCATGTCATAGTGGTACACATTTCCTTCTCATCCGTTCGCTTGTTGATTTACCATAAAAGCTAAGGACTTATTAAATTCCATGCGCTTAGAAAAATCCTCGACGGTCAGCTTCCATATCGAGTGCAAGTATGAGTGGTTATGCACTAGGTTTTCTCTAACTATTCTGTTCCATTCCCTAAAAATATCCGCAGGAAATGCCAAAGCATACAAAAATGCTCGATTATTCTTATATTGTTTGAATTGTGGATACTCCCACAGTTCTTGTTCGTTCTGTATATGAGGTAGAATACGGTTGCCATATTGTAAATAATCAAATAGTGCTGGTCCGTAAGATATTAAATCAAAATCGATTAAATATAAATCACCATTGGCTTTTCGTAAGAAATTATGATGGGCCACATCTCCATGTGTGACAGTATGAAAATCTTCACATAAGAAGTGTTCGTATTTTTCCATCCCTTCAATCGCCCAATATCCCCAATATAGCCATGTCGATAATATTTTTTGAGACACGTATTTTTCAAGAACTAGGATATTTTTTTCAAAAAGTGACAGTCGTTCCTTCCATTTTTTTATTTGGTTGTAGGTTGTATTGGTATGGTGTTCAAAATTAGCTGCTGCTAAATGATATTTTGTTAACAATTGTAAACCTTGCAGCCGATCGTCTAATTGATTATACGAAAATTTTTCCGAGCTAGGGTGAATATATTCAATCCATGCGAAATAACTATTGTTATGCTTAAAATGAGCCGGTTCATCATTAAAAATATAAGACTGAGTAAAACCCGTTTCACGAAGATAGTTCGTAAAGTTTTTCTGGAGTAACAATCGATTCTTATTCGTAAAACCTTTCAAAATGAAAATGTCTTTGTTTGAATAGACGAGATATACGTTTTCTCTTAACTTCATGATTTTTTTCAAAGAAATCCCCGCATGGTTTAAACAATGAAGGAGACGAGTGCGGAATACACTGTCTCCTCCTTTATCAAAATTACTGTTCACTACTTTCATCCGCAAATCGAGGCATTTGAAAAGTTTCAAGATTTCCTTGAGATTGCGGATCTCCATTTACTGGCATGTTAAATGGCTGTTGCATTGGAGGTAGTCCATACGGGTGTTGTATTTGTCGTTGCGGGAACATTGGCATTTGATACATTTGCTGCATCATACTTGAATCCATTGGCTGCATTTGACCTTGACCCATTGGTTGCATCGGTCCTTGGCCCATTGGCTGCATTTGACCTTGACCCATTGGTTGCATCGGCCCTTGGCCCATTGGCTGCATTTGACCTTGGCCCATTGGCTGCATTTGACCTTGACCCATTGGCTGCATTTGACCTTGGCCCATTGGCTGCATTTGACCTTGCCACATCATCTGTTGCATCGGTCCTTGACCCATTGACTGCGTTTGCCCTGGACTCATTGGTTGATAGGGCTGTTGGCTTGAAGGCTGCATGGATTGCTGATAACCATCGGTTCCATTATACATGTGCAAATGCTGCTTTGGAACATTTTGCATGGATGACATATTTGGACCACCCATATGCTCCTGCATATAGTGTGAAGGAACAGATTGTTTTTGGTAATATAAAGGCGCATTCATCTGCTGACCGTAAGGCATCTGGATCGGCGCATTCATTTGCTGACCTGTTCCCGGCATCATAGACTTAGGAGATTTAGGCATTTCTCCAGCGTCGCATCCACAATCCTGTCCCTTAGCAACAGGTGCTTGATATGGAACTCCCATATGAGCTTCCATCGGCATCATAGATGAGGGTTGTTGTCCATAACCCATAGGGTACATTTGTGAACTTGAAAGCTCACCTACACTGGAGGATTCCATTGCTTGCATTCCTTGTACTTGGCCCATAAATGCATGAGGATAGGTGTAAACAGGTTGAGGCTGCATCATCCCTTGCATCATCGGTTGAGCCTGCTGCATTCCATTCATATGTGAATATGGATAGTATCCTTGTGCAGGATAAGCCATACAGCTTGAGCTTTCTTCCATCATTGGCATTGGTGCGACCATCGACCCATGAACCTGAGGATACGCCCATGGATGGAATGGTGGACAAAAACCTGTTCCAGGCATTAATGGTGTGACAGGTACACATTCTTGTGCAAGTAGTTGTTGAACAGGAGATTCCGGTGATTCTGGGCTTTCTTCTTTCATGAAAATCGGCAACACTGGCTTCTCTGGCATCACTGGCTGACTAGGTTTTGGAGCAGGCACCTGTAATTTTGCCATATTCGACATATAGTAATGATTCATATCGATATCAGGTACGACAGGTTGAGGCATTTTGGGTGCCATCTGTTTTCCTATCAGTGGCTGCTTTGGCTCCTCTTTTACGATAGGCATGGGTGCTATTTTGGGTTCTACTTTGATCGGTGCTGCTTTTGGCTCCACCTTGATCGGCGCTGCTTTTGGTTCTACTTTTATTGGTGCTGCTTTTGGCTCTACTTTGATCGACGCTGCTTTTGGTTCTACTTTTATTGGTGCTGCTTTTGGTTCTACTTTGATCGGTGCAGCTTTTGGTTCTACTTTTGGCACTTCTTTTAACGGTGCTTCCTTTGCTTTTGGTGCAATAATGGGAGCTTCTTTTACCGGCTTTTCTTTTTTAGCTTCTGCTACCGCTTTAGGCGCTTCTTTTTTTGATCCAAAACTCACTTTTGTTTCTGCTTTAGCGACTGTTTCTTTTTTACCGGCTGTATCAGTACCCGGAATCTTTATTTTCATGCCGGGCATGATCATATCCGGGTTACTAAGCTGTGAATTCAGTTTTTTCAACTCTTCAAAATTTACGCCATACTTTTTGGCTAGTTTCCAAAGAGTATCACCTTTTTGGACGATATGAATCTTCACGCTGTTTTTCCCTCCTATGCATATGTCCTTATATACTATGAAGAAATGGGCAAAGTGCTAACATATTTCATGAAAACTTATGCATAAAACCTAGCAAATATGATGAGGCAGGTGAATTTTTTACAATCCAAAAGCCTAATTCCTTTAGGACTGGTTATCCTTTATGAAGCTCTTTCCAACCAAACATGAATATTGAAAATAAAGAGAGAAAATTTTACAATAACAATAACTTAAGAAAAGGAGTCGAGCGATGACAGAGAAAAAAAAGCTTCTAGGAGAGGAAAGAAGAGAAAAACTTCTGGCTTTGTTAAAAGAAAGTGATAGCCCTCTTACAGGGACTCAATTAGCCGCGATGGCAAACGTCAGCCGTCAGGTAATTGTCGGAGATATAACATTATTAAAGGCAAAAAACGAACCGATCGTTGCGACAAGCCAAGGCTATCTGTATCTTCATTCACCAAGCTCTTCTATGCGTTATGAAAAGACCGTTGCCTGCTTTCATTCTCCAGAAAGGGCAGAGGAAGAATTACAATTACTCGTTGACCTAGGCGTAACGGTAAAGGATGTAAAAATTGAGCATCCAGTGTATGGTGATTTAACGGCCTCCATCATGGTTTCAAATCGAAAAGAGGTTAGACAATTTTTTGAGAAAATCAGAAAAACAAATGCCTCTTTTTTATCAGAGCTAACAGATGGCATTCATCTTCATACACTCCAAGCCTCCTCTAAGGCTGTCCTTGAAGAAGCAGAAAAAGCCCTAAAAAATGCTGGTTTCTTGATCAATGAATAAAGCTGTTCACGGCATAAATGGATTGCCATGAACAGCTTTTTATTTACAATTTATTTTTTAACAATCGCTTTATTTCCAATTAAAAAGCTTCGGTAGCTTCCTAAAACCGACACCTTACACCCTAAAGCTTCTAATTCTTGGATGGCTCCAGGTATTAAAACATCATCCAGCTCATGCTCGATATCAATAATAAAGAAGTAGTTGCCAAGACCTGTTTTCATCGGCCGCGATTCAATTTTTGAGAGGTTCAGCCTTCTCCAGGAAAAGGCAGAAAGAACCTGATGGAGTGCACCTGCATGATCATCTGGTAAAATAATCATTAAAGTCGTCTTCACCCCGTGCTCCTGTGCCGCGTAGTTCTGAAAAGTCACTTTATGTTTTGAAACGACAATAAAACGAGTATGGTTGTGGTGATAATCATGAATATCTTCTTTTACAATCGTTAATCCGTATTCCTTTGCAGCTAGCTCATTTGCGATCGCAGCGATCTTCCTTTTAGGAGAGTCTTTTACTAACTTTGCTGCTGCGGCAGTAGACGTCAAATTTTCGCACGGAATCCCTTTCAGCTCCTTATGCAAAAATTTATGACATTGTGCGATTGCATGAGAATGGGAAAAAATCATTTCAACCTCTTTCCAGTTTTCGGCATGATTCGGATGAACCATCAAATGCTGTCGAATAGGAGCATTGATTTCTCCCTGAATAGGCAGACCTACTTCATGTATCAAATAATCAAGAGTGATGTTTACTGAACCTTCTAGTGCATTTTCAAGTGGTACAACAGCTATTTCTGCTATTCCCTCATAAACTGCATCTAAGCATTCAGGAATTGTAAGCATAGGTAATTTTTCATCCTCCGAAAACATGGCACTAACAGCCAAATCAGTAAACGTTGCTTTCGGTCCCAAAAACGCAATTTTTCTTTTCATACAAACAGCTCCTCTATTTATGTAACCCCAGCTTAAAAATTTACTGTTTATCATATTCTATTTTTTGAAAATTTACAATACTTGTAGTGCGGATCTTTATTTTTTCACATATATTTTCTTGATGAAGATCGAAAATTTTACAAAAAAAGGATGACACCATGGTCATCCTTTAGGTTTTGGACTAACTCTCAAACTATTTTTGTCTGCTCCCTATCTATTTTCCCTAGGTTAAAAGCAGCTATTTCATATAAAAATCACTAGACGGCCGATATATCCTGCTTAACGCTGATATGCTAAAGCGAAAAGAATAAGATTGAATTATGCACCTGAACTTAGAACTTCCACTTTGTCTACAAATTCCAATTTTCTAAGACTAGAAAGAAGGCTGTCCATATCCTTCGTCATGTCGCTGACGTTCAAAGACAGTGTGACATTGGCACGACCTTGTAATGGAATCGTTTGGTGAATGGTCAACACGTTACAGCCAGCCGCGGCAACTACTCCAAGAAGCTGGGAAAGCGTTCCGGATCTGTCTTCTAAATGAAAAAATAATGTAATAATTTTTTCCTTTACGATCGTATGGAAAGGGAAAACCGTATCACGGTATTTATAAAAAGCACTTCTGCTTAGATCTACCTTCTGAACAGCATCCCATACAGACTCTGCCTTGCCTCGCTCAAGCATTTCCTTCGCTTCAAGTGTTTTTTGCATAGCTTCTGGAAGTACATCTTCCCGTACTAAATAAAATTTTTTATCAATTTTCTTCACAATCACTCACCTCTTATCCCCCTGCAATTATTAAGAGAGGGGGTAATACAGGTTCATATTCAATAATATCTACTTATTTTACTCAACAAATTCAAACTCAAAATTAAGCAGCTTTACGGTATCGCCGTTTTGAGCTCCTCGCTTTCTCAAAGCATCATCCACCCCTAGGGAACGAAGCTGTCTCGCGAATCTCTTTACTGATTCATCACGGTTGAAGTTAGTCATCTTGAAAAGCTTTTCAATTTTTTCCCCTGAAACAACAAAACTTCCATCAGGGTCACGTGTAATGGTAAATTCGTCTTGTGGAGCTTCATGCTTATACAATACGCGGTGTACGCCTGTCTCTTCCACGGCGTGCTCAAGTGGAAACTCAGGTGTTTCCTCCAGTTTGTCCGCGACTGCAAACAGCAATTCTCGAACACCTTCTCGAGTCAAAGAGGAAATAGGGAAAATCTGTACATCCTCTCCGACTTTTTCTTTGAATTTTTTTAAATTCTCTTCTGCATCGGGCATATCCATCTTGTTAGCAGCCACAATTTGAGGACGCTCCGTCAAACGCAAATTGTATTCCTTTAATTCATTATTGATTGTTACATAATCCTCATACGGGTCGCGACCTTCTATTCCAGACATATCCACCACATGAACGATTACTCGTGTTCTTTCAATATGTCGTAAAAACTGATGGCCCAATCCAACTCCTTGATGTGCCCCTTCAATTAAACCTGGTAGGTCAGCCATTACAAAGCTTCTGCCGTCATCTGTCTCGACCACTCCAAGATTCGGAACAATGGTCGTAAAATGGTATTCTGCGATTTTCGGCTTCGCAGCAGAAACGATCGAGAGCAGCGTCGATTTCCCTACGCTTGGAAAACCAACCAACCCCACGTCAGCCAAAAGCTTTAGCTCAAGCACAACATTGCGTTCTTGACCAGGCTCGCCATTCTCAGCAATTTCCGGTGCTGGGTTTGCTGGAGTAGCAAAACGAATGTTCCCTCTGCCTCCTCTACCACCTTTAGCAATCACCGCTCTTTGACCATGTTCCGTTAAATCAGCAATAATTTCACCTGTATCAGCATCTTTTACAACTGTTCCAGGTGGTACTTTCACAACCATGTCGGTTGCATTTTTTCCATGCTGTCCCTTAGACATTCCGTGCTCGCCACGAGGTGCCTTAAAATGCCTTTGATATCGAAAATCGATCAGAGTTCGTAGGCCTTCTTCCACTTCAAAGATCACATCAGCTCCTTTACCTCCATCTCCTCCAGCCGGACCTCCATTCGGGACATATTTTTCACGACGGAAAGCAACCATTCCGTTACCGCCGTCGCCACCTTTCACATAGATCTTCACTTGATCGACAAACATGTAATCACTTCCCTTGTCTTATCTTTCGATGTAACCCCCATGCTAAATAGAATTTGTACAGGAGATTTCAATATCAAAAATCCATTCATTTTCATTTTTTTCTTCGATCCATAACTTGAAATTTTCATGATATTTTTTTTCAAGGAAATGGATCATTTCCTTCTCTTCTTCTATCTTTCCCTGCAGATCAAAGGAAAAACAGATTTTCCCTTCATTTTGCAAAATACTAATCTTCAACGAATTCTCTGTTAAAAGGCTTAACGAGCCAGATAACAATTGAAAGAATTCCTTTAGCCAGTTTGATATTATTTCATCAGCTTCTTTACAGCCTTCTTCAACCTGCAAAATTTCATATTCTAATGTGTATGAATACCCCATCCAATTTGCCGTTAACAACAATTCTGCCAGCTTTGGCATATGTAAAGTAGATAATTTCGCCTCATTTTGCGCTTCTAATATAATTTCTTCAATGATTCCCTTGGCCTGCTCTGGCTTGTCCAGTTCTAGGTTGCTTTTGATCAGCTGCATCTTGTTCAGCCAATCGTGCCTGGAATATCTTAACAACTCAATGGTTGACCAATCTTTTTTCATTTTCATTCTCCCAGTATAAATAATAAATGAACGGAACTGATATAAATTATCCTCAATAAGTATACCAAAAAGAAAATCACGATAATATAGAAAAGCGGAAAGCGCCTGGTTAGCTCTGTTTAAAGGAACGTCGACTAAAACCTGCCACGTCCTGTGGCAAACGTCGACGCCACGACGTCCTGTCGAAGTAATGTTCTTCACCCGAAGAAGTCCTAAAGACTTCGCAGGGGGAAGGTTATCCCGCATTAACGGGCAGTAATCCCCAACATTCATTTCGTTATAGAAGTGAAGAGCTTAAATGGGGATAACTGCCCGTAAAAGCCCGATTCGTTCAACTAACCATCAGTGGGAGATTCATATACTTAAAACATAACATCCATCCTGTAATAGTAATTACATAAATACGTCTTGTACATTGACCCACTGATGGAAGTTTCACCTTATTTTACCCGAAGAGCTGGCGCTTGCAGCTAGACAATAGAAAAGCGGAAAGCGACATTCCCGTAACAATAAGAAAACCCTAACCAATCCGGTTAGAGTTTTCAAAGATGCAATCTTAAGCTTCTTGAGCTACTGGATATACGCTAACTTTTTTGCGGTCACGGCCGAAACGCTCGAAACGTACTACGCCATCAACCTTAGCGAATAGAGTATCATCTCCACCACGGCCTACGTTTTCACCTGGATAAATCTTTGTACCGCGTTGACGGTATAGGATAGAACCACCAGTTACGAACTCTCCATCGCCTGCTTTAGCACCAAGGCGCTTCGCGATAGAGTCACGTCCGTTCTTCGTAGAACCTACTCCCTTTTTGGAAGCGAAGAACTGAAGATCTAATCTTAACATCTGTTCCACCTCCTACTTATTGAGGGTAATTTTAATATATTTTCCATAGTCACGTTCAATCGTTTGAAGCGAAACGAGCATTGATTCGAGAATCAGCTGTACCTTTTCTTGAGATTCTTCCGAGATTTCATCAGGAATTTCACAAGAAAGATATCCACCGTCTCCACCTTGCTCGATTTTTGGCTTAACATCTGTTAGTGCAAAAATGCTGTTCACAGCTCCAAAGGAAACCGCTGAAGCTCCTGCACAAACAATATCTTGACCACGCTTAGCAAAATTGGCATGTCCGCTCATGGTAAAGGATTTAATCCTTCCATCGGAACGATACTTTACATTTACGGTAATCATTCAAACTACACCTTAAGCGTTGATCTTTTCGATCACAACTTTAGTGTATGGCTGACGATGACCTTGCTTTTTGCGGTTGTTTTTCTTCGCTTTGTATTTGAAAACGATGATCTTCTTTTGACGACCATGCTTTTCAACTTTACCAGTAACAGATACTCCGTCAACTAGTGGGCTACCAACTTTTACGTTGTCACCACCAACGAATAAAACCTTGTCAAATGTAACTGTTTCGCCAGCTTCTACATCTAATTTTTCAACGTAGATTACATCGCCTTCAGCTACTTTTAGTTGCTTTCCGCCAGTTTCGATAATTGCGTACATATTTGCACCTCCTCATATGACTAAGACTCGCCAATCACAGGCGTTTTGCTAATAGCAAAAACTTAAAACCTGTTCTGAGCGGTTGTAGCACGGGTGCGCTACAAACATAACATAAAAATACTATCATACCTTTAGAAAAAGTGTCAATGCTTTTCACAATTTAATTTTATAGGATGGAATTTCCTTTTCCATTCTTTCAAACAGCAATAGAAATCCTAATTCTTTTTCCAATCTTTCTTTAAATATTTTATTGACTCCAGAAAAGAGGGCAATCACATCATCGGTCGCTTCTACTACCACTGTTTCAAAATCAAGACCACGCCATTGAAACAGTTCTCTTTCTAGTTTAAAAGCCAGAGATTCTGCACTTAACACTCTTCCAGTGCCGCTGCAAACTTTACACGAGGTCGTTTTTTTCTCCAATAGCGTCGGAGCTTGTCTTTTTCTCGTCATTTGCAGGAACCCTAGTTCAGTAAACCCGAGAATATGAAGTCCATTGCGATCATTGGCAAAATTCTGTTTTAACGTTTGAATAATAGCCTCTTTATTGACCGTACTTTTCATATTGATAAAATCAATTAAAATAATCCCGCTTATATTCCGAAGCTGAATTTGCCGGGCAATTTCCTTTGCTGCCCTTATATTCGTATCAAAAATCGTTTTTTCTTTGTCCGTCTTTCCGATAAATTTACCTGTATTCACATCAATCGTTGTCAGCGCTTCATTTTCTTCAATAATAAAGTAAGCTCCTTCATCAAGCCATACGACATTCTTTAAAAGTTTACTTAGTTCATTTTCTATATGCAGTGCAGAAAAAATATCTTCTTTTTCCCCATAAAAAGAAATACTTAGGTTGTACAGTCCTTCTTCCTCCTGCCATTTTTTCAGAGCACGAAACATACCGCTTTCATCTACTAATACTTCCGTGTCATGAGAGGATTTTAATTCAGCCTTTATGCTCTCTAAATATGTATCTTTATAAAATAGCAAGTCTCCAGAATTTGCTGTTCGAAATTTACCGAGTATTTCTTGATAGGTTTTCCTTAGCTGTTCAAGCTCGGATACAAATTCCTCTATACTTTTATTTTGCATGCTTGTTCTTATAAGGACTCCCTCATTTTCTAGCAAATACTGCTGAGCAGTCTTTCTCCAAAATTTCTGAGCCTCTTGTGGAATCTTTTTCGAAACCCCGATGTGGGAATGTCCCGCCATATAGATGAGATGCTCTCCTGACAGTTCCACAATGCCCGTTAGCTTAGCTCCTTTAAGCTCCGTTTCATCTGCTACAACTTGAACTAAAACCTTTTCTCCTTGCTTTACTAACGATTGAATAGGGGTGGCTTTTTGATCCGTCTTTAGCACACGGTAAGCGTACAATTGATCCCGATGCAAAAATCCATTTCTTCCTTGACCAAAATCGACAAAGACAGCGTCCATACCCTTTATTACCTTTTCGACTCTGCCGGCATAAATATTTCCAACAAGACTCTCCTGTAACAGATTGCTGCTAGCAACCTTTATAAGCTTTCCATCCTCAAGAACGGCGTATCTCTTTTCTCTTCCTCGATGATTGATAATAATCTTTTTCACTTCGCCTGCTCCTTAACCTCTATATACATTGTCATGATCGTTCACTCTCTCATACCCTTAAAAAAAATATCCTTTCCTGTATCACAGAAAATTTGTGTTATTCGAGGAAAGGATACCATATTTAATAGGAATATAACAGTTCGCCTATTTTAATCGTAGTCATTTTTTCAGAAAAGTAAGCATGAAGGAGCTCCGTTTCATCAAGAGTCCCTCGCTCTCGACCATTTTTTGTTACAATAATCGGATGCTTACTGTCCCGATTGAATTTTTCAAGCACCTTATATATTTTTTCATTTTCATCTACGACGATAGGATTGAGTCCATTAACGTTGCTCCCTCTCCCATAATGCCGTTCAAGCAAAAAACGGATAAACCTATAAGGTTTTTGTTTCCATGCAGTCCACAGCGAAAATACGAGAAAAGCAATCATGATCCAGAGCGATAGATTATTAGGCATCATAACAAGTGTACCCACAAACAGCAACACACAGAAAATCATTGATAATTGTAAGGTTTGCGTGTAACCTAACAAAAATGGACGAATACGTGAAAGGTATAAAAACAGCAATTTACCACCATCAAGTGGCCAAATTGGAAAAAGGTTAAATAGGAGCACACCAAGATTTAGAAAGAAAAAAACAGAAAAAGTTTCCTCAGTTATAAATTCTATTTTTGCCAGAATTAAGGCTGCACCTACCATCCAAAAGTGCTGTAAAGGTCCAGAAATCGTAACGATGAATTCTTCTCGCAAAGGGCGATTTCCGTTCTCATCCGTCTCAAGCATGCCTCCAAACGGCAACAAAGTTACTGACTTTATCCGCCAATTATAATAAGAAGCAGCAATTGCATGACCTAATTCATGAATCAAAACAATCCCTATTAGCAATATTGCTTGCAAAAAGTGAGCTGTTAAAACGGACAGACCTAAAATAAGCCAAAGCGTTGGGTGAATACGGAATTTTTGAAGCAAGTGAATAGATTTAATCAAATGAAATCACCTGGTTCGGATCTATAAACGTTTCATTTGATTTTATGGCAAAGTAAAATTCACCCTTCGTACCGTCTTTACTAATTGAAACGACTCCAAGCTCTTGCTTTTTTTCCACAAAATCATAAAGCTTCACATTGATTTGTTGCAGGTTTGCATACCATGATTCCGTTTTGTCGCTATGCTGGATAATGATTGTTTTGCCTATGTGATCCTTCACACCAGCGAAAATCACAATCCCTTCGTTTATAGCTTCTACATTGGAATCTTTACCTGTTTCGATCATAATTCCTTCACCGTTTGTCTCAAAATTTTGAAGAATTTTACCAGAAGCTGGTACATCATACTGTGAGTCATCATTGGAAGCCTCCGTTGTCTCTTTTTCAGCAGTGTTCGGTAAAAAAGCGATCGGTTTTCCAAACTTTTTTTCATACCAATCCGTGATGGCTGCAAATTGTAATTCCTGCTCCATCGTATTTTGCAGGAATTCTCGTATAGGTTCTAGCTTTTCAGAAGGGTGCTTAAACATAACTGCCGTGCTTACAAACAAAAGCATTGCTGCTAAAATTTTAAGTAAAAACATTTCTTTTTTAAATAAAGGATGGGAAGCTTCAGATGCAGAGCCACCTCCTGAAAATAAATGATGATCGTACCGTTCTTCATCATGCAGGTAATTCCAATCCCGAGGCTTTTTGTCTTTTATTTTTTTTCGATTCGCAATGCGATTTCTGATTTCCTTCCTTCTGTCCTTCATTACCCATCCTAACCCCTTTACATAACAAAGTTTTGTACAAGTATATGATTGACTTGTCCATTCTATTACCTCGTATAAACAATAAAGCAAAACACAAAAAAGCCTATTTTTCCTTTGTGGAAAAATAGGCTCTTTTATTACGATTTTACTCCGAATAGCTTTTTAATTTTTGCAAAAACACCCTTTTGGTCATCTTCTAGCGCTTTTAACGGTACCGATTCACCTAAGATTCTTCTTGCAATATTACGATAAGCAATGGCTGCTCGATTGTTCGGGTCTAAAGCGATTGGTTCACCTTGGTTCGAAGCTTTAATAACCTGATCATCATCCGCAACAATCCCTATCAAATCAATGGATAAATGAGTGGTAATCTCATCGATATCAAGCATTTCTCCGCTTTTTAACATATGGCTGCGAATGCGATTTATGATCAGCTTTGGTGCTTCAATATGCTCTTCCTTTTCCAAAAGCCCGATCACTCGGTCAGCGTCACGCACAGCAGAAACCTCCGGCGTTGTCACAACGATCGCCTTGTCGGCCCCTGCAACAGCATTCTTGTAGCCCTGCTCGATCCCTGCCGGACAATCAATAATGATATAATCATAATCCTGCTTTAGTTCTTCTATTAGCTCCTTCATTTGCTCAGGAGTGACCGCCGTCTTGTCGCTTGTTTGGGCTGCAGGAAGCAGGTAAAGCAAACCATCAAAACGCTTGTCCTTTACTAATGCCTGGTGGATTTTACATCTCTTTTCCACTACATCTACAAGATCATAGATGATGCGGTTTTCAAGACCCATAACGACATCCAAATTGCGGAGACCGATATCCGTATCAACTAGACACACCTTTTTACCGAGAATGGCCAAAGAAGTACCTAAATTGGCGGAAGTAGTCGTTTTTCCCACTCCACCTTTTCCTGATGTTACAACTATTGCCTCACCCACGATTAGACTCCCCCTTCTAATCTATTGAAATTAGGTCTTATATTCCTTAAAACTTGAAGCTTATCAACTACCATTTCCCGCTCGTTGTTTATGTAGGCACATTCCATATCACGAAATTCCTTTTCACTCTGGTCTTGAATAAGCGTTACAAAATCTGCAATCCGAAGTTGTGAAGCACACATTCTGGAAGAAACAATTACTGCCTGCTCATTACCATCTGAACCTGCGTGAGCCGCCCCTTTTAGCATGCCTACAATAAATATGTTACCGGTAGCCTTTACAGTGCCGCCTGGATTAACGTCACCAATAAGGACCAAGTCACCCTTTACTTCAACGATTTGCCCTGAACGTACTATGGTAGCCAACGTATGGGTTTCATTTTCTTCCTTCCATTTAGTTGCTTCTTCTATCGCCACAACATTTGATTGAAAAGAATCAATGACCAATTTCTCTTTTTTCTCTACAAGCTGCTTAATTTCTTGTTTTTGCTCTTCCGAAAATAGCCTTTTTCCAGTATGAACTTTAACAGAAATGATTGGATCATTTTGTTGGAATTTATATTTTGCAGATAGCTTTTCTTCAAGTTCTCTTTTTATTTCATAAAAGGAACAGGAATCATCGAGATGGAGCGTAAGACCTTCTTTCGTGCCTTTAATCGTTACATTTTGCGAATTTAATTTATTCATGACGCCTCATTCACCTCAATGATTAGATATTCTACACAACCAAAGCCTTATCCTCTCACATTGCTTAGCGTATTGCAAAATATTCAATCATCCCGTCCATCCAAATTCATACTCAACAACCTCTTTTTTAATGGATAAGACAGTATAATGACTGCTGCCGCATTTAATACAAGTGTAGGAAGTAAGCGAATTAATACAAATTCTTTATAGGTCATATCTGCAAAACCGATAATAAGGTTAATCTGGTATACAGCGACCTCCAGCAAAGAAATGGCTAGCAAAGATAAAATGGATACAATAAATAAATGATTCTGTAGTATTTTTGCTAATTTAGCTATCAAATAGATCAACACTGGAAAAACAAACAAATAAATCCCCAATATCTCCGTATATACCACGTCAAATACGAGTCCAATCATGAGGGCATAAAGGATTGCTAGCTTGTATGTTCCGTAAACTGCCAAAAAAACGAGAAAAATCATTAAAAACCGAGGAACAAAAATTCTCTCGCTATTGAATAATTCACCCGAGAATAGGTTTACAAACAAACTTTCAGAAATAAAAATTAGAATGGCGATAATGGGAAGGAGAAGCTTTTTCACGAGCCTTCCCCCTCTGTTTGTTTTTTATCTTCACTTACAGCAGCTTCCATTTTCGGGTTAGCTACCATTACATTTGAAATATCGTAAAAGTCTGCAAATGGTTTAACATACGCTGTTTGTGTTAGTCCATATTGATCTGTTACCGTTTTTTCCACTTTACCGATCAGAAGACCAGCTGGGAAGATTCCCCCAAGCCCAGAAGTAATAACATTTGATCCTTTTTTGATTTTTTCATTATAAGGAATACGTTTTAATAGCAGCATTTGTTTTTCTTTATCATAGCCTTCAATTAATCCAAAAACATCCTTCTCCCCTTGTATTTTAGCAGAGATTCTGTTTTTTGGATCCATTGCACTTAACAGCTGTACAGAAGAAGTAAACTGGTTAGAGTATTTCACCTTGCCAATTAAACCTTTTGATGTAATCACAGCCATATTTTTTTTGACACCGTGAATGCTACCTTTATTAATGGTTATCATTTCATGCCATCGATCAGGGTTCCGTCCAATTACTGTTGCTTGAATCGGAGAAAATTCCCTCAAGCTATCTTTCTTATCAAGAATTTCTCTTAATTCAGCATTTTCTTTTTCCAAGTTTTGCACTTCTGTTTTTAGCTTAACATATTCATCTAATCGAGCTTTCAATTTTTGATTTTCTTCATATGTATTTTGCAAATCACGAAGATTTTCTAATACGCCCGCTACAAATTGAGCGGGCGTATGAAATACTTGCTGAATCAGCCCAGTAGAATCCTTTAAAAATTGCTCCGGCCAGCTTAGCTGTTCTCTCTCTCTTAATGAAAACCCAATCAATGCCACGAGAATGATAATGCTGACAAGCAATACTATTAGTTTTTTATTAAGAAAAAACTGTGGCATGATTTACACCTCAATTTTGTTTAATTAACGGGAGTCTCTCGCACGATTTTTAAATAAATGAATATGATCAAGAGCTTTTCCAGTTCCAATCGCAACACAATCCAAAGGATTTTCTGCAATGAGAACAGGCATTTTTGTTTCTTCTGAAATAACCTTGTCTAAGTTACGTAATAACGCCCCACCACCAGTTAATACAATTCCACGATCCATAATATCTGCGGCAAGCTCCGGTGGAGTTTTCTCAAGGGTATTCTTCACAGAATCAACAATTGCGAATACGGTATCGTGCAACGCTTTTGAAATTTCTTCAGCCGTAATTTCAATTGTTTTTGGAAGACCAGTTAATAGGTCACGACCACGTATTTCCATATTTTCAACGCCTTCTGGATCCCCAGCCGAACCGATCTCCATCTTAATTGTTTCTGCAGTGCGATCACCGATCATTAAGTTATACGTTTTTCTAATATAGTTTACAATCGCTTCATCCATCTCGTCTCCCGCAATACGAATGGATTGGCTCGTTACGATTCCACCAAGTGATATGATGGCAACTTCAGTCGTTCCACCACCGATATCAACAACCATGCTTCCTGTTGGCTCCCATACAGGAAGATTTGCACCGATCGCAGCTGCAAACGGTTCTTCAATTGTATAGGCATCACGAGCACCTGCCTGTCTAGTCGCATCAATCACCGCCCGCTCTTCAACAGCTGTAATACCAGATGGCACACATACCATTACATAAGGCTTTCTCGCAAAAAAGCTTTTATTTTGGGCTTGTCGAATGAAATATTTCATCATAGTAGCTGTCGTTTCATAATCTGCAATGACTCCATCCTTCATCGGACGTAACGCAACTACATTACCAGGGGTTCTACCGATCATGTTTTTTGCGTCATTTCCAACTGCCACAATTTGTTTTGTATCTGTTTGATACGCCACAACAGATGGTTCGCGAACTACAATACCCTTTCCTTTCACATATACAAGCGTATTCGCTGTTCCTAAATCAATTCCAAGATCTTTTGTTCCTATTCCAAACATTCATGTATCTCCCTTTCTGAACATAATGCAATGTATAAATAAGTTTCAACAGTTTTTTTCGCTTAACCTATAGTATGGACATAAATCATCAAAAAAGGTTTGTATTTATCATCCATCGACAATTTCCCCTAAAAAATCATAAGTTATATTATATATCATCGTCAAAAATTTTAATAGTGTCACAAATATCCTTTTTCTTTTAGACTTACATATTTCTTCTCGCCGATTATGATATGGTCTAAAATATCAATTCCAATGATTTTCCCACATTCCGCTAGTCTTTTAGTCACCTCAATATCCTCTCTTGATGGTGTCGGGTCCCCTGACGGATGATTATGGACGCATATGATGGAAGCTGCAGAGCGTCTAAATGCTTCTTTATACACCTCTCTTGGATGTACAATCGAGGAATTCAAGCTGCCAATAAAAATCGTTTGACGATGAAGCACTTGGTTTTTCGTGTTAAGATATAAACAAACAAAATGCTCCTGTGTCAGAAATCTCATATCATTCATGCAATAATTGGCACAATCCTCCGGTGACCTAATCACATAGCGGTCGGTTTGATTTAAATTATTGATGCGCCTTCCAAGTTCAACTGCAGCCAGAATTTGAATGGCTTTTGCTTTACCGATCCCTTTAATGGCTGAAATTTCCTCTACTGTCGCATCTTTCAATAACCTTAAGCCCTCGAATTGAGTAATAAGCTTATTGGATAGCTGCAACACTGATTCCTGCTTCGTGCCTGTTCGTAACAAAAGTGCTAGCAATTCTTGGTTGCTCAAACTATGTGGACCATCCTGCAAAAAACGTTCTCGAGGTCGTTCCTCCTGTGGATAATCCCTAATCATACATTGTGTGGTCAATGTCTTTCATCCTTTCTGATTTTTTCAGAAGGGAACTGACACAAGCAACCTCTTATAAAAAAGATTTCAATTCTCGAGCCAACCTTGAGACAGGTAGTCCGACTACAGTAAAGTAATCGCCTTTAATCTCCTTAACTAAAAGCGATCCGAAACCCTGAATTCCATAAGCTCCTGCCTTATCAAATGGCTCTCCGGTGTTTAAATAAGTATAGATGTCATCTTCCGACAGTTCCCAAAAAGTGACTTCCGTTTCTTCGAAAAAAATGTTGGATTTCTTGTTGGAAAGAAGCGAAACACCTGTGAAGACCTTATGTGTTTTCCCAGATAATGATTTCAGCATGTCAAAAGCATGATTCCGGCCTTCCGGCTTACCAAGAATCTTGCCATCTAGCACAACTACAGTGTCACTGCCAATTACTAGGTGGTCTGGGTATTTTTCCAACACTGCATCTGCTTTTCGAAATGCGAGTTGCATGACTGCTTCTTCAGCTTTCATTTTTGTAGGAAGAGTCTCATCGATCTCACTGGAGTGAATAATGAAGGGAATTTGAAGAAGTTTCAGTAGCTCTTGTCTGCGGGGAGAAGAGGATGCTAGTACAATTTGTTGCATGTCATTCACCTTTCTATAAGCAATATTCAAAAATGGGAGATACATGTCTATCGTACCAAATACTTCCTCCATTCACAATGAAAGAGAAGAGAATATACGAATAAATTTTATGAAGATTTGATAGTCTTTTGTTACCAATTATGTTAATGAACGATAATCAAACTCGATTAAGAGGATCCATCGGTACTAATTTGTTTGAGTGCACAAAAAATAGACAGCCTCCTATGCAAATAATCAGAAAAAAACTCGATTCGAGTTATTTCACTTACGATCATAGAACTGTCTACCCATTTTGTTCCTATTCTTTATATTTCCCGGAAAATAAACAAATTATGACATATTTCCTAATTTGCATAATTTTGATAAAAGGATACATAATCTAATAAATACTGTTGAGCTGACTTTGCATTTTCTGCTGTAACCTGCTTTGTGTTTAAAAGCTCTGTGCATTTAAATAATGTACTTACCATCTTTTGCAATTTTTCATTGCCTGTAACACTGATCGAACTAGCTAGCTCTCCACTTTGCTTTAACAGTTCGTCCGATTCTCCTCCTGAACCTGAAAGGACATTAGCAAAATAAAGAGCAAATGACTCGTACAGCTTTTGAGAAGCTATCAAAATGTCCTTTTCCTTTTTGGAAATATTCTTAGTCTCTCCACTTGTAAAGACTAGCTCCTTCCAATATGCATCTGTACCATTTTCCTTATAGACGCCAGCAAGCTGCTTTGCTTTCTCAAGGCTATCTGCTACACCAAGCAGGACATAAAATTTTCCATTCAAAGAGTAAACACTGGATGAAATATGCTTCGTTTTTAAAAGCTCTTGATGCAAAACGGCTGCCTCTTTGGTGGAGAAAACACCACCTTGTATTGCAAATATTTTCAAATCAGGTACATTGCTTAATTCTGTTGACTGAGCCAATTTTGTGTCTACAGGTTGATCTACTGAAGCAGCAGGTACTTCCTTGGCGGGTATTGTTTTTAATACGATCAAACCAAAGCTTGTGCCAAGCAAAACAGCAAATACTGCAGATATAAATAATGGCTTAAATAAACTTTCCTTACTGCTTGTCCATCGATTCGTATACCATTTTCTTCTTGGTGGACTATTTTTTACGACAAATATGCTTTCTGTCTTCTTCTCGTTTATATTTGAATCTGGTAGAATCCAATCAAAACTCTCTTCTTGAACTTCAGTGGAGACAGCAACTTCGCTGTTTGATTGATAGATTTCATCGATGATTGGCTGCTGTTTCTCTTCAACAAAAGCTTTTTCTTGGCCATTTATTTTAATCGTTATCGTTTGATTCGATTGATTTCTCTCCAATACAGCCTCCTCCTTTCGACTTTATTTGTTTAATCCTATCATATGCGCAAAAAAAAATAACAAGACTTTTGTCGTCTTGTTATGAATAGGTTTCGTCAATTTTTTTACTTCTATTTGTTTGACTATCATATTGCTGAATAGAAGTACTATTGACAAAAGGGTTTATTTTATTAGCAGGCTCTGGCTTTTTTATCGTAGGCAAATCGTCTTGAAGCTCTAATAAATTAGGAGAATAATAGGCAGCAATGATCACATTGTATTCTAATGATTCTATTGATTTATCAATGGATAATAGTTCTTTATTTCCCTTAAAGCTTAAATTTTCAATCGTTAAGATTCTTTTCATCGACTCTAAACTTTGAAGAAACTTTTCCATTTCAAAGTAAGTCGGAGACTGGACAGATAGGGTCATCGTAATCTTTTTTAAACCTGCGGGAAGCTCCTGTTTAAACTGATTACTTTCTTCATTACCAACTGTTTCTTCACTCTTATCTGCACTAGATTCTGATTCAGCTTCTTTTTGACTACCTCTATTTTCATCATTTGGAATTTGTTGCGTTTCATCTACAGGATTTGCATGACTAGATGCATCTGCATTTTCAACTTGAATTGTTTTTATAAAGCTATTTGATATAATTTCAGCTTTTTCTAAATCTAGCAAAAGCTGATCCATCAATGGTTTAACAGGTAATTTTTTTTGAAGCTCCACTGTTGTTTCAAAAGAGCTGGTCACTTCTGAACTTCTTTTTGCTTCTAGTACTGCTAGTATTTTTTCTTCATTTTTCAATTCATTCTCACGCAATGTTACACCACTTTTTAAAGGATCAATAAACCAAAAATATCCCCCTGTTAAGATCCCGCCAAGAAGAAAAATAGTTAATATAATAATAATGAATTGCTTTCTTGATAATGAAAATTTCAATTCCCTTCCCCTCCTTTATTCGGAGAAGGGCTAGGTAAAGTAGCCCGCTTTCGCTCAATTTCTTCTTCGAGTTTTTTGATTTCCTTATGATTCAGCTTTAATTCATATGTAGCTAAATAACGCGGAAGGTATGGATTGCTATCTAACTGGGGAGCAGTCGTTTTCTCATTTTGTGAACCCACTTGGTCTTCCGTTTGTTCCTTATTATCTTCTTCATCCGAAAATGAAGTAATTAAGCTAAGTAGCTTTGCTTCACTAATATATTTAGACTGTATAAGCTCACTAAGGTAAAATGCGGATTCTCTGGAATAATCAAATTGTACACTTAATGTAACGATCCCCTCTTTAGAATAAGCAAAATTCATAAAAAAGCCGCGCTCCGGAAGCAATGAGATAAAATGCTTAATTAAAGGAACTGTTTTAATTGGATAATCCTCTGTCCATTTTATTAATTCATTCAATGTTTGAATAGAGCTGTTATTCTCAGCATCTGCTTGTTTTGCTGTTTCTAACATAATAAGTTCTCTTGTTGTTTGGAGCTGGTCATTTATCTGATTAAGCTTAGATTGAGTGGTGGTGTATTGAAAATAAAAAAAAGTTATGAGACCTATGAATAACAATATTACAGCAGAAAAAATGAGTACAAATGATATATTTCTAGGTTCCTTTTTCGGAAGCAGGTTTATTT
Source organism: Peribacillus tepidiphilus (assembly GCF_009466385.1). Taxonomy (GTDB): domain Bacteria; phylum Bacillota; class Bacilli; order Bacillales; family DSM-1321; genus Bacillus_BN; species Bacillus_BN tepidiphilus. The sequence continues at coordinate 103,928 of NZ_WIAQ01000002.1, read as the reverse complement.
CAACAAGCATTACCTCACCCCCTTCAGCCCTAAGCCGATCAATACATAATAGGAGGAATCGTTTTCTGTTTGATAAGCAAAATGAATCGCTTGTTCATCAAAACGTTTTAAAGGGAGTTCGAAACGTTTTTCAATATGCTTAGTAATTTCATCAATAAAAGGATGATCTCCCGTTATGATCAAAGCTTCAACTCCTGTTTGACCATTGTTTAAAGAATATTTATAGAAACTCATCACTTTTTCAATTTCCTTAAAGACGTCCTCTAAAAATTGAAAATACACATTTTTATCTCCATTGTATATCCATTTTCCGCTATGCGGTCCTGTTATTTTCTTTTCCCACTTCTTTGCTTCAATATCAAGGATGTTATGCCTCATAAAAACAGGTTTCTTTTGATGAAATATGCAATGATTTACGCTCGTCATGTCAAATTGAATGACCATCACATGATTAGGGTGATGGTCTTTCTCGAGATAATCGTACAAACGATAGATAGACAGAGGGGATATATCTGCTGCGATGGGCTTAAGTTTACACTCTTCTAAGACATGACGATAATCCTCTACAATGGATTCAGGTGCAGCAAATAACAAAATCTCCTTTTTTCCGTTTTTCTCACCTAAAAGCACTGTATCAAATACAGGTTCATCAAACGGTAAATGGATGCTTGTCCCAAGCTCTAGATAAAGATAACTATTCATTTCGTCGTCTGCAATGTCATTCGGAATCTCTAATTTACGAATAACAATATAAGAATCAGGAACTAAAAAACGAACCTGTCTATGCTGAAGCTTCCAATCACGTATACATTCTTCAAGTATAAGTTTGAATGTATTAGAGTCCATAATCCTACCATCTTTGATAATGCCAGGGTCCAACAATCTTTCTCCACACTTGCTGACTACCGGAGTGAACCCTTGTTTTAGTTCCACGAATCGAATAACATGCTCTTTGATTTCTAGATTAATGATTTTGTTTTTGCCTGAAAATAGAGAAAGAGCCACGAGATTTTCTCCTATCTTAAAATCTTAGTAGAATAAAGTAAAATACCATGATAAAATACCATCGCCGAAAAAGAATGCGGTAAGTGTTCCTAATGCTATAAAAGGACCAAATGGAACAGGCTTGCCTTTTTCAAAAACTCCTATAAATATGAACAAGATTCCTACTATTGCACCATAGAGGGTTGCAAAAAACAAGGAAAGGAGCACCGATTTTACACCGATGGCAAGCCCGATCACAGCGAACAGCTTAATATCTCCTCCACCCATGCCACCTCTACTAATGATTGCAATAAACAAAAGAGAGCTAAAACCAACAGCAGCTCCAGAAATGGCATCCCACCAGGTGATTGTTGGAAAAAAAAGATGCAGAATTAAAAAAACCACTGCAAAGAAAAGCAGGATCCTATCAGGAATAACCATGTATGACAAATCAGTAACCGTAATAATGACAAGCAAGGAGTTTAACGCAAAAGCAATGATTAGCTCTTCTGACCATCCGACCAGTAGGGGAGATCCTGCAAACAGAACGCCTGTTAATAGCTCCATAGTGGGATATAAAGGTGAGACCGGAGCAGAACAGCCCCGGCATTTCCCCTTTTGAAATAAGTAAGACAAAAAAGGTATCAGTTCAAACGGTGTCAATACTCTTCCACAACGAGGACAAGATGAACGCGGCCACACAATCGACTTCTTCACCGGAACCCTCAGGCCGACTACGTTGTAGAAGGAGCCGAGGACGAGGCCGAGGAAAAATAGAATGAAAGAAAAACTTTGTACCATAATATCTACTCTAAATCTACATTGTCTCTATCTAGGTCTGTTGCTTTAACTGTTCCATCTATATAAGTAACAGCATTATTCCCGCCGTTACTTTTTAAGGTAACATAATAATTGATTTTTCCACTTTCTTCCTTAACCGTTACTTTAGAATTAGTTTCATCATAGGTATTCGTTTTGTCACTTGGATCTTTAATTGAATCTATAAAGCCATTAGTAATAAGATCACTTAATTTAATATCAACACCAGTACTATTTACAGTTGTACGTTTTTCTGTAATATATAATCTTGCAGAGTTAGCCATTTGCTGTGCATTAGCAATATGTGCATCTTTTTTAGAGTTCTCCATCAACTTCCCGATACTTGGAATTGCAATCGCTGCAATGATCCCTAAAATAACAACTACCGCAAGTAATTCAATGAGCGTCAATCCTCTTTCATTCTTAATATATTTCTTAACGAAACTCATAAAATTTTCCTCCCTCATTATTGTGATTTTTATTATAGTTCTATTATACTATGAAATCATTACTACACTAAATGATATTTTGACAATTTTTAGTAATTACTGTTTCCCCACTTGATTAAAGATTTCAAACATCGGGACCATGATCGAAATGACAATTGTTCCGACTAAGCCGGCTAATACAACAATCATGAGTGGTTCGATTAAAGACTTTATACGATCCGTGCTGTTATCCACTTCTTTTTCATAAAAGTCGGCTACTTTTGCAAGCATAGAATCCAAGGAGCCGGTTTGTTCACCAATTACAATCATTTGCGTAACAAGCGGCGGAAACGCCCAATGTGCTTTCATTGGCAAAGTGATGGATTGTCCCTTCTCTAATGAATCTCTTGCCTGTAAGATGACTCTTCCAATGACCTCATTTTCTACTACCTCTTCCACTATAGTCATGGCCTGCAGGATCGGTACAGAGCTCGAAAATAGTGAACTAAGCGTTCTTGTCATTCTGGCTAATACCGCTTTTCTCATCATACTTCCGAAAATCGGAACTCTAAGGACAAAGTAGTCAAAATAATATTTGGTTTTTTTATTCCTTTTTATAATCGAAATAGAAAGAAACAGTAGAACAAAGAAAAGAACAATCATATACCAGGATTTCTGCATAAATTCACTGGCACCTAAAACAAATTTCGTAATTGCTGGCAGCTCGCCGCCAAAATCAGCGAACATATCAACAAATGTCGGAACAACGGATACAAGCAAAAATATGACAACAGCAATGGCTATGAATACAACCACAATGGGATAGGCCATAGCTGAGGCGATTTTTTGTTTGGTCGCATGCTGTTTCTCGTAATGCTCTGCTAGACGGTCTAACGTCTCATCCATATTTCCTCCAGCTTCACCGGCTTTGATCATGTTTATGTACATAGGAGAAAATATTTTTTTATGAGTAGCCGATACAGCAGATAAAGGATTTCCTTCTCTCAGCTCTGTTTCGATTTGCTCAAGAGCCTTGCGAAGATATTTACTTTCTGTTTGTTGAGATAAAATGTTAGTAGCATCAACTACCGATACCCCAGCTTTTAAAAGTGTCGAAAATTGCCTTAAATAGATTACAAAATGCTGCAGCTTTACAGGATTACCAATCACTATGTCCTTATGTAATATACTTTCTGGTAATTCCTTCATTTCTAATACTCTAATTCCCTTATCTCTCAATATAAGGAGTGCTTCTCTTTTAGAAGCAGCTTGTATTTTTCCAGTAACTTTCCCCTGCCTACTTCTACCAGAATATTCAAACCGTTTCATCTACTCCACCTTTTCCTGCAAGTAAGGTGCTGCAGCTTCCTTTGTAATGATACCTTGAGACAGAAGATCTTTAATACTGCTTTCTAACGTATGCATTCCTTGTGCACGAGATGTTTGGATAATATTTACGATTTGATGAATTTTCTCGTTACGAATTAGATTAGCGACTGCAGCATTATTAATTAAAATTTCAGTTGCTGCCCTTCTTCCTTTTCGATCTGAAGTAGGAAAAAGACGTTGAGATATGATAGCTACTAAAACAGATGCTAGTTGAATTCTTATTTGAGGCTGCTGTTCAGGTGGAAATACGTCTATTATTCGGTCAATGGTAGATGGTGCACTTGATGTATGAAGTGTGCCAAATACTAAATGTCCCGTTTCAGCTGCTGTTAATGCCGTATGAATGGTTTCTAAATCTCGCATTTCCCCAACTAAAATGACATCAGGATCTTGACGGAGTGCAGCTCGTAAACCGTTTGCAAAATTATTTGTATCGAATCCTACTTCACGCTGGTCAATTATGCACAAATTGTGTTTATGTAGATATTCAATAGGATCTTCTAATGTGATAATATGCTTCCTCATATTTGCATTCATATATTGAATAATAGAAGCGAGAGTGGTAGATTTTCCACTTCCTGTTGGTCCGGTAACAAGAACAAGTCCTTGTGGCTTTTCAGCAATTTTCTTAAGGACTTCGGGTAATTCTAATTCTTCGATTGTTGGGATTCTAGTTGGGACGACACGAATAGCCATGGCAATACAGGATCTTTGAAAATAGGCATTTACCCGAAATCTTGAAACCCCAGGAATACCATAGGAAAAATCTAATTCTCCTTTTTCCTTTAATTGTTCCCATTTTGCCTCTGGAATAATGGCCTTAGCCATTCCTTCGGTGTCCGAAGGCAAGAGAGGGTCTTTCCCGTACTTTTTCAGTTCTCCATTTAATCTCATAATCGGTGGAACTCCAACTGTTAAATGAATATCTGATGCCTTTAATTCAAAGGCTGCCCTCAATAAATGTTCAATTTTTGATTTCACATTTTCACCTCTATTCCAGTACAGCTACTCTTAACACTTCTTCAGTCGTTGTTAATCCTTGTTTAACCTTAAGTAAACCATCATCAATTAGAAAGATCGTTTTATGCTTGATCGCTAATTCTCTTAATCTAGTTAGAGACTCATTATCCATTATGACTCTTCTCATTTCATCATTAATGACTAGAATCTCATGAATAGCAATACGTCCTTTATAACCCGTCATATTACAAGAAGAACAACCTTTTCCACGATGGATCCTTTCTATTTTCATCCCTCGTCTTGCAAAGATTTCAATTTCTCTCTTCGTTGGAGCCTCCTGTACTGCACAATCCCTACAAACTCTCCTTACTAATCTTTGTGCCACCACTCCACTTAATGCAGAAGCTACCAAGAATGGCTCCACACCCATATCAATAAGTCGAGTAACCGTACCTAAAGAATCATTCGTATGGATCGTACTTAAGACGAGATGTCCTGTTAATGCTGCTCTTATTGCCACTTCCACAGTTTCTTTGTCACGAATTTCCCCAACCATAATAATGTTTGGATCCTGTCTTAAAATAGATCTCAAACCAGCGGCGAACGTCATTCCTACGTTTGGGTTGACTTGAATCTGGTTAATTCCTTCAAGCTGATACTCTACCGGATCTTCAACCGTTATAATATTCACTTCTTCACTGTTTAATTTATTGAGAGCAGCATACAAGGTAGATGACTTTCCTGAACCGGTAGGTCCAGAAATCAGTACAATTCCTGTAGGTTGTTCAATCATATTCGTAAAGCGCTGTAAGTTTATTTTGTTAAATCCGAGCTTGTTAATATCGTTCAAGGAGCTTCCGAGGTCGAGAATACGCATGACGATTTTTTCTCCAAAAACGGTAGGCAAGGTTGAAACACGCAAATCGACAGGATGAAAATCTAAATTGATTTTGATTCTTCCATCCTGAGGAATACGGTGTTCAGTAATATCAAGATTAGCCATAATTTTTATTCTAGCTGTTAATACGCTTTGCATGTTCTTTGGAAGTGTTTTTTCATTACGGAGCACTCCATCAACACGATATCTTATTACCACTTTTGTTTCATGGGGATCGATATGAATATCGCTAGCTTTTTGGGTAACAGCATTAGCTATTAATTGATTGACTAATCTTACAATTGGCGAGTCTTGATCTGTTATTTTGTCTTCTTGTTCGTTCTCCGCTACAGGTAGATCTCCTATTAATTCCTCAAACCCGTCTTCCGTATCATAATACTTAGAAATGGCTCTTAATATGTCATCTTTGGTTGCAATGGCCGTCTCAATCTGAAAACCTGTCGACAATCTTAAATCGTCAATTGCAAAGAAGTCCATTGGATCTGCCATTGCAACAAAAAGCTTGTTCCCATCTTTTTTTAATGGAATTAATAAATTTCTTTTGGCTGTTTCTTTAGGCACGAGGTTGAATAACTTCCTGTCAAAAGGATATCGATATAAACTAACATGTGGAATACCTAACTGAAATTCCAATACTTCAATTAGTTGCTGTTCCGTTATATAGCCTCGTTGTAAAAGGACATCCCCAAGCTTTTGAGATGAACTCTTTTCTTTCAATGCAATTTGAAGCTGATCTTTAGAAATTAAGCCAGCTTCAACGAGCAAATCTCCTAACCTTTTTCGGTTTTGTGGCATCGCGATTCCTCGCTTTTCATAAAATTTTCATTCACACATTATTCCACATTATGATCGATCGGAGTATCTGAAGGGAACGATTCATTATTCTCTTCCTCTATTTCAGTTTGATCATCCGATGATGGGTCCTGTAGATCACCTTCGGGAAGTTCCTTATCACCCGTAGGATTCTTGTTCGGATCATCCGGAGATTCGGTTTCTTCAGGTGGAAGTTTCAAACTGTGTACTTCCATTTTATGTTTTGGTGGATAGAAATCCTCTGAAATATTTTCTCTTTTTAAGAAGTTCCCATATTCATCGAATACATCTCTCATGATTTTTATCATTTTTCCATCTTCTCCAGCGAAAGCGACTTTGAACTCCCCATAATTAAGTTTAGGATCAAAGTGAACAATCGTTTTAGGAGGGAAAGTACTTTCTTCCTTCTTCAGATTATATCGATACAAAAAAGGGCTGCCCTTTAACAAAATGACTAAAGAAGATTTTTCAACAGAAAATTCAAATGCAAATGGCCTTTCATTTATATTGGCAAATACGAAATCTCGGTTCAGATCCTTGCTTATATTTGCTTCAAAACCTAGCTTTGCATAGTCAGGAAGTTCAGGGCTAATATGTCGCTCAATCATTAAAAAATTGGTCGGTAAAATGACTTCATATATGCCTGAAGCAATCCTGCTTTGAGCCTCATCGGTTAATTTATTCACTTTGTTTTTTTCTAAAAACGATAAAAAAGAGAAATGACTCTTTGGTTTGATTTCAATCCGAGAAAATTTTGATGCAAAACGATGAATTTCTTGTTCATACCCCTTTATATCGATCGTTGCTTTTGAAAGTACACTTTCACCACTAGCATGATTAGGAAGATAATTTTCAACAAAAAACGAATAAGTTCCTGCTTCAGCTAATAGAGAGACAGCTTTTAAATCCTCTACTAGTTTATCAATATCTAGATTCTCATCTAATAGTTTCCCAGACAGATTTCCCAGCTCATTTCTTAGATCCTCTTCATCAATAGACACGATAAACTTATTTTTCTCGCCTGGCTTGATCGCTGCAATAGTAGCTTCTTCATCGAACCGAATTAAGCTCTTTTTTGCTTCATACTTTTTTTCTTTAAAATGAAATTCAATCACTGTCGAATGAGTCCAATTACTTATTGACTCTTTAACAATTTCTTTTATTTGTTGAGGTGTTTTTTGAGCAATCGAATTCATTCCTATAGTTGTTCCCTTAGGGAATGTATTAGGTTCTTTAAAAAAATGCTCATACGCGTGCGCTCCAAGTTGTGAAAAGCTATACATATATATGGTTAACACAAGCATGGTTAAAAATATGATGAATAATTTGGAGTTCCTCAACTGTTACGCTCCTTTACCACTTAAGCATCAACATTCATAGATAATTCCACCATTACACTCGGACCTTCTTGCTGGGCTTTTAAGATGTCTTCCTTAGTAAGAATCGTACCTTTCGCAAATAGCATGTTTCCATTTCGATCGAAAATATCTTTCGAAACGGTTTTTCCATATAAAATCTCTACCTGCTTTTCTTTAAGTGCTTCTTCCACTTCTAATTCAGAAATCATACCTGTTATTTCAACATCAGCAGATGCGGCCACTTCCACATCTGTTGTATGTAATAAATCTGATGCATCATTCACAAAATGAAAAGGTGCATCCTCTTTTACAACAATAATATCTCTACCAAATGTCAATACCTGTTCAGCAGGCAAAACGACTTCATTAGATGGAGTTTTTATCGTCATGCCATTAATATGTCCATTCTCTTCATCCAAGTAATATTCCGTTACTTCTCCTAGAAGTTCTCCCTTACGAGTCATTACTTTCGCATGAATAATTTTGATTTTTTTGTTTACTAATTGGTTCGCAATTGGTATTTCATTTAGATCAATCACTGCATTCCCATGTTCAACTGTAACAGCATATTCTCCGATCCCAATAACCTTTTTGAAAGGTATAGCTTTTACACTGACTTGCCAATCTTCATGCTCAATTGTTAGAAAATCAACAGACCCTTTTTCTGGGTTGACAACTAATGATTTTACAATTCCGATTTCTTCTCCTTCTGCAATACTAATAATTGGTAATCCTATAACTTGACTACTGTTTTTCATTTTTTTCACCACATCCAACTTATTATTTTTCATATTTAACTAGTTTGTTTTAAAACATAATGATTATAGAGATATTCAAGCTGTATAAAAAGAATAGGATATTTTTTATATTTCTCCATTAATGTTAAGAGCAACGCCTCTAGTTTGAATAAATCTCGCTGTCTAATAAAATGATCAATCAGCTCTCTTGCAAAAAGGAAATAGGTTTGATCAGGCAGATCTTCTGTTAAATGATCCTTGATAAGCTGTTCATATTCTTTAGGTGTCATAGATTTTTGTTTTTGCTTTACTTGGCTAAGCATAATCTCCAATAGATATTCTTTAAAGGAATCTTCTGGTTCATTTAAAGATTGAAGATCATTTACAGCTGTTTGACTATTAAATGGGTTTGAAATAAAATCTTCTTCCTGGTGTTCTACTGCTCCCTCTATCATTTCTAGTGTTCGTTCATCTTTTTCCTCAAATGTAATAGGGGCTGAACTTGATATTTCCTCTAAATCTGAAGAAACAAACTCATCGTCGTTTAATATGGATTCAATTTCAGACATATAATTCAAATGATCCTTTTCAGATGAAGAATTAGTTTCCTCATTCATCTCATCTAGTAAAATGGATCTCTCAGATAGAAAGTCTAATTCTTCGAGTTCAGCTTGTATGTAATCATGGTCTTGATTTTTACTTGTTTCAGATGTTTCGGTTGCATGATTGATCTCACTAATTTCTTCTAGTGGTTGCAATTCTAAATGTTCTTTATTTGGTTCGATTGTTTCAATAAACGAATGGACTAAACTCATTTCTTCTGACTGATTTAATTCAGAAGCTTCGCTCGATTTTCCCATTGCTTGCTCAAAGTTTATCAAAGGTTCAAAAGGTTCAATATAATCATTATCAGGTTGAGGTGTTTGATCCACTAAAAGATGATCTTTTTCATTTTCTAGTAAAAGATGATCTTCTTTATTACCCTCACTACTAGCAAATTCTTTCTTATCTGTATCAATGTTTACAACTGAATCTTCTTTAGACTGGTTCCTATTAATTAAACGATCATTTTCGGAAGAGCCGGAATCATTTTTATATGAATCATTGAGTGAATCCGTCTGAATATTTTTTTCAAAAATTAAAAACTTTTTGTTCAAAAAAATAGAAAAAAGCAATAATAAAGCTACTGCCAGCAGGATTAATTGCCACATTTGAATAATAGCTTTTGAAAAAATCAAGACAACAGAAACAAAAAAGCTACAGGTCATTAAAACAATCTTCCCTTTAAAGGACAGCCCTAAAGGAACGATATACATCACAGGAATCAATATGAGTACTGAAATGAATACCATTAAAAGTTCTTCCAAATTTTCACCTCGCCTTACGACATAAAATTGAAGCAACTTAGTAACATTTACCCGTGATAATTGTCATAAATCAACTATTAAGTATTGTATAATAAAGTTATGTATTTTGAAAGAAGGCGTCGAAATGAAAACAAACAATATTATGAATAATGATAAAGGTCTTAGTCTTATAGAAGTACTTTTATCTGTGACAATATTAGGGTTTATTTTTATTTCCATTATGGGATTCTTTTCCCAAGCATATGATTATACAGAAAGAAATGAAAGCAAAACAGTAGGAATCAATGTTGCTAGAAATGTACTCTACTATATGGAACGACAAGATTTTGAAAAACTACAAAAGAAATATCTGGACTCTTCAACAACGAAAGAACTGACTAAAGCTAATTGTAATGATCAACTCGGGGATGAAGATGTATTTGTCGGAAATTGTTCACAAATTTTGGAAACTGTTGTGAATAATGTAACATATTCTGCCACTGTCACCATTGAAAGCCATCAAGATCCAAACTTAAAATCCTATCTGATCCCTTTAAAGGTTAAAGTTCATTGGTCTGATCAAGAAACGACTGTTGAAGGGGTGATAAGAAATGAATAAAATCCTTTCCTCTAATCGCGGTTTTACCCTCGTAGAAGTTTTACTTACTCTAGTCATTGCTACAATCTTTTCAGGAATTATATATTCTGTATTTATTACAGGATTGAAATTGTATCAAAAGATTCAGGTTGAAGGACAATTAAGAGATGATGCAGATTATATTGCAACAATGATTTTAAATGAAATGTATAGCAATGCACCAAAGTATGTAGAAAGTTACTCAGAAGGGGACAAGAAAGGGATTAAATTAGTTCGTGCAAACGAAAAAACAGTGGATGGATATGTTGTAGAAGACGATCCGAATTCGATAGAAACAGAAATCAAGTTTTACTTTGAAAACAACAACTTTTTTATTCAAAAAAATACAGATCCACCTCTTCAGCTAAATACAGAAAAAACTAAATTGACAACGTTGAACCTCGAGAGCGAAATAGAGGAGAAATCAGAAATTACCCTCGATCAAATTGGAGATTGTAACACAGATTTTTCAATATGCTCACATGGAACAATCAAACTTCGTTTAATTCTAACAGATCAGCATTCACAAGAAGGCTCCTTAATGAAATTAGAGCCGCTCAAGCTTGAAAGTTCATTTGGTTTTTAGTGGAGGATAACTATGATTAACAATGAAAGAGGCTCGAGTTTATTAACCGTTATGCTTGTTTTTGTTATCTTTACAACATTAGGACTTGTGCTAATCACAGCAAGTATTGGAGGAGCTAAAAGAACTGAAATTAGAATGGATGAGGTTACGGACAACCTTAGTTCCCTGGCATACCTAAAAGAAGCCGTTGCCCAAATACAAAGCTTTGTCGATCGTGAATCGTTAAGCACATTACCCATTAACGAATATGATGATAAGTTACATTCTTTTCTTTCTAGTATCAACTCTAGTAATCTTGGATATACCATTGAAAATCTGACCTTATCACCTGAATATATCGGTAAAATTAGAAGTGAAGATTATACAAGAGTACTTCTCATCAACACACCGCTTTATAAACAAAAGATCTATATTACAGCAATGCCTAGCTTTCTGAAATATGCTTTGGGATCAAGAGCAAATCTTACAATGAATGGTTCCCCATTATTGAAAGGCAATATTTATGCCTCCGAATCGTTACATATAAGCAATTGGGCTAACTATAAGTACAATGTGAAAAAAAGTAGGGAAACAACTCTCCCAGCCATAGAAGACACTGTTGAGGTAACCGTTGAAAGCGACCAAATTTACCTTTGTGAATCAACTGGTACACCTTGCTATGATCATGAATGGAAAAAAAATGATTTCTTATGGAAACAATGGAACCCAAAGGATATTCAATCAGCTTTTAGTAAGGATTCAGAAGGTACAGCAGTATATAAAACAGAAAAAGAAAAGTTTGTTGACGTAGATATTCATGAGACATTTCGTGAAAAAATGATGGAGAGTGGTTTCTCCCCTTTTTCCTTTGGATCATCCAATACTAGTGAAGATAAAACAAACATCATTGTAAGCGAATTAAATAAAAAAACCGTTTCAGACCCTAGTGAAGGAGTCAAGATCATTAACGATTTTAATAACTTAGACAGTTACTCCAATCAGAAGAGCTTTCTATACCAAGGAGATGCTAATATCGATACCGAGGATATTCAATTAAAATCTGATCAATGGCTTATTATTAACGGTGATGCCCGATTTGAAAGCAAAGGTCTAAATAGAATGGACGTAAAAGGCAATATCCTTATTACTGGAAATCTAGAAATTACAGGCAAGCTAAGTTTTGAATCTGTAATCTATGTATTAGGATCTACTAAGTTAAAAAATGTAAATATCACTTGCTATCAGAATAAATGTAAGGATGAGAATACAACGAATGACGAAGATGCTGTCTTAATCCTTATGACTGAAGGAGATCTTGAAATATCTCGGGTAAATAAATTTATCGACGTCATGAACAAAAATGAAAATAAGATAAAGGGCTATTTATATACTTCCTCCAAAGCTGATATATATGCAGTCGGTTCTCTGTTAACGATAGATGGCGGAATTTTCTCAAAAAACAACTTGACCGTAAACAGTTTTAGAGGAAATACAGAAGACAACGGAAGTGATTTAGATTTTAAACCGAATGATGCTAAAGATGCTTCAAGATTAACTATAAGCAACAATAAAAAACTATTTCTTAATCAAGCACAAGGTCTTCCAAAAGTAGACTCACTAACTGTTATTGTCGATCGGATTGAGAAAAAATAAAATCCCCTCAGCAGGGGATTTTATTTTTGTAACAATTCTATTATGTCTTCATGGTTCCATTTTTTCGCATAATCTAAAGCTGTTTTTCCTTCTTTACTCTTTATGTTTTTATCGGCATTATGCTGCAAGAGAATTTTAACGGACTCCGCATCTCCGTATTCTGATGCTATAGATAAAGCGGTTCTATTATCATTGTTGAACGAATTTATTAATTCAGGCTTCCTTTGAATGAAAAGATTTATGATTTCATGTCGACCATTTTTTACTGCGATTAGTAGCGAATTGTCTCCTAACTGATCGGTCATTTCTATTAGCTTTGGGTTTCTTGCCAATAATTGTTTAACAACCTCTATTTTTCCTAATTCTACTGCGAGATGAAAGGCCGTTTTGCCCTCTCGATTTTTCGCTTCAGTATTTATTCCTTTTTGCAATAACAATTCTGTATAGTAGGGATCCCCTTTTATTGCAGCAATATGCAAAGCTGTATTTTTCTGTTGATCCGTTCGATTTATTTCTTTTCCATACTTGTCTAAAGCCGTTTCAAGCATTTTTCTTTTAGATTCAACGCTTCCCTTTGTTTCATGGGCACTATCTAAAAGATGCTGTGCAATTCTAACGAGAATAGGCTCTTCTTTTATATTCGAAGTTTTAGCACCTTTTTCTATTAGATAGGTTGAAATATCAAACTGCTGATAGCTTAAAGAATAATCAAGCAGCGTTAAGTCATCTTTTTCTTCATTAATGATGTTACTGTTACGTTCTAACAATCTTTTTACTTCATTTTTATTACCTTCTTGTATATTTAACAATAATTGTGCAAATAAATCATTTTCTTTTTTCGATCCTTCTTTTTGAGATTGAAAATTCATCATGATCAACAAGAACAATACAACACCTACTACACCAATCCCAAGGAACCAATACTTTTTATTCTTCATTCTTCATTCCTTCTTTCAAAAACTCCCTACATAAGTATGCTTAATCAAACCATAGGACAGAAAAAGAGGAGCTGACAGCAATTCGTATAAAAGTGCAGCCTACTTAAACGATCAATCAATCGTTTATTTGAAGCACCTTCTTACTAGTCAGCTCCTTATTAATTAATACAAATATGAACCGTCTTCGCCTTGACTGCCTTTGCCTTCTTCAACAACTTTTACAGTTAATACTGTTGAAAATACTTCCCCTTCCTCTGTGGTTGCAACGATGTAAATGTCTTGAGAACCTATTCGATTTGCATAAATTTTGCCGGTAGAGTCGACTTCTACATAATAGTTACTATCAGTATGAAAGTCTATTGATTTTACATTTGTAGCATCAGAAGGATTAAGTTTTAAATAATTGTTCACATGACTGATTTGACCTTTTTCTAACGTAATCATTGAAGGATTAACTCCGATAGAAGTCAAAGGCTGCCCTACATACACGTCAACTTTGGTTTTTACTTTACCATCAGGAGTAGAAACTTCAACCTCAGCTCTTCCAGTACCCACTGCTTCAATTTGTCCTTCCCCAATGATTCTGACAACATTTTGATTCAATGATGTCCATACAACTTCCTTGTTTGTTGCATTAGATGGGAGGATCTCTACATGGAAGGAATTAAACGTGTCAAACTTTTTCAGCTTTACAATACTTGGGGTTACGTTAATTTGTTCAACTGGTATTTCAATTACGGTAATTTTGGCTGTTTTTTCGATTTTGTTCCCTTCAGCATTCGTTCCACTTACTGTCAAATAGGCTTCTCCTGCCTTTAAACCTGTGACAGTGAAATTCTGTGTGTTCAAATTCACAACATCCATTCGATCAATCTTCAACTCAAGACTATGTCTTGCTTCTTCAGGGTCAACCTGAAGAGGAATCGTTTTAGTTTCACCGATAAATAATGTTAAATCCTGTAGAGTAAAATCATTAACAGGTATACGAACTGTAACAAGAGCTCTTTTTGTAAATTCATTTCCGAATACGTCCGTTACTTTTACATGAACAAACGTACTACCTTCACCTACTACTTCAGCTGCTCCAGTATTGCCTGTGAGCTTAATGATTTCTCCGCCGCTGTCCTCTGTCCAAATGATTTCCTTTATACCTGCATCCTGTGGATCAAAGCTCAGGTCTAATGAAAAGTTTTTAGCAACCCCTTTGTTGAGGACAAAAGCTTCAGGGAAATTGACACCTTTTAATGGTATATCTGCCACAAATGTTAGTGCATTAAATGTTGTATTCACTTGTATACCGTTAAAATCACGATAGGAAATTTTCGAATCATTTAATAAATAATTTTTCTTTTCTTGAGGAATTACTACAACTTCAAAATGAACGGGTTCTGCAACGAATTTATTTCCAACTTTATGATAGGTTATATCTGAAAGTTGTTTTTCTATAACATAACCCGATTCAACACTGCCAGTAGCAGCTGGGTCATGAACCTTCATTCCTTTTGGAAATACCTCTTTATAGGTTATACCCGACACAGTCAGTTCATCACTGTTGATGGCTTCAGCCACTTTACCAGTGATTTCTTTTGGAATGACTTCATACGTAATCACAATATTTTGCCCAACCTTTGTAGGGTTAGCAGCATTTGAGCTTCTACTAATCTCGATGCTAGTATCTAGCTTTTGAACAGCAACAGTAAATTCTTTCGTACCGATTGCTCCGTTGCTGTCTTCAGCTTCAATTTTAACAGTAACGTTCCCGCTTTCTGTTAGCTTATGGTCTAATGATGTTGTCACTACTTGACCATTTGGAATTTCATTCTGTGAATATACTTGTTTACCATTCAAGTACACTCTCGTTTTAAGAAGTTTATCCTTTAAATCAAAATCTTGAATCGAATAAGACAATTCGATTTTTTGATTAGAAGGAATGACTGCATTTTCTTTTGGAGAAATCAATTCGATCGTTGGAGCATGATTTGAACCTAAGAAAGCACGATACATCGTATTAACAAATAATTTTTGTTCTTCTTCAGGAAAGCCCGATGAAGTATGACCTGTACCTGAATACGTAATATTGCCTTTTGAATACGTATAATAATGGTTCCAGCTATCATTAATATCTCGATTGCTACCAATGATGTTATACCAAGGTATAACATCAGGGTCCTCTAAGTCTAACGTATAGTACTGATTGTGCGTAGTTGCAATAGTAACATGATCATCTAACAAATATGGATATTCTGTCATTAAGCCTGTATTGACTCTAAACGTTTCATTTGATTTATTTGGAGCACCATAGCCAAGATCTGTTTTAGGAGGTCGTTGACCAGTTGCATCCATAAAATTATTTACCCAATTATTGTTCGATTCAAAAATTGTATCATGGGTAAACATGATGCTTTGTTTAGAAGCAATAAACTGTTTTAATGATTTAACAGCATTGTCATTTATGTTTGCATTATTGTAAACATCGGCAAACCCAAAGATCACCATGTCGTACTTCCCATTAATTTCTGAGTGCTTCGAAGAATTAAATGTACCAATATCGGTTACATCGATTTGAATGTTGTATTCACCTGGTTTTGACAAAAAGTTTTGATTCATATTCGTACTTCGAGTCAATCTACTGTTATCGTTCACATTTCGTGTTACCTGCAAAACTTTAACATGTACTTCTTGATCCTTAAATGTAAAAGATCCCTTCGCGTAATCCTTTAACCCTTGGGCTGTGTCTACTAATTCTAATTTCCAATAACGCAAACCAGAATAACCCTTTGGTAATTTGTAGGTTACCTTATTTTGCTTTGTTGTCACGTTAGCTTCTAAGACAATTTCACTTGGTTCATAACGATCATTAAAGTCGCTATCTATATATAATCTCGCTTTTAAATCCCGTTTTGAGACATCTGCTGGTTGTAGCACCTCAAAATCAAAGCTGATCGTATCACCAGGTACATATGGATTATTTGCAACTGGCTGTTGAAGCACTTTCATACGTGGTCTTGGAATATAGTATTTGTTGAAGAAATTTTTGATATTAGAAATAAGCTCTTGCTGTTTGTTATTGCCACTTGAGTTATAAACCATTACATTTTTGTCATTTAAATATTTACTGAAATTGCTTTTAAGCTTAGTTCCAGTATCGATGGATTTCTTATCTAAAATGACTGGCTGGCCTTTGTTAATAAAATCCCTGATTATTTCTTGTGCACGTAAATTGGTAATGTCATTCATGACATTCGTGGTGTTATGATTTTTACCATTTACACCTGCTGATGTATAATTGCCTTCCATAATTGCAATTAAATCGTACTTACCGTCTAATTCATCTCGTAGTGCAACGAAACGCTTCATTGTCATTGTCGTAAAATGAAAGCCTTCATCACCAATAATCGGCTTCAATTTTGAAGTGCTACCTTGGTCAATGATTTCTAATACTTCAAGCTCAGGACTAAAATTTGGTATTTTATCAGATGAACCATTTGAGGCAAAAGTTATACAAGGTTGTATCAACAAAACAATAGCAGTCATAACAGAAAATAGTACCTTAGCTATTTTTCCTCCCATGATTACTCCCCCAAAAATAATACTAATTTACTATATTATATCAGTTTTGCCAAACATTTCTTATATATATTGTTAACAAACATTTACATTTTTTATGAAAAATTGTAAAGGTATAGAGATAGAGCATCAATAAAGGGATAAAGCCCACTATTTCTGTATGCTGCCACTTTATTTCTTCGAGCTTTTTTAGCATCTGTATACATGGCATGATCGATCAGCATGCCAAGTAATGATACATTTGTCACATGTAATAATCCTATGAACCTTTTTATTTCAAAATAAACCATAATCTTTATCATTCTATTTTATGATAACTACATACCCGAATAATGCTCCTTTAAATAAGGGCGTGCATAATATAGAAAGTACAAAGAACCGGTAACGATTAACGTTTTACCGTCGTTAGCAAGCTCAATACCTTTTTGCACAGCTTCTTCCCAATTTTCAAAAATGAACCTTTCTTTCGCCTTACTTGCTTTAGCAAGATCTTGTGCACTTAAGGCCCGATCCATGTCAATTTGAGTAAAAATCATGCAATCTGCTATATCATCAAGCATGGACAGCATTTTTTTATAGTTTTTATCTTTTAGGGCTGCGATAACAAAAACGAATTTTTCATTTTTAAAATGTGTCCTTAAAGTCGAAACTAATGAATGAATACTTGCTTCATTATGGGCTCCGTCTAATATGATACAAGGCTCATGGGAGATCATCTCAAAACGGCCTTTCAAGTTGGCCTTTTTTAACCCTTTTCTAATCGTATTTTCTGTTATATTCTTCTCGAATCTTTCCCTTAAAAGTAGTGAAGCAGTAATTGCAATGGATGCATTTTCTACTTGATGCGTGCCCATCATTTTTAATGATAGATTGTTAATGGTATGTCCATTATAAGTATAAGAAAATAATTCTTCTATACGTTTACTCCCCTGTGATTGAAAGGTGAAGTTCTCACCTAGTACAAATAATTCTGCAAGCTCTAGAGCTGCTTTTTTCCGAATGATTTTTATGGCCTCTTTGTCCTTACAACCTGTTATGATTAGTCCATTTTCTTTTATTATTCCAGCTTTTTCAACCGCGATTTGTTCCGTGGTGCTGCCTAAAATATTCGTATGATCCAAACTAACATTCGTAATAATGGCTATTAGCGGTTGCACGACATTTGTTGAATCATTCTCTCCTCCAAGCCCTACCTCTAATAAAACAAAATCAACCTTTCTCATATATGCAAAAAAATAAAACATCATTACCGTAAGAATTTCAAATTCCGTTGGGGATGACCACCCCGTTTCTGCTTCAAACTCTTCAGTAACCTGCTTTACTACATTAGCAAGATGTATAAATTCTGTTTCCGAAATGGGTTCTCCATTTACATGAATATGCTCTTTCATCCCTTCAATACTAGGAGAGGTAAAAGATCCTGTGCTGTATCCAGATTCCAAAAGTATACTTTGCAGCATAGCTAATGTCGAACCTTTGCCATTCGTTCCGCCTATATGAATAAAATGTACCTTTTTTTCGGGGTTTTCTAAACGGTGTAGCATCCACTCTACCCTTTTCAAACCCAAATCAATACCTCTAATAGATTTTCCTTTAATCCAACTTACCGCTTCATCATAAGATTTGAACACTATTTTCTAACACCTCTAATTTGAGATTTTATTCCTTTCAACTGTAAAACTGACATACAGAGCTGTTAATAAACCAATAGCAGTTATAGCCATGCGCAATAAAGGGTCTTTGAAGGTTTGAAATACAGTAAAAAAGATCCCTATTGTAGGCACCACTTGCAAATGAGCATGCTTTTTAAATATATAATTCATATCTCTTCGAACTGAACAAACACAATGAATGTGCTCCATGTCTAGTTGAGATCTTATATGAGTTGGTATTCCAATAGAATATTCCATTTCTGTTTGTGAAGCCATGGTATTGTTATTTTGAATTTTTTCAAAAGAATCCGCATCTACTTCCAGAGCTCGTGCAACAACTTGACGGGAACGATAGGTTATTACAACATTATCCGTGTTTTCCAAACCTAACATTTTTAACATCGTTGTTGTCATTCGAACAACATTTGTGCTTTCATCTGTTACATAAGGACGAACAACCCTCAAAGAAGCAGAATTGTAATCGATTAATCTTTTTAAAATAAAATGCCAAATTCTTTTTCTTTTGGATACCTGTTTTTTCAGCTCTAAACGTGAGCTTTTGTAAGGATACATGGTTACTCGAAAATAATCCACTTTTTTAAGAATCTTCCTGATGTTCTGTTTATTTTCGAAACTGACATCTTGTAGTACTCTTCTATTTCCATATGTTTTTTCTATAAATGCTCGATCACTTTCCGTTAAATTTTCATGACTGATGATCTTTTGTACATGATACGGTTCAATCATAACAGGAACTTCAAGATCGACAAACTGACGATATAAATAATTTAATTTAACAGTGTTACTATCCTCACCTTGGGACATTTCAATTTGATTCCTGGAAATATCAAAGAAAGAACCGGTTGTTTCATTTACAAAAGTGACAAATTCACAATCACCTAATTTCTCATATAAATCTCTCGAAAGTGTGATAATATTATTTGAAACCTTATTAACAGTTTGAGCTTGTATTTTATTCGTATTGCCTATTTGCCTGCATTGTTGTATCCATATATAATTCCTTTCATTTTTTGAATTCTGCAATTCTTCCAATATTCCAGAGATAATCCTAATCCCTTGGAAGTCTTCTTGAACGCATTTAACTTTTCCTTTGCGAATCCGTCCATTGTGACTGTTGCAGATCCAAATATAGCTATTATCTTTAAGTCCATACTTTTTCATGGTATCTTCTGACATTTCAATACGATTTTTTGGAAAAATCGATGTTACTTTAGAAAGGCTCAAAACTTCTTTGTAAATAGGATTTGGATTCGAAAGATCATATATGTAGAAAAAATCACAAATTTCTTGAACCGCTTCCCATAGCTTGTTTCTTGTCAGTTCATCTACTTGCACAGGAGCATGTAATTTTATATAACAAGCAAGTTCGTTTGGCAAATTAGAATGAGTGACGTGCTTACTAATGCCAAACCCTTTTGTTGTTACCATCTCATAAATCATTTCTTTTAGAGAATGATGATTAGAAGTTTGTTCGTTTATTTCGATTTGAAATTCAACAAATTCTTTGGCGGGAGTTGACTCAAGCTTAAATAAAACGGAAGTATTATGTTTTTTTAGAAGGGATATAAGATCATCGTTTATGTCCACATGATTAATCCAAGTTAAGTAATTAGGGAAAGTTTTATGTTCCTTACGAACAAAAAAATGATAGGCTTTTTTTCTTTTCTTACCTAAGAAACGATAAAACTTCTTTTTATTTCTCGATTGAACATAATGAGAGTATTTCTTTAGCACGTTATCACCTTCAATTATAAATGACTATTCATAAACAAACGAACTATTTGAAAGCGTATGTAAAATATAATGTAAAACTATTTCATAAATATTAATATCAGTATTTAAAAACAAACTGCGGCTTCCCACCACGTCTTCAATTTCATTTAAAAGAAGGTTTCCATTTTCGTCAAAGATAAAATCAATTCCTGCATAATCTATTTCCAAGCAAGCAATAATTTTATGAACAAGCTCTTTTTCTTTCTCTGATAAATGATATACTTTGGAACTTCCGCCTAACGAAATATTGGCTCGAAAATCATGGTTGGATTCTCTTAAAATTGCACAAATAATCTGTTTTCCTACTACAAACACTCTTAGATCTTTTCCTTCTGTTGCAAGACGTTGGATAATGACTTCGCCATTCATTTCTTTCATGACTTGTTCCATTTGAACTTGATCGTGTACTTTGTAAACTTGCTTCCCAGATCTTCCATGGGCATCTTTAACAATACATGGAAATTCAAATGGTATACAGTTTGGGTTGAATTCATAAGAATGAGTAAATATCGTATCAATCATAGGAATATTTTGAGCTGCTAAAATCTGATGCGTTCTTGCTTTATTATTGGCAATTCTACAAATAGTGGAAGAATTAAAAACTCTAAGTCCAAGCTGCTCCAATTGAATGCGAAACGTTTCATCAATATTTCGAACGATCGCAAAATGGGGAAAATGAGGTTCTTTCCCTTTATACAGAATGTTAAGTTTTCCTTTCCATACACCTATTGTAAAATTTTCTTTTAGTAAAAACTGAAGATCGATTCCCATTTGAGAAGCTTGTTCAATAAAACCATGAATAAAAGATTGATTATGATCTGCATCAACCTTATTATAAATAATCCATCCTTTAATCATGTAGGGGTTCCTCCAGCTTTTCCTTAATATAGCTCATCATAAACTTCGAAACGTCTACTCCTGTACAATCATAAATGTTTTTAAAATGAGCATTTGAATTGATTTCACAAACAATAGGTTCTTCTTCAGGTCCAAACAATAAATCTACTCCACAAAAATCGGTTCCTATAATTTGAGAGCATTTTACAGCCAAATCAATCTGTTCTTTTGTTGGGTTATATGGCATCATCTTCCCCCCATTTGTGACGTTTGCACGGAAGTCTTGTTCCGATTTTCGAAGCATGGCTGCCACTACTTGATCTCCTACAACATGAAGACGAATATCTTTTCCATGGCTGCTTTTTATGTACTGCTGATAAATAAAAGGAATTCCTAAACGGATTAATTCTGTTGATTTAGCAATCATTTCCTCTTTATTTTGAATCATATAAACCTGAGCTCCAAAAGATCCGTAGTTTTCCTTAATGATCATAGGGAAGCCAAGCTCTTCCATAATGGTTTCTAGATGATTGTGATCAGAAATAGATGAGTTTTTAAAGATTAAAGGAGCATGAATGGTTTTTGGCATGGATATTCCATGATCTGCTAATACATAAAAGGTATGAGATTTATCATCACATCGTTCAATTGACAATGCGTTATTAAACAGCTTAAAACCCATTTTTTCAAGATGGCGTGCTAAGCGAATATCCTTGTCCCAAAAAATAATAAAATCTGGTTTTTCTTTTTCATATTTACCTTTAATAACAGCTTTTCCATTTTCAATTGTGGCTAATAATTCATTATTCTTTACTTTAACCATATGAAACCCTGCTTCTTTGCCACTTTCTGAAAGCCAATCTACCAGCTCAGTGAATTTACTGTGCGTAACATTTCCGTTAAATACGATCCAGCCTGTTTTCATTGATTAAATTCCTCCATCGATTTGTATTAAATATTCGATGTATTCCATAAGACTTTTCAGTACAAAGTGAAACGAACGAGTTCCCTTATCAAAATCCAACAATACCCAGTTGATTTCCAACTGAATCGCCGGGATATGACAATTTTTCCAAATGGTTGAGGAAACGGTGTGAGGATATGCTCCAGTAAAGATTCGATCTATTTCCACTTGATAGATGTTGTTACTGTGAAAAATTTGGATTAATTTCTCTATATTCTTGTAATCGTTATTGATATTTCTCCCTCTGGCTGTACCAATATCAACATGAAATTCACGGTTCTGAGACATAATATGTAAATCTATGAGAAATTTAATTCCATGATTATTTATAAGCTTTATAGCATCATTTTTATATGAACTTACCGGATCATAATTTGCATCATCATTATTGTTTTTGGTTTTGTATATCGTGTAACAATCTAGTTGATTATGAAGAATTTGAGCTAAGACACCCGTTCTGTATTCTGGCTGCTTATATTTGCCTTCCCTTAGCTGAGGAACACTGTGAGGAGCAGAGACAAGAACGGGGATACTTCCTTCTAAGATTTCATGACCGATCGTATTATTAAAATTCTCCTCCACAAAGGGCTTTTCCAACTGTTCAAGATCATTTTTTGAATATAGCTTCAAGCCTCTCTCCCCTTTTTTCATTATCTTTATTATTCTAAAAATACATGGTTAGCCTATTGTTCATCATATCTGAATTTTGTTAAACTTTCCATGCAAATCGAATAGATTGTTATATATTGTAAATTTAATAAGACATGAGGTCGTTATTAAAAAAGGTAAACCCATGAGCGAAACAACGCTGCAATGGGCTTACCTTTCACTTTTACATAGACTTCAATTCATGGATTCTGCGTAGAACCGCTTCACGTTTTTCCAAATAATCCTTTTCTTTTGCACGTTCTTCTTCAATAACCTTTTCAGGAGCTTTCTTAATAAAGCCTTCATTGCTTAATTTCTTTTGAACGCGCTCAACTTCTTTATTGAATTTGTCTAGCTCTTTTTCAAGACGTTTTAATTCTTCTTCTATATTAATGAGCCCTTGAAGTGGAAGAATTAGCTCAACACCTGTCACGACTGCCGTCATCGCTTGCTCCGGCTCTTCAACATTCGTTCCGATTGTGAGCACCTCTGGATTACAGAAACGTTCAATGTAAGCACTGTTTTTATCAAGCTGTGCTGCAATTTTATCATCTTTGGCTTTTAAGATCAGCTTGATTTTTTTGCTTAATGGCGTATTTACTTCAGCACGAATGTTGCGAACAGCACGAATGATTTCCATTAGCAAATTCATTTCTTCAGCAGCTTCATGGTCGGAAAGCTCTTTGTTCACGGTTGGCCATGCAGCTATAGTAATGGATTCCCCTTCGTGAGGAAGGTTCTGCCAAATTTCTTCTGTAATAAATGGCATGAACGGATGAAGCAGTCTCATTGTGTTGTCTAAAACATATGCGAGGATCGAACGAGTCGTTTTCTTCGCAGCTTCATCCTCACCGTATAATGGAAGCTTAGCCATCTCAATATACCAATCACAGAAGTCATCCCAAATGAAGTTGTAAAGAACGCGTCCTACTTCCCCAAATTCATATTTGTCTGCAAGGCGGGTGACTGTTTCAATTGTTTCATTCAAACGGGTTAAAATCCACTTGTCCGCTACAGATTTCTCACCTGATAAGTCGATTTCATCATATTTGAGACCATCCATGTTCATTAAGGCAAAGCGAGATGCGTTCCAAATTTTATTTGCAAAGTTCCAAACCGCTTCAACCTTTTCAATACTGAATCGAAGGTCCTGGCCAGGAGAGCTTCCAGTTGCAAGGAAATATCGAAGTGAATCGGCACCGTACTTATCAATCACTTCCATCGGATCTACGCCGTTTCCTAAAGACTTACTCATTTTGCGTCCTTGAGCATCTCGAACAAGACCATGAATGAGAACGTCTTTGAACGGACGTTTTCCAGTGAACTCAAGACCTTGGAAAATCATGCGTGATACCCAGAAGAAGATGATGTCATATCCCGTTACTAAGCAATCCGTTGGATAATAACGCTTGAAATCTGCTGCATCAGCGTCCGGCCACCCCATTGTAGAGAAAGGCCATAATGCTGAGCTGAACCAAGTATCCAAAACATCTTCGTCCTGCTTCCAGTTTTCTTCATCGGCCGGAGCCTCGAGGCCAACATACACTTCTCCGGTTTCCTTATGATACCAAGCCGGAATACGGTGCCCCCACCAAAGCTGACGGGAAATACACCAATCGCGGATGTTTTCCATCCAATGGAGATAGGTTTTCTCAAAACGCTCCGGAACGAAGTTTACTTTTTCTTGTTGCTTTTGTAGCTCAATTGCTGCTTCTGCAAGCGGCTGCATTTTTACAAACCATTGTGTTGACAGATAAGGCTCAACGACCGCTCCACTTCGCTCTGAATGGCCTACGGAATGAATATGCTCTTCGATTTTGAACAATACACCTTGTTCTTGAAGATCCTTAACGATTTGCTTGCGGCACTCAAAGCGATCCATTCCTTGATACTTGCCGGCTTTTTCATTCATCGTGCCGTCTTCATTCATAACAAGAATACGTTCTAAATTGTGGCGGTTTCCAATTTCAAAGTCATTCGGGTCATGAGCTGGTGTTATTTTTACCGCACCTGAACCGAATTCCATGTCAACATAATCATCACCAATAATTGGAATTTCACGACCAACAATTGGAAGAATAACTGTTTTACCAATTAAGTGCTTATAGCGTTCGTCTTCCGGATGAACCGCAACCGCAGTATCACCAAGCATTGTTTCTGGACGAGTCGTCGCTACTTCAATGTAACCAGAACCATCGGCTAAAGGATACTTCATGTGATAAAAGGCGCCCTGTACATCCTTGTAAATAACCTCAATATCAGATAATGCCGTTTTAGTGGAAGGATCCCAATTTATGATGTACTCTCCTCTATAGATTAAGCCCTTCTTGTAAAGAGATACGAAAACCTCACGAACGGCTTTTGAAAGTCCTTCATCCAGTGTGAATCGCTCACGAGAATAATCTAAACCAAGCCCGAGCTTTGCCCACTGCTGACGAATAAAGCCTGCGTATTCTTCTTTCCACTTCCATGTTTCCTTAACGAATTCTTCACGTCCCAAATCGTAGCGGCTTTTTCCCTCATTGCGAAGCTTTTCCTCTACTTTAGCTTGCGTTGCGATTCCGGCATGATCCATTCCAGGTAGCCACAGAACATCATAGCCTTGCATTCTTTTCATGCGTGTAAGGATATCTTGTAACGTTGTATCCCAAGCGTGACCAAGATGAAGCTTTCCTGTTACGTTTGGTGGTGGAATAACAATCGTATAAGGTTGTTTATTCTCATCATTTTTTGCTTCAAAGTATTTTCCTTGTAGCCACCATTCGTAGCGGCCTTTTTCGATGGATGCTGGATCGTATTTCGTTGGCATGCTTGTTGTTTGATTCGTTTCCATCCAAATAACCTCCTGTTTCTTGTATAACTACTAAGCCGTTTAAAAAAATAAAAAACTCCCTTGTCCCAACAAAAAGGACGAAGAGAGTTATTCGCGGTACCACCTTTTTTCCGAATGACAATATCACTCGGCACTTCATTTAATAACGGCTCTTCACCGGCTTTCATTACTGCCAAATAAGGGTTCACGAAAGCAGCTCGTGGGCGACTTCGACAGCTCTTGCTTAAGAAGCCTCACAGCTAATGGCTCCTCTCTCTGAAAGCAGAAATCTTGTCTACTCCTCCCAGTCTTCGCATTATCTATCATTAAGATAAGTTTATAGTACAGAATCAAAATAGAACTCGTCAACAATTTTCCCTAATTTTTATTATACTATACATTTTCTTGATCTTTGACATTAGTTTTTCACGTTTTGTTAAAGATTTCAATAAAATATAACAAACAGAAATGGGGGGAAATCACTTGAGGAGAAAATACAATCCTTATACCTTGCCTCCTTGGCTTCGTACAATACGCAGCATATGCAACCAATTTATTGTACCATTTTGTATTTTTCAAGGAATTCGTACCTTTTTTATCCCAACGACCTTTGATGTTTTTTTACTTGGACTATTCATTTTAATCGCGATTTGTCTGCACTTTGAGTGGATATGAAAAATCATGTCGAGTTAAAAAGATCCCTTCTATGCAGAGACGGTATAAACTTATACTGACTCTACTAGAGGGACCTTTCTTTTCCTTGGGTCGTTTTCGTATTGATTGTTGCTATATAGAACCTAAAATACTAATTAAAGTAAATTTAATCCAATTAGAAGTATAGCATTTCACAACAATCATTACGAGAAGAGCCTTTCCTTCATTTGGTTTAGGATCCATCATCTATCTTTTATTAAGAGCTCTGTGGCTGCTGTTGAGCAGCCTTTTTTTGCTGTTCAATTTCCTCGATGCGCATGACAATATATTCGATATTTTTCAGCAGCCAGTAATTGCGTTGAAGTTGTTGGACAAATTTTAGCTCGGATTGCTTAGAAGGATTCCGATGATAATCTTCTACTATTCTGATCATATATCCAGGATGAGCAAGATAACTTACAAACAATAGCATTTCCTCTTCTTTAAAAGAGAAAAATTTGAAATACGTATACAGCCAATCGATACAATCATTGCTTTGAACTGGATAAGTTTTACTCGATCTAAGCAGAAAAGGCAATAAATCATAATGAGGTGGAGCCACTTTAGCATTTTCAAAGTTAATAAAATAGCCGTATCCACGGTCGTCAAAAAGAAAATGCTGAGTGGATAATTTCCCATGAGTTACGACTGTTCTCAGCTTCGTGTCATCTTTTGATTTTTCATACCATTCATTTAGCTTTTTAACCGAATAGCTTAATGCTTGGGAAATATCAACAAAATAAGAGCAATACATTAGCTGAAATGGAGACATATACCAGTTCCTCTCACATTTTTCAACGAATTCTTCTAAGAATTCTTTCTGTTTTGTCCATTGCTCTGTTGTTTTTTCATAATGGGATTCCCGTTCCTCTTTTTTCACTGAAACATCCTTTACAGAAAGTGTATGCATTCTGGCTAATTCGCGAAACATCTGCTTATGCTTTTCATTGCGCTCACCACTTTCAGCATTCGCTAGCCACGGCATCAAATAATATAATCTACCGTTATACAATACACCGTATCGCCCATCCATCGTTATATAGATCGGAACAATCCGGTTATAGCCTCTTTGATACAACATTTGCACATTTCTAATAAAATCCATCCCTGAATGGGGCTGAATGTTCTTAAGAGCAAAAACCCCCTTATCCGTATAAATTTTATCGATTGTTCCAAATTTCTCGCAATATTGAACCTTTAGCGAATAATTGTCTAAAATACTTTCTATATCTTGCCACTGATTCTCGCTTTTTTCCACGAGACTCACTCACTTTCAAGCGGAACATATTTCCGCAAGGATTTTATCTTGCCTTAAACTAAAAAAACGAAGCAGTCCCATAAGTGCCTTCCTCCCGTCTACAGTTACTTTATCGAAGAAACAGTTCTCCTGTTTTCAATATATAGAGTAACTTAGGGTGTTTGGCTCTTGTTTTGTGACAGCCTCGCCAGCTTTTCATTAAGTGATGTAAAATTTGTATGGGTACGAGCAATACGTTTTACTGTTATTTATTTTCTATGAGCTACTGCTTGTGGAATGTAAAGAACCTGCCCTTCATAGATGTCTTGTTCATCGTCTAAATTGTTCTTCTTTATGATTTCCTGTATAGCAACTTCGTACCGGTCGGCAAGATCTCTTAAGGAATCACCATGCTGAACAATACACACTTTCAACTTCGCCTTTTCTTGAGTGTCTTTTTTTGCAAAGAAATCAGTTAGGGATACAGATGATTTACGTTCCGCTGTTTGCAAGACCTCTTCTTTGTTTCCTTCCCCACCATTACTCGTTTCTATTTGCTCACTTTCTCTTTTAAAGTCTGAATGACTTTCTTCACGACCATAATGAACAAGATCTAGTTCTTCTTCTGCTACTTCTTCCATCTCATAGACGCTATCCTCGGCTGCATCAATCCGTTGGGTGTATTCTTCTTCGTATACAGTCGCTTCTTGCCTCGTTTCAATTTCTTCGAACTCCCTTGTTGCCTCAAACTCCTGTGTTTCTTCCTCTTCGTACGCAATCTCTTCCTGCTCCGTTTGAAATTCCTCGAACTCCCTTGTTGCTTCAAGCTCCTCTGTTTCTTCCTCTTCATACGTAATCTTTTCTAGCTCCGCTTGAAATTCCTCGAACTCTCTTGTTGCCTCAAATTCCTCTGTTTCTTCCTCTTCGTTTGCAATCTCTTCTTGCTCCGTTTGAAATTCCTCGAACTCCCAAGTTACTTCAAGCTCCTCTGTTTCTTCCTCTTCATATGCATTCGTTTCTTGGAGTGTTTGGTATTCCTCGATCTCTCTGGTTTCTTGAAGCTCCCTATTGCCTTCCTCTTCGTATTGAAAAACTGGAATTTCGAAAGAGGCAGTATTTACTTCCTCGAAGGGAAAAGAAGAATTCTCAGACTGTTCCTCATCCTCTCTTGGTAATTTGTGGACTTCAGCTGAAAAAGGCTCAAAAAGATCTTCTTCTCGTGAGAGCTCCTCCTGTTCTTCACTTTGTTCTACCTCAAAGCTTTCTATTTCTACCACAACTTCTTCTTCATCGATGGGGCGATAAACATACTCCAGCTCTTGAATTTCTTCTGATTCTGCATTAGGAGAAGTTTGTTGCTCCCCATATATTCCTGTGATGAAAAGTTCGGCAGACAACTTTAAACAATTATCCTCTGGCATTTGATAATCAAATGTACTAATCCTGATATTCACATCATCGACAGATTGAATACGATTTACTGGAATACTAATATCTACAGGAAAAGAATGAGAAAAATAAAGTAATCCATTTTCATTTTTTTCTACTGATTGTATATGTCTTTGTGTTTGTTGGCTAAACAATGTACCTGTTTCCCATACAGTACTGGCTCCAATGCCCTTATATTCTCCTGTTAATTCTAAGGTACCCCTAATAATCGCATAGTTTTCTGTTTCCTCAATTGAGACATTCGGATTGAGAGCAAGAGAATATAGCTCTTCTACTTCCTGTCCTCTTTGAAACCATACCGATTCCTCTAATGAAAATCGTAAACACGATTGATCGCTCGCCAAATGTTATCCTCCTCTCCATGCTAAAAAACAAACTTATACCATTACTACCCTATGAGAGACATGTATTTTTTATTACTTTCTGAACATAAAAAAAATCCGTCATGCATGAAATATGCAGACGGATCTTTAGATTGTAGACCTATTTTATTAATATTCAAAGGATATTTTTCCATTAGCCCTTTAATTTCGCGAAAGCTCTCTCTGCTGCTACAATTGTTTTTTCGATATCTTCATCACTGTGAGCAGTTGATAGGAACATCCCTTCAAATTGGGAAGGTGGAAGGAATATACCTTGTTCAGCCATTTCACGGTAATAGTCAGCAAAGAAATCTAAATTGGAAGTTTTCGCCTTCTCATAGTTTATGACCTCTTCGTTTGTGAAGAAGAATCCGATCATTGAGCCTGCTCGGTTAAAAGTATGAGGAATATCATATTTTTTTGCTGCTTGGCCAATGCCCTCTTCTAGTCGGTCAGCTTTTTTAATAAATTCCTCGTAATGCTCTGGCTGCAACTGGCTAAGTGTTGCGTATCCTGCAGCCATGGCAAGAGGGTTTCCGGAAAGTGTTCCGGCTTGATAAATCGGTCCACTCGGTGCAATGTGCTTCATGATTTCCTCTTTTCCACCATAAGCGCCCACCGGCAGACCACCGCCAATCACTTTTCCGAGGCAAGTTAAATCAGGCGTAATGCCGTAATAACCTTGCGCGCAGTTATAGTCTACACGGAAACCAGTCATTACTTCATCAAAAATAAGCAAGGATCCGTATTCTGTCGTAATGTTACGAAGACCTTCAAGAAATCCAGGTTGAGGAGGAACCACTCCCATGTTACCTGCAACTGGCTCGACGATTACACCTGCAATATCCTCACCAAACTGTTCAAATGCATAACGCACGCTTTCTAAATCGTTATACGGCACAGTGATGGTATTTTTAGCAACACCCTCTGGCACCCCTGGGCTATCCGGCAAACCAAGTGTCGCCACACCGGAACCGGCTTTAATTAATAAAGAATCACCATGTCCATGATAGCAGCCTTCAAATTTCAAAATTTTGTTCCGGCCTGTATATCCACGAGCTAATCGTAATGCACTCATTGTGGCTTCGGTACCTGATGAAACCATCCGAACAATTTCAATGGAAGGTACTCGTTCCATAACCAGCTTAGCTAACTTGTTTTCTAATAATGTTGGTGCACCGAAGCTTGTTCCTGTTTCGGCAACCTTTTTGATCGCTTCCACTACTTTGTCTTGGCTGTGTCCTAAAATGAGAGGACCCCAGGAAAGTACATAGTCGATGTATTCGTTCCCGTCAATATCATAAATCTTAGAGCCTTTTCCTCTCTCCATAAAAATGGGATCCATCTTTACTGACTTAAAGGCACGGACTGGACTATTCACTCCGCCCGGCATTAATTTTTGTGCTTCTTGAAAGGCTTGTTTCGACTTTTCAAATGATCTCATGCGAACGTCTCCTTTACAATCATCCTAAATGGGGAGAAAATGATTTTTGAACGGATTATTGCTCTTTCAACCAGCGTGCAATATCCTTTGCAAAGTATGTGATAATTAAATCAGCGCCGGCTCTCTTCAATCCTGTCAATGTTTCCATAACAATACGCTTCTCATCGATCCAGCCGTTTTGGGCAGCTGCTTTGATCATAGAGTACTCGCCGCTAACATTATAAGCGACTACAGGCAAATTAAAATGATTCTTTACATCCCGGATAATGTCCATATACGCAAGAGCAGGTTTTACCATTAAAAAGTCTGCTCCTTCCAATACATCCGATTCAGCTTCTCTCAATGCCTCTAAACGATTAGCAGGATCCATTTGATACGTTTTTCGGTCACCGAATTGTGGTGCACTGTTTGCAGCATCACGGAACGGTCCATAATAGGCAGAAGCGTATTTTACTGCATAAGACATAATAGGCACATCATGATAACCAGCTTCATCCAATCCTGCACGAATTGCAGCGACAAAGCCATCCATCATATTAGAAGGGGCAATAATATCTGCACCAGCCTCTACCTGACTAACAGCAGTTTTTGCTAATAGATCCAGCGTTGGATCATTTAACACCTTTCCATTCTCGACAATGCCGCAGTGTCCGTGGCTTGTGTATTCACAAAGACATGTATCTGCTACAACCAATAGGTCTGGATATTTCTCTTTTACAAGTCGCGTCCCTTGTTGAACAAGCCCGTTATGGCTATAGGCCCCTGTTCCTGTTTCATCCTTTTCATGTTCGTATGGGACACCAAATAAAATAACAGAACGAATCCCTAGCTGTACTGCTTCGTCTACTTCAGCCAATAAATTGTCGAGTGACAGTTGGTAAACGCCAGGCATAGAAGCAACTTCATTTTTTACATTTTCTCCAGCTGCGATAAAAATCGGATAAATTAAATCCTCAGTACGTAAAAAAGTTTCTCGTACAAGCGTTCTTATATTTTCACTTGTTCTTAATCTTCTATGACGTCTAAATTGCAGATCTCTCATTTTTTTATTACCGCCTCTCAAATTGATTTAAGCTCTTAATCATAGCTTTTGCCGTATATTCATCTGGACAAACATCCACTGTCAATCCAAGCTTCTCTGCTGTGTTTTTGGCAATAGGACCGATACAAGCCACAGTGAGATCATTCACATAGCCCGCCAATCCATGTTTTTTTACGACCTTCATAAAATTTTCAACAGTTGAAGAGCTTGTAAACGTCGCCACATCAACCTTACGCTCTATTAATGTATCAACCAATAATTTTTCGCTCTGCTCTGGCATCTTATTTTCATAAATAATGATTTCATCGCAATGAGCTCCAGAAGTGATAATTCGATTACAAATGATATTCCTAGCCAAGTTGCCCTTTGGAAGAAGTACCCTGCTCGTTTCATTTAACAGAGGGATTAATTCATCTACAAATACCTCAGCCACATAGGAAGAGGGAATAAACTCTGCTTGAAGTCCCTTATTTAGTAGTGCTTGTTTCGTTTTTTCCCCAATCACAGCAATCTTCGGCATCCGAGGTTCCAAGCCAAAAACCTGTAACCAATAAAAAAAGAAATCTACCCCGTTTTTACTTGTAAAAATAATCCAATCGTATTGTTCTAGTTTGTCCAAATATGGTTGTATGTAGTTTTTATTGTTTGAAGGTAGAAAGGATAACAAAGGAATCTCTATTGGAGACCCTCCATATTGTTTGATCAATTGAGATAATTCCGCTGCTTGCTGCCTTCCTCTTGTAACAAGAACATTTTTCCCTTGAAGAAAGCCGGAATCCTTCATTATTGGTTTAGCTCCTCTTTCACTTCGTCAATTAGCTTCTTGGCTCCCTTTTCTGATAAAATCCTTGCAGCTTCATGACCAACCTTGATTGGATCTTCACCTCTTAGTGTTTCTTGATAGATGGTCTTTCCATCTGGAGCAGCCACCAAAGCTGTTAATTCGATTTCAAAAGCATCATTTACTGTTGCATATCCCGCAATCGGAACCTGACAGCCGCCTTCCATTTTATCTAAAAAGGCGCGCTCCGCTTGCACGGCTTTTTCGGTTTTATGACAAGTGAATTTTTTGAGCGCCTCTAAAAGCTCTAGATCATCCTCGCGACACTCAATAGCTAGCGCACCTTGACCTACTGCAGGGAGACAAAGCTTAGGGTCTAAAAATTCCGTCACGACTTCTGATTTCCAGCCCATACGTGAAAGACCTGCAGCAGCTAGGATAATGGCATCATAATCTTCATCTTTCAATTTTTGAAGTCTCGTATCAATATTTCCACGAATCCATTTAATTTGTAAGTCAGGCCTTTTTGCCAAAAGCTGTGCACTTCTTCTTAGACTGCTTGTCCCAATGACAGCTCCTTCTTTTAGCTCTTCTAAAGTTTCTCCGTTTTTGGAAATAAGAACATCTCGATGGTCTTCCCTTTCCGGAACAGAACCAATAGTTAAGCCTTTAGGCAAGGTCGCTGGCATATCTTTCATGCTGTGGACAGCCATATCGATCTCCTTATTAAGCAGCGCCTGTTCGATTTCTTTTACGAAAAGGCCTTTTCCTCCAACCTTTGATAAAGTAACATCTAGGATTTGGTCTCCCTTTGTCACGATTTCCTTCACTTCAAATTCATAAGGCAACCCTAATGATTTCAGCTGATTGATGACCCAGTTTGTTTGTGTCAGCGCCAGTTTACTGCGTCTTGAACCGACTATGATTTTTCTCATGAGATCCTCCTACGTATACCAGAAATGAAAAGTCGATAAGCTTCCAAATAGGAAAAAATTAATCAAAACAATAAAAAAAGAGGCGATATTCCAATAAGCTAATGTTTTTCCGTAAATTTGTTTTCTTACTCTAAGATACAGGTATATGCTGTACGAGAGAAGAATGGTCAATGAACCTAAAATTTTGGGATCGAACCAGATAAGATCCGGAACTTTAATATACGCCCATTGAATGCCTAGGATAATACCGACGATTAGCATTGGTACTCCAATTACGGCGAGCACATAAGACATATGCTCGAGCTTTTGTAAGTCTCCTATCCTTAACAAACGCTTGCCCCATTTTTTTCTCTTTAATAAATCATACTGCAGTAAATAAAGCAGTGAAAAAACAAATGACAGTGAAAAGGCTCCATATGATAGAATGGCGGCGGTAATATGGATGAGCAAAAGCTCCGACACAAGCTTTTGGGCAAGCACTTGTGATTCCACTTGAACAGGTGCGAAAGTGTGTACGACCATAACGATAAATCCAAGCACATTGGTAAAAAATACAGTAAAATCCACTCGGAGAAGCTTGTTGATCCCGAGTGAAAGTGTAATTAATACCCAAGCATAGAAATATAAACCCTCGAAAATCGTTAATACTGGGAATCTACCCGTCTTGATCATATAGAGAAACAAAAAGATTGTTTGCAAAACCCAAACAATCGCAAGTAGCCAGAAGGCAAAACGGTTTGCCTTCCGGTTGTTATGAAGAAAATCGATAAAGTATAGCAGTACACTTAATGCATAAAGAACGACAGTGATTTCATGCAACCTTGTCATAGACACTTCAAGCATAGAAAATGCCTACCTTAGACATGAGCCTGAACAGCCTTTGGCTCTTTTTGAAAATATATTTTTTCATTTTTTTGCAGAGCGGATTGCTTCTCAACCAATTCCTCAATTTTAAAGGTCTTCATGAAGTTTTGCAGGGCCTCTTCACTGTTTGGCTCACCCGCTAGCTCTTTCGCATATAAAATTGGATCCTTCAGCATTTGATTAATAATGCTTTTCGTATGTTTACTTAGTACTTTTTTATCCCGTTCTGAAAGGTGAGGAAGCTTTCTTTCAATACTTTCCATCGTTTCAGCCTGGATTGCTAAAGCTTTTTCACGTAGAGCGGAAATGACTGGCACAACCCCGAGCATATTGAGCCAATTATTGAACTCTACAATTTCAGCTTCAATCATAATCTGGATTGCTTCAGCAGCCTTTTTCCGTTCCTGAAGATTCGCTTCAACAATACCTTCTAAATCGTCAATGTCATAGAGGAATACACTGTCAAGCTCAGATAGCTTAGGATCCAAGTCACGTGGTACTGCAATATCAACCATGAAAATCGGTCTTCCTTTGCGCATTCTATTCACAAAGGTCATCATTTCTTTTGTAATGACAAAATCTTTTGCACCTGTTGAAGAAATCAAGATATCCGCCTCAACTAGTGCACATTGCAGCTCTTGCAGCTGCTTTGCCTTGCCGGAAAATTTATCAGCAAGAGCGACTGCCTTTTCATATGTGCGGTTGATTACCGTAATATCCTTAGCTCCACTGCCATGAAGGTTTTGAATGGCCAGTTCGCCCATTTTACCAGCACCGAGCACGAGTACATGTTTTTTATTTAAATCACCAAAAATTTTCTTGGCAAGCTCAACCGCAGCATAGCTTACAGAAACGGCGTTGGTGTTGATTTCTGTTTCGGCATGAGCTCTTTTGGCAAGAGTAATGGCTTGCTTGAATAAATGATTAAACACTGTGCCAATAGTATTTTCTTTTTGACCTAATAAATAACTAGAGCGTACTTGACCAAGGATCTGTGTTTCACCCAGTACCATCGAATTCAATCCGCAACTTACCTGAAACAGATGCTCTACCGCTCCGTCGCCTTCATAGATAAATAGGAATGGAGAGAACTCTTTCGTTTCAATATTAAACCATTGCGATAGGAACTCTTTAATATAATAACGTCCTGTATGAACCTGATCGACCACTGCATAAATTTCCGTACGATTACATGTAGAGATAATGATATTCTCTAATATACTTTTTTTATTTTTCAAAGCCTTCATTGCTTCTGCAAGTTCAGCTTCGTTAAAAGATAAACGCTCACGAATTTCTACAGGGGCAGTTTTATAATTCAGACCAACTGCTAAAATATGCATCCCTTTGTTCACACCCCCAAAAAAAAATACAAAAATACCTAATCATAATTATAGCATGTACAATTTTCTGTGAATCTAAAAAATATGAACAGAAAATGAAATCATGTGCTAACATGGAAACAGTTAGAATAGCGGAAAGCATTTTTCGTTTTTCCGTCCCCATATGCAACAAGTTTCGACATAACCCTACTATTGTACCGTATCAAAAATACCCTTTCTATGCAAGCGGTTAAAATTATGGAGGAGGCAAATGATGAAAACGCAACGAATTTTTCCAGGAGCCGTTTTAATTAGCTTCGGCCTATACTTCTTTCTTGAACAAAATAAAATCGAGCTTTTTGAAGGCTTTTTTTCTTGGCCCACTTTGCTTGGTATAGTCGGATTTGCCTTTTTACTACAGGCATATTGGGGCAAAGATTATGAAGCGATCCTGCCAGGTGTTATCCTTTTTGGCTACGGATTGCACTTTCATATCGTCAATCGTTTAAATCTATGGCCCAATGATATTGGAATTTTTATATTAATCATTTCTCTTGGATTCATTTTAAAAGCAAGAAGAACAAAAGGTGGACTGTTTCATGGTATCCTTCTTTTAGTTGTTTCAATCCTTTTGTTATTTTACGATTCTATTTTCAAGTGGTTTGGTGTTTTGGAATCCGGTCTAGATAAAGCTCTTACGTTTTGGCCATTTATATTAATGGCTGTTGGGGTGTATGTAATAGTGTTAAAGAAAAAATGAGGACGGTTTGTGGAGTATCTGCAAGTGCGTGAAATATACATTTGTTAACAGCATGAATATGCGTAAAATATATTTTGTCTACATACTAAGGGCTTTCTCCTAGACGAGAAAGCCCCTTTTACTATTAGTGAAATGCAATGCTCGAAAAGATTATTCTCCTTGTTTAATCATATATTTTCTAAGAGCATCCCATGCCTGCTCTTTACCCAGTCCAGTTTCAGATGAAAAGAGAATTAAATCATCTTCTTTTTCCAGCTGCAACGTTTCCTTCGTTACCTTTAAATGCTTTTGCCACTTGCCTTTCGGGATTTTATCGGCTTTGGTGGCAATTACAATAACAGGCACATCGTAATGCTTTAAAAAATCATACATCATGACGTCATCTTTTGTAGGTGGATGACGAAGATCAACAATAAGTACAGCTGCTTTTAGTTGATCACGAGTTGTAAAATACGTCTCAATCATTTTACCCCAGGCTTCGCGTTCTTTTTTTGATACCTTAGCAAATCCATATCCTGGAACGTCAACAAAATAAAGGGATTCATTCACTAAATAGAAATTCAAAGTTTGTGTTTTTCCCGGCTTAGAAGAAGTTCTGGCAAGATTCTTTCGGTTAATCATTTTATTAATGAAAGACGATTTTCCTACATTTGATCTTCCAGCCAAAGCAAACTCAGGCAAATTCCCTTCAGGATATTGATCCGGTTTTACTGCGCTGATGACGATTTCCGCTGATGTTACTTTCATTGAATATCACCTGCTAACGCTTGCTTCAATACTTCATCGACGTGAGAAACTAGATAAAACTCCAAATCTCCGCGAACACTTTCTGGTATATCATCAATGTCTTTTTCATTATCTTTTGGCAATATGATTTTCTTCAATCCGGCACGGTGAGCACTGAGTGTTTTTTCTTTTACCCCTCCTATTGGAAGAACACGCCCTCTTAACGTAATCTCACCAGTCATACCCACTTCCTTTTTAACAGGCTTGCCAGTTAAGGCTGACACTAACGCTGTAGTAATCGTAATCCCAGCTGATGGTCCATCTTTTGGAACAGCCCCTTCAGGAACATGGATATGAATATCGTATTTTTCATGAAAATCCCTTTCGATCCCGAGCTCATCCGCTTTTGAACGGATATAGCTAAATGCTGCTTGAGCCGATTCTTTCATGACATCACCAAGCTTACCCGTCAAAACAAGCTTGCCTTTTCCAGGTGCTAAAGATACTTCTATTTGCAGAGTATCTCCGCCAACTGTAGTATAGGCTAGTCCTGTTGCCACGCCGACTTGATCGTCAAGCTCAGCTTGACCGTATCGAAACTTCGGCTTGCCAAGGAAGCTTTCCACCGTTTTGTCTGTCACTACTACTTTTTTCTTTTCACCTGAAACAATAATTTTTGCTGTTTTTCTACAGATTGCTGCTAATTGTCGCTCAAGACTACGGACTCCCGCTTCTCTCGTGTAATACCTAATAATTTTTAGAATTGCCTCTTCTTTAACTTGTAGCTGAGATTTTTTCAAGCCGTGATCTTTAATTTGTTTTGGCAATAAATGTTCTTTGGCGATGTGGAGTTTTTCAAGCTCCGTATAGCCGGAAATATGAATAATTTCCATTCGATCCCGTAATGGTCCAGGAATGGTCGCAAGATTATTGGCCGTGGCAATAAACATAACCTTCGATAAATCATAAGGTTCTTCGATATAGTGATCGCTAAAATTATGGTTTTGTTCTGGGTCCAACACTTCCAGCAATGCAGCGGAAGGGTCCCCTCTAAAATCCGAGGACATTTTATCCATTTCGTCCAAGAGAAATACTGGATTAATTGTACCGGCTTTTTTCATTCCTTGAATGATTCTCCCAGGCATTGCTCCAACATATGTTCTTCGATGTCCGCGAATTTCAGATTCATCTCGAACACCGCCCAATGATATACGAACGAAATGACGATTTAATGAAGCTGCAATCGAGCGTGCCAAGCTGGTTTTTCCAACGCCAGGAGGTCCCGCTAAACAAAGAATTGGACCTTTTAGTGAGTTTGTCAGTTTTTGGACTGCTAAATATTCCAATACACGCTCCTTTACCTTTTCAAGACCGTAATGATCTCGATTCAGGATTTTCTCAGCCCTATCAATATCCAGATCGTCTTCGGTTGCTTTTGACCAAGGCAATGAAACGAGCCACTCTAAATAATTACGAATGACTGAGCTCTCAGCCGAACTTGATGGTACTCTTTCATAGCGATCCAACTCTTTAAATGCCGTTTCCAAAACATGCTTAGGCATGCCGGCATTTTCTATCTTTTCCTTCAGAGCAGCAATTTCTCCCGTTTTACCTTCCCTATCACCAAGCTCTTTTTGGATCGCTTTCATTTGTTCACGAAGATAGTATTCTTTTTGAGTTCTCTCCATGGAGCGTTTTACTCGCTGACCGATTTTTTTCTCAAGATTCAGTACTTCTTTTTCATTATTTATTATTTCGATCACCCGGGTTAATCGCTGCTTAATATCTATGGTTTCTAGAATCTCCTGCTTCTCCTTTAGCTTAAGAGGTAAATGAGATGCAATAATATCAGCAAGTCTTCCTGGTTCTTCAATATCAGCTGTAGACGTAAAAGTCTCACTTGAGATTTTTTTAGACATTTTTATGTACTGCTCAAAATAATCAAGGAGCGTCCTCATTAATGCTTGATGCTCGATATCCTTCTCATCACTGTCTTGATGAACAATCAGTTTAGCTGACATATATGTGTCATGATCCTGAATGGATAATGCTTCAGCACGACTTAGTCCTTCAACAAGAACCCGAATGGTTCCATTAGGCAGCTTTAGCATTTGTTTTACTTTTGTTAATGTACCCATAGAAAAAACATCATCTTCTCCAGGGTCATCAATCGATACATCCTTTTGAGATGTAAGAAAAATTAGATGATCTTCCACCATTGATTTTTCCAAGGCCTGCACAGATTTGTCTCTACCAACATCTAAATGCAGGACCATCGTAGGGTAAACTAGCAATCCTCTCAACGGAAGGAGGGGGACGATGATTTCTTTCTTTTCAGCCATAGCCTGACACCTCCAATATGTATGAACGCGAATTTTTCCATCGTACTCAGTCTTTTTACAATTCTATCTTATTTACTATAACGTGTCTATCAAGAGCTACAAATAGCGGAAAACTCCTTCATTTATTATTACGCAAAGAAAACTCGCCGACTGGCGAGCCCTTATTTGTGAAAAACGATTGATTTATGACCGGGTATCTTATAAGATATCTCCCATATATCAGTTGTACTAAACACTTTCACGCTTTGAAAAGTTCAATTGTGGTAGTAGACCATCTGGTGTTTCTTCTTTTTTTAGCGCAACCTCTAACACTTCCCGTAAATGATTTACAGGAATAATCTCAATTCCCTCAAATTCAGCTAAAATGGATTGCATATTTTCAGCTGGTATGATGACTTTTTTTGCTCCAGCTTTTACAGCTGCTTTTACTTTTGGTAAAACGCCACCAATTGGCTTTACGAACCCATGAATACTGATTTCTCCGGTCATAGCCATTTGATGGTCTATCGGAATTTTATAGATCGCTGAATAAATACCTGTGGCCATAGCAATTCCTGCCGAAGGTCCATCGATCGGGACACCTCCTGGAAAATTCACATGGATATCAAAACCGTCAGCAGGCACGCCCATCGAACGAAGAACGGTCACTACGTTTTCAATGGAGCCTCTAGCCATACTTTTTCTTTTTATGGATTTCCCACTTCCACCAATACTTTCCTCTTCTACTATTCCTGTTATATTAATTGAGCCCTTATCTTTTGAAGCAATGACAGTCACTTCAATTTCAAGCAATGCCCCGCTATTCGGACCGTAAACGGCAAGTCCATTCACAAAGCCAATTTTCGATACGTCGGATATTTTTCGTTCTATCC
Source organism: Peribacillus tepidiphilus (assembly GCF_009466385.1). Taxonomy (GTDB): domain Bacteria; phylum Bacillota; class Bacilli; order Bacillales; family DSM-1321; genus Bacillus_BN; species Bacillus_BN tepidiphilus. The sequence goes on along the minus strand of NZ_WIAQ01000002.1, from coordinate 63,303 downwards.
TAGGTGTAAGCTGACTTGATTGAACGATCCATTCAATATCTTCATCCTTTATGTAATTTCTTTCCCCTGTAATGGCTAGTCCAGCAGCGATTTGCATTGTATTCACTGCTTCCCTGCCGTTCCTAGCATAGTTGGACAAGATGCCTAAAGCCTTTTCACTGACCTTCATATTTACTTTATCAGCAGCATTTTTTGCAACTTTCATTATTTCTTCCTGTTCTAGTTCACGGAAAAACACTTCCATACAGCGTGAGCGGATTGCAGGCGGTATTTCGTTCGGTGTTCTCGTTGTCGCCCCGATTAAACGAAAATCTGCAGGCAAGCCATTTTTGAAAATATCATGAATATGGGCAGGTATACCGGTATTCTCTTCCTGATAATAAGCACTCTCAAAAAAAACCTTCCGATCCTCTAGCACCTTTAACAGTTTATTCATTTGAATTGGATGGAGCTCTCCAATTTCATCAATGAATAACACACCTCCGTGTGCATTAGACACAGCTCCCTGCTTTGGCTGAGGAATTCCCGCTTGTCCCATAGCTCCTGCTCCTTGATAAATCGGATCGTGAACCGAGCCAATCAAGGGGTCTGCAATTCCCCTTTCATCAAACCGTGCTGTAGTTGCATCAAGCTCAATAAATACGGAGCTCTTTTTAAAAGGGGATTTGCCATTCTTTTTAGCTTCTTCTAATACCAGTCGTGCTGCAGCCGTTTTTCCTACACCTGGAGGACCGTAAATAATGACATGCTGGGGATTAGGTCCACATAATGCAGCCTTAAGTGCTTTGATCCCATCCTCTTGACCAACTATATCATCAAATGAAGTCGGTCTTACCTTTTCTGCCAAAGGCTCAGTCAAAGAAATCGAACGCATCTTTCTAAGCTCTTCCATTTCCTTCCTTGATTCTCTGTCAATTGTTATTCTTTGAGCTCTTTGTCCTTTTAAGAGATTGAGAAAATATAATCCAATCACAATGCCGAAAAACAATTGAATGAACATGGCGATTCCAGTCCAACTCATAAATGTCCCTCCTAAAAAATACTCTCGTTTTCTGTACTTGCTAGTATCTCCTAAGAGGGATATAAATAACCTTAAAAATAAGAAAAGCGGAAAGTGTCTGTATATGAAAAAAGAATTGCCAAAACGCAGCAATTCTTTTTTCTGTTCGTTTATGCAGATGTTTTCTTTTCTTCTACAATCGTTGTACCGTCTTTTAAAACGAGTTTTGGAGGCTTATTTTCCATAACCGTTTCTGCAGTAATAATACATTTTTGAATATCGTCACGGGATGGCAGTTCAAACATCACATCTAGCATGATGCCTTCGATGATTGAACGTAGACCGCGAGCACCCGTTTTTCTTTCGATTGCCTTTTTGGCAATCTCATGTAATGCGGCTTCCTCAAATTCAAGCTCTACATCATCGAGCTCAAGCATTTTTTGATATTGCTTTACAAGAGCATTTTTCGGCTTGGTCAAAATTTCAATTAATGCTGCTTCATCCAGTGGCTCTAGTGTTGCAATTACAGGAAGACGACCAATGAATTCAGGGATTAATCCGAATTTCAACAAGTCTTCAGGCAGGACTTTTGAAAGAAGATCTTTGTCTGGCACTTCATTCTTCTTGTTATCCGTACCAAAACCAATTACTTTTTGGCCTAAACGGCGTTTGATAATTGGTTCGATTCCATCAAATGCACCACCGCAAATAAATAAAATGTTGGTAGTATCAATTTGAATAAATTCTTGATGCGGATGCTTACGACCGCCTTGTGGAGGTACACTCGCAACCGTTCCTTCAAGAATTTTCAATAAGGCTTGCTGAACTCCTTCACCGGACACATCACGTGTAATAGAAGGATTTTCTGATTTTCTTGCCACTTTGTCAATTTCATCAATATAAATGATACCCTTTTCAGCCTTTTCCACATCATAGTCAGCAGCTTGTATCAATTTAAGAAGGATGTTTTCAACGTCTTCGCCAACGTATCCAGCTTCAGTCAAGGAAGTAGCATCTGCTATAGCAAAAGGTACATTTAATAATCTTGCCAATGTTTGTGCAAGTAACGTTTTACCGCTTCCTGTCGGACCAATTAAACAAATATTACTCTTTGAGAGCTCAACATCATCAATCTTGCTATTAGAGTTAATCCGCTTGTAGTGGTTGTAAACAGCAACTGCCAAAGATTTTTTTGCCTGCTCCTGACCAATTACATACTCATCCAGTATCTCCCTGATTTCCTTCGGCTTAGGAACATCTTTAAATTCTACCTCTTCTTCTGTACCAAGCTCTTCTTCCACGATTTCTGTGCAAAGCTCAATACATTCGTCACAAATATATACGCCGGGACCTGCCACAAGTTTTCTTACTTGCTCTTGTGTTTTCCCGCAAAAGGAACATTTAAGCTGACCTTTTTCGTCATTAAATTTAAACATAATCTCTCACCCCTTTAAAAACTTATACGTCATATAAAAATAACGAGGCAAACTATCCGTCCTCAAGTTTCATAGCTCTATGGCCTTATAATCAGAATGCAGCAAGAAAAAAATAACCCCAATCCAGTATGCGGTTGTTCTTTCCACCTATGAAAGCCAGAGTACATAGTTTAAGTTGCATTGTATCATGTTCTTTCTAAAAGAAAAACAAAATTGCTCTGTTCCCTACAAGCTCCATCCTTTTTTAAAACCCATAATATGTATATTGCCCTAACAACATCTTCTCAAACTATTATTCGGGATAAATATAATATGTATATGCTTTATTAAAAATAATCTACACCTTATTACATAAAAAATCAATTAAGAACCCTAAAACCAGAAAAGAGTGTAAAACAAGGCACGGGAGTGTTATCGTGCCTTGTTTTACGTATGTTATTTATTTGGACGATTAAACCGTTTTGCTGTTTTCAACTAAGAAGTCTACAGCTTTACGGATTCTTAGATCTGCTTTAACACCTTCTAAGCTTCCTAGAGCTGCTTTAATTTTGTCAACTTCCATGTTGTAAAGCTTAGCCATTTTTTCAATTTCGCTGTTTACATCTTCTTCAGTAGCTTCAATGTTTTCAGCGTCAGCGATTGCTTCAAGCACAAGGTTCACACGAACGCGCTTTTCAGCTTCCTCTTTCATTTGGCCTTTAAGAGCTTCTTCATCTTGACCAGAGAATTGATAGTAAAGGTCAAGGTTCATACCTTGCATTTGAAGACGCTGTTCAAATTCATTGATCATGCGTTCAACTTCGTTGTCAATCATTACTTGAGGAATTGTAACCTCTGCATTTTCAGCAGCTTTTTCCACAACTGTGTCACGAACATGATGCTCAGCTTCGTGCTTCTTTGAATCTTCTAGTCTTTTCTTTGTTTTTTCTTTGAGTTCAGCAAGAGTTTCTACTTCATCATCAACGTCTTTAGCAAACTCATCATCTAGCTCAGGAAGCTGCTTTGTTTTAATTTCATGAACCTTGATTTTGAATACGGCAGGCTTACCAGCAAGTTCTGCTGCATGGTATTCTTCTGGGAATGTAACCTCGATATCTTTTTCTTCACCAGCTGCCATACCGACTACTTGCTCTTCGAAACCAGGAATGAAAGAACCAGATCCTAATTCTAGAGAATAGTTTTCCGCTTTTCCGCCTTCAAATGGCTCATCATTTACAAAGCCTTCGAAGTCAATCACGACTGTATCGCCATTTTCAGCTTTTCCTTCTTCTTTCACTACAAGCTCTGCTTGACGCTCTTGAAGAGCTTTCAATTCATTTTCAACTTCTTCATCTGTTACTTCTGTATTAAACTTCTCAACTTCAAGGCCTTTGTATTCGCCTAATTTTACTTCAGGCTTAACAGTTACAGTTGCCTTAAAGATAAGAGATTTACCTTTTTCCATTTGCTCTACATCAATTTCAGGACGGTCAACTGGCTCAATTCCAGCTTCTTCAACCGCATTTGCGTATGCTTCAGGAAGAATGAAATCAAGAGCATCTTGATAAAGGGCTTCAACACCGAAGCGCTTCTCAAAAAGTTGACGAGGCATTTTACCTTTACGGAAGCCAGGTACATTAATTTGCTTAACAACCTTTTTGAAAGCAGCGTCTAAACCTTCGTTTACCTTTTCTGCTTCAACTTCTACTGTGAGAACCCCGCGATTCTCTTCTAGTTTTTCCCATTTTACGGACATTTGTTTCCCTCCAAAAATCTATATACTACTTTTTTTTCAAGATGGATGAATATATCTTGTTCCTTGCTCACAAGTCATCCTAGAGATTTACCTAAATAATAAGCTATTAGGTAAAATCGTTTTAATGATGCTTATATTACAACCCCTACATTATAACACAGGTTGTCTTTCTTTCAACAGCAATACCTAAATAATAGGAGAAGAAATTTCTTCAAGCTCTTTTGCCAACTTGATCTTTTGTTCTAACTCGTTGAGAGAAATACTATACATTTCTGCTATAGAAAGAATGGTAGGTTCTAAACCCTGATACTCGCTTGCCAAAAAATGATAAGCTGCCGCCCATTCATCAAAATGTTCCTCAGGCAAAAAAGGATAAAGAAGAAATTGATGTCTTTCCAATATGCTTATTGCCAACTCCATTAAGGTCGGATTGATTTGTTCCAACTTTTCTTCTAATCTTGCTTTCAACCGTAAAAGAAACCTTGTTGATGATAATTCAGGAAGATGAGCAGGAATCAATTTTTGTTGTCTTGAAAATTTTTCAATAACAACTTCTTTTTCGTATCCTTGTTCCCTCAAAATATTAATTGCCATCGTTTTCAAAAATGGATGAGCCTTTTTATCTTTTAGAAAAGAATGTATTTCTTCTACAAATTGTCTAATGTTACGATCCGCCAGTCGTGACAAAACAAACAATTGGTCTCGGTCATTTTTCCCAGATAACGTAAGGTCTTCGATCCTTCCTGTGCTCTCTTCATCATCTCGTTTGTCTGTTTTGGCTAATTTTTCGTTCATGACCCTTTTGCTGAATTGTAACATTCTTTCAAACTGCTCTTCTTTATCAGGAGGGATTTCTTTTTCATCAAACAACGCTTCAATTGTAGTCACCATTTCTTCATGTTCATTTAAGTGTAGAAGAATCATTAAGTAAATATTTACGACTTGAAAATAATCACCTAAACCCTTTTGGAGTAGTTCCTTGCAAAGTACCTTCGCATCCTCATAATGACCGATTTCCACTAACGAAACAACCAGACCGACATTTAGATCTGGATGGTCGGGCTCAAATTCTTTTGCCTGCATAAAAAATTGAGCAGCTTCCCGAAATTTTTTCTTTTCTAAAGCATGTACACCTTTTTCAATTAATTTTTTTGTAAGACCTGGAAAGGGAATCACATTGTCGTTCACTTGATCTGTTATCTTTTTCTTACTCATCCAAATCAGCTCTCCGCTTTATAGTTCTTGTCTTCATAAGAAGCCAAACCCAAACTCTTTTTGTCTCATAAGTGTAACATGTATTATTGCGGGTTACAAAATCCAAAAGACGATTAATGGTTTCATGCTCCAAATCTAAGAAAGAAATAAATAGGAAAGGGACAGTCTAATACTTAACAAAAAACGGGATTGTGGCATTAGCCCACAACGTACTGAAAGTAGCAGGCATTCGCCAGCTACTTTCAGAGAAAAATCGAAAAAATACACAAATAAGTGGAGAAAAATGCACGTTTTTCTCCACTTGTTCATTTTAGGGACTAATTAGACAGCCCCCATTATTATACGCTAATTCCCTCAACTTTTTGTTCGTAGCTTTTGATTTTGTCTTCATATTGTAAGGTTATGGAGATTTCATCCCATCCGTTTACAAGCATTTGTTTCCAATAAGGATGGATTTCAAATTTCGCAGCAAAACCGTTTTCATCGGTTACGGTTTGATTTGGCAAATCAATTTGCAAGTGATAATCACGCTCTCTAACTGCCCTAGCCATTAGGTCTTTTACTTCTTCTGATTTCAATTTAATAGGAAGCATCCCGTTTTTTAAGCAATTTTGATAAAAAATATCTGCAAACGAAGGTGCAATGACTACTTTGAAACCATAATCATGCAATGACCATGGCGCATGTTCTCTTGAAGATCCGCAGCCAAAATTCTCTCCTGCAATTAAAATGCTTGCCCCTTTTGACTCAGGCTGATTAAGCTCAAAATCGCTCCTTTCATTTCCATTCTCATCAAATCTCCAATTATAAAATAAAAATTGACCAAAGCCTGTTCTTTCGATTCTCTTCAAAAATTGTTTCGGTATGATTTGGTCCGTATCAACATTTGAACGGTCCAACACGACTGTCTTTCCTTTATATAATTTGATTGCTTCCACCTGATACACCTCCAAAATTACGATTACACAGCAGATTCTTCAGTCAAAAATTCTTGTATGTTTCGCACATCAACAAATTTCCCATACAAAGCTGCTGCTGCTGCCATGGCAGGACTAACAAGATGCGTACGTGCACCGGCTCCTTGACGTCCCTCAAAATTCCGGTTAGAAGTAGACGCACAATGTTCTCCTGGTGGAACAACATCCGGGTTCATACTTAAGCACATACTGCAACCAGAGTCCCTCCACTCAAAACCAGCTTCGGTAAAAATGGCAGCAAGCCCTTCATCTTCTGCCTGCTTTTTAATCGATTGAGATCCTGGTACGACCATTGCTCTTACACCCTCATGCACCTTTTTGCCTTTTACAACTTCAGCTGCTTGGCGAAGATCTTCCATTCGTGAGTTTGTGCATGAACCGATGAATACATGCTGAACTGGAATGTCTGAAATTCTCATATCTTCCTGTAATCCCATATATGCTAAAGCACGCGCGAGTTCTTTTTTGCTTGCCTCTGTTTTCATATCTGCAAGCTTAGGTACTCTTCCATCTACAGGACTGCACATACCTGGATTAGTTCCCCAGCTTACCATAGGGGAAATCTCACTTCCCTCAATCGAAATGACACGGTCATATTCTGCATCATCATCACTCGCTAAAGATTTCCACACTTCTATTTGTTTTTCAAAATCTTCTCCCTTAGAGGAATATTTTCTACCTTTCAGATATGAAAAAGTTGTTTCATCAGGACTCACAAGCCCTGCACGTGCACCTCCTTCGATGGACATATTGCATATCGTCATTCGTTCTTCCATGGACATGTTTCGAATGACTTCTCCGCAATATTCAATGACATACCCTGTTCCAAAATTCACACCGAATCTCGAGATGATATATAAAATGACATCTTTTGCGGTTACACCCTGTTGGAGCTTTCCGTTAATTTCAAGCTTTAATGTCTTCGGTCTTGTTTGCCATAGCGTTTGTGTTGCCAACACGTGTTCAACTTCACTCGTACCAATTCCGAATGCCAAAGCTCCAAATGCACCATGTGTCGATGTATGGCTATCTCCGCATACAATGGTCATCCCTGGCTTTGTCAAACCTAGCTCAGGACCGATCACGTGAACGATTCCTTGGTCAGGACTATGTAAATCAGCTAATGTAATAGAAAACTCTTTGCAGTTTTTCTCCAGTGCTTCTAGTTGATTTCTTGCAACTTCATCATGAATCAAATAACGATTAACGGTTGGCACATTATGATCCATCGTCGCAAATGTTCTATCAGGTCTTCTTACTTTTCTTCCTTTTATTCGAAGTCCCTCAAATGCTTGCGGGGACGTAACTTCATGGATATAATGCAAATCAATATATAATAAATCCGGTTTATTTTCCTCTTGGCTTACAACATGATTTTCCCATATTTTTTCAATGATGGATTTCCCCATTGTTCCCCCTCCTGTATATCCAATAGAATGTTAAAACAGATTTTGAAAAAGACACGATCAAGAATTAGACCGTGCCTTAAAAAATGCCTTATGCGTAAGCCCCCATTATGTTAGAGATGGCCTCTTGGTCAAGAATAGCAGCTTTTACTTCTGCAACCATTTCACTTGTTGAAATGACTTTAGATCCTTGTGATGAAATATCCCTTGTACGGAATCCTAAATCTAATACCTCTTTTACTGCCTTTTCAATAGCTTCCGCTTCTTCTTCTAGACCAAAGGATAGCCTTAGCATAGCAGCAGCTGAAAGTATTGTAGCTAATGGGTTCGCGTAATTCATACCTGCAATATCTGGAGCGGAGCCATGAATCGGTTCGTACAGATTCAAACCGGTTTCTGATAAACTAGCAGAAGGCAGCATCCCTAACGATCCAGTCAGCACAGATGCTTCATCGCTTAAAATATCACCAAACATATTCTCTGTAACTACTACATCAAATTGTTTCGGATTACGTATTAATTGCATCGCCGCATTATCCACAAGCATATGCTCCAGCTCAACATCAGGATAATCCTTTGCTACTTCGTTCGCTACCTCTCTCCAGAGCCTGCTTGACTCCAGTACATTGGCTTTATCAACAGATGTTACCTTTTGTCTTCGACTTCTAGCAAGCTGGAATGCTAGCTCAACAATTCTTTTAATTTCATCTCGCTGATAAAACAGTGTATCGACAACCGCTTCTTTTCCATGGTGCACAGTTCTTTGGCTCGGTTTTCCGAAGTATAGTCCCCCCGTTAGCTCTCTTACAATGATGAAGTCCACTTCTTCAATAATTTCCTTCCGAAGCGGAGAAGCCTCCGATAAGCTTGAGTAATAGGTGATAGGTCTTAAATTAGCATATAAATTTAGTTCCTTGCGAATTTTAAGAAGACCCGTTTCTGGTCTAAGTTGAGGAGGATTTTGATCCCATTTTGGACCTCCGACTGCACCTAGAAGGACAGCATCACTCTTTTTACAAATTTCTAGCGTCTCATCAGGTAGAGGACTGCCAGTTTCATCAATAGCAATACCTCCGATTTTTCCATATTCAAACTGGAATGAATGTCCGTATCTTTCAGCAACAGCCTCAAGAATCTCAACAGCACCCTTTGTTACTTCCTTCCCGATTCCGTCGCCAGGAAGCACCGCAATTTTTTTCAACATACGATTTCATCCCCCTTTCGTTTGAACTTACATAAGTACAGATGCTGGATCTTTTAAAAATATGACTCTGTTAATTGCATTTAAATATGCCTTAGCCGAAGCCTCGAGGACATCCTGTGCCAAGCCCCTGCCGCTTGTTTCAATATCCTTATATCTCATCTTCACAAAAACCTGTGCCAACGCATCTCTTCCAGCGCCTACGGATTGAATGCGGTAGTCTAAGAGGTTAACTGAATCATTCATACATTTCTCGAGTGTGTTATAAAGAGCTTCAATACTTCCTGCTCCTGTGCCTGCTTCCATAATTGTTTCATTTTCACAGCCGGATAGTGTGACCGTTGCAGTTGGAACTTGATTGGTTCCGTATTGTATTTGAATAGACACAAGTTCAAAAAATCTTTGATCTTTTGATAGTTTTTCCTCAAGCACCAAAGCTACCAAGTCATCATCTGTCATTTCTTTTTTCTTATCTGCCAATTCTTTAAATGTAGCGAAAAGCTTATTCATTTCCTCTTCTGTTACTACTAAGCCCAGCTCTTCTAATCTCGTCTTAAATGCATGGCGACCTGAATGTTTTCCAAGTACCATCGCATTCGAGGAAACTCCGACAAGCTCAGGTGAAATAATTTCATAGGTTGTTTTTTCTTTCAAAACACCATCTTGGTGAATGCCAGATTCATGTGCAAAAGCATTTCTTCCAACAATTGCTTTATTTGGCGGTATTATCATACCTGTTAGCTTACTGACAAGGTTGCTTGTTCTTTTAATCTCATTCAGTTTTAAATTTGTATAGGCTTTATAATGATCTGCTCTTGTATAAAGGGCTACTGCTAATTCTTCCAAAGCTGCATTGCCTGCCCTTTCTCCGATTCCGTTAATGGTTCCTTCAATTTGAGAAGCTCCTGCTTCAATTGCAGCCAAAGAGTTTGCAATGGCCATTCCCAAATCGTCATGACAATGTGCTGACAACTGTACTTTATTAATAGAAGGAACATGTTCTATTAAATATTTAAAAATATTTCCATATTCCATCGGGGTAATATATCCCACGGTATCAGGAATGTTAATGACCCTTGCTCCTGCTTGGATGACTGCCTCAACAATTTCTGCTAAGTAATCAAGCTCAGTACGGCATGCATCCTCAGCTGACCATTGAACGATTGGGAACTTAGCTGAAGCATACTTCACAGAAGAAACAGCTGCCTCAATAACCTGTTCTTTAGACATTTTTAATTTATATTCGCGGTGGATTGGAGATGTTGCTATAAATACATGCAATCTTGGCTCAGCTCCATCCTTTAATGCTTCCCAAGCTGCATCCATATCTTTTTGAATCGATCGAGAGAGTCCAGTTACGGATGAATTCTTCACTGTTTTGGCAATTTCTTGAACCGATGCAAAATCTCCAGGAGAAGCAGCCGGGAATCCTGCTTCAATAATATCCATTCCCAGCCTCTCCAACTGTTTTGCAATTTCTAATTTTTCCGAAAAATTAAGATTGACGCCAGCCGATTGTTCACCATCTCTTAGGGTCGTGTCAAATATATTAATCTTTCGCAACGGCTACCACTTCTTTCTTCTTTTGCTGTTGAACAAACGGCATCATTTTACGAAGCTCTCTTCCTACTTTTTCAATTGGATGCTCGTTTTCTTTTGCATTAATTGCATTAAATACTGGACGGTTAGCCTGATTTTCAAGAATCCATCCTTTAGCAAATTTTCCTTCTTGAATATCTGTTAAAATATTTTTCATTTCAGCTTTCACATCTGCTGTTATGACACGTGGTCCTGAAACGAAATCTCCCCATTGAGCAGTATCCGAAATTGAATATCTCATGCCTGCTAATCCGCCTTCATACATTAAATCGACGATCAGCTTTAATTCATGCAACGTTTCGAAATAAGCCAGTTCAGGCTGGTAACCAGCTTCTGTTAAAGTTTCAAATCCTGCTTTCACAAGAGAAGTTAAACCGCCGCAAAGTACAGCTTGCTCTCCGAAAAGATCTGTTTCTGTTTCTTCCTTAAATGTTGTTTCAAGTGCACCCGCTCTTAAAGATCCAATCGCTTTTGCGTAGGAGAGTGCCAACTCTCTTGCCTCACCAGTAACATCTTGATAGATTGCAAATAAAGCCGGTACACCTGCTCCTTGCTCGTATGTTCTACGGACCAAATGACCAGGACCTTTAGGAGCGACGAGTAGGACGTCTACATCCTTAGGAGGTATAATTTGTGAAAAATGAACATTAAAACCATGGGCAAACATTAATGCTTTACCTGCTGTTAAACCTGAAACAATTTCCTCATTATATACTTTCGGCTGCATTTCATCCGGTAGTAGCACCATGACAACATCTGCTACTTCTACAGCTTCTTTGACACTATACACTTGGAAGCCATCTTCTACCGCTTTGTCCCAAGAACGTCCTTTCCTTAATCCGATTACTACATCTACACCGCTATCACGAAGATTTTGTGCATGTGCATGTCCTTGAGAGCCATATCCAACAATAGCAACCCTCTTATTTAATAGATAAGCTTCGTTTGCATCCGCATTGTAATACATTTTTGTCATAGTAAAATCCCCCTAAAAAATTTCATTGAATAGTATAGTTAGCTGAAGCGGATCATGAAATTTTCCTCTCAGCTTTTTAAACAATTGAAAATTTGTTGCTTGTCTGGCTTTTTTGTGTGCCTCTCAAAAAGGCTGTTGTTCCTGTTCTTGCCATCTCCTTGATACCATATGGTTTCAACAATTCAATAAAGGCTTCAATTTTATCAGATTCACCCGTAATTTGAATGACTAGACTGTCCTTGCTGACATCGATAACTGAGGCTCTAAATGGTTCAATAAGAGAATAGATCTCACTTCTCGTTTGCGGAGAAACCATTACTTTAATAAGAGCCAGTTCTCTAGCTACTATAGATTGATTACTAATATCATTAACCTTCAAAACATCTATTTGTTTATTTAATTGTTTTGTAATTTGCTCAAGCAGCAACTCATTCTCCACTTGAACCACTACTGTCATTCTAGATATTCCTTCTTGCTCGGAATGACCGACCGTAATGCTTTCGATATTATAGTTTCGTTTCGAGAACAGATTAGTAATCCTATTTAATACTCCCGGCCTGTTCATAACGGTAATCGTAATAATACCTTTCATTGTTTGACACCCTCCATTTCATGAAGTCCCTTGCCTGGTGCTACCATAGGGTATACATTTTCATAGTTTTCAACCCTCATGTCGATCAATACAGGTTCTTTTATTGCAAAAGCTTTCCTCAACGTTTCAGCCGCCTCATTTTCATTTGCTGCTTGGTATGCTTGAATGCCGTATGCTTCTGCCAATTTCGTAAAGGATGGCTGCATTGGTAGCAAACTGTGAGAGTATCGACCATTATGGAAAATTTCCTGCCATTGACGAACCATTCCTAAAGCATGATTATTAACAATGACTATTTTGATCGGAAGCTGCATTTCTGCAATAACACCAAGTTCCTGTGAAGTCATCTGGAAGCCTCCATCCCCTACAACAGCAATTACTGTTTTTTCAGGCTCGGCGAGCTGTGCTCCAATTGCAGCAGGAACACAGAATCCCATTGTTCCCAATCCTCCTGATGTAACCCAAGCATGAGGCTTATTAAAAGTGTAATATTGAGCTGCCCACATTTGGTGCTGGCCTACATCGGTTACAACAATTGCTTCTCCGTTTGTCATTTCGTGAAGCAGTTCTATTACCTTCTGCGGCTTTAATGTTTGCTCGTTTGTTTGGTCGTAATATAATGGATAATTCTTTTTCCACTCGTTAATTGTATGAAGCCATTCTGTATGATTAGGTTTTTTTCCATTTTGCTCAATCAATTGCAATAACGCTTCTTTTGCATCTCCAACGACAGGAATCTTAGTTGGAACATTTTTTCCGATTTCAGCCGGATCAATATCGATATGGGCAACCGTTGCATTTGGAGCAAAAGTTTTTAAATTCATTGTAAGACGGTCATCAAATCGTGCGCCTACACTTATCAATAAGTCACATTTATATAGGGCCATATTGGCAGAATACACACCATGCATGCCTCCCATCCCAACAAAGAGCTCATGGTCAGCAGGAAAACCACCGAGTCCTAACAAGGTATGTACGACTGGAAGCTGCTGTTGTTCCGCGTACTCTTTTAACTGTTCAGAAGCCTTAGCATGAAGCACACCTGCTCCAGCTAATATTAATGGCTTCTTTGCAGCACTTACTGCTTCGACAAGCTTTCTGATCTGTAAGTAGTTTGGCTGCAGTGTCGGCTGATAGCCCGGCAAATGGATTTCTGGATCTTCATCTGCCATCCCCTCTAGGATTGCAACATCTTTAGGAATATCTATGACCACTGGCCCAGGTCTTCCTGATGAAGCAATATAAAAAGCTTCTTTTATAATCCGAGGTAAATCCTCTGGTTTTCTTACTTGATAATTGTGTTTTGTAATTGGAGTGGTAATACCAAGAATATCTGCTTCCTGAAATGCATCCGTACCGATGACGCTTGTAGGAACCTGACCTGTGAAAACAACTAATGGAATAGAGTCAATCATAGCATCAGCCAATCCAGTTACGATGTTTGTGGCTCCCGGACCCGATGTGGCGATTACTACACCCGGTTTACCGGTAATTCTCGCATATCCTTCAGCTGCATGGATTGCTCCTTGTTCATGTCTTGTTAGCACATGAAAAATACCTGCATCATATAATTTGTCATAAATCGGTAAAACCGCCCCTCCTGGGTAGCCGAAAATGACTTCAACTTCCTGCTTCTTTAAAGCATCCAACATAAATTCGGCTCCCGACTTTTTAGTGATTTCACCCTTTCTTGGAACAACTGCTGCCCTTTGCATCATGAATTTACCTCCTCCATGTTCTACACTCTCAAAAATTTAGCTGTTCTGATCGATGTTTTTACAGAAATATAAAAAGCCCCTCCACCCACACACGCTGCCTGTTTCTCAAGCTAGCTAAAGGGGTGAAAAGGCTTTAGAAACCAATCCACGGTACCACCCTTATTCGCACATTACTGTGCGCACTTACGAATGACAATGATCATTCAATTTTTGGTAACGGGTGTCGGTAACACCCGTTCAGCCCTACTATAGGTTCAAGCTGACACTCGGAGGTGAGTTCATTCTACGATGACTATACCGTTTCTCAGCAAACCCGGTTCTCTGTAAAAGTCGCTTCGTAAAACTACTTATCCTCTTCAACGCTGTTTGGTATTTAATTTTTACTGAAATGAGGAGTGACTTCTGGATCAAATCCCCTTTTGCCTTCCTCAAAAAATGAAAAGAATCAGACTACAAATGATACACTCAAAATGAAAAAGTGCTCAAACTATTTAGCCGAATATTTAAAATGTTTTGATTTATTCATTTATTTGTGGATTATATTACGCTCATTTTTAGTGCCAGTCAATAGGTTTTTTAATAATTATTTGATAATTTAGATTAATAAAAAAACATGTATCCGCTTACATGGTTGTCATATAAGGGATTATATACTTTCATAAAAATTTAATTTTTTTTGTAAATGATCAATAGAAGATGGTTTTTTAATAAGCATTTTTTGAGGTTGAATAGTGGATCCAATGAGGTTTGTAATATGAGGAATTCTACTTGGATTAAACCAGTTTCAGGCCAAAACTTTGATCAGAAATTAATCAAAAAGGAAATCCCATCCACTGATGAGTAAAGTCGGAGAAATAATTTATGTTCAATAATCGTAAAGTTGTTACAATTATGTTTTGTAAAAAGAAAAAAGCATCAATCTTCTATTCAAAAATTGATGCAGAATATGTAGTAGTAATGGCGTCCCGGGAGGGATTCGAACCCCCGACCGACGGCTTAGAAGGCCGTTGCTCTATCCAGCTGAGCTACCGGGACAAATAATAAATCAACATATTAACTTGTAAAGCTTTCACAATCGTCGTCCCAATCTTTCATTCTATTTCCTAAGGACAATTTTTATTATAGTAACATAGCGAATAAAAGTCAACACATTTTTTTATTTTTTTTATTAAGCAGGGAGTGATGTCTCCTTGCTTTAGAGGTGAGTGTAGACAAAGTATATTTAACGCACATTCAGACTGATTGAAAACGCTTGTCAGTCAAGGAACGAACCCGTGCGAGGAGCGGAGTTACCCTAGACGGTAATGAGCACCGGAGGTAGGGTTCGTGACGAAGAATGCGAGCGTTTGTCAACAGTATGAAGCAGGGAGTGATGTCTCCCTGCTTATTATACAGGATTAATTGGAATTTGATAAGAATTGCTTAATGATATAATTCGACTTCCTTCGGCATCGTAAAAGTGAACTTGTACCTGCTCGCCTTCTACCTCGAGAATAACGTACGTTTTTTCTTTTCTTCCTCTTGGCATATGAATGCTTCCTGGATTAACGAACAGGGTTCCATCAATTAATTCACTACCGGCTGTATGTGAATGACCGAAGCAAACGATATTGGCCCCTGTTTCTTCAGCTTTATAAAGAAGATTCATCAAAGTCATTTTGACGTTATAAAGATGCCCATGCGTCACAAAAAAAGTATAGGGTCCAATTTTTTTTACAAAATCGTTTGGAAATGTTCCGTTTATGTCGCAATTGCCTTTTACCGTGTAAAAGCCATTTAAAGCTGAATCTGTAGGACTAAGTTCTGAATCTCCACAGTGGATCATCGCTTCCACTTCATGAGCATGGCGTTCCCGCAATAAATGAAGGATCTCTGATTGACCATGGCTGTCGCTTACAATCAGGATTTTCATTTTATTCCCTCTTCCCTTTATAAAATTTTATTTATGTCACTTGCAAGGTATCGAATAGCTTGAGCACGATGACTGATCTCATTTTTTTCATCAGCAGAAAGCTCTGCCATCGTCTTCTCTTTAGACGGAACATAAAAGATCGGGTCATATCCAAAACCATTTGACCCTTTTGGTTCTTTCGTAATTCTACCTTCTATCGTACCTTTATATAACCTAGTTTCTTCTCCCGGTATGGCAAAGGCAAGAGCACAATAAAACCGTGCCGTTCTTTTGTGATCTGGTACGTTTTTTAACTCTGCTAATACTTTTTGCATATTTGCTTCATCATTTTTTTCTTGTCCTGCATAACGCGCCGAATAAACTCCTGGTCTACCCTCTAGGGCGTCTACAATCAATCCAGAATCATCTGCTAAAACTGGTAAATGAAAGTGAGAAGAAATCGTTTCTGCTTTTAGCTTTGCGTTTTCTTCAAACGTTTCCCCTGTCTCTTCAACGTCTAAATTTTCGTCCATATCCAGCAAAGTGAGTACTTTATATCCTTTCGGGTAAAAAAGGGCTTCAAACTCTTTTGCTTTTCCTTTGTTCTTTGTTGCAATCAATATCGTTTTCAAAATCATTACTCCCTACTCGGCCTTAATATGATCAGCAATGCTTCCCAAAGCTTCCTTCTGAAGTTCGAATAATTGTTCGAGCCCGCTTTTTGCAAGGCTGAGCATTTCTTGAAGCTGATTAAAACTGAAGGTCGCTTCTTCTCCAGTACCTTGAAGCTCTACAAACTCCCCACTTCCTGTCATGACTACATTCATATCTACCATAGCTGCAGAGTCTTCTAAATAATTCAGGTCAAGTACAGGACCTTCTTCACTCAAGATCCCTACGCTGGTTGCAGCTAGAAAATCCTTGATCGGGAACGTTTGAATTTTTTTTTCATCCAGTAGCTTTTGGAATGCTAAAGCCATGGCAACAAAAGCCCCAGTAATAGAAGCAGTTCTTGTACCTCCATCAGCTTGTATGACATCACAATCAACCCAAACGGTTCTTTCCCCCATCGCTTCGAGTTCCACTACAGCACGAAGAGCTCTTCCTATTAAACGTTGTATTTCCATTGTTCGGCCTGAAATCTTTCCTTTGGCCGCTTCTCGAATATTTCTTTGTTCAGTAGCACCAGGAAGCATGGAATACTCAGCTGTCACCCAGCCTTTTCCTTCTCCCCGCATGAAAGGCGGAACACGCTCGTCCACCATCGCCGTGCAAATCACTTTTGTGTCTCCTACAGTAATCAACACTGAACCTGCCGGATGTTTTAAGTAATTTATCTCTATATGTACGGGTCTAAGTTCCGTTTTAGTTCGCCCATCGTTGCGCATTCTTTTCCTCCTTTATCATACCAATAAAGAAGAGGCAGATATGACCCTGCCTCTTTTTTATATATTATATCAAAATTCTGCTATTAAAAACTACCGGTGTTGATTTTTTCAGGTCGAATTACTGGTTCGGATATTGGTTTACCATCTTGGTTTTTCAACTCAGCCTTCCCATTAACAAGAACTTCAACGCTTTCAATGCCTTGTTGTTCTGTAAGGGATAATACAAGAGCGTTAAGCAATCTTGTAGAAACTGTTTTTTCCTCGAAACTGCCGTAAATGGATTCGTTAAAGTTCAACGTTACTTTTCCGTCAGCAACTTTCGGCGCTTCTACAAGCTCCACATCAGGCATGAACTCAGTAAGCAAGCCGGATGCATACCCAGGGCCTTCCGCCAGTTCTTTCACCACAGCCGTGATATTGTCATCCTTTGTTTCACTAATTCTTTTTGTCACTGGAACGTAATAATAGTTTCCTTCTTCTCCACCTAAATAATAAACTGTAACAGGCTTTGTGCTCGTAATATCAACGGCATTAGTTGTATCGAGGTTGATACCATTTGCTCTTGATAAATTTTTAGAAATCGGTGTTCCGTTGACAGGCATTTCGGATATTTCATGACCATTTATTTTTATTTGGACGTCTTTTACACCGTCGAATTGAGTCAGTGTCCATGTGATGGATTGCAAAATTTTCAACTCATCTTCTGGATTGTAATTTGCAAATTCAGGCGAAAAATCAACTACAGCAAGTCCATCTTTATTAATATTTACATCGACTTGTGTATCTGTTGGAAGTACAGCTCTGAACCCGTTTGGTAATAGATTTGAAACGGGACCATTTGTTACTAGGTATTCTAATGCTTGCTTTGCTACTCCTTTTGTGTTAGGCAGAGGAATGCTTTGAGGAACTACGTAACCATTTTTATCAATTAAATACAGCTCAGTCAAAACCGTTTGCTGCTTTGCTTCCTCCCCTTTTGCTGTTGTTTCAGTACTTTCCTTCCCTTTGTTTTCTAAGGCTGCTGCATCGTCTACATACGAAACATCTTGCGGAGGATCAATATCTTTCTTTTTCTCGCCAAATAATCCGCAGCCTCCAAGCAGTACAGATGATGCTAAAAGTGTTGTCGCAATTGTCACATTCGTCTTTTTTGACACGCGTATCCCTCCCACTACAGTTTGTACTACTATTTATACGAGCCTCCGAAAAAAATAGACCGATATACAAAAATAATTTGGACAAACAAAAAAACTCCCCTATTAGGAGAGTTTGATAGAATGCACATCATCCAGTTCTCTTTCAAGCCATGTTGATGCAATTCGTCCGAAAATTTCTTTTGATCCTGTAGTGTAAAATGTGTAGGTAGGTTTTTCTTTGCTTTTATTGTTCATTCCAGTGTGTTGTAATATGACACTTGCCTCCCGGGCTGTTTCGTCGCCGGATGATATAACTTTCACATTTTTGCCCATGTAGTTACTGATGAGAGGCCCTAAAAGCGGATAATGAGTGCATCCCAGAATTAATGTATCTAGATTCCTCCCCTTTAGCGGACGCAATGTTTCAGCAACAACCTTTTTCGCAATTGAGCTATTAAACTCTTCGCTTTCAACCAACGGCACGAATTTAGGACAGGCTAGAGAAACGACTTCGACCCGTTCATTGATCGAATGAAGGGCCATTTCATATGCCTTACTTTTCACTGTTCCTTCTGTTCCAATCACACCTATTTGAAGGTTTTTTGAATTTTTTAAAGCTGCTCTTGCACCTGGATGAATAACTCCAAGAACTGGGATTTTAAGTTTAGCCTTCAATTCTTCCATCGCTGCTGCAGTCGCAGTGTTGCAGGCTATAATCAGCATCTTAATATCTTTTTTTAAAAGAAATTCGGTCATTTCCCAGGTAAATTGCTTCACTTCTTCAACAGGACGCGGGCCGTATGGACAACGGGCCGTGTCACCGATATATATAATATTCTCATTGGGGAGCTGTCTCATTACCTCCTTGGCAACGGTCAGACCACCAACTCCAGAATCCATAATTCCAATCGGTTGATTCAACAAACTCGCCTCATTCTTCTTTCATTTCTTGATGTAATTTCTTTAAGCTGCTTTGAAGAGATAATACTTCATCTTCGCTGAAATCACTCAGCACTTCTTTCAAATAATTTTGTCTTTTTTTGATTACGTCATCAATTATATTCTTTCCTTCATCTAACAAATGAATCCGGACTACCCTACGGTCATTTTCATCCTTCACACGCATTACTAGATTGTTTTTTTCCATGCGGTCCACTAGATCTGTTGTCGTACTGCATGCAAGGTACATTTTATTTGAAAGCTCCCCAATTGTCATGTCTCCATCTTCCAAAAGCCATTGCAACGCAACAAACTGAGGAGGAGTAATTGTGTAGTTATTTAATATCTCACGCCCTTTTTGTTTGACGATCGATGAAATATACCTTAGTTCCTTTTCTATATCTGCGACCAGCAGGTCATTTTTCCCTTTTTCAAGCGTCATTTTCACAACTCCCTGTAACTGGTTATTATACAATAAGATTCTATGATCTTGTTAAGTCGAAATAATAATTCTAAAATTCCCATTTAGTCACTAGAAATTCTTTGGATATGTATTATTGTCACTTAAAGAAGAGTACATTTCAAGTTGAATTGCGTTACACTTCCTTTAAAAAACTTACAGATTCACAAAAAAATAGGCAGGAAGTCGAAACAAGCAATCCTTTACAAATTGCATGTATTCGACTTCACTGCTCTTAAACCATGTATTGCATTATGCATAACGGACAAAGCTTCTTGTTCTGACATTCTTCACTTAGAATTTTTTATAAATGAAGTTCTCCCATTCGAAGGAGCTCTACTACTGCCTGTGAACGTCCTTTAACTCCAAGCTTTTGCATGGCATTCGAAATATGATTCCGAACAGTCTTTTCACTTATAAATAATTCACCTGCTATTTCCTTCGTTGTTTTGTCCTGCACTAGTAGTTCAAAAACTTCTTTTTCTCTTTTGGTGAGTAATGGCTTATGAGTGAAATCGTTCTCCTTCAAGTATTGTAACCCTCCTTGCCTTCACCAGCTGTAACCTAGGGATGGGTATAAATTTAGTCAAAATATAGTATGTGAAAGTATCAAGGGGAGTTACTAAATTCCTTCACTCCTTAGAATATTTATTGAAAACTTTTTACTCCATTTTGTTCTAACAACTTTTTCATCTCACTCGTCCAAGGAATTGGTCTACCTGTCTTTTTAGAAATTTGCACCATTGTTCCTCTTCCAGTGAGACAAATGTCTCCACTTTCTTTCTTTCCCATGTAATGAATTTCTACAGAAGAATTTCCAACTTTGTTCGCTTTGACATAAATATGAATCGTTTCATCAAAAAAAACTTGCTGTAAAAAGTCACATTGTAAATCTGCTACAACAGGGATCGTTTCATGATCAGGTTTTACCCAATCTTGCATAAATCCAAGCGACTTAAAAAATTCGATTCTAGCCATTTCAAAATATGTAAATGGCACCGTATTGTTCAAATGTCCAAAAAGATCCGTTTCCGAAAAACGGACTTTTACTGGAAATGAAAAAGTAAAAGACTCTTTCCAATCGTTCAAATTATGTATATATGAAATCTTACTCATTTTGTTCTCTCCCTTTAATAAATGATCTAAATCAATGAATGGTTATTCATTCATCTATTACACAATCTACAAATAAATGGTTAGATGACAAAATAATCGCTGGTATTATTTTTACTTACTCATTCGCTTTTTCATAAAAAACCTCCCGGACTTCCGAGAGGTTTCTAAAAATGTATTATACTTGATCACTTCCGAAGAAATTTCTAAATGACTGGATCGTAGTGTCACGATTTAGTGCAGCAATCGATGTCGTTAAAGGAATACCTTTTGGACAAGATTGGACACAGTTTTGTGAATTACCACAGTTTGCAAGCCCGCCATCACCCATAATAGCATTCAATCTTTCTGCTTTATTCATTGCACCTGTAGGATGGGCATTAAATAAACGAACTTGAGAAAGCGGGGCAGGACCTATAAAATTTGATCGGCTGTTTACGTTTGGACATGCTTCTAAACAGACGCCGCACGTCATGCATTTAGAAAGCTCGTATGCCCATTGACGTTTTCTTTCCGGCATGCGCGGACCAGGACCAAGGTCATAAGTTCCGTCAATCGGAATCCAAGCTTTTACCTTTTTTAATGAATCGAACATACGGCTGCGATCTACCTGAAGATCACGTACAACTGGGAAAGTCCGCATTGGCTCCAAACGAATCGGCTGCTCTAGCTGATCGATTAGTGCTGTACAGGATTGGCGCGGTTTACCATTAATAACCATGGAGCAAGCACCACAAACCTCTTCTAAGCAGTTCATATCCCATGTAACAGGTGTTGTTTTTTTCCCTTTAGCGTTAACGGGGTTACGACGAATTTCCATTAAAGCTGAAATAACGTTCATATTCGGACGATAAGGTATTTCAAATTCCTCGGAATAAGGGGTGGAATCAGGTGTATCTTGACGAGTAATAATAAAACGAATGGTTTTTTGCTCAGCCATGTCTTATTTCTCCCCCTTTTTCTTTTTCGTATAATCACGCTTACGTGGTGGAATCAACGACACATCAACCTCTTCATAATGGAAAGCTGGTGCAGATTTTAATCCTGTAAACTTCGCCATCGTTGTTTTCAAGAATTCCTCGTCGTTACGTTCCGGGAACTCAGGTTTGTAGTGAGCACCACGGCTTTCATTACGATGATAAGCACCAAGTGTAATAACGCGAGCTAGCTGAAGCATATTTTGAAGCTGGCGAGTGAAAGAAGCTCCTTGGTTGCTCCATTTTGCTGTATCGTTAATATTAATATTTTCATAACGTTCAATAAGCTCTTGAATTTTCTCATCCGTCTTTAGCAGCTTATCGTTATAGCGAACAACAGTTACATTATCTGTCATCCATTCTCCAAGCTCTTTATGAAGAACGTAGGCATTTTCATTTCCATCTAGAGATATAATTTTGTTCCACTTTTCTTCCTCTTGTTTCACATAGCTGTCAAACAATGTAGAAGACATGTCATCTGCGCTCTTTTCAAGACCTTTAATATATTTTACTGCGTTAGGACCAGCTACCATTCCGCCAAAAATAGCAGAAAGAAGTGAGTTTGCGCCTAAGCGGTTCGCACCGTGCTGTGAATAGTCACATTCACCAGCTGCAAATAGACCAGGGATGTTTGTCATTTGATCGTAATCTACCCATAATCCGCCCATTGAATAATGAACAGCAGGGAAAATTTTCATTGGTACTTTGCGAGGGTCATCACCCATAAACTTCTCATAAATTTCAATAATACCACCAAGCTTGATATCAAGCTCTTTAGGATCTTTATGAGATAAATCAAGGTAAACCATGTTTTCGCCGTTAATACCTAATTTCAAGTCCACACACACATGGAAAATTTCACGTGTTGCAATATCCCTTGGTACTAGGTTGCCATAAGCAGGATACTTCTCTTCTAAGAAGTACCATGGTTTTCCGTCCTTATACGTCCATACACGTCCGCCTTCTCCACGTGCTGATTCACTCATTAGACGAAGCTTGTCATCCCCTGGAATGGCAGTAGGATGGATTTGAATAAATTCTCCGTTCGCATAGTATGCTCCTTGTTGGAAAACAATAGAAGCTGCAGAACCTGTATTAATGACAGAGTTTGTAGACTTACCAAAGATTATGCCAGGGCCTCCAGTTGCTAAAATCACAGCATCAGCAGGAAACGCTTTTATTTCCATTGAGGAAAGGTTTTGAGCGGTGATCCCACGGCAAACACCTGCATCATCCAAAATAGCTCCCAAGAATTCCCATCCTTCGTACTTCGTTACTAGACCGCTCACTTCAAATCTACGCACCTGCTCGTCCAATGCATAAAGAAGCTGCTGACCTGTAGTTGCACCTGCGAATGCTGTACGATGATGCTGCGTACCTCCAAAGCGACGAAAATCTAATAATCCTTCAGGTGTACGGTTAAACATAACACCCATACGATCAAGCATATGTATAATCGCAGGAGCTGCTTCGCACATGGCCTTAACTGGTGGCTGATTTGCCAAAAAGTCTCCACCATATACTGTATCATCAAAATGTTCCCAAGGAGAATCGCCTTCCCCTTTTGTATTAACTGCACCGTTAATCCCGCCTTGCGCACAAACAGAGTGGGAGCGCTTTACGGGTACTAGTGAGAATAAATCAACCTGTTGTCCAGCTTCCGCAGCCTTGATGGTCGCCATCAAACCGGCAAGTCCGCCTCCGACTACGATAATTTTTCCATTACTCAACCTAACTCACTCCCTTTTCACAGCCGTTTATTATACCTATCGATATAGTAAACTTACTGACAACTAATCATGTATTAAACGAAAGCAAATAGCGCTCGAATTCCCACAACGGAAAGTGCAACAAAAACGCCTAGTGTTACGTATGTAGAAATTAATTGAGAACGCGGTGTAATCGTCAGTCCCCAGCTTACAGCGAACGACCATAATCCATTCGCAAAATGGAAAATGGCAGATACAACACTGATTACATAGAACCATAACATAAATGGATTAGAAAGGATGTTCTCCATCATTTGAAAATTGACATCTGCCCCTAATGCAGCCTGCACTCTCGTTTCCCAAACATGCCAGGTAACAAAAATTAAAGTAATAATTCCTGTTAAGCGTTGTAGCATAAACATCCAGTTTCTGAAATATCCGTATCTTCCGACATTATTCTTTGCTGTAAATGCAATATAGATCCCATAAATTGCATGATAAAGCAAAGGTAAGTAGATGATAAAAATCTCCAAGAAAACACGGAACGGCAGAGACTCCATGAAATGGGCCGCATTGTTGAATGCTTCTGCTCCTTTTGTTGCAAAATGATTGACTACTAAGTGCTGCGTTAAAAACAGACCGATCGGAATAACTCCCAGCAATGAATGTAGTCTGCGATTAGCAAACTCACGATTTCCTGCCATTTTGTACCCCCCTTAATTTTTTTAATACTGGCCTGTAAAGCTAAATCCCCTAATTACCCTACTGGCCAAATTCTTTAATGCTACTCCTATATAATAAATAGTTATAGCTAAAGCAATAATAGAATAGTTGAAAGATACACATACCCCTATGCATTCAAAGCACTACAAATATTTAATAATAAGCACTAAAAAAACGCATATTTCAACATATTCTAACAATTATGTGACATGTTCATTTTACTCCCTCAAAAATAAAGCGTCAAGAAAACGGATACATAATTTACATTCCTATATTTATCCAGTGTTAAGGGGATAATTACTATCTTATTTTACCGCTTTACTCCGATGAAATCACTAAATTTTAAAAATATTTTTTTTACTGTTTATAAGGGTTATACCTATTTTTCATATGTTAAAATATAAAAATAGACTCAAATAAAATAGAATCATCATGTAAATGGTAGATTTGAATGTAATAGCTTTATCTAAAATACATAGGAAATAAATGAATTTGTATATAATACTGCTTTTAGAAAGTGGGGAAACCAATGTCTAAAGAAAATCATCCAGAAAATCAACAAGTCGAAAGTTCTACTCCTATAATGGTTCCTGTATTTGGTCAAGAACTCCTTAGAGATCTTGTGCTTCCGGATTTGCTTGGAAAGGAAGAACCCCAAATTCTTTACTGGGCAGGAAAACAGCTAGCCAGAAAATTCCCTCTTACAAGTATTATTGAAATCGTTAATTTCTTTGAAGATGCAGGATGGGGTCATCTTGCACTAATTAGAGAAAATAAACACGATCTTGAGTTCGAATTATCAGGGGAATTGATCAAACGACGTTATGAGCTCAATAGCAATTGTCATTTTCAGCTTGAAGCGGGCTTCTTGGCACAGCAAGTTGAATTACAAAAAAAACTAACTTCAGAAACACTTGAAGAACAGAAAAGAAAATCCAACACAGTTTTTTTCAAAGTCCAATGGGATTTAAAAGATTCTACCATTTAGCTTACCAAATCATTAAGCCGGGGATGCCCCCGGCTAACATTTTTACATTTAATGGTTAAATTGTACTTGGTTCGCCTACATCTAATTGGAAGGCTTCATGTAATGATTCTACTGCTGTAATCATATGCTTTTCATCTACGACCGTCGAAACCTTGATTTCAGATGTACTTACCATTTTTATTTGAATACCGTTTTGAGAAAGGACACTAAACATTTCAGCGGCTACCCCAGGATTAGAAACCATTCCTGATCCTACAATAGATACCTTGGCCAGTCCTGTTTCTGTCTCAATATCCTCAAACTGTAGCGTACTCTTATTGGATTCTAACACTTCCAATGTCTCTTTTAAGTCTTGGCTTTTGATAGAAAACGACAAATTGGTATTTCCGTCAGCCGTTATACTCTGAATAATAATATCAACATTAATGTGATGCTTCGCCAAAAGAGTAAAAATATTTGAAAGGCTTCCTATAGCATTCGGCATTCCTAAAATGGAAATACGCGTAATATTATCTTCAAAAGCAATTCCTCTTACAATTAAATTCTGCTCCATTGATGCTTCCTCCTCAATTCTTGTACCTGTTGTTCTTTCCATGCTTGAACGGACTTCAAGTGGAATGTTGTAATTTTTTGCAAATTCTACAGCTCTTGGATGCAGAACTCCTGCTCCTAAATTTGCCAGTTCAAGCATTTCATCATACGATACACTCAAAAGCTTTCTGGCTCCTTTAACATAACGTGGATCTGTTGTAAAAACACCCGTTACATCTGTATAAATATCGCAACGAGCAGCTTTTAGAGCTGCTGCAAGGGCTACCGCAGTTGTGTCAGATCCACCTCTTCCAAGCGTCGTAATTTCACCATCTGCAGTTATGCCTTGAAAACCGGCAACAATAACAATTTTCCCTCTTTGTAATGGATTCTCTATTCTTGATGTTTCGATGTTTAATATTCTGGCATTACTATGTAATGCCTCTGTTTGAATACCAGCCTGCCAGCCTGTATATGAAACAGCTTCATACCCTTCTTCCATTAATGCCATTGCTAAAAGGGAAATCGTGACTTGCTCACCTGTTGTGAGGAGCATATCCATCTCTCTTTTATTAGGATAAGGGGAAATTTCTTTCGCCATATCCACTAATACATCCGTTGTTTTTCCCATTGCAGAAACAACAACTACCACGTCGTTTCCGTTTTCTTTTTCTTCTATTACGCGCTTTGCCACATTTTTAATTCTTTCTACACTACCAACAGAGGTCCCACCAAATTTTTGCACGATTAAAGCCAATGTACCTTCCACCTTTTTGTATTTTTTTCAGGTAAATAAAAACAGCAATGAGAAATATCTCATTGCTGTGAAAAACGTAACTCATTACGCTGTACACAGTGAGATAGCTCTCCAAGATTACACATCTTGACAGTCCTGCATTTATTCAATACAGAACCAGCAAAGCAGCTATGAGCACTGCTCCACTTCGGCGATCTCCCCTTTCAAAACTTTTCAACGAAGCTCATTCTTCTCCAAGTTTTTACTGATGAATCTCGCACCTCTATCATCACTTTAACACTGTAAAGTAATTTAAATATTAAATTAGAACAATTTTAGCATAGTCAATCGTATATGACAACTCTATTCCTGCAATTTTCTTAGGATTTCTTCAGCCACATTTTTTGGTATACCAATAGAAGTAAACTCCTCCACTTTTGCTTCCTTCATTTTTTTAATCGAGCCGAAATGTTTTAATAAACGTTTTTTTCGTTTTTCTCCAACACCAGGGATTTCGTCAAGTATAGATTGAAAAGCATTTTTACCTCGAATTTGACGATGAAAGGAAATAGCAAAACGATGCACTTCATCCTGTATCCTCTGAAGCAAATAAAACTCCTGGCTCCGTTTATCTAAAGCCACAATTTCGAGCGGATTGCCGATTAAAAGCTCAGATGTCCTGTGCTTTTCATCCTTGACTAAGCCGGAGAGAGGGATATCGAGACCAAGCTCGTTTTCCAACACATCTCTGACTGCTTCTACATGACCTTTACCACCATCAATGATAATTAAATCAGGAAGAGGAAGGCCTTCTTTCAATACTCTGGTATATCTTCTTCTGACCACTTCTCTCATGGATTCATAATCATCAGGACCTTGTACGGATTTAATTTTATATTTCCGATATTCCTTTTTTTGAGGCTTACCATCGATGAACACGACCATAGCGGACACAGGATCGGCCCCTTGAATATTGGAGTTATCGAACGCTTCGATTCGATGAGGTGTATCAATCCCGAGCTGCTTACCCAGATTTTCAACCGCTTTAATGGTTCTTTCTTCATCTTTTTCAATCAGTGAGAATTTTTCCTGAAGTGCGATTTTCGCGTTTTTATTCGCTAATTTTATTAAATCCTTTTTCGGTCCTTTTTTTGGCTGGTGGGTACGTACCTCAAGAAATGCTTCTACCATTTCTGCATCAACAGACTCAGGGAGCAAAATTTCTTTAGGCTTAAAATGGTTGGCTTTCGAATAAAACTGCCCAAGAAAAGTCAAGAATTCCTGATCGGGCTCGTCATAAATTGGAAACATGGAAACATCTCTTTCAATGAGCTTTCCTTGTCTCACAAAAAAGACCTGAACACACATCCAACCTTTATCATAGGCATAGCCGAACACATCTCTGTCTGTAAAATCGGTCATTGTCATTTTTTGCTTTTCCATTGTGGCTTCAATGTGAGCAATTTTGTCTCGGTACTCTTTTGCTCTTTCAAAATCAAGCTCCTCTGCAGCAGCTAGCATCTTTTCTTGAAGCTCATTTTTGATTTCTTTATAGCCTCCACTCAAAAAACGGGTGATTTCCTCTACAATTTTCTTATATTCTGTCTCACTCACTTCATTTACACACGGCGCGAGGCACTGTCCGAGATGATAATAGAGACAAACTCGATCAGGAAGGGTGCTGCATTTTCTTAAAGGATAAATACGGTCAAGCAGCTTTTTCGTCTCGTTGGCAGCCCCTACGTTTGGATAAGGGCCAAAGTATTTCCCTTTCCCTTTTTTCACCTTACGAGTGGTGATTAATCGAGGATGACGTTCATTTGTTAAGTGAATAAAAGGATACGTTTTATCATCCTTTAGCATCACATTATATTTCGGATCGTATTTTTTTATTAGATTTAGTTCAAGAATAAGAGCTTCCATATTGCTTGAAGTAACAATATATTCAAAATCCTCAATTTCATTGACCAATCGAAGCGTTTTTCCATCGTGTGACCCAGTAAAATAAGACCGAACCCTATTTTTTAATACTTTTGCTTTTCCTACGTAGATGACCGTCCCTTGTCTGTCCTTCATCAAATAGCAGCCTGGCTGATCCGGAAGCAAAGCAAGCTTTCTTTTGATCCATTCGTTCATCTTATCTTTCACTCCCCTCCCATTTGTATAATGTGATCTGTGAGTATATGGGATCGAATAATTTTGTAGATTTATACGATGTTATTTTCTTGAAATGGTTTGGATTTGCCCCTTGTTGGATGAAACCATCTCTTACTTTATCTGTGAGGAGAACCGTTTTATCTTTCTTATAAGAAAGATCCTCCAAAAATTTATCATACGTCATAATTCTTTTATGTTCAAAAGGAACATTCAAATACCCAAGCACTCTCGTTTCTTCCCATGTATAAACAATACTATTCTCATACTTGTTTGTTAAATCCTTTGCCAGTTGATAGACAGCCGGTTCCTCATCGTGTTGTTTTTTCATGAACATAGCACCCATTACACTTTGAGCAAGAATAAACACGATAATCAATAAATAAGAAGATTTTGTATTCCTCCTTAAGAGTCTAGCTCCTATATAAAACAGTCCTAAGACAACAATAGGAAGTATATGCCTAGGTTTGTCTATATTTTGTGCAAACAAAGCCCAAAAAAAATACGAAACAATGAAGACAAGCATGAATTTAAGTAAGCGAGGCTGTTCACGGCATTTTAATCGGATCATGAAAGCAATTGTAAATAGGACAACAAGGATCCCATCCTGGGAAAAAAAGCCTGTCCACAAAATATTATTAAACACCAGAAGAAAGATTCTTTTCCAAAGTGATGCTTCGTTAGAAAGAGAAGTACCTCCCCATTCTATAAAATGTCCTTTTGAAAAACCAAAGCCTATTTCAAACAGCGTTCCCCAGCCGCCGACATTTGCAGCCAATCCGATCAGCCAAATCAACTGAAAGCAAACAGCAATGACCAATTCGCCAATTATGACCAAGGCACCACTTTTTCCTAGTTTTTTAAAGGTCATCCACCACATATAAAGAAGACCAGTTCCAAATAGTACGTATGATACTCTTATGCCAAGCAATACACTAAAAAGGAACATGGCTGTAACTCGGAAAAACGTCTTGTCTCGTTGGATAGCCTCATAAAGCACCCATACATACCAGGTGAGAATGCCGATTGCCGCTCCTTCCGACATAGGCTGTATCCCCATAACATTTACATAACTCGACGTTTGCACAAGAGCTGTAAGCAAAAGGGCCATATCTCGACTTAGAAGCTTTCTTGCTAACATATAGGTTGGAATGACAGACGAGAGCAGTAAGGTGGAATTAAAATAACTAAGTGCTAATGGCGCTTGGTCTGTAATTAAGGAAAAAAACATACCTCCCAAAATAAAATATGGATATCCAGGGAAATGGGGCTGCATGCTTAATAGATCGTATTCCATAACACCAAGCGAAAAATCAACTTGATCCCAGGAAGCGGCTTTTTCAGATCCATATTTAAATCTAAGTATGGCAGTTAGTAATATAGCTAAAATAGATATTGATGTTATGATAAAAGATTGTTTCTTGGTATGGAACATATGAAAGGTTCCTTTCTTTTTTGATAAAATCTATGTCACGAGAAAAGCCCGCTTATTAAAAAGCGAGCCTTAGGGAATGCCTATCATTTTTAATCAGACAACCTTATTTTCTGGAAAATGATCGCTGCCCGATTTATTTTTTCTAAAGGAAAAAGATAATTTGTCATGCTTGATGAGCCACATCCAGAAGAAAACAAAACCGAAGTAGCCCCAGTATCCTATAACCTGTTCGATTGTAGGGTTATGGCTATAACCAAACATCGCTGCCATAAATAGCCCTACTTGTCCGCTAATCAAGACATCCTTTCCTGTATCCCTTTTGTAATGGATTTCATCAGCATAATGCTCAGGCATGATGTGGACAATGTTGTACACTTCGGCAGGTTTTCCTTCTGCAGTTGTATATAACGATCCCATTTTGCCTAAGTCTTGCAGAATTCCAATTCCTTGAACCAGCAAGCCAGCTGCAATAAACATAATAAGAAGCCCCGTTACATTGAAAAACGCTTTGAGTGAAATTTTCATCGTACCTGAGAAGAACAAGTATCCAATCATGAGAGCTAGCATCAATCCGCTTAGTGCACCATAGCTCGTAAAGACTTTAGTGACATCTCCTCCACTAATCGCAGCAAAGAAAAATACCGTTTCTACACCCTCTCGAAGCACAATGAGATAGGAGTGGATAATCATAGCAGAAACACTTCCTGCTGTCAGAGCGGCTTGAATTTTCTTCTGCATGTCACTATTAACGTCTTTCGATTGCTTTTTCATCCAATGAACCATGTGAGTCAAAAGGAACACAGACGCGAACATGATGGAAACTTTTAAATAGATTTCCGATCCGAAGCTAGCAAAACCTGTAAAGACAACTTGGAAAACTAATGCTACCAAAAAGCTGCTGATTAAAGCAAGGAACACCCCAATATAAACCCACTTTTTGTATGGATCCGCACTCACTCTAGTCAAGTAGGATAAAATTAGGCCAACAATCAAGATTGCTTCCAATGATTCACGCAGCGTAATTAAAAATGCTTGAAAATCCAATCCCCGCTCCCCCAATCTAACGTTCGTTCTTTTTCTTTATTTTTCCTGTTACCACAATCATGATGAAAGCAACGATTAAGACCATGGCAAACCAAAACCAAAATGAAGAGCCTCCGTTTTCTGAAAACTTATCTAGGAAATTTAAATTCTCTTCGGTTAAATGACTTTTGTCTTTTTCCTCTTCAGATACTATTGGGAATAGGGGTGCTAATTCCCCAATAATATATGTAACGTTTTGATCAAAACTTTCTTTATCGCTATTCTTGCTTCCGATTCCAAACAGCCCAGGATTTCCAAGAGCTGCTAAAGCATCATCAAATGCTTTGTAAATTTTATTAGCAGCTTCCTGCCCTTCTTTTTCAACCATGATCGGCTCGAGTACAGTAAACGTTCCGCGTGCTTTCGCTAGCAAAAGCTTTGCCTGACCATAATCATCAAACTGCTCTTGGGCAAAATGAAGACGTCTTTCCACATTTAATCTCATGGCAGCTTGATAGCTTCTTAACACAAGCTGTTTGTCTTTTTCTTTAAAACCCTTTTCTATATCTGGTTTCACTTTATTAAAATATAAATTAAACTCTTTTTGATATGTTTCATACACTTTTTTAGCACTTGCCCAATCGTTGGCATCTATATATTTATCTAACTCTTTGTATGCCTCTGCTAACGCTTCCTTACCAGGATCGCCGTATGAATAGGCAAAGCCCACATTCGGAGCTGAATTGATAATCACTATCAATGCTAAACAAAAAAATAAGATCTTTTTCATGTTTCATCCCCCTACGTTGATAATGATAATAATTATCAATAAAAAAGTCAACGTCATCTTTCAATTGGGATCAATCAGTTATTACAAGAATTCTTTTTAAAAAGGAGAGTATTTGTCCTCTTAGAAAAGGATCATTATCTGAAGAATGAGAGGCTCATTTATTTTTATATAAAGTGGTTCTATGTATGAGCCTCTGAACTGATCAGTAGAGAGGAAATAAAAAGGAAGGACAGTACTTATTTTCCTGCTTGGATAAAGAAGTCAGGTTTATGAAAGAAAATATGTTTGTTTTCGAAAGATACAATCCTTTCTCTCTTTAGTTGATTCAGTACATGGCTCACTGTTTCTCTTGAGGTGCCGGAAAGCCGTGCTATTTCCGTTGTGGTAATCGGACATTCAACAAAGATTTCTTTATTCTTAGAGATTCCAAGATCTTGCATAATAAAGGCAAGAACTTGAATGACTCTGTCCGATGCATTCGAATTAGTGATCGCTTGAAGACGCGATTCATGTAATCGCAATATAGAAGATAAGTGTTCTACAACGTGTATTAGCTGTCTCGTATTATTTTTCAAAATCTCTTCAAATCTCTTTGTAGGAATATAATATAATTCTACATCTGTTAAGGAATAAGCTGTATAATGATATTCTAAATCCTTAAAAAGCCCTCCGTATGGAAATAAAGTATAGGGCTTGATAAAATCACCATAAAGCATCGTACCACTTTCATTCGTTTTTTCTAATTTAATATAACCATTAAGAAGCAAATAGATCCTTTCACGAGGATCCCCTGCGGTAAAAAGGATTTGCCCTTTTCGGTACGTTCTTTTGTATAAGCCGATTTCAATTTCAGTAAGTTCTTTACTTGTGGCTAAGGAGAAAATTTCAAAGTTTTTGAGGTTTTTCCGGATCGTAGCATCATTAAAAACTTTCATGGCAATCGCTCCTAATCAACAATTCCCCTACTTCAATATAACACGATAAACTTAATAAATAGTGTTATAATTGTGACAATCAAATAAAATTACTATATCACGATAACAATAAACTGCTGTTTTCACAAAAAAAGGAGGGCTTAGCCTCCTCAAACAAATGCCAACTCTTTTTCTTTCACAATATGAGTACCTGTTAATCCTTGCAAAGCTTCATAGGCGCGATCTAACGATGTAATAATGGTCTTTCGATCATCTCTTGATTCCGCAAATTGGATTGCTGCCTGGATTTTCGGAAGCATACTTCCAGGTGGAAAATGCCCTTCTTGTACATATTTTTCTAATATTTCAGTTGAGACATTGGCAATGACCTGTTCATTTGGTTTACCAAAATTAATAGAGACGTGTTCAACTGCTGTTAGAATTAACAAGATGTCTGCGTCAACAAGCTCTGCCAGCTTTTGTGCAGCAAAGTCTTTGTCAATCACCGCTTCAATGCCTTCAATCTTATGACCTTTACGAATAACAGGGATTCCGCCGCCTCCCACTGCTATTACAATGTTTCCGCTTTCAACAAGCGCGTTAATCATTTCATATTCAAGAATATGAATAGGTTTAGGAGAAGGAACTACTCGTCGCCATCCTCTTCCTGCGTCCTCTTTAAATATAAGATTCTGCTCGCTCATTAAACGTTTTGCTTCTTCTTCGCTATAAAATGGACCAATTGGTTTGGTTGGGTTCAAGAATGCAGGATCGTCTTCAGATACTTCCACCCTAGTTACCACCGTTGCCACTTTTTTATCATAATGATTTTCTTCAAGTACTTCCTGAATCGCATTTTGCATCCAGTAACCGATCATCCCCTGACTCATTGCTCCGCATGTATCAAGAGGCATGGCAGGAGTTTTTTCAGATTCAGCAGCCTTTTGCTGTAATACGATATTGCCGACTTGAGGTCCATTTCCGTGCGTGATAATAATGTCAAAGCCGTCATTCATAATTTTTAACAGCTGGTTAGCTGTATGTTTAAGTGCTTTTTGTTGTGCTCTTGCTGTGGCATCACCGCTTTGTATAGCATTTCCTCCAAGTGCAATCACTATTTTTTTTCTACTCATTCTAGGTTGCCTCCTTATAAAGTAATAGTTCCGGTTGCTAATTCAATAATTGCCCAAAATGCCAGAAGTCCAATGGAAAAGGCTGTAATTAGCTCTGCTTTTCCAAACATTTTTTTCTTATGAGCTTCTTTTTGAACACTCATAAACATGAGGATTCCTGGAGCGTAGAGAATCATCGTCAATAAGAGATAGTCGATTCCTGCTGCATAGACAAGCCAGATTGAATAAATGCTTGCAATGATTCCAAGAGCAATATCTTTCGTACGTTTCTCTTCTTCAGCGTATGCTTCACCTGACCAGGATAGCTTTAACTGGTATAAGGCTGAAAAGAGGTACGGAAGCAGAATGGCTGAAGAAGCGAGTGAAAAGGCAAAATGATACGCCTGTTCCGACACAAGGAATGTTAATAAGAAAATCTGAATGAGCCCATTTGTAATCCATAGAGAGTTAACAGGAGCATGATTTTTATTTTCCTTTGCAAACCACTTTGGGAAAACACCGTCTTTTGCAGCAATGTAAGGAATTTCCGAAGCCAGTAAAGTCCAGCCCAACCATGCACCAAGCACTGATATGATTAAACCGATATTGATAAAAGTAGCTCCCCATTTACCGACAATTGACTCAAGTACATATGCCATGGACGGACTTGGTAATTCGGATAATTCTCCACGCGACATTACGCCAAGGGAGAGAAGGGAAATCATAATGTAAATTAGAAGAGTGCCGATTAAACCAATAACGGTTGCCCGCCCGATGTCTTTCCGGTTTTTGGCTCTACCCGAAAGAACGACAGCACCTTCTACTCCGATAAACACCCATAACGTTACAAGCATCGTGCTGGCGACTTGGTCCTTAACGGAGCTCCATGAGAATTCAGCTCCTTCAGGCCCCCAAAAATCCAAGGAAAACTGATCAAAATGAAAGGAAAAGATGGCAATTATGATGAATAAAAATACTGGAACAAGTTTTGCGATCGTTGTGATTAAATTTACAAGTGCAGCTGAATGTACACCTCTTAAAATTAATGCGTGAACAAGCCAGAGCATAATGGATGCACCAATAATTGATGCGATGTTCTGACCGCCTTCGAATACAGGGAAGAAATAACCGATTGAACTAAAGAGAAGGGTAGCGTATGCGACGTTCCCTAGCCATGCAGATAACCAGTATCCGAATGCACTATTAAAACCCATATAATTTCCAAATCCTGCTTTTGCGTAACTGTATATCCCTCCATCAAGATCAGGTTTACGCATTGTTAAATTTTGAAAGGAAAGACCGAGTGCAATGATTCCGATTCCTGTTATAGCCCATCCAATTATGATAGCTCCTGCATTAGCTCCTCTTGCTATATCACTTGAAAGGTTAAAAGCTCCACCGCCGATCATGGATCCTACAACAATAGCAATCAGTGAAAATAAACCCAGCTTTTTTTGGTCTTCCATGATTCTCACCTCTTTTTTGGATAAGAGGGGGAGGAATCCCCCCCCTTTTAGATTGTAGACAAAGTAAATCATACACTTTCAGACTGTTTGAAAACGCTTGTCAGTCTGAGAGGGGAAGGAAACCCCTTCTTTACTTGTTACTGTTTGTTGCAACCATGACCGCTTTAATTGTATGCATTCTGTTTTCCGCTTCATCAAATACAAACGAGTGCTTGCTTTGAAATACTTCATCCGTTACTTCCATTGCTGTTAATCCAAATTTCTCATAGATCTCTCTTCCAACAGTTGTCTCTAGGTCATGGAAAGAAGGAAGACAATGTAAAAACATCACATTTTCATTACCAGTTTTATAAAGCATTTCCATATTTACTTGATAAGGAAGCAACAGGCGAATCCGCTCTTCGAATTTGTCCTCTTCACCCATAGATACCCAAACATCCGTATAGATCACATCAGCTCCATCTACAGCTTCATCGATATTGTCAGTAATCTTGATTTTTGCGTTTGATAGAGCGGCTGCATCCTGAGCAATTTGGACAATTTCCTCAGAAGGGAAAAGAGACTTTGGAGAGCACACTCTAACATCCATACCAACCTTTGCGCCTCCAATTAATAAGCTGTTAGCCACATTGTTTCGGCCATCCCCAACATATACTAGCTTTACTCCCTTAAGATGGCCAATTTGTTCCTTGATGGTTAAGAAATCTGCAAGAACTTGAGTTGGATGGAAAAGATCGGTTAAACCATTCCATACTGGAACTCCTGCATGTTGTGCCAATTCTTCGACTAGCTTATGGCTAAAGCCTCTAAATTCAATACCATCAAACATTCTTCCTAAAACAATGGCTGTATCACGGACTGATTCCTTTTTGCCGAATTGAATATCATTTTTTCCTAAATACTCTGGATGAGCTCCCAAATCTACACAAGCGACTGTAAACGCACATCTTGTTCTAGTTGAAGGCTTTTCAAACAAGAGCGCAATATTTTGGCCTTCAAGATATTTATGAGGGATCCCTGCTTTTTTCTTAGCCTTTAATTCTGCTGCTAAGTCAATTAAGTAGTTAATTTCCTCTTCAGTAAAATCCTTTAAAGCCAAAAAGCTCTTTCCTCTTAAATCAACTTTAGATTGGATTGCATTCATTTTTCCTTCCTCCTTAATAAGTAGTAGTATTAAATATCTTCACGTAAAATCGGCATGCTCATACAGCGTGGACCGCCTCGTCCTCTTGAAAGCTCAGAGCTTAAAACTTCGATTACTTCTACACCGTTTTTACGGAGCATTTCATTTGAAACATAGTTTCGGTCATATGTGACAACAACACCCGGTGCAATAGCAAGGGTATTAGAGCCGTCATTCCACTGTTCGCGAGCTGAAGCAATAATATCTCCTCCACCGCATGGAATAAGAACGATCTCGTCTAAATGTAAAACCTCTTTCAATGTTTCAGTAAGGTTCGTTCTCTCATGAATTACCAATCGGTTTGGTTCTTTTCCTTTTTCAAGAATGTAAATTCTCATATTTCCATCTGGACCTTCAATGGCAGGATGGATTGTGAATTTGTCATAATCAACCATTGTGAATACAGTGTCAAGATGCATAAAGGCTCTTGATTTAGGAATTTCGACAGCAACTACTTTTTGTATGCTTGATTGCTGGTCAAAAAGCTGCAATGCAAGCTTTTCAATTGCTTGGGCTGAGGTTCGCGCGCTTACTCCTATCGCAATCACTTCTTTACTTAAGATAAGCTGGTCGCCACCTTCCAAAGGAAAACGTTCGTCACGGTTGTACCAGATCGGAATAGAATGCTTTGAAAATCTAGGATGAAATTTGATAATATATTCCATAAATAAGGATTCGCGCCGCCTTGCTCCTTCACGCATTCTGTTTATGGTTATTCCGTTTCCTACAACTGCAGCCGGATCTCTAGTAAAATACAAGTTTGGCATTGGATCGAGGTAGAATGGGTAATGATCTGCCATAAATTCATAAAGATGAACTTTCTTTTCTTCCTCGATTTCAGATTTTAAAATTCCAGCCATAACTTTTCGAACCATCTGATCAGTAGGAAATGATAATAAGTATTCTTTTAAATTTTGGTATGCTCCGTTAATGTTTGATTTACTTTCAATTAAAAGTTGTTCAATGAATTGAACACGAATTTCTTCTGAATGCAGTGCTTCTGTCATCAGCTTATCTAGGTAAAGGACTTCAATCCCTCTGTTCCTTAAAGCATTTGCAAAATAATCGTGTTCTTTTTGGATCGCCGGGAGGTAGGGGATGTCATCAAAGAGTAAGCGATGCAAATATTCCGGCGTTAAGTTCTCAACTTCTCCTCCTGGTCGGTGAAGAAGGACCGTCTTTAGTTCCCCTATTTCAGATGTAACGTGGAGAGGGTGCTTCATGTTTTTTCCTCCTTTTTCGTAATCTTTAGTACGCTTTTATCATAAAAGGAAAAGAAATTCCGAATTGTGAAAGCGCTGACATTTTACTTGTGAAAATATTCACAAATGTATAAATGATTATTCAATTCTTTGCATAAAAGTAAATGTTTATTTAACTGAAGGCTTGTTTTATTAAGAATGGAGGATGAATAAAAGAGAATAACGAAAGAAAATATTTTTTTCAATCAAAAAAAATAACCGGCGAGTGCCGGTTATATTAGATTGTAGACAAAGTAAATTTCTCGCGCATTCAGTCTGATTAAAAACGCTTATCAAAATAGATTAGTGATTCCCGAACATCATTTTTTCTTCAAAAATTTTATGAGCTTTCTCATCTACGACGACTTTTTTCACTGGTCGTCTTATTTCTTTCATAATGGCTGGCAAAACGGAAGATACATATCCTCTAAATGTGATAAAGGACTGTCCAGTCGTTCTCACTTTATAAGAGATCGGGACTTCTTTTATCCGAAAGCCTTTTCTGACAAGATTCAGCGTAAGAACCTGAGCATAATTATAGTTATGAATGATTTCAGCATGCTCCATCGCTTGTCTTGAAAAAGCTCTCATTCCAGATTGCCCATCTACAATCCACTTCCTCAATAGGATGGATTGGAGCAATGTAAACACATAATTTCCGATTCTTCTATGAAATTTCATGCCTCTTACTTTATTCATGAAGCGAGAACCCATTGTGTAGTCTGCTTCTCCTTTTAAAATAGGTGCAATTAAGTCTGGAATTTGCTCAGGAGGATATTCGCGGTCAGCATCAATCATTACACCGATATCCGCCCCGAGCCTAACGCATTCTGACAAGCCAGTCCTGACTGCAGCACCCAATCCCATGTTTTTCTTCGCACTCCAAATATAATCGGCTCCAGCTTCTTTTGCACGCAGTACGGTATCATCAGTGGAACCGTCATCTATGACTAGCACTTCTACTTCAATAAGTGGATGAAAATGACGAGGAATATTCCTAATAACATCTCCAATAGAATCCTCTTCATTTAGAGCAGGTAAAAACACAATCACTTTTTGCTTATTCATCCTTTATTACTCCTCTTTTTTTAAAAGCTTCAATAAGCACCTTCCCCCGGCTGCGGCTCGGATAAGGAGCACCTAATAGATAGGCAATTGTTGGTGCAACAGATACAAGGCTATGCTTTTCTTCAACCACTTTCCCTTTCTCAATGTGGGGGCCGTACATAAAGAATGGTACGTAGCGCTCTCCTTCATCCAGGTGGCCATGCCCGCCGATCCCGTCTGCTTGTCCATGATCAGCGCAAACAATGATTGTGGCATTATTCAGCTTTCCTTTTTCCTCAAGCCATTCAACATAATCCTTCAATAGAGCATCTGCTTCTTCAATTTTTTCAATATATTCATCGTAAAGAACACCGCGACTATGTCCGATTTGATCAGTCCCAATCAGCTGTACAATCATTAAATCTGGATCTTGCTCTTCCATAATCTTCTTTGCTTTATTGATAATGTTTCGATCTGCTTCGTCCTTATGCATCACGGCAGTCACTGTTTCTACATCATTACCCATTGAATCGACAAGGTGAGCAATCCCAAGTAATCTTCCTTTTTTCCCTACTTTTCTTAATGAATCAAAAATACTTTCCGTTTTTATCCCTAGCTTCCAAACCATATTGGAAGTGATACCGTGTTCAAAAGGATAGGTACCCGTAAACATGGAAGTAAAGCATACAACCGTTCGGGCTGGGTATACCGTTTCCATGTTTGTATATTCTGTCCCATTGTTTTTTAGATAATCTAAAAATGGAGTATTCGCTTCGTAAAAGCGTTCCTTCCTCATGCCATCGACAACCAATACGATTACTTTTTCATTGATCGCTTTTTTATTCTCTGGAACGTTATTTGTGTATTCGCTGTACATCGATGGTTTCCAATCGAATAGATAGCGGTGAAGAATCCAGGTATACAGCATTAAACCACCGTAAAAAAGACCAAGTGTTGAAATAGATACTGAGTATCCTGCTTGAAGCTTTTCGAACAGGTATTGCCATACTGACAAAAGCAAAAGAAATTTAGGAAGCTGTTCTTGAGCGTTGCCGCTTGTTGAATCACTATTTTTTAAGACAAGCTTCCAGAACCGTGTAAAATTGAGCCAATCTGTACCGATTCGCAAATGATAGTACAAAGTTCCCCAAAAAAAGACTGTAAAAAAGAAATAGAGCCCGATCGAAAAAAATAAAAGGGGCAAGGAAACATCGTTCCATATTAAGAGATAAGCAACAAATGGTAGCCAAAGATAATTTCTTAAAAACAATGGAAAATCATAAATAAAGAAAAGGATAAATAAGGGCAGTGTCAACAATAAAGATAGACCCATATTGCTCCAAAAAGAAGCTTCCCCCCAGCTGCCTATATAAAATAAAAGCATGGTGCCGACAGTAAATATTGGTGTAAACGGCTTCCCTTCATTTAACAAGTTCCAGCAGCGTGCAGCTACCTTTTCAAATTTAGAAGCACTTTTCAAAGTGAATTTCCTCCCCTCTTTATTCGGTTTTTTATCCAATCCCAATCAATTGGATGAACCACTAAGGCATATATTCCCGTTATATAGGAAAAAATAAATTTCATAAAATGACTGACAAGAGCTAAATGAAGACCCAGCTTCATTTCAAATCCTATTGAAGATAATGCAATACTCATAGTAGCTTCATAGGTTGCTAGCCCTCCAGGTGCAATTTGAAAAACTTGACTGATAATCGTCACACTGTTCACCCAGATTGCAGATCCAATCCATTTAACCGATTTAAACTTCATATTCTTTAGCCCACTGTACAGTACGTTTTATGCCTTCTTGAAAAGAAACGGTCGGCTTGAATCCAAGCTGTTTTGTTGCTTTTGAAATATCTGCCCAAGTCGCACTCACATCTCCTAACCGGTATTTTTCCTGCTTAACCTGCATATGAGGGAAGAATTTTTTTAATTCCAATAAAAGCTCTTCCATTGTAACCGGATGTCCTGCTCCGAGATTGTATATTTCGTTTTCTCCTTTTCTTTTCATGGCTAATTCAATTCCACGAACAATGTCGTCTACATATGTAAAATCCCGTGAAACTCCCTGACCAAATAAAGTGATTTCCTCATTTCTTAACAGTTTTGAAATAAACTTACCGATTGCCATATCTGGTCTTCCGAAGGGTCCAAAGACTGTAAAAAAACGAAGAATCGTCAATTGGAAGGAATAAATATGGCTGTAGGCTTGACAGAAGGATTCAGCGCTGTATTTGGAAGCTGCATATGGTGATATAACTTTCCCATTTGCCATTTCTTCCATGAGAGGTACGTTTTTTTGATCACCATAAACAGAGGATGATGAAGCAAAAACAACGTGCTTCACATGATTTATACCTGCTGCTTTTAAAACGTTTACAGTCATTTCAATGTTTTTTTCAATGTAAGCATGTGGATTTTCTAAAGAATAAGAAACCCCTGGAAGAGCTGCAAGATGCACAACAATGTCAGGCTTGATTTTTTGAAAAATGTGATGGACCTGATCTTCCTGCAATAAATCAGCTTCAATCAATTGATAGTGATTACTATATCCAATACTCTCAAGCTGTTTTCTTTTTCTTTGAGGTGAATAATAATCATCAAAGTTATCAATGATGTACACCTTATATTCTAGTTGAACCAAATATTTTACAAGGTGATGGCCAATAAACCCTGCTCCACCTGTCACAATTACTTTCATATAGTCACCTTCTTTCACAACAAAAGAATTATAACATAATCATAGAAGCCGGTGCTTGAAGCTGAACAAGTCGAATAGTAGACAGCGTCTGCTTAGCTCAGATTAAAGGAGCTTTAAGCAAGACATAAAGAAAAGCCGCAAATTGCGACTTTTCCTACATGGATTATAATTGCTCAAGAACAGCTAATACTGCCTCACTATGTGTTTTTGCTTCTTCTGCATTGCCTGCAGCAATTGCGTCATACCATTTTTGAGCAGTTTCAAACGCGGCTTTAGCTTGTTCTGCACCTAGTTTTTCATTCAATTTCATTTCAAGCATTTTCATGAACATGTTGCCTTCTAATGCTTTTACTCTAGCTTCAGTAGTATTGCCAGCTTCTAGTTCAGCTGGGGCTTTTTCATGATAGCCTTTGATTTTCCCTTTTATCGCTGATACGAATAATGTATTTACTTCTTCAGCTTTGATATCCTTTGCATTTGTTTTGTCTAAAGAAAAAATATCATTTAGCTTCGTTGCTGCTGCTTCATCTCCACCGGAAAGTGATTCTTTAATAGCTTGATAGAAACCCCACGCTTCTGCTTGCATGTTTTTCAATTCAAGATCTTCTTTTCCTTCTTTTACAGCTGCTTCAATTTTCTCGGCATAAGAATTAGCCGCAAGATAGTAGCTCTTGTAAATAGATTTATCAGTAATTTGGGAGAATACTTTAAAGTCATCAGCGTTTCCACTGTTCAATGCTTCCTCTTGTGTAGTAATCCCTGAATGAATGTTTTCTACAATACTTGCTTCACCAGATAAGCTGTATAACTCGTCTCGTTTTGTTGCAGTCGGGATGAACACTTCATTAGCTAAGAGCTTTACTTCTTCAAACGCATTCTTAGCTTCCTCTGTTTTTCCTGAAGCTAAAAGCTCACTGATTTCTTGTTGGAGACGTTTTTGTTTTTGATAAAAATAAGATTGGGTTGTTTTATCAAATAACTGGCGAGCAATATTTTGATCTACATCTCCTGATTTCCCTGACTCTAAAGCCACTTGTGTTGCTTGTTGGTATTCGCTGTTAATCTCGTTGATGCTGTTTTGCAGGTCACTAGTATAAGTAGAAATAACTTGATCCCAGTTTACTTGTTGATTTTCTTTCATTTTTTCAAGCTCTTGCTTTATAGAAAGGTAAGCAGAAACTTCTTTGGCAGTTGCAGTTTGATTAATATCAAAAGCAGGTGTTTCTTCTTTTTTCTCTTCAGCCTTTTGTGTTGATTCTTGAGCTGGCTCTTCTTTTTTCTCTGCTTCATTGGTATTATTGCAGCCAGCCAAGATGACACTTGTCATTAAGAAGCCTGCAAAGATCTTCTTTAATTCTTTTTTTCTCATGTTATGTATCCCCCTATACCCCACATAGTTGATAATGATTTTCATTACATATGTTATTATAGAGAGAATGATTCTCAGTGTCAATGAGTATTTTTTTGGATTTGTTCATATTCTTATGTACTTTTTTACAAGCATCAGATTCCAAAAAAATCTCCGCCAAAAAATGACGGAGATTTTTTACCATTAAGCGTGTTTGTTTAATAATTCAGCAAGTGCTTCTTTTGGTTGGAAACCAACAACTTTATCCACTACCTGGCCATCTTTTAAAACCACAAGAGTAGGAATACTCATGACACCAAATTTACCGGCAGTTTCTTGATTTTCATCAACATCTACCTTAACAATTTTTACTTTATCACCCATTTCGGCATCAAGCTCTTCCAATACAGGAGCGATCATTTTACAAGGTCCGCACCATGGAGCCCAGAAGTCCGCTAATACAAGACCTTCGCTAGTTTCAGTTGTAAAAGTTTGATCAGTTGCATTAACAATAGCCATTTACTGTAATCCTCCTAAAATCATTCTAAAAATTTCTAAACACAGTATACCACTGATTATTTCATTGATGCTAATAATTTGCTTCATTGCTAAGTTTCCCTATTCCATAGAAAGTATTCCGACTTAAGTGGAAGATGAATCTTGGCGGTTATCAAAGAGATCATCTTATCTAAAAAGCAAACCCGGCAGTTTCATGAACTACCGGGTAAAAGATTAGGCATTAACCTTTAGCTTTTTAAATTCCTCTGTAAGAATCGGAACGACCTCAAACAGGTCGCCTACAATACCGTAGTCTGCTACCTTGAAGATGTTAGCTTCAGGATCTTTATTAATCGCCACAATTACTTTTGAGTTGGACATTCCAGCTAAGTGCTGGATTGCACCGGAAATTCCACATGCGATATAAAGATCAGGCGTTACCACTTTTCCTGTTTGACCAATTTGTAGTGAATAGTCGCAATAATCAGCGTCACATGCACCACGTGAAGCACCTACTGCACCGCCTAATACATTGGCTAGCTCTTTTAACGGCTCAAAGCCTTCAGCGCTCTTTACTCCGCGTCCCCCTGCAATAACAACCTTCGCTTCAGAAAGATCTACACCTTCACTTGCTTTGCGTACGACTTCTTTAATAACGGTTCTTAAATCTTTAATTTCAACAGAAAGTGTTGTCACTTCACCACTTCTGGAGGCATCTTTTTCTAGTGGATGAATATTGTTTGGACGAATCGTTGCAAAGATTAGACCATCTGTAACAATCTTCTTTTCAAAAGCTTTTCCGGAATAAATCGGACGAGTGAATACAAGATTGCCACCTGCTTCCTCCAAACCAGTTACGTCAGAAATTAATCCCGAATTTAATCTGCTTGCCACTCTTGGAGCTAGGTCTTTACCAAGAGCTGTATGGCCTAAAATGATTCCATCTGGATTTTCAGAATCAACAACAGCTAATAA
The DNA here is from genome assembly GCF_009466385.1 of Peribacillus tepidiphilus. Lineage (GTDB taxonomy): Bacteria > Bacillota > Bacilli > Bacillales > DSM-1321 > Bacillus_BN > Bacillus_BN tepidiphilus. Next base: position 18,967 of record NZ_WIAQ01000002.1, on the reverse strand, counting down.
AGCTTGAGAGTAACCATCAGATGTGTATTGCTTTAGTTTTTCATCTTCTACAATCACTACTCGGTCTGCACCATATTGAATCAACTGTTCAGCTAGGTTCTTCACTTCGTTTCCAATTAAGACACCTACTACTTCACCATTATCACTTGCAAGCTTTGCTGCAGCAATCGCTTCAAATGAAACGTTTCTTAACGAGTGATCACGAACTTCACCTACAACGAGAATTTTTCTACCCATCATAATACCTCCCGAACGCTCAATTTGTAAAAATATGCAATTAAATAACTTTTGCTTCCGTGTGAAGAAGCTTTACTAGCTCTTGTACTTGATCTTTAATGTCACCTTCAAGGATTCTACCAGCTTCTTTCTTAGGAGGCAGGTAAACCTCAATCGTTTTTGTTTTTGCTTCCACATCATCTTCATCCAGATCAAGGTCGTCTAGTTCTAACTCTTCAAGCGGCTTTTTCTTCGCTTTCATAATTCCAGGAAGAGAAGGATAACGTGGCTCGTTTAGACCTTGCTGAGCCGTAACCAGCAGTGGAAGTGAAGTCTCAATCACTTCAGAATCTCCTTCTACATCTCGTACAACACTTACTTTTGTGCCGTCGATTTCAAGATTTGTGATGGTTGTAATATAAGGAATTCCCAACAGCTCAGCAACTCTAGGACCCACTTGTCCCGAGCCGCCATCAATCGCAACATTTCCAGCAAGGATCAAATCGGCATCTTTATCTTTCAGGAATTCTGCCAAAATTTTTGCAGTTGTGAATTGGTCTCCTTCTTCCACATCATCTTCTGTATTGATTAGCACAGCTTTATCAGCACCCATCGCTAGTGCTGTTCTAAGCTGCTTTTCAGATTCCTCCGTTCCAACTGTCACTACCGTTACTTCACCACCATGAGCATCTCGCACTTGAATTGCTTCTTCAACTGCGTATTCGTCATAAGGGTTGATAATAAATTCTGCACCCTCTTCGTTGATTTTCCCATTAGATAATGAGATTTTTTCTTCAGTATCAAATGTTCTTTTTAATAAAACATAAATGTTCATCGTTTTCCCTCCAATATTGTGTGGTATTTTTGAAGATTATGAAAATTTAATACAAAAATTATTTTCCTAAAAATTGAGGTTCTCTTTTTTCTATAAAGGCGCTGATTCCTTCCTTGGCATCCTCTGAGACAAATACAGAACCAAAAATCTCTGCTTCTTTGTCCACACCTTTATAATAATTTTCATGCTTCGAGTAATTTAATAGCTCAATAGCCGCTTTAAGAGCAATCGGGCTTTTTTTAGCAATTTTTAATGCAAGTTCTTTCGCTTGATCGAAAAGTTCTTCCTCACTATAAGCATGATTGGCTAATCCATATTGCACGGCTTGAGCTCCTGTAATAGGCTCTGAAGTAAACAGCATTTCTGCTGCTTTCGCTGCACCAACGTAACGCGGTAAACGTTGTGAACCAGCAAAACCAGGTACCAATCCTAATTGCAGCTCAGGTAATCCAAGCTTTGCTTTTTCGGTAACTAATCGGATATGGCAAGCCATAGCCAGTTCTAGTCCTCCGCCTAATGCAGCTCCGTGAATAGCAGCAATAACTGGTTTTGAAAAGTTCTCAATTCTTTCAAAAAAATCTTGTCCATATTTTGCAAGCTTAGAAAATTCTTCTCCACTTGCAATCGTTGTGAATTCTTTAATATCTGCACCAGCAGAAAAGAATCTACCTTCTCCTTGTAAAAGGACTACCCTGACTTCCTCATTTTCTTCTAAACGATCAAATAACTTAGACAGTTCCTTTAATAGAGAAGAAGAAAGAGCGTTGGCAGGAGGTTTCTGCAATGTAACAAAAGCAACCTGATTTTCAATATTACAGCTTACAAATTCCATTTCCATCCCCCTTATTCGAATATAATCTAACTTGAAACATGGTAAATAAACAACCAAATTTTAGTATAGATTATTATGTTATGTAATTCAAAATAATTATAGATAAAGAGAAACTTACTCAATCTAAAAGAGGCAAGAAATAATGCCTCTTTTAGATTGTCACACTTTAAGAGGAGAGGAACTATTGATACCGCTGATCAGTAGTTGATGCACCTCTTTCGTTAAATCTGGTAAACTGTACTTTTGATCGTTCATAACCCACGTAGTGACGACTTCATCGATGGTTCCAAAAATCATTTGTCTGGCTAATCGATAATTTAAATCCTCTCGAAATTCTCCGCTTTCGATCCCATGCTTTAGAATTTGATCTACTAGACGAAGATATCCTTTTAGAACATCGTTAATTTTCATACGAAGCTCTTTATTGGATTGACGCAACTCAAGCTGGGTCACAATGGCAAGATGAGGATCTTCGGAAAGCATCCGAAAATGTTTTTCGACCAATACTAACAATTTCTCCGTCGAAGACTGAATTCCTCTTATTTCTTCTTCAATTTTTTCAACAAAGAAACCCATTTTTTCTTGAAATAATGATATCAAAATATCTTCTTTATTTTTAAAATAAAGATAGATGGTTCCGTCTGCCACTCCTGCCTGTTTTGCAATTTTTGAAACTTGAGCTTGATGATAACCATGTTCAGCAATTACAATAACAGCAGCATCAATGATTTGTTTATATTTAGGTTTATTCTTTTTCAACAGCCTATTCCCCTTTCAGAGAAGCGAATGATACATCACTCATGTTCAGACTACCAACAGTTGTGGCATATCTGTAACACTACCCTTACGGAAGATCATTTTACATCAAGGAAGTGTGTTGATGTCATAAAATTTTTCTTTGGGAGCAATAATGAATGAATAATCATTCATATTTTTATCATAAAATGCTGCTAAACTTCTGTCAAGAAAATCGTACGTTCAAATAAAAAGAGCCTAAGAATCAGGCTCGAAAACACTCAAGCTTGCTTTTTCTCTTCAGACAATTTATTTCTTTCTTCTTCAACAAGTGCTCTGCGAAGGATTTTTCCTACAGCAGTTTTCGGCAGTTCCTTTCGAAACTCATAAATCCTCGGCACCTTAAAAGCTGCTAAATGTTTACGGGCAAATTCATTTAATTCTTCTTCTGTAACTTTCATTCCTTCTTTTAAGACAATATATGCTTTAACCGTTTCTCCTCTGTATGGATCTGGTACTCCTGCTACTACGGTTTCTTGCACGGCTTCATGCTCATATAATACCTCTTCTACTTCTCTTGGGTAAATATTAAAGCCACCCGCAATGATCATATCCTTTTTACGGTCCACAACATAGAAATATCCCTTTTCATCCATATATCCTAAATCTCCAGTTAAAAACCATCCGTTTCGAAACACCATCTCTGTTTCTTCAGGTCTGTTCCAATATCCTTTCATCACTTGAGGACCTTTTACAGCGATTTCTCCAATTTCATTTGGCTCAACCGGCTCTCCTGTTTCCAAAGATAAAATGGCAGAATCAGTATCAGGCCATGGAACTCCTATGCTTCCTTTAATTCTTGGCTTATCCCAAAGGAAATTCGCATGAGTCACTGGTGACGTTTCTGTTAATCCATAGCCTTCAACAACCTTCCCGCCTGTTACTTGTTCGAATTTTTCCTGTACTTCAACTGGAAGTGGGGCAGAGCCACTGATACATGAATCAATCGATGATAAATCATATTTATGGATATCCGGGTGGTTTAACAAGGCGATATAGATGGTTGGTGCGCCTGGAAATAAGGTTGGTCTTTGCTTTTGAATGGTTTTTAAAGTGGTTTCTGCATCAAACTTTGGTAAAAGAACCATTTTGTATCCTTCCATCACCGATAAAATCATGACTGCCGTCATCCCATACACATGAAAAAATGGCAGAATACCTAGAACGGTTTCTTCTCCACGTTTACATTTATACATCCAAGCTGTACACATCTTAACGTTTGATACAAGGTTACTGTGCGTTAGCATAACTCCTTTTGGAAAGCCAGTCGTTCCACCCGTATATTGAAGCAGCGCCAAATCATGATCAGGGTCCATTTCAATAGATATTTCATCTGCTCTTGTTTGTTTAAGGATTTCAGATAGCAGATGATGATTCCCCTCATGTTCTACTTTAACCGTTATACCATATTGCTTCTTCTGAACAAACGGATAAATCAAGTTTTTAGGAAAGGGTAAGTAATCTTTGATAGCGGTTACAATAATGTGCTCTAGATTTGTTTCCGGCATGACTTTTGATACTCTCGGGAATAAAATATCAAGTGTAATAATTGCTTTTGCGCCAGAATCCTGCATTTGGTATTGAAGTTCCCTCTCCATATATAAAGGATTGGTCTGAACAACAATTCCACCTGCAAACAGGATGCCGAAATAACTGATTACAGACTGCGGTGTATTGGGCAGCATAATGGCTACTCTGTCACCCTTCTTAATTCCTAAATCCTTTAAATAATTAGCAAACTTCAATGCTGACTCATACACTTCTTTAAACGATAACTCTTTTCCCAAAAAGTGAATAGATGTTTTGTCTGGATATTGTTCAGCAGTCTCTTTCAGGTAGCTTTGAAGGGGTTTGTTATCATAAGACAGTGTAGGAGGGATTTCTCTCGGATAGTTCTCTAGCCAAAGTTTTTCCGCCATAACTTTTCCTCCTTTGTTTTAAATTTTCAAAACTTTCAATTTTATTATAATATAACGAACTTTTAGTGACAATTATTAGGTTTGTTCTTTTAGCATGATTTATTCTATTCGTGATTTTCAAATTAAGAAGTCTGAGTGTGCGTGAAATATACTTTGACTACATTCAAAAAGGAATCAGCCATTCAGCTGATTCCTTCAGACTGTTGACAAACGCTCGCATTCTTCGTCACGAACCCTCCTCCGGTGCTCATTACCGTCTATGGTAACTCCGCTCCTCGCACGGGTTCGTTCCTAGACTGACAAGCGTTTTCAATCAGTCTGAAAGTGCGTGAAATATACTTTGACTACATTCAAAAAGGAATCAGCCATTCAGCTGATTCCTTTTGAATGTTAAAGGTTATTTATTTAGCAAAAAACATCATATAGACAATCCCAAATAATACAAACCCTCCGCACAAAAGCAAGAGAATTTTCGCCAATTTTTCCACTTTATTTCTCTCCTCTATGAAATTCCTGCACCGATTACATACGATAAGCCAACGGAGATGGCCAGAGAAATGAACCCAACAGCACGATTGTCATTTTGAATTTCTTCATCAATCTTAAATCCCGGGGTTAAAAATTCATAGATAAAATAACCGATTAACAGAAGGATAAAACCGAACACTCCCCAGCTAATTAAGGATAGTAATGAATCATGCTGCATGATGGAATGACGAAAAACATTGGCTATACCAAAAATTTTCCCGCCTGTGGCCATCGCTACGGACAAGTTTCCTTTTTTGATTTCTTCCCAATTTTTGTACTTCGTTACAAGCTCAAAGACCGCTAAAAACACAATGACACAAAGGACAACTACACTATAGTAGGCAGCAATTTTAACAAATTCATTTTCCCAGAAAGAATTCATCTTTTTTCTCCCGCATTATTTAAATTCTACTACCGTAACACCTAATCCGCCTTCGGCTGCTTCACCAAAACGAATTCTTTTAACAGAGCGGTGGTTTTTTAAATATTCTTGTACTCCTTGTCTTAGTGCCCCAGTCCCTTTACCATGAATAATAGAAACTCTCGGATATCCAGCTAAAAGGGCATCATCGATATATTTTTCGACACGGAGTATTGCATCCTCATATCTCTCACCGCGAAGATCCAGCTCAAGCCCAACATGAAAATCTTTTCCTCTGACAGTAGCAAGCGGCTTGGTTTCAACAGGTTTTGGGCTATCGATATAAACTAAGTCGCTTTCGTTTACCTTCATCTTCATGATTCCAATTTGGACCTGCCATTCATCTGAGGAAACTTTTTCAACTAAATGCCCTTTTTGATTAAAGCTTAATACCTTAACTTCATCTCCAGGCTTGAATTCATGCTTTGAAGCTTTTACGATCGTTTTCTTCTTTTTCGTTAGCTTAGGTGCCGCTTCTTCTAAACGACGACGAGCTTCGATTAGCTCATGCTCTTTTACTTCAGCATTTTTCCGGATTCGTAAATCTCTTAGCTCTTTTATGATATGTTCTGCTTCTGCTTTAGCTTTTTCAACGAGCTGTTTTGCTTCCGATTCAGCTTTTTCAAGCATTTTGTCTTTTTGCTCGTAATACTCCATCATTTGCTTTTGCAAATCCTTATGAAGCTTTTCTGCCGTTTTTAATAGCTCATGTGCTTCTTTTCGTTCTTCCTCTGCCATCTTTCGGCTCACTTCTAAGGAAGCAATCATATTTTCTACTTTATTCGTGTCTTCTCCAATATATCCGCGAGCCTGCTGAATAATTTTTTCATCTAAACCGAGCCGTTTCGATATTTCAAACGCATTGCTTCGGCCTGGAACACCAATAAGCAGCTTATAGGTTGGACTTAACGTTTCAACATTAAATTCAACACTTGCATTCACGACTCCTTCACGATTGTACCCGTATGCTTTTAATTCCGGATAGTGAGTGGTAGCAATAATTCTAGCCCCACGATTGTACACTTCGTCCAATATTGAAATGGCAAGGGCTGCTCCCTCTTGAGGATCTGTTCCTGCTCCCAATTCGTCAAAGAGCACTAAGCTATTTTGGTCTACATTTTTCAAGATTTCTACAATGTTTACCATATGAGATGAAAACGTACTTAAGCTTTGCTCAATCGACTGTTCATCACCGATATCCGCAAAAACTGATTCAAACACGGCTGCTTCAGAACCGTCCATGGCAGGAATTTGTAAACCAGCTTGAGCCATTAAGGTACAAAGACCAACCGTTTTTAATGTTACGGTTTTTCCACCCGTGTTTGGTCCGGTAATGACAATCGCTGAAAATTCATCGCCTAAAAATATATCATTAGGTACTGCTTCTTCAATAGGAAGCAATGGATGTCTCGCTTTTAAAAGCTTGATTCGACCTTCTCGGTTTAAAGCTGGCTTAGAAGCTTTTAATTCTTTAGCGTATCTTGCTTTGGCAAACATAAAGTCAAGCTTTGCCAAGACTTTGACATTCTGCAACAGTTCGTTTGTATACTCACCAACTGTAGTAGATAATAACAGTAAGATTCTTTCAATTTCTTGCTGCTCTTTCATACGAATTTCTTGTAAATCATTATTCAGTTGAACAATTGCTTGAGGTTCAATAAATAAAGTTTGTCCAGATGAAGACTGATCATGGACGATCCCTCCGTAATGAGAACGGTACTCCTGTTTAACAGGAATAACAAACCTTTCATTACGAATCGTAATAATGGCATCGGAGAGCATTTTCTGAGCCGATGAAGAACGAATCATGCTCTCTAGCCTTTCCCTTACTCTAGCTTCATTCGTACGCAATTGGCTTCTCAACGTTCTAAGCTTTTCGCTTGCAGAATCCAGTACTTCTCCCTGCTCCCCAATTGCATTGGAAATCAATTTTTCTATATCCGTCATAACAAAAATGGATTGGATATACTCCTGAATAGCAGGAAGCTCAATACCCTCTTCTAGCATTTCTTCAAAGAACTTTTGCAGGATTCTCCCTGCTCTTATAGTGGAAGCAATCTCCATTAATTCTTGCGGACTGAGCATTCCGCCTATCTGGGCTCTTTTAGCATGCGGACGAATATCAAAAATGCCGCCTAGCGGTACATTTCCTTTTAATCGAATAACGGTGGCAGCTTCATCGGTCTCATGCTGCCATTTGACTACTTCATCAAAATTTGAAGATGGCAAGAGCTTTTCTACCAGCTCTGCGCCAAGCTTTGAGGAAACAAACTTTTGCAGTTGTTCCCGTATTTTATAAAACTCCAATGTTTTTAAAACTTTATGATGCATGGAGAAAAATCCCCCTTATTGTAAATAATTAATCATTTCTTTTTAAAAATGCGAGCAATTCCTCTTTGGATTTTGCATTCAATACGGAATCCTTTAAAATCCAACCCTTCTTTGCGGTTGAAACACCGATTGCCATATGCTCCAACATATCAATATTATGAGCATCCGTATTAATAACTAGCATAACACCGGCTTCCTGAGCTTTTCTTAAATAGGGTGGTGCCAGATCTAATCGATTAGGATTGGCGTTTAACTCCAATGCTGTGTTGGTTTCTTTTGCGAGCTGGATCAGCATGTCCATATCGACTTCATAACCCGAACGTCTTCCGATCAGCCGTCCTGTAGGATGTGCAATAATATCGACATGAGCGTTTTTGAGAGCTGTTTTCAAACGGTTCATAATTTTTTCTTTAGGCTGCGAAAAGCTGGAATGGATGGAGGCGATTACAAGATCCATTTCCTTTAACAGTTCATCATCGTAATCCAAAGTCCCGTCGGGTAAAATATCCATCTCGACTCCTGATAAGATTAATATATCATCATACTTTTTATTAAGCTCGGCAATCACTTTCTTTTGTTCTTGTAAGCGTTCAGCAGTCAATCCATTTGCAACCTTCAAATATTGGGAGTGATCGGTGATTGCCATATATTGATAGCCTTTCGCACGGCAAGCTTCAACCATTTCTTCAATGGAATAGGCCCCATCGCTCCAAGAAGAATGCATATGAAGGTCCCCTTTCATATCCTCAAGGGAAATAAGCTGGTCGAAATTAGAAAATTTGTCAATTTCCGTTCCGTCTTCTCTAGCTTCAGGAGGAATATAGCTTAAGCCGAAATGCTGAAAAAATTCTTCCTCCGTTTGGAAGGTTAGCACTTCACCTGTTTCTAAATTTTCCACACCATATTCACTGATTTTTTCCCCTTTTTCCTTGGCCAGCTGTCTCATTCTTACGTTATGTTCTTTAGAGCCAGTAAAATGATGCAGGGTTGTGATAAACTCCTCAGGCTTCACCATTCGAAAGTCAATGGAGATATCATATTGATAGGAAAGCATTAAGGAAACCTTTGTATTTCCGGAGGCTATTACTTCTTTAATGGAAGGCAGCTTTAATAATTGCTCTTTCACTTGATCCGGTCTTGTCGTAGCAATAATAAAGTCCAAATCTTTGACTGTCTCTTTTAGGCGGCGTAGACTCCCCGCTCTCGAATAACGTTCAATTTCTTTAACATTAGACAAATAGATTTCGATATCTTTAGCAATTGGTAATACGAAAGAAAGCGGAAAACGTTCCGGTCTAGAGCCCACTTTTTTTAAAGCAGCAAGGATTTTTTCTTCCGTTTTTTTCCCAAAGCCGGATAATTCACGAACCTTCCCTTCTTCACAAGCTGCTTTCAGCTCGTCTGCGTTCGTGATATTCAGTTCCTTATATAATTTAGCGATCTTTTTCCCGCCCATTCCCTGAAGCTGAAGTAACGGAATAAGTCCTTTCGGAACCTCTTCTTGCAGCTCAGATAAAACGGTCGATTTTCCTTCTTTTATAAACTCTTCAATCACGGCTGCTGTTCCTTTTCCGATACCAGATAAAGCAGTGAAGTCGTCGATTTCCTTCAGACTGCGATCATCATTTTCCAAAGCCTGGGCAGCTTTTCGAAATGCCGACACCTTAAATGGATTTTCTCCTTTTAACTCCATATAAATTGCAATATTTTCAAGAAGTTTGATAACATCTTTTTTATTAACTGACATTGTCATCACCTACACAAACCAAAGTAAGCATTCCATCCAGAAGAATACGTCTTTTATTAGTTTACCCTTAATTTAAGATACAGTCGTTTATAACAAAGTACAAGAGCGGAAAGCGCCTGCTTAGCTCTTATAAAGTTAAAAAGACCATCCACGATAAAATACATGGAAGCCTGTATTTTATCGGACAGTCTTACGAGGATATGTATTCAAACCACATATCTTTTATTTTCTCGGAAAAAATCGGTGTATTTTTAACCATAGACTTAGCTAGAAAAGAGTCTTGAATTTGCACTTGAATCATTTCAACCGGCAGCATAGCAGCTATGTAAATAAGGATAAACATGATAAGATAAACTTCAGCAAGACCCAAAACACCGCCGCCCCATCTATTTAGTGTTTTTAAAATTGGGAAATGGGCAATAAAATCAAGCATAGAGCCAATCAACTGCCATAAAACTTTGACTGCAAAGAAAATAATCGCAAAGGCAATCGCATTATAATACGCTACATCTAATCCAATTTGATCAAACAGCATGGTAAAAGACGACTGGTCACCCATCATAGGAAATGGAATCCAAAGCTTAAGCTTCGGTGCTAGTTCACGGTAATTCATATAAGCTGCAATGAAAGCAACAAAAAAACCAGTTAAATGAATTACTTGTAAAATGAAGCCTCTTCTAAGACCAACAATGAAGCCAATCAGAAAAATACCAACTATGGCTATATCAAGCATTGCTTTCATCCTTTTCATTTCTTTGTTCCAGTTGCATCATGGTTAACTGGTCTTTAATCTTTAAGTAGTCGTGTACAGCATTGACTGCTGTTAATACTGCAAGCTTACTAATATCTAGATATGGATTCTTAGCGCTGATCTCACGCATCTTATCATCTACCATCGAGGCAACCAGTCTTATATGGCTGGAGCTTTCCTCACCAACGATTGTGTATTGCTGTCCATATATATCAACAGTTATTTTATTTTTTTTCTTGTCTGACAAGGTGATGCCTCCAATCTAAAGAATCCTAATCTATATCATATCAAAAAGTTTTTCAGCTTGAAAGAATAACAATGTCGATTTCTATCGGATTTGTTCATATTTTGTTAAAAATTTGCAGACAATACCTATTCAAAAGGAGTTTACTTTGATGTCTACTATCGTTTTAGTTCTAAGTCAAGAGCAAATTAATAAAATGAAAGATTATTATTCTAGTGTTCTTACCCCAGTATTTCCTCCTGGAAGTGTGTTTTCGGCAAAGCCATCAGGATGTACCATTACTGCTTATAAATCCGGTAAAGTCCTGTTTCAAGGAGCCCACGCAGAGACAGAAGCAAGTAAATGGGGGAATAGCCATCATACTTCTGCACCGTCTAAGAAGGTTCCCTCTACTTCAGTGAAAAAACATGCTTACTCTCCTCCTGAAAATATTGGAACACTCTCGGTAGTTGGTTCCGATGAAGTAGGTACGGGAGATTACTTTGGACCCATTACGGTTTCAGCCGTTTATGTACCGGCAGAAAAAATTTCTCTGCTAAAAGAATTAGGAGTCCGAGATTCCAAGAACCTAAAGGACCCGCAAATTTTAGAGATTGCTTCTCAGTTAAAGCATGCTGTCACATTTAGCTTACTCGTTTTAGATAATCTGAAATACAATGAACTGCAGGGTAAAGGGATGTCCCAAGGAAAAATAAAAGCCTACCTACATAATGTAGCCATTAAAAATGTATTAAAGAATATGGAACCTGTAAAACCTGAAGCGATATTTATTGATCAATTCGCACAACCTGATGTATTCTTCAATTATTTAAAAGGACAGGAAATGTTTGAAGCAGACAAAATCTATTTAAGCACGGGTGCGGAAAGTATGCACGTATCTGTCGCTGCGGCGTCCATTTTGGCAAGAGCCGCTTTTGTAAAACAATTTGAAAAATTGAGTGAAAAAGCAGGATTTGTATTGCCAAAAGGGGCCGGTCCTGCGGTAGATACAGCTGCAGCAAAGCTAATTATGGCAAAAGGTCAAGAAGCTTTAAAGGAATTTACTAAATTGCATTTTGCAAATACTGAAAAAGCCCTGTCGATTGTGAAAAAGAGGAGATAATATGAGTGTGGATTTATAAAGAACAAATGGGAGGAAAGCTCATTTTCGTAAAGAATGGTTGGCAAACCATTCTTACGAACCAAAAGCTCACAAAAAGGTAGATCGTATATCCACTTCCACCAACCTTAAAAATAACAAAAGGCAATTGAATAAATCCCTTTACAAGGAATTTTCAATATGCCTTTTCCTTAAAAACTTATGAAATATATCCTGTCCTGCTGTAGTAAACCTAAAATAATGGATCACAAAAACATTTGTACTAACTTAGCTCCAAAATAGACTCCAAACACTCCGACCACTGCACTAAAAACTGGAGGGGCAGGTATTGGCAGTTTTATTAATTGAAATACTCCACCTACGATCATGCCGGCAAGAAGAGCTAAAAGTGTTTCTTTCATATGATCCTACCTTTCATTACGTTTCTCTATCCTTTAATATAAACGTTTTATTCTAGATTCATTCAAGAAAAAAAGAGGCTTTCGATTACTAAGTAGATATATCGATCACTTAGCGGGATTTTTGGTTCAACTTGCTAGATCAGAAACTTTTATGTATAACAAAAAGCTGCTGACGCAACTGGACTGACCCACCTATTTGAGACACAGAAAAAACACCTATGTTGCCTGTTTCCTGAACTCAATAGGAGACAGGTAGTTTAATTTGGCCTGAATTCGAATTTGATTATAATAATAGATGTAATTCTGAACCATTTGCCATAATGGTTGACAAGTAAAGCATCGAAGTACCAAACGTCAAATAAGTGATATCCGTTACCCACTTTTCATTTGGTTGAGAAGCCGTAAAATCACGGTTTAAACGATTCAGTACGATGATTTTACTTTCTCCATTGATCCAGTTTTGACGTTTTTTCTTCACACGGCATTGAAGATTCCGTTTTTGCATGATTTTTTGTACGGTTTTGCGATTCAACTTGATTCCATATTTAAGCCGTAGGACTTCTTTTAGTCTTATTTTTAATCCCTAACGTCTCCATAATTTCTCGGTTGGTATACCCTGCTTGTTTCATCTCGATAGCTTTCTGCTTGATCTCCTCTGGATCATGAACTCTTGTCTCCATAAGACAAACACCTCCACAAATCGAAGTAAGTTATACATTCGATTCAGGAGGTGTTTTTTCCTTGTCCCATTTTACTGGGTCACTTCGCAACCCCTCATGGTTTATATGCCATATGGGGTTGCGTTAGCCTGTTTGTTTGGATTATCCGCGCAACTCAGCTCCAGCTTTTTCTTTTACAGCTTCAAGAACCTTATTGTGTGCTTTTGTCACTTCTTCGTCTGTCAATGTTTTTTCTGGATCGAAGTAGCGAAGCGAGTAGGCAATCGATTTTTTGCCTGGTTCCATTCTTTCACCTTCATATAGGTCAAATACAGAAACCTCTTTTAGTAGTTTGCCGCCAGCTTCTTCAATCAATGCTTTTAGCTGACCAGCCGATACTTCTTTATTCACAACAAGTGCTATATCACGTGTAATCGATGGATAACGTGGAATCGTTTCATAGGCAATTGGAGCAACTTCTGCTTCAATTAAGGCTTTTAATGATAACTCGAATACATACGTTTCTTTTAAGTCATATTCTTTTTGGACTTTCGGATGAACCTGACCTACAAATCCGATAAATTCACCATTTAAAAGGACCTTAGCCGTACGTCCAGGGTGCATGCCATCGATTTCAGCAGCTTCATAGGTAATTTGTTCGGAAACACCAAGTATGTTAAACAATCCTTCTAAAATACCTTTTGCTACATAGAAATCAACTGGCTTCTTCTCGCCTTGCCATAAATGAGCATGCCACAAACCTGTCAAAGCTCCTGCTACATGCTCTTTTTCAACTGGTAGCTCATCGTCGGAGTTCTTTAAGAACACAGCCCCCGTTTCATAAAGAGCTACAGAATCATTTTGACGGGCTACATTATACTTCAGAACTTCTAATAACTGAGGTACAATGCTTAATCGTAATGTACTGCGATCTTCACTCATCGGCATCGCTAAACGAATCGGTTCGGCTTTTTCAATCGCATATTGAGTGGATTTTTCTGCTGTTGTTAAAGAATACGTAATCGCTTGGTACAGTCCGGCTCCTTCTAAGAATCGGCGTACTTTGCGACGCTTCAGCTGATAAGAAGACAGTTTTCCAGGAGTTGAGGCTGCAACTGGAAGAGTTTTCGGAATGTTGTCATAGCCGTAAAGACGGGCAACCTCTTCAATCAGGTCTTCTTCTATAGAAATATCACCACGGCGTGTTGGAACAGTAACCGTGATTTCATTTCCTTCAACGGATGTTTCAAATTTCAATCGTTTGAAAATATCTTCCACTTCCGCCATAGATAAATCTGTTCCAAGGCGGCTATTGATTTTTTGTAAAGTAATAGAAACGACAGAAGGCTCTACTTTTAATGTGTCTACTTCCACTGTGCCTTCGAGAACTGTTCCACCTGCATATTTTTCCATGAGATAAGCTGCTCTTTCAGCTGCAGCACGAACGCGCTCTGGATCTACACCTTTTTCAAACCGTGCACTTGCTTCACTTCGAAGTCCGTGATCCTTAGAGGCTTTGCGAATAGTCGAACCTGTAAAATAGGCTGATTCTAAAAGGACAGTCGTTGTAGTGTCAACAACTTCAGAATTCGCTCCTCCCATCACACCAGCTAATGCAACAGGCTCTTTACCATTTGTAATTACAAGATGATCTGCTTTTAATGTACGTTCTGTATCATCAAGCGTAACGATTTTTTCTCCTTCGGCTGCTCTTCTAACTACAATTTCCTTTGAACCTAGACGGTCATAATCAAATGCATGAAGCGGCTGACCATATTCAAGTAAGACATAGTTCGTGATGTCTACAATATTGTTATGAGGGCGAATACCGCTAGCCATTAAAGCTGCTTGCATCCAAAGAGGAGAAGGCCCAATCTTCACATCCTTGATGACCTTTGCTACATAAAGCGGATTATCTTCATTTGCTTCAACTGTAATGGAAATATAATCTGCTGCTTTTTCATTTCCGGCTTCAACTGAAGCTTCCGGCCATTTGACTTCTCTGCCTAAAATAGCCCCTACTTCATATGCTACACCAAGCATGCTTAAGCAATCTGCACGATTTGGTGTGAGACCGAGCTCAAGAACTTCATCATCTAATCCAAGCTGCTCTAAAGCATTGCTTCCCACTTCTGCATCATTCGGGAATACAAAAATTCCTGTTGCATATTCTTTTGCGATCAGTTTACTTTCTATTCCAAGCTCTTGAAGAGAACAAATCATTCCATGTGATTCTTCCCCGCGAAGCTTTGCTTTTTTAATTTTAAAATTGCCAGGCAATACAGCGCCTACTTTCGCTACTGCTACCTTTTGACCTTTTGCTACGTTTGATGCACCACAGATGATTTGAACGGGATTTTCTTCACCAACGTCTACTAAGCATTTATTTAATTTATCAGCTTGTGGATGTTTTTCGCATTCTAACACATGACCTACAACGACGTTTGAAATGCCTTCGCTTTTCTTTTCTACGCCTTCTACTTCAATTCCGCTCTTCGTAATTTTTTCTGCCAATTCTTCAGCAGTAATTCCGCTTAAATCTACATACTGCTGCAGCCATTTATATGAAACAAACATAGTTTCCCTCCTCTTATCCTTCGTGACGACTAAATTGTTTTAAGAATCGAATGTCATTTGTGTAAAAATGACGAATATCATCAATTCCGTATTTCAGCATGGCAATTCGTTCAGGTCCCATACCAAAAGCAAAACCAGAATATTTATTTGAATCAAATCCTGCCATTTCAAGGACATTTGGGTGAACCATACCTGCACCTAAAATCTCAATCCAGCCAGTTCCTTTACATACATTACAGCCATGTCCACCACACATTTTACATGAGATATCCATTTCTACAGACGGCTCTGTGAAAGGGAAGAAGCTTGGACGCAGGCGAATTTCACGATCTTCACCAAACATTCTTTTTGCGAATACCTCAAGTGTTCCCTTCAAGTCACTCATACGGATGTTTTCATCAATCACAAGTCCTTCAATTTGTGTAAACTGGTGGGAGTGAGTAGCATCGTCATGATCGCGGCGATACACTTTACCCGGACAAATAATTTTAACAGGACCCTTTCCTTCATGTTTCTCCATCGTTCTAGCTTGAACAGGAGAGGTATGGGTGCGAAGTAAAATTTCCTCCGTAATATAGAAGGAATCTTGCATGTCACGAGCTGGATGGCCTTTTGGAAGGTTAAGTGCTTCAAAATTATAATAATCCTTTTCTACCTCAGGACCTTCTGCAACCTGATAACCCATACCAATAAACAAGTCTTCAATTTCTTCTATAACTTTTGTTAGGGGATGATGATTTCCCACTTTTATTGGACGACCTGGAAGCGTAACATCGATTTTTTCAGCTGCTAACTTTTCTTGCACCGCAGCTTCTTCCATTGCGATTTGCTTTTCCTCAATTTTTTGAGCAATCGCTTCACGTACTTCGTTTGCCAATGCCCCGATTTTTGGTCTTTCTTCAGCAGAAAGCTTTCCCATTCCACGAAGTACTTCCGTGATTGGGCCTTTTTTCCCTAAGTACGCTACGCGAATATCATTCAATTCTTTTAAATTGGAAGCTGCCTCAACCTTGGCAATCGCCTCAACTTGCAGTTCCTGTAAACGCTCTTGCATGTATTTTCCTCCTTTATTCAAGCCGCTTATATGCGGATCTGTAATAAAATAAAAAAACTCGCCCCAAAAAAAGGGACGAGGTTACATTTCGCGGTACCACCCTTGTTAATGTACAAATAATCTGTACACTCACTCACTTAAGATAACGGCTTTTCACCGGTGCATCTTTACGCACATTCCATGCGGTCCCGATGCCGACTACAGAGGTGAACTTCACTTCTTTTCCACATAAAAATGCTTTCAGTCCCCGGCATTTTCTCCCTGCATGCTTCCAAAAAGCTACTTTTCTCTGTCATCGTCTTTTTCATATTAGTTATTACTCAATCATTATAGTCAGTTTTTTTAGGATATGCAACTGCCTTTCCATTCACATCATAATGTATATAATAAAATACCCGTTGCAACGGTTACATTTAACGATTCTGCTTGTCCATAGATTGGAATGTACAGGTTCTGATCGCACATGTCTAATATTTCTTTTCTAACTCCATTTCCCTCATTACCAACAATTAATGCAAATGATTTTTGCTTAGATACTTCTGTACTGCTCACTGCATTTTCAAGAGCTGTCCCAAAAACTGGAATTCCTTGTTGTTTTAATCTTGGGATCCATTCTTCCAATTTCCCTTTTACAATTGGCAAATGAAATACAGAACCTTGAGTGGAGCGAAGTGCTTTTCCGTTATAAAGGTCTACGCACCCTTCTCCAAGGACAATAAAGTCAACTCCAGCTGCATCCGCTGTCCGTATAATAGTGCCAAGGTTGCCAGGATCCTGCACTGCATCCAACATTAATATCTTATTGTACTGATCAGGCTCAATTTCTATCTTTTCACAAACAGCAAATACACCTTGTGTATTTTCAGTTTCAGCTAAAAGCTTTATGATTTCTTTTGGGACTTCGTACAGATCTTCATCTTGAATATCCCATTTTGTCGGTAAATCGATTTCTTCACTTTTAATAATCGATATAGCTCGCTTGTGTTTTAATGCTTCTTCCACTAAGTGAAAGCCTTCAACAAGAAATAAACCGGTTTTATCACGCTCTTTTTTTGTTAACAGCTTCTTCCATTGTTTGACCTGCGGGTTATTTGTGGACTGAATGTATTTCAAATACTCTCTCTCCTTCTTCAGCCTGATTTTCCTATTATAGCTTAAACTTTATACATAATAAATTGTTGTGTGAGAAAGGATAAAAGCAGTGCCATAATTGAATAGGAGGCTTTAAAAATGAATCTAAATCTGCGACATGCCATTATCCAGAACGTTTCAGGAAATTCTCAGGAACAGCTAGAAGATACCATTGTGGATGCAATCCAAAGCGGTGAAGAAAAAATGCTTCCGGGACTTGGCGTTTTATTTGAAATCATTTGGCAAAACTCTTCTGAAGAAGAGAAACAAGACATGCTCACAGCACTTGAAAACGGGCTAAAAAAATAACAGCTGGAATCCCGGCTGTTATTTTTGATTCTTTATTATAACAACAAATCTACACCATAATATGAAGCAACTGTTAAAAAAATCGTCCATATGAGTAGACTTATGGTCATCCAGATCGTCATCCACGTTTTCCTTGCACCAAGAGCCATTCCAATAGCTGCAGCAATGTGCGTTCCAATGAATAGGGGCGCTGCCAAGGTGATGCCAGGAAGACCGTATTTATTCCAAATTTCTTTTGCTCTTTTTTGTCTTTTGGAAGGCTGCTTATCTTCTATGTTTTTCTTTTTTCTTGCGCGAAATTTTTCAAAAAAAACAATCAAAATAAAAACTGTAACAAAATTTCCCGTAAACGCTAAAACTCCCACCCAAACAGGAGAAAGATCACGCAGTATACCTAAAGGAATCACTGCTGCAATTTCAATCCAAGGAACAGCAGCCAATAAAAAAATAAGAACGTACTCCCAAAGGGATGATAACATTTCCATTTTATCTTCTCCTTAAGAATTTGCTTTTTTAATTTCTAACCAGAAAATTAAAAACTGACAAATCGCTAATAAAAGAATAATCATGATTGCTGTTCAATCAACGTAATTAAGAAGTAAAATATAACTAATTCAAATATGAAAACCAATGACCAAAAAGGTGATCTAGCCATTTTACTTAGCATTTTATTCCTCCTCTATCCAAAAAATCTCTTCCACGCTGCACTGGAACACTTTTGCCATTTTTAATGCCAACTGTATAGATGGAGAATAATCTCCTTTTTCAATAAAACCAACTGTTTGTCTCGTAACTCCTATTTTTTCAGCCAGATCACTTTGAGTTAAGTTAAATCTTGCTCTAAACTCTTTTACCCGATTAAGGAGCATCTTACCACCTTTTCCAATATTTTATATTACGAATGTACAGTATTCTTAACATCGTGTCAACTGTATTTAACATTAAGTTAAATATGTATTACATTTTGTTTGGTAAACATAATCGAGTAGGAGGGGGTGACTAACCCCCGACCTCTCACACCACCGTACGTACCGTTCGGTATACGGCGGTTCAATTAAGTATGACGTAGAGTCTGATACCTTTCAGTTAGACTTCTTAACCCTCGGTGACTCCAATAG